>NZ_JBEXOT010000004.1:0-293364 GCF_040611675.1 Streptomyces sp. NPDC006551
GGGCTCGGTGAGCATCTACGGCGGCAACACCGGCAACCCGATCACCTGGGTCCAGCTCGACTCCGTCCAGACCATCTGGCGCTGATGCCTGTCCGGGTGCCAGGGCCGGATAGGCGCCGGCACCCGCAGCCGCAGGACGACCCCCATTACCTGGGACGTCATCGACCCGTGCCGCCCAGGGCGGCATCGTGGTGTCCACCGGAACTCGGGCGGCGCACTCCGCCCGAGCTCCGGGTCCGCCACCAGCGCGAACGTCTCCCATGGAGGTTGATCCGTCATGTCCCAGGCCCTGCTCGCCGGTCTCTCCCGCACCACCCGCCCGCAGTCCATGGTGCGCCGCTTCCTCGCCCTCGACGCCGTGGTCACCGGCGCCAACGGCCTCGCCTACCTCGCCGCCTCCGGGCCGCTGGGGGAGCTGCTCGGAGTCGACTCGGCACTCCTCCTCGAACTCGGCCTCTTCCTCACCGCGTTCGCCGCGGGCGTCGCCTGGCTGGCGAGCCGGCCGCAGCCCCCGGCCCTCGGTGTGAAGCTCGTCGTCGACGCCAACGTCCTCTGGGCCGTGCTCAGCATCGTCGCCCTCGTCGCCTGGCTGGAGCCCACCACCGCCGGGCTGGTGTGGACGCCGCTGCAGGCCGCCACCGTCGCCGGCTTCGCCGCACTGCAGTGGTCGGCCCTGCGGGCCGCGGCGTAGGGCGGCTACGTCGTCGGTCGCGGCGTCGGCAGCGACTGCAGATACGCGACCGTCGCCGGGTCGGCCGGGAGGAACGTCTCGATGGCCAGCTCGGCGACCGTCACGTCCATCGGAGTGTTGAACGTCGAGATCGACGACACGAACGACAGCACCCGCCCGTCGTGCTCGATCCGCATCGGCAGCGCGAAGTACGGGTACGGCTCCGGGTCCTCCCGGTCCTCCGGATCCCCGGCCCCCTGCGGCAACGGGTACGCCGCCACCTCCTCGTACAGGCTGCGCAGCGCCTCGGAGCGGGCCAGGCCGATCTGCCGCTCCATCTGGGCCAGCAGATGGCCCCGCCACTCCCGCAGGTTCCGGATCCGCGGGGCGAGCCCCTCCGGGTGCAGCGTGATCCGCATCGCGTTCATCGGCGGGGCCAGCAGATGCTCCGGAAGCCCGGCCATCAGCAGCCCGATGCCCTGATTGGCCGCCACCACCGTGTACGAGCCGTCCACGACGAGCGCCGGATACGGGTCGTAGCCCGCGAGCAGCCGACCGATCCCCTCCCGCAGCGTCTCCAGCCGCCGGCCGTCCAGCGCCGACTCCGTGAACCGGGGCGCGTAACCCGCCGCGAGCAGAAGCGCGTTGCGCTCCCGTACCGGCACCTCCAGATGCTCGGCGAGACGCAGGATCATCTCCTCGCTCGGCCGGGAGCGGCCCGTCTCGATGAACGAGATGTGCCGGGCCGAGGAATCGGCCCTCAGCGCAAGCTCCAACTGGCTCAGCCGCCGCTGCTCACGCCAGCCCCGCAGAAGCGGCCCTACGCCCGTGTCGGTCGCGAGAGTTGTCATGGTCAGACGGTAACCCAGGTGTCGGCCCGGGTATCGAGTCCCCGGGACCGTATCGTCACCGTCAGCAATCCCGACCGGAGGGAGTACGGACATGCCCACTGAGCCGCTGTCGCAGAAGGAGATCGAGGACCGGCTGCGAGAGCTCCCCGGCTGGTCCCTGGCGGATGACCGGATCACCCGCACCTACCGTCTCGGCGACCACTTCGCGGCCACCGCGATGGTCGTCCATGTGGCACAGATCCAGCAGGAACTCGACCACCACTCCGATCTGACGCTCGGTTACAACACCGTCGCCGTCTCCGTGAACACCCACTCCGCGGGAGACGCGGTGACCGAGAAGGACTTCGAGCTGGCCGAGCGTGTGGAGGCGATCGCCCCGACGCACGGGGCCGACTGATGGACCGTGGTATCGGCCGTGTGGGCGAGACGTTGCTGGACTACGACGCCGAGGCGGACCGCTACGACGAGACCCGGGGCGGTGTGCCCCGGGCCCGCGCCGCGGCCGAGGCCGTCCTGCGCCTGGTCCCGCCCGGCGCCCGCACCCTTCTCGACCTCGCCTGCGGCACCGGACTGGTCACCGAGCGGCTCGGCCGCCCCGGGCTGCGGGTACACGGCTTCGACGCCGCGTACGGCATGGCCCGCAAGGCGGCCCAGCGCCTCCCCGGCCGGGTCGCGCTCGCCGACGCCCGGCGGCTGCCCCTCCCCGACGCCTCCGTCGACGCGGTCAGCGCGGTCTGGCTGCTCCACCTCGTCCCGTTCGCCGACGCGATCGTCGCCGAAGCCGCCCGGGTGCTGCGCCCCGGCGGCGTCCTCGTCGTCACGGTCGACAAGGACGGCGCTCACGACGTCGGCAGCGACATCGACCGCCTTCTCGCCCCCCACCGCTCGTACGAGCACGCCTCCGACCGGGCCGACCGCGTCGAGGCGTACGCCGCCGCCCACGGTCTCGAACCGGCCGGGACCACGTGCTTCACCGGCCACGGCCAGGGCGGCACGCCACGCGGAACGGCCGAGAAGCTGCGCCGCGGCTCCTACGCCTCGTGGTTCCGCGGCGACGCCGAGACCTCCGCCGCGCTCACCGCCGCGCTCGCCGCACTCCCGGACCAGGACGGCCGGCGCGCCGACCCCGAGTACCGGCTGACGGCCTACCGCCGGCCCGTCCCACGCGGCTGAACTCCATCACCCAGTTCGTCACCCATTCCTCGCGGTCGCCGTCACGGTCCCCGCCCGCGGGCGCGAATGCCTGCTCCCAGCGGGCGGTGTCGGCGGAGATCCCCGACCCGCGGAAGCGGACGCGGACGGCCCAGCGTCCGTCCTCCCCATCGAGTCGCTCACCCACGCCCACGACCACTTCCTCTCCCCGGGTGCGGACGTGGAGGTCCTCGAACCCGCCGAACTCCGCACCCGCCTCACGGAGACGATCGCGTCCCTGGCCGGCCGGTACCTCGGCTGACTCCGGCTCGCCGCGAAGCGCGAGAGCACACCGGTCAGGCGTGCCAGGCCACCCCCGCAGCGAAGGCGGTGAAGTCGCGCGGGTCGCGGCCCAGGACGCGCTTCACCCCGTCCGTCACCGACGCGTTGTGGCCGTCGAGCAGCATCGTGAAGAGCGACGACAGCCAGCGCGCCTCGGGCTCCGGAAGCCCGAACTCCGCGAGCAGTGCCGCGTACGCGTCCTCGTCCATCGGGACGTACGTCACCTCCCGGCCCGACGCGCGGGACATCTCCGCCGCCGCCTCCGCGAACGTCAGCAGCCGAGGACCGGTCACCTCGTGCACCAGGCCCGCGTGACCGTCCTGGACCAGTGTCTCGACGACCACGTCCGCCAGGTCGTCCACGTCGATGAACGGCTCGGGCGTCTCGCCCGCGGGGAACGCGAGCGTGCCCGCCGCGACACCCTCGGCCAGTGCGCCCTCGCTGAAGTTCTGGGCGAAGAACGCGGCGCGCACGACGGTGAGTTCGGCCCCAGAGGCGCGCAGCGCCTCCTCGGACCGGACCGCCTCCGGCTCGCCGCGACCGGACAGCAGCGTCAGCCGCCGCACCCCGTGCGCCACGGCCAGCTCGCCGAAGGTCCGCATGGCCTCGACCGCGCCCGGCGCGGCCAGGTCCGGGTGGTAGTTCACATACGCGGCTTCCGCGCCCCGCAGCGCCGGGGCCCAGGTCTCCGAGTTCTCCCAGTCGAACCGGGTCGTTCCGGTGCGGGATCCGGCCCGCACGGTCGCGCCGCGCGCCGCGAGGCGCTCGGCCACGCGCCGCCCGGTCTTGCCGGTTGCGCTCGTCACGAGGACCGTCTGCGTGGTGGGGAAGTGGTGCGTGTTCGTCTGCGTCGTCATGGCTCAAGACTGGCGGGCGGCCGCCTCGCTTCCCATGCTCCACAGACTCACCCCCATACGCCTGCGTCTACGCTTCGACCCCATGGACGCTCTCGCCGGACTCCTCGACGGACCCCGGGCCAAAGGGGCCTTCCTCCTCCGGATGATCATGGAGCCGCCCTGGTCCGTCCGGATCGAGGATCGCGCACCGCTCTGTCTGATGTGCGTCACCGAGGGCGAGGCGTGGATCGTCCCCGGCCAGGGCGACCCCGTCCTGCTGCGCCCCGGCGACATCGCGATCGCCCGAGGCCCGGAGCCGTACACCGTCGCCTATTCCACCGACGCCCCGCCGCGCGCCGTCATCGGCCCCGGCGGCGTCTGCACCACCCTGAGCGGAGAGCCGCTCTCCGAGTCCATGCACCTGGGCGTCCGCAGCTGGGGCAACGCGCTCGACGGTTCGACCACCCTGCTCGTCGGCACCTACCAGATGGACGGCGAGGTCAGCCGGCGGCTGCTCGACGCGCTGCCCGCCCTGCTCCACCTCCCCGCCGAGGTGTGGAGCTGCCCCCTCATGCCGTTCCTCGACGAGGAGATCGCGCGCGACGAACCGGGCCAGAGCGTGGTGCTCGACCGGGTCCTGGACCTGCTCCTCATCGCCGCCGTCCGCGCCTGGTTCTCCCGGCCCGGCGGCGAGGCCCCCGCCTGGTACCGCGCCATGGCCGACCCCGTCGTGGGACGGGCGCTCCGCCTCCTGCAGAACGACCCGGCCCACCCCTGGACGGTCGCCTCCCTCGCCGCCCGGGCGGGTGTCTCGCGGGCGGCGCTCGCGCGGCGGTTCACCGATCTGGTGGGGGAGCCCCCGATGGCGTACCTCACCGGCTGGCGCCTCGCCCTCGCGGCGGATCTGCTGCGGGAGACGGACGCCACGGTCGAATCCGTGGCCCGCCAGGTCGGTTACAGCAGCGCGTTCGCGCTCAGCGCCTCCTTCAAGCGGGTGCGGGGGATCAGCCCGCGCGAGCACCGGGGAACAGGGTGAATTCTTTGCCGGAACGGCAATAATTCTCGCGCTCCCGACCCGCCCGCCGCACGCTGTCGTCATGAGCCAACACCATCACCACCACGACGACAGCACCCATCTGGACTGGGCCGAGATGGCGACGTTCCTGGAGCGCCAGGCCGAGGTCGAGAGTTCCCTCTACACCGAGGCGGCCCGCTGGCTCGGCACCCTCGTCCCCCCGGTCGGCGTCCGCCGGATCCTGGACGTCGGCAGCGGACCCGGCGTCATCACCGCGCTCCTCGCGGAGGCCTTCCCGGACGCCGAGGCCGTCGCCGTCGACGGCACCCCGCAGCTCCTGGAACGCGCGGCCGCCCGCGCCGAGTCCCGCGGGCTCGGCCACCGCGTCTCCACCCTGCTCGCCGAACTCCCCGAGGCCATCGACCGGTTGGGCGAGGCGGACGTCATCTGGGCCGGTAACTCCCTGCACCACATCGGCGATCAGCGGGCCGCGCTCGCCTCCTTCGCCGAACGTCTGCGCCCCGGCGGCCTCATGGTCCTCGTCGAGGGCGGCCTGCCCGGCCGCCACCTGCCGTGGAACCAGGGCGTCGGCCGCCCCGGCCTGGAGGCCCGGCTCGACGCGCTGGACGCCGAACGCTTCGGCCGGATGCGGGCGGATCTGCCCGACTCCAAGGACGAGATCGACGACTGGCGCGCACTCCTGTCCGCCGCCGGCCTGACCCCGGCCGGCACGCGCACCTTCCTGGCCGACAGCCCCGCCCCCGTCACCCCGGTCGTCCGGGAGCACATCCTCGCCCACTTCGAGCGTCGGCGCAGCGTCGACGGCGACCACCTCGCGGCCGACGACCGGAAGGCCCTGGACCGGCTCCTCGACCCCTCCGAGCCCCTGTCCCTGCACCGCCGCGGCGACCTGTTCCGGCTCTCCGCCCGCACGATCCACACGGCACGCAAGGGCTAGTCCCGGACCGCAGCCGTCAGGACACCGGCTCCAGCCGCCACCACTGGGAAGGGGAGTCGGTGTCCTCCCACTGCCGCACATTGCCGCCGTCCTCCGTCGAGGCGCCCTCCACCTCCAGGAGCAGCCCGCTGATGAAACTCACCAGCGCTACCGTGCCCGGTGACTGGAGGTCCTGCTCGATGATCCACTCCTGCGCGCCGAAGTTGTTCGCCTTCCACTGCTGGACGTTGGCGCCGTTCTCGGTGGAGGCGCCCGCCACGTCGAGCCGTTTGCCGCTGGCCGCGTTGACCAGATGATGGAGGCCGCCGCCGTTCGGAACCGGCACGATGTGCCAGTGCTGGCCGGCCGTCCCGTTCTCCTTGCCCTGCTGTACGTTGGCGCCGCTGCGCGTCGAACCGTCGTACACCTCCAGGAGCAGCCCGCTGGCCACGTTCCGTACCCGGTAGAGACCCTCTTCGACCGGTGTGGGCGAACCGCTCACCGTGCGTACTCCTCGTCCGTCGTCCGGTGGAAGGTGCGCCGGTAGGCGGCCGGGGAGATGCCGACCAGGGCGCGCATGTGCTGACGCAGGGAATTGCCGCTGCCGAAGCCGGACCGGTCCGCGATATGATCCACCGTCAGGTCACTGGTCTCCAGCAACTGCTTGGCGACCTCGACCCGTTGGGCGGTCAGCCACTGTCCCGGCGTCGTCCCCGCCTCGTCGCGGAAGCGGCGGGTGAAGGTCCGTACGCTCATCCCGGCGTGCGCCGCGAGCTCGGCCAGTGTCAGCGGCCGGTCCAGGCGTTGCAGCGCCCAGGCGCGGGTCGGCGCGGTGGTGGCCGAGGACGGGCTGGGAACCGGGCGCTCGATGTACTGCGCCTGTCCGCCGTCCCGCCACGGCGGGACGACGCAGAGCCGGGCGGCCTGGTTGGCCGTGGCGCTGCCGTGGTCCCGCCGCACCAGGTGAAGGCAGAGATCGACCCCGGCCGCCGCCCCCGCCGAGGTCAGCACGTCACCGTCGTCCACGAACAGGACGTCCTCGTCGAGCCGTACGCGCGGGAAGAGCGACCGGAAATGGGCGGCCTCGTACCAGTGGGTGGTGGCGCGCCGGCCGTCGAGCAGACCGGCGGCGGCGAGGGCGTACGCCCCCGTGCAGATGGAGACGGTCCGCGCGCCGGGCCGGATCCGCTCCAGCGCCGCCGTCAGCTCGGCACCCAGCGAGCCGTCCTCCGCGCGCGTGCGCAGCTCGTGCGTGGGCGGAACGACAATGGTGTCGGCCTCCGAGAGGATCTCCGGACCGTGCGCGGCGGCGATCGAGAAGCCGTCGGACGTGCGGGCCGGGCCGCCGTCGAGCGTGCAGACGCGCACGTCGTAGAGGGGCGAGCCGTCCTCGGTGAGGGCGGCGCCGAAGATCCGGGACGGAATCCCCAGCTCGAAGGGGATCACACCGTCCAGGGCGAGCACGGCGACCCGGTGGGGCGGAGGCGCGGAAGGGGGCATGGCCGGATTCTGTCACATCATGGCCATCTGGCCAGTACTGGAGAGCTGTGATCTCCCCGAGGCTGGTGGCCGCCGGGAACCCACCGGCACCCCTCGCACAGGAGCGCCTCTCATGAACGACATGCCCACCGCCGCCTCCGCGACCATGCGCGCGATCACCGCCGTCGAGTGGGGCGGTCCCGAGGTCCTCGCCGAGGCCCGCGTGGCCCGCCCCGAACCCGGCCCGACCGAGATCCTCGTCCGCGTCCACGCGGCCGGTCTCAATCCGGTCGACTGGAAGTCCCGCGCCACCGGCGGCTTCGGCATGTGGGGCGAGACCCCGGTCCTGGGCTACGACGTCTCCGGCGTCGTCGAGGCCGTCGGACTCGGCGTCACCCTCTACGCCCCCGGCGACGAGGTCTTCGGCATGCCCGAGTTCCCGCGCCAGGCGGGCGGCTACGGCGAGTACGTCACCGGCCCGGCCCGCCACTTCGCCCGCAAGCCCGCCGGCCTCTCCCACGTCGAGGCCGCGGCGCTGCCGCTCGCCGGGCTCACCGCCTGGCAGGCGCTGACCGAGACCGCCGCGCTCCGCGCCGGGCAGCGGGTCCTGGTCCACGCGGCGGCGGGCGGCGTCGGCCACCTCGCCGTCCAGATCGCCAAGGCCCGCGGCGCGTACGTCATCGGTACGGCCAGTGCCGCCAAGCACGCGTTCCTGCGCGCGCTGGGCGTCGACGAGCCGATCGACTACACGACGACCGACTTCGCCGAGGCCGTACGGGACGTGGACATCGTCCTCGACAGCTACGGCGGCGACTACGGCACCCGCTCGCTGCCGGTGCTCCGGGAGGGCGGCACGCTGGTGACACTGCCGTCGCCCGACGCCGTACCGGTCGCGACGGAGCGGGGCATCCGCACCGGCTTCACCCTCGTCGAGCCGGACTACGCGGGCCTGCTCGGCCTGGCGGAGCTGGTGGAGACGGGACGGCTGCGGCCCGAGGTCGACACGGTGCTGCCGCTGGCGGAGGCGGCGAAGGCGCACGAGCTGGGGGAGTCGGGCCGGACGCGCGGGAAGATCGTCCTCACCGTCGTCTGAACGCGGCCCATCGACGTTTCGGGTCGTCCTCGCGGCGAAAGCGGCTGCCGGCCGGCCGCAGCCGGGCCGGCACCCGCTTCGCACGCTGACCCGTCGCCGCTGCTCAGGCGCCGAGGTTGAACTCGCCGGGGTTCGGGCCCAGACGCCGGTCCTCGTCGAGGACGGCGATCGCGGCCATGTCCTCGTCGTCCAGGACGAAGCCGAACACGTCGATGTTCTCCCGGATACGGGACGGGGTCACCGACTTCGGGATGACCACGTTCCCGGTCTGCAGGTGCCAGCGCAGCACCACCTGGGCCGGGGTGCGGCCGTGCTTCTGGGCGATCGCGACGATCGCCGGAACCTCCAGGAGGCCCTTGCCCTGCCCCAGCGGCGACCACGCCTCGGTCGCGATGTCGTGCACGGCGTGCGCCGCGCGAGTCGCTCGCTGCTGCAGATGCGGGTGCAGCTCGATCTGGTTCACGGCGGGCACGATCGAGGTCTCCCCGATCAGCCGCTCCAGGTGCTCGGGGAGGAAGTTCGAGACACCGATGGCCCGGGCGCGGCCGTCGGCGTGGATCTTCTCGAACGCCTGGTACGTGTCGACATAGGCGTCCTTGGCCGGCACCGGCCAGTGGATCAGGTACAGGTCGACGTAGTCGAGGCCCAGCTTGTCGAGCGAGGCGTCGAAGGCGCGCAGGGTCGAGTCGTAACCCTGCTCGGTGTTCCACAGCTTGGTGGTGACGAACAGCTCGTCGCGCGGGATCCCCGAACCGGCGACGGCCCGGCCGGTGCCCGTCTCGTTCTCGTAGATCGCGGCCGTGTCGATGGAGCGGTAGCCGGCCTCCAGGGCCGTGGTCACCGTCGTCGCCGCCTCGTCGTCCGGCACCTGCCAGACGCCGAAGCCGAGCTGAGGCATCTGCACGCCGTTGTTCAGGGTGAGGGAAGGGACCTTGTTGTCCGTGCTCACGTGCGGTCGATCCTAACGTCGTCGGGTGGTACTCCCAGGGTCAACGATCGGGGGCCGGATCGCATTCCGCCGGGCCGGCCGCCGTCCCGACATACGCCTCGCGCACCGGGGCGGGGCCGGATCAGCCGTACAGGGCCTCGACCTCCGCCGCGTACGCCTTCTCGATCGCCTTTCGCTTCAGCTTCATCGACGGGGTGAGCAAGCCGTGCTCCTCGCTGAACGGATGCGCCAGGATCCGGAACGTCCGGATCGACTCCGCCTGTGAGACCAGGGTGTTGGCCGCCACCACCGCCCGCCGGATCTCCGTCTCCAGGCTCGGGTCCCGCACCATCTCGGCCGGGGGCAGCGGCATCCGCCCCTGCATCGCCAGCCAGTGCTCGACCGCCTCCTGATCCACCGTCACCAGTGCCGCGATGTACGGCCGGTCGTTGCCCACCACGATGCACTGGGCGATCAACGGGTGTGCCCGCACCCGCTCCTCCAGACCGGCCGGCGAGACGCTCTTGCCGTTCGACGTCACCAGGGTCTCCTTCTTCCGCCCGGTGATCGTCAGATAGCCGTCCTCGTCGAGCATGCCCAGATCCCCCGTGGCCAGCCAGCCGTCGTTGAGCACGGCGGCGGTGGCCCGCGGATCGTTCAGATAGCCCGAGAAGATCTGGCCGCCGTGCAGCCACACCTCCCCGTCCTCCGCGATGTGCACGGTCGTCCCCGGGATCGGCTGGCCGACGGTGCCGTACTTCACGCGCTCGGGCGGGTTGGCGGTGGCCGCCGCCGAGGACTCCGTCAGGCCGTACCCCTCGAAGACCGTCACCCCCGCGCCCTCGAAGAACAGCCCCAGCCTGCGGTCCATCCCCGAACCGCCCGACATCGCGTGCCGGACCCGCCCGCCCATGGCCTCGCGGACCTTCCCGTACACGACCTTCTCGAAGAACTGGTGCTGCACCCGCAGCGCCGCCGAAGGCCCGGGACCGAGCCCGAACGCCTTGTGCTCCAGAGCCTCGGCGTACCTGACCGCCACCTCCACGGCCTTCTCGAAGGGCCCCGCCTTTCCGTCGCCCTCCGCCTTGCGCCGGGCCGCCTGGAAGACCTTCTCGAAGACGTAGGGGACCGCCAGGATGAACGTCGGCCGGAACGTTGCCAGATCGGGCAGCAGCGCGGACGCCGTGAGGGCAGGCTGATGACCCAGCTTCACCCCGGTCCGTACCGCCGCGACCTCCACCATCCGCCCGAAGACATGGGCGAGGGGGAGGAAGAGCAGCGTCGACGCCTCGTCCCCCGGCTTGGAGTGGAACACCGGCTCCCAGCGGCCGACCAGCATGTCGGTCTCGAACATGAAGTTGGAGTGCGTGATCACACAACCCTTGGGGCGGCCGGTGGTGCCCGAGGTGTAGATGATCGTGGCGACGGACTCCGGTGTCACCGCCCGCCGGTGCCGGTGCACCACGTCCTCTTCGATCCCCGCCCCCGCCTCGACCAGCTCCGCGACCGCGCCCCGGCCGGCGTCCAGCTGCCACAACCGCTGGAGCCGCGGCAGCCGGTCGATCACCGAGCCGACGGTCATCGCATGGTCCTCGTGCTCCACCACGCACGCCGTGACCTCGGCGTCGTGGAGCATCCAGTAGACCTGATCGGCGGAGGACGTGGGGTAGATCGGCACGGGCTGCGCGCCCAGCGTCCACAGCGCGAAGTCGAAGAGCGTCCACTCGTAGCGGGTCCTGGCCATGATCGCGACCCGGTCACCGAACCGCACGCCGTGCGCGATCAGCCCTTTGGCGAGGGCGAGCACCTCGTCCCGGAACTGTGCGGAGGTCACGTCCCGCCACTGCCCCCGGGCGTCCTTGCGGCCGAAGGCGACCCGGTCCGGAGTCTGCTGGGCGCGGTCGAACACGGCGTCCGCCAGGCCGCCGACCTGAGGCGCCGCCTCGACGGGCGGCACGGTGAACTCGCGCAAAGACTGCTCCTCGACCGCTCGTTGTCGCGCTCCGTACGGCGCGGGTGACGGTACCCCACCGGACAGGCCGAAGGGGGAGGCTTCACCAAGTCGGGACATTGGGCATACGCACAGGTCAGGCCCGGAAAGGGGAGCAAGCGGCGGAGGCGCGCCGCCCGTTACTGACTCGCGGGTAAGCAGCCGGGCGGGGAATCTCCACGGAATCTGTACGGACCGATCACGGGCCCGTGCGATCCGCCGTCACGGGAGCGGGCGATCCACTGCCAGGGCCCGTGCGATCCGCCGTCACGGGAGCGGGCGATCCACTGCCAGGGCACGCGCGATCCGCCGTCACGGGAGCGTGCGATCGACCGCCAGGGCCCGCCGTCCCAGAGTCCCGTTCCCGGTGCCGCGGCCCGCGCCCGGAGCTCCGGTGCTGGTGCCGCTGCCCGCCCCCCGGAGTCTTCAGCGCGGCCGGTGCAGCCGGTCGCCACCCGCCAGGATCGCCGAGGCCAAGGCATCCGCCGCCTCCTGGGTCGCCCCCCGCCGCCGCCCCTTGCGCAGCACGAAGTCGACCTCGCCGAGCTCCGGCAGCCCGGCCCGCGCCGGTACCCGGCTCAGCCCCGGCGGGACCAGCCCACGAGTGTGGGCCATCGCCCCGAGCCCCGCCCGGGCCGCCGCGATGTTGCCGCTCAGACTCGTGCTCGTACAGGCGATCCGCCACGCCCGCCCCTGCCCCTCCAGGGCCTCCAGCGCCCGGGCCCGGGTGATGCCGGGCGGCGGGAAGACGATCAGCGGAACCGGCCGGTCCGGGTCGAGGCGCAGCTGCGGCGAGCCGATCCAGACCAGCGTGTCCTGCCAGACCAGCTCGCCCCCGCTCTCGTCGGCACGCCGCTTGGCGAGGATCAGATCGAGCCGCCCCGCCTCCAGCCGGGCGTTCAAGGTGCCCGACAGCTCGACCGTCAGCTCCAGATCCACCTCCGGGTGCTCGCTCCGGAAGGACTGCAGGATCTCCGGCAACCGGGTCACCACGAAATCCTCCGAGGCGCCGAAGCGCAGCCGCCCCCGCAGCCGCGTCCCGGTGAAGAAGGCCGCCGCCCGCTCGTGCGCCTGCAGGATCGTACGGGCGAAGCCGAGCATCGCCTCGCCGTCCTCCGTCAACTCCACGCTGTGCGTGTCCCGGGTGAACAGCGGACGGCCGGTGGCATCCTCCAGCCGCCGCACGTGCTGGCTCACGGTCGACTGACGCAGCCCGAGCCGGCGCGCCGCCTGCGTGAAACTCAGCGTCTGGGCGACCGCGAGAAACGTACGGAGCTGGGACGGGTCGTACACAAGCCCGAGGCTATCGCGGAACGTGATGACAGTCAGAGCGCTGTACGGGATTCCCGATCTCCGCCCGGGCGAGCAGGATGGGGAGGGCACGACCCTCGTCCGAGAGCAGTGGAGCACATGAGCAGCCGTACGACCCTTCTCCCGTCCTGGCTGCCGATCGACCCGTACATCGTGACGCTGCTCGGCACGGTCGGCCTCGCGGCGCTGTTTCCGGCCTCGGGGACGGCGGCCGACATCGCGAACGGCGCCTCCACGGCCGCCATCGCCCTGCTCTTCCTCCTCTACGGCGCCCGGCTCTCCACCCGCGAGGCCCTCGAAGGGCTGCGGCACTGGCGGCTCCACCTCACCGTCCTGGCCTGCACCTTCCTGGCCTTCCCGCTCCTCGGCCTGGCCGCGAAGGGGCTCGTTCCGACGGTGCTCACGCCACCGCTGTACAGCGGGTTCCTCTTTCTCTGCCTGGTGCCCTCCACCATCCAGTCCTCGATCGCGTTCACCTCGATCGCCCGTGGGAACGTGCCCGCCGCGATCTGCGCGGGCTCCTTCTCCTCCCTCGCCGGAATCGTGCTGACGCCGCTGCTCGCGGCCGCGCTGCTCGGCGGCGGCACGGGCGGCTTCTCCGCCGACTCGCTCCTGAAGATCGTGCTCCAGCTGCTCGTGCCGTTCGTGGCCGGCCAGTTGCTGCGCCCCTGGCTGGGCGGGCCGCTGGTCCGGCACAAGAAGGTGCTGGGCCGTGTCGACCGGGGCTCGATCCTGCTCGTCGTCTACACGGCCTTCAGCCTGGGCATGGCCGCCGGCGTCTGGCACCAGGTCACCCCGGCGCGGCTCGCGCTGCTGCTCGCCGTCGAGACCGTGCTGCTCGCGGTGATGCTGGCTCTGAGCTGGTACGGCGCGAAGCGGCTCGGCTTCGGACGCGAGGACCGGATCGCGATCCAGTTCGCCGGTTCGAAGAAGAGCCTGGCGGCCGGACTTCCGATGGCGAGTGTGCTGTTCGGGGCGCAGGCCTCGCTCGCGGTGCTGCCGCTGATGCTCTTCCACCAGATGCAGCTGATGGTCTGCGCGGTCATCGCCAAGCGCCGCGCGCGGGACCCCGAGCCGTCCGCCGGCGCGCGGGACGACGAGCCGTCCGTCGCCGCGCGTTGAGCCGGCAGCGCTCGCGGCGCGCAACGGTGCGAGCGGTCGGGCCCTGAAAGCCTCGGCATCCGGGATGGCCGGATCACCACCGGGCCCCGCCCCTGATGATCAAGAGGGCGGCTACCGTGCTCCCATGCCCGCACTCGATCCCGGCCGCACCGCGCTCGTCCTCGTCGACCTGATGGAGCCCATCGTCGCGCCGCCCTTCGCCCGCCGCCCCGGAACCGACATCGTCGCCGCGACCCTGCCGGCCGCGACCTTCCGGACCGCCGGCGCGCCCGTCGTCCGCATCAGGGCGGAACGCCCTCACATCGACATCCAGCCGCTCGGCAGCGAACTCGTCCCCGCGCCCGTCACCCCGGGCGGCCCGGAGTGAGCCGGGTGCCGATACGTTACGGCGCCCGCCCCTGCTCCCTGGTCGTCTGCCGGGGCTGCTGCTGCGGCGACGCCCGCAAGAACCCCGGCATCGACCACACCGGCCAGCTCGCCCGGCTCCGCGCGGCCGCCGCGGCCTCAGGCGGCCGGCTGGCCGTCCGTACCAGCGACTGCCTCGGCCCGTGCGCACAGGCCAACGTCGTCGTGGTCCAGCCCTCCACCGAGGGCCGTCGCCGGGGCGGTCGGGCCGCCTGGATCGGCTGGAGCGCGGACGACGACTGCCTCGACGACATCCTCGCCTGGACGGCCGCGGGCGGCCCGGGCCTCGCCGAACCGCCCGCCACCCTCACCCTCCAGATGATCGCCCCTCCGAAGAACTAATACCGTCGGGGGAGCGGTACGGGGCCGGCCGGCGCAGGGGGCGCTCCCCGCCGGCCGGCGGCCCGACCCGTGCGGCGGGTCGGCGACCGGTCAGCCCCGGGAGGCCGCGGCCCCGAGGGCGATCCGGTGCTCGCCCGCGTACACGTTCATGTCCGGGCCGCGCAGGAAGCCGACCAGCGTCAGACCGGTCTCGGCCGCCAGGTCCACGGCCAGCGAGGACGGCGCTGACACCGCCGCGAGGACCGGGATGCCCGCCATCACCGCCTTCTGCGCCAGCTCGAACGAGGCCCGGCCCGAGACCAGGAGGATCGAGCGTCCCAGCGGCAGCCGGTCCTCGCGCAGCGCGCGGCCCACCAGCTTGTCCACCGCGTTGTGGCGGCCCACGTCCTCCCGTACGTCGAGCAGCTCGCCGTCCTCGGAGAACAGCGCCGCCGCGTGCAGGCCCCCGGTCCGGTCGAACACCCGCTGCGCGGCCCGCAGCCGGTCGGGGAGGACCGCGAGCAGCTCCGGCGTGACCCGGACCGGGGGAGCGTCGGCGATCGGGAAGCGCGCGGTGGTCCGTACCGCGTCCAGGCTCGCCTTGCCGCACAGCCCGCACGACGACGTCGTGTACACGTTGCGCTCCAGCGTGATGTCCGGGACGGGGACACCGGGCGCCAGCTGGACGTCCACCACGTTGTACGTGTTGGTGCCGTCGTCCTTGGCGCCCGCGCAGTACACGATGTTCCGTACGTCGGAGGCCGCGCCGAGCACTCCCTCGCTCACCAGGAACCCGGCCGCCAGCGCGAAGTCGTCACCCGGCGTCCGCATGGTGATGGCGAGCGGTCTGCCGTTCAGCCGGATCTCCAGCGGTTCCTCGGCCACCAGAGTGTCCGGGCGCTCGTTCACCGCCCCCGCGCGGATGCGGATGACGCGCCGTCGCTCGGTGACCCGTCCCATAGTGACTACACCCGATTCTGTACGTGTGAGAAGCCGAACCGGCCCTTGATGCAGAGGTTGCCGTGGGTCACCGGGTTGTCGTGCGGCGAGGTGACCTTGACGATCTCATTGTCCTGCACGTGCAGGGTGAGGTTGCAGCCCACTCCGCAGTACGCGCAGACCGTCGTCGTCTCCGTCTGCGCCTCCTCGTCCCAGGTGCCGTCCGCGCGCATGTCGAACTCGCGCTTGAAGCTGAGCGCCCCGGTCGGGCACACCTCGATGCAGTTGCCGCAGTACACGCAGGCCGACTCGGTGAGCGGCCCGTCGTGCTCGACGGCGATCCTGGCGTCGAAGCCGCGGCCGGTGACGGAGATCGCGAAGGAGTTCTGCCACTGCTCGCCGCAGGCGTCCACGCACTTGTAGCAGAGGATGCACTTGTCGTAGTCGCGGACGTACAGGTCGTTGTCGATCCTCGGCTCCTCGCCCAGGCGGCGCGCGTCCGGTCCGAAGCGATCGGGCTCCGCCCCGTACTCCTTGATCCACTCGGCGGCGCCCGGGGTCGTCGACAGATCGACGGACGAGGCCAGCAGCTCCAGGACGATCTTCCGGCTGTGGCGGGTACGGGCGGTGTCGGTACGGACGACCATGCCCGGCTCGGCACGGCGTGAGCAGGCCGGGGCGAGCGTCCTGGCCCCCTCCACCTCGACCACGCACACCCGGCAGGCGTTCTTCGGGGCGAGGGTGTCACCGTGGCAGAGGGTCGGGACGTCCGTGCCGGCGGCGCGGCAGGCGTCGAGGATCGTGGCGCCCTCCGGGACGCGGACGGGCGTGTCGTCGAGGATGAACTCGAGGAGACGGCGGGGCGGGGCGAGCGGGACCGTGGTCATCGATAGACCCCCAGACGGTCGATGGCGGATTCGACGGCGTTCCACGCGGTCTGGCCGAGACCGCAGATCGAGGCGTCCCGCATCGCCTCTCCGACCTCCCGGAGGAGGGCGATGTCCCCGGCCGCGGCGGCGCCGGTGCGGTCCCTGACGCGGTGCAGCGCCTCCTCCTGCCGGACCGTGCCCACCCGGCAGGGCACGCACTGGCCGCACGACTCGTCGCGGAAGAACTCCGCGATCCGCAGGAGGATCCGGGGCAGGTCCACGGTCTCGTCGAGGGCGAGGACGACACCGGACCCGAGGGTGGTCCCGGCGGCGCGGGTGCCTTCGAAGGTGAGCGGGATGTCGAGCTCGTCGGGGCGGACGAAGCCGCCGGCGGCGCCGCCGAGGAGGACGGCGCGCAGCGTGTCGGGCTTCCCGGCGAGGTCGAGCAGCTCCCCGAGGGTGGCGCCGAACGGCAGCTCGTACACCCCGGGGCGGTCGACGTTGCCCGAGACGCAGAAGAGCTTGGTCTCGGCGGCCCGGTACGCCTCGGCGCCGAGGGTGAGGACCGGGAGGACGTTGACGAGGGTCTCGACGTTGTTGGCGGCGGTGGGCTTGCCGAACAGGCCCTTCTCGACCGGGAAGGGGGGCTTGGAACGGGGCTCGCCCCGGTAGCCCTCGATGGAGTTGAAGAGGGCGGTCTCCTCGCCGCAGATGTACGCGCCGGCGCCGCGCCGGATCTCGATGTCGAAGGCGAAGCCGCTGCCGAGGATGTCGTCCCCGAGCAGACCACGGGCCCTGGCCTCGTCGATCGCGTGGGTCAGCGTCTCGTACGCGCGGGGGTACTCGCCCCGGAGGTAGAGGTAGCCGCGGCGGGCGCCGACGGCGTACCCGGAGACGGTCATCGCCTCGACGAGGGCGTACGGATCGCCCTCCATGATCACCCGGTCCTTGAAGGTGCCCGGCTCCGACTCGTCGGCGTTGCACACGACGTAGTGCGGGCCGTCGGGCTGCGAGGCCGTCGCCTGCCACTTCCGCCCGGTGGGGAAGGCGGCCCCGCCCCGGCCGACGAGTCCGGACTCCGTGACCTCCCGGAGCACTCCGGCGGCCCCGAGCGCGAAGGCCCGCCGCAGCGCGGCGTAGCCGCCGTGCGCCCGGTAGTCGTCCACGCTGGACGGATCGACGACGCCGACCCGCCGCAGGAGCGTGAGCCCGTCCCGTCCGGAGGGTCCGGCCGGTGCCTGCCCCGCCTGCGGCACGGCCATGACGGCCGGGGCTTCGGCCGGCGCCGCCTCGGGCTCGCGCGCGGCGGCGGCGAGCGCGTCGACACCGGCGGGCGCGACCACCACCGCCAGCCGCGCGACGGCACCGCGCGACCCGTCGCCCCGGGCCGTGCCTCCCGAGGCGACGGGGGTCTGCGCGCACCTCCCGGCGGCCGCGCCGCCCGCCGCCGGCGGCTCCTGGCCGCTCAGGGCGGCGAGCAGGGAGGACCCCGGGCCGAAACCACTCCGCGGCGCGGGCTCAGGGGCGACGGTCGCGCCCGCAGCGGGCGGGAGGCCGGGTGCGACGGTCGTGTCCGCGGTGGGTTCGGGCGCGGGTGCGACGGTCGTGTCCGCGGTGGGTTCGGGCGCGGGTGCGACGGTCGCGTGCGTGGGGCGGTCGGGGCGAGGCGCGGGCTCGGGGGCGGTCGTCGCGTCCGTGGCGCGGTCGGGGGGAGGTGCGAGGGCGGAGGCGCGGCCGCCGTCACGGTTCGCGCCCGCTCTGATCAGGAGCGCCGCCGGGGCCCTCTCACACAGGCCCAGGCACGGGCTCGGCTCGTAGCGGACGCCCTCGGCGTCCAGGCCGGAGGTCAGCGCGGACGAACCCCTCGCCGCGCAGGCCAGGTCCGTGCACACGTGCAGGACCTGCGCCGGGCGCGGGCGGACCGCGAACATCGCGTAGAAGGTCGCCACCCCGTACGCCTCCGCCGGCGGCACCGTGAGCCGCCGGCACAGATACGCCAGGCCCCCCTCGCTGATCCATCCCACCCGGTCGTTCAGCGCGTGCAGTCCCGGCAGCAGCAGGTCCCGGCGCTCACGCGCCTCCCGCCCGCCCCGCGCCCAGCGCAGGTCGGCCGCCGATCGGTCGTCCGCCCCCTCCCACGCGGACTCCGACGGCCCCAACAGCGCGTCGACCGCCTCGCGTTCCTCGTCCGTCGGCTTGCTGTCACCGAAACGCAGATCCATCAGGAGCCCACCCTCTCGGTCAGCTGGTCGGTCAGCTTCTCGATCCGAATCGCCGACGCCTTGAACTCCGCCGTCCCCGCGATCGGACAGTTCGCCTCGATCGTCAGCCGATTGGTGTCGACTTCGTCCGGAAAGTGCATCGTCATGAACGCGAGCCCCGGCCGCAGCGCGGGATCCACCCACACCGGGGCCACCACCGACCCCCGCCGCGAGGCGACCCGGACTTCCTGGCCCACCGCGACCCCGTACCGCTCCGCGTCCTCCGGGCACAGCTCCACGTACTCGCCGCGCCGCAGTGGCGAGGCGAAACTCCCGCTCTGCACACCGGTGTTGTACGAGTCGAGCCGGCGCCCGGTCGTGAGCCGGATCGGATACTCCTCGTCCGTCAGATCGACCGGCGGGTCGTGCCGCACGATCCCGAACGGCGCGCGACGACCCCGCAGTTCCGGGTCGGTCCGCCACAACCGCCCGTGCAGGAAGGACGGTTCGATCCGCTCCAGGTCCGGGCACGGCCACTGAATGCCCTGATGGGCCTCCAGACGGTCGTACGTCATGCCCCAGTGGTCCGGCGAAAGCGCCCGCAGCTCGTTCCAGACCGCCTCGGCGTCCGCGTACTTCCAGTCCTCGTGGCCCAGCCGTCGCGCGAGGTCGCAGATGATGTCGATGTCCTCGCGCGCCTCGCCCGGCGGCCGTACCGCCTTCCGTACCCGCTGCACCCGCCGCTCGCTGTTGGTCGTCGTGCCGTCCGTCTCGCACCACGCCGCCGTCGCCGGCAGCACCACGTCGGCGAACTCGGCGGTCCTGGTGAGGAAGATGTCCTGGACCACCAGGCAGTTCAGCCTCGCCAGACGCTCCATCGCCTGCCCGCTGTCGGCCTCCGACTGGGCCGGGTTCTCGCCGATGCAGTACACGGCCCGCAGGTCGCCGCTCTCCATCGCCTCGAACATCTCGGTCAGCGTCCGCCCGTACCGCGGCTGGATCCCCACGCCCCAGAACGATTCGAACTTCTCCCGCACCCCCGTGTCGAGGATGTCCTGGAAGCCCGGCAGCCGGTTCGGGATCGCCCCCATGTCACCGCCGCCCTGCACGTTGTTCTGCCCGCGCAGCGGCTGCACACCGGAGCCGTACCGGCCCACGTGCCCCGTGAGCAGCGCCAGGTTGATCAGCGCGCGGACGTTGTCGGTACCGTTGTGGTGCTCGGTGATGCCGAGCGTCCAGCACAACTGGGCCCGCTCCGCCCGGGCGTAGGCGTGCGCCAACTCCCGTATCGCTTCGGCGGGTACGCCCGTCACCTTCGACGTGGCCGTCAGCGTCCACGGCTCGACCTCGGCCCGGTACTCCTCGAAGCCGCTCGTCGCCCGCTCCACGAACGCCCGGTTGTACAGGCCCGCGTGGATGATCTCGCGGCCGATCGCGTGGGCGAGCGGGATGTCCGTGCCGACGTCGAGACCGAGCCAGCTCTCGGCCCATTCGGCGGTCGAGGTGCGGCGCGGATCGACGGCGTACATCCGGGCCCCGTTGTGGATCCCCTTCAGGACGTGCTGGAAGAAGATCGGGTGTGCGAAGCGGGCGTTGGAGCCCCACATCACGATCACGTCGGTGTGCTCGATCTCCTCGTACGAGGAGGTGCCACCGCCCGAGCCGAAGACCGCGGAGAGGCCGGCGACGCTCGGCGCGTGACAGGTCCGGTTGCAGGAGTCGACGTCGTTGGTGCCCATCACCACCCGCGCGAACTTCTGCGCCACGTAGTTCATCTCGTTGGTCGCCCGGGCGCAGGAGAACATCCCGAACGCGCCCCGCGCCGCCCGGAATCCGTCCGCCGCGCGCTCCAGCGCCTCCTCCCAGCTCGCCCGCCGCAGCGGGCCGCCCTTCTCGTCCCGTAAGAGCGGGTGGGTGAGCCGGGTGTACGTCCTCGGCTCCCGGCTCTCGGCCCGGTTCCTCTTGCTCATGTCGTGGTCCCCATCCGTACGGCGAGCAGATCCGACAGGGCGTGGACGGTACGGAGCGTCGGCACCGGCACGTCCGTGATGTCCGCGAGCTCCACCACGGCCGCCAGGAGCACGTCGAGCTCCAGCGGCTTGCCCCGCTCCAGGTCCTGGAGGGTGGAGGTGCGGTGGTCGCCGACCCGTTCCGCTCCGGCGAGCCGCCGCTCGACGGAGATGTCGGGTCGGCAGCCGAGGGCCGCGGCGACGGCCAGGGTCTCGCGCATCATCAGCTCGATGACCCGCCGCGTACCGCCGTGCAGACACATCTCGCGCATCGTCGCCCGGGCGAGCGCGCTGATGGGATTGAAGGAGACGTTGCCGAGCAGCTTGATCCAGATGTCGTGGCGCAGCTCCGGCTCGACCGGGCACTTCAGGCCGCCGGCGCGCATCGCCTCGGCGAAGACCTCACAGCGCTTGGACGCGGAGCGGTCCGGCTCGCCGATGGAGAACCGGGTGCCTTCGAGGTGGCGGACGACCCCGGGGCCGCTGAGCTCGGTCGCCGCGTAGACGACGCAGCCGATGGCCCGCTCGGGAGCGAGGACGGCGCTGACCGCGCCGCCCGGGTCGACGCTCTCGACGCGGTGGCCGTCGTGGGGCCCGCCGTGCCGGTGGAAGTACCACCAGGGGATGCCGTTCTGGGCGGCGACGATCGCGGTGGTGTCGTGGAGCAGCGGCGCGATGAGCGGCCCGCACGCCGCGTACGCGTTGGCCTTCAGGCCCAGGAAGACGAAGTCGACGGGACCGACCTCGGTCGGGTCGTCGGTGGCGTGGACCCGGGCGGTGAAGTCGCCGCGGGGGCTCTCCACCCGTACGCCGTGCCGCCTCATGGCCGCGAGATGCGGTCCACGGGCGATGAGATGGACATCGGCGCCGGCGCGGTCGAGCGCGGCTCCGACATAGGCGCCGATCGCACCGGCGCCGAGGACTGCGACCTTCACGTGCGGGTCTCCGTTCGGTTGAGGGAACCGCGAGGGACCAGGCAGGAGTACGTGTCTCTGCAGTGTCGACGAAATATTGTCTACAGTATGGAACGACGGTCGACAAGTGGTCGCGAAAGGCCCGCTTGCTCCGCGTTGTCACGGTTGCCCAACAGGTACGGGCGATTCTTGGTGGTTCACGTGCCCGGTTACCCATCAGTCGCTGGCGAGACTGGGTGGTTCCTGCGTGAACCACGCGCCAGCCGAACCCAAGGGGGTCCCGGGCATGACGGGCACTCGTATCGCCGCGCTCGGGCACTACCAGCCCGCCAAGGTGCTGACCAACGACGACCTGACGGCGCTGGTCGACACCAGCGACGCCTGGATCAGCAGCCGGGTCGGGATCCGGACCCGGCACATGGCGGGCCCGGAGGAGCCGGTGGACGAGCTCGCCGCGCACGCCGCCGGCAAGGCGCTCGCCGCCGCCGGACTCGCCCCCGCCGACATCGACCTCGTCCTCGTCGCCACCTCCACCGCGATCGACCGCTCCCCGAACATGGCGGCCCGCGTCGCCGCCCGGCTCGGCATGCCCTCGCCCGCCACCATGGACCTCAATGTGGTCTGCGCCGGCTTCACCCACGCGCTCGCCACCGCCGACCACGCGGTCCGGGCGGGGGCGGCCCGCCGGGCCCTGGTCGTCGGCGCCGACAAGATGACCGCGGTGACGGACTGGACCGACCGGACCACCTGCGTCCTCGTCGGTGACGGCGCCGGCGCGGCCGTCGTCGAGGCGACGGCCGACGACGGGCGGGAGCCCGGCATCGGGCCGGTCCTGTGGGGCTCGGTGCCGGAGATGGGCCACGCCGTCCGCATCGAGGGCACGCCGCCGCGCTTCGCGCAGGAGGGCCAGGCCGTCTACCGGTGGGCCACGCAGCGGCTCCCCGCGCTCGCCCGCCAGACGTGCGAGCGCTCGGGGATCACGCCCGATGAGCTCGCGGGAGTGGTCCTGCACCAGGCCAACCTGCGGATCATCGAGCCCCTCGCCGCCAAGATCGGTGCGGTGAACGCGATCGTCGCCCGCGATGTCGTCGACTCCGGCAACACCTCGGCCGCCTCCATCCCCCTCGCCCTCTCCAAGCTGGTCGAGCGCGGCGAGCTGCCGTCGGGCGCGCCGGTGCTGCTGTTCGGCTTCGGCGGCAACCTGTCGTACGCGGGGCAGGTCGTCCGTATCCCGTAGGGCGTACGACGGTCGTCGCGTGCCGTCGCCCACCTCCTGGTGGCGCGCACGGGATGCGAGGGCCGGCAGATCACCCCGAAAGGGAACATCGTTCGGCGCATGTATCTTCGCCTCGCGTGAGTCGACCGCAGCGGTCGCTCGGTTCACTTCAGGAGAGATCATCCATGCGCACGGTCGCCCGTGGCCGCGTCGCCGTCGCCGCCCTCGTTCTCGTTCTCGCCGCTCAGGGAACCGCGACCGCGGCCGCGACGCGCGCCGTCACCGAGGGCGGTCACGCCGAGTGGAACGCCGACCCCCACAACGGCATACCCGGTGACTCGATCCGCGCCTGCGACACCACGGCCGACGGGTGGGGGATCGAGGCCTGGCTCGACATCGACCGCAACGGCACCATCGACCGCATCGCCTCGACCCGTGGTCACGACGCCCCGTACTGCACCGGCTGGATCAGCGGGAACATCGAACCCAAGGGCCGGGCCATCCAGATGTGGGCGGTCACGGTGGAGGGCACCGGCACCAAGGGAAAGGGCGGCCTCATCTGGAGCCACTCCTGATCAGGGAGCACGGGCGAGCGGGCGGCGTCCGCGGACGACTTTCGCGGTACGTCCCCCGGGCCGGCGGTGCTCGCGTGCGGAGGGGAGAAGGCGTGCCGCCGATCCGCGGGGGCCGCCGTACGTATTCGGCCGACGTCGACGGCGCTCCGCCTGGGCGGCCGAGGTCGCCGGTAGACTGTAGACGATAGCCAATCCGTGCCGTCGCCTACGGCGAACGAGGGGGCCGCGATGTTGTCCGCAGGACTGCCGCAAGGGGCTGTGCCCAGGCTGGAGCGGCCGGGGCCGCTGCGCGACCGCGTCTACGAGGCGCTGCTCGAACTGATCACCACCCGGGCGCTGCGCCCGGGTCAGCATCTCGTCGAGAGTGAGCTCGCCGGCCATCTCGGGGTCTCGCGGCAGCCGGTACGCGAGGCGCTCCAGCGGCTGAACACCGAGGGATGGGTCGATCTGCGCCCGGCGCAGGGGGCGTTCGTCCACGAGCCGACGGACGAGGAGGCCGACCAACTGCTCTCCGTCCGTACGCTCCTGGAGGCGGAGGCCGCCAGGCTCGCCGCCGCGAACGCCGGTTCGGCCGGGATCGCCGCGCTGGAGGAGCTCTGCGCGCGGGGCGAGCAGGCGGTCGCGGACGACGACGTCGACCTGGTCGTGGCCACGAACGCGGCCTTCCACGCCAAGGTCATGGAGCTGGCCGGGAACCTCGTGCTGGCGGAGCTGGCCGGTCAGGTCGACCGCCGGGTCCGCTGGTACTACACACCGGTGGCCCGGCAGCGCGGCGGCCAGTCCTGGAAGGAGCACCGGGCCCTGATCGACGCGATCTCGGCCCGGGACGAGGCGCGGGCCACGGCCGTCATGCGTGCCCACACGGAACACACCCGCGCGACCTACCGCGAGCACACCCAGGGCTGACGGGGGCGGCCGGGTCCCGGCCGCCGCACACCCCGGCGACCCGCCGCGCCCCACGGCCCGCTCCCCGTTCGGCGGAGCCCGGTGGCGGCGGTCCACGGACCCACCTAGCTTCGATCGTGGCGAGGGTTGTCTCCCGCCGCCCGCGGAGCCCGTCCGCGTGCGCCCCTCGCGTGATCTGGAGGACCGCCATGCGCGCGATACGTGCCGCTTCCGCCGCCCTGCTGGCCGCCGGGGCCGTCGCGCTCGGCGCGCCCTCGGTCATCGCCGACGACGGAACCGGCAACGACATCACGTCGTTCGGTTTCTCCGTCTCGCCCTCGACCGTCGCCCCCGGCGGCACGGTCACCCTGACGTCCGAGGGCTGCGAGGCCCCGTCCGTCACCGTCGAGTCCGGCGTCTTCGACACCGTCACCCTCCAGGAAGGCGTTCCCGGCACCGCGACGGTCGACGCGGACGCCAAGGCCGGCGCGGAGTACGAGGTCACGTTCGACTGCAAGGGCGAGCGGGGCACCACTCCGCTCACCATCGCGGAGGGGTCCGGTGCTCACTCCACGGGCGGCCACTCCACGGGCGGCCATTCCTCGGGCGACACCCACACCGACACCGGTACCGACACGCACACCACTACCGGCACGGGCACCACTACCGGCACGGGCACCGGTACCGACACGCACACCACTACCGACACGCACACCACTACCGACACGCACACCACTACCGGCACGGGCACCGGTACCGACACGCACACCGGTACCGGCACGGGCGCCGACACCGGCACCGGCCCGGAAACCGGCGCGCACAAGGGTGTCAGGGCCGGCTTCGGCGGCGCCTCCGGCGAACTCGACACGGCCGAGGTGGTCACGGGCACCGCGCTGATCGCGGGCGCTCTCGGCGGCGGTCTCCTCCTGATGCGCCGCCGCGGCCAGGACGGCCACGCCTGAACGGGGCTTGAGGGTGCTGAAACAGCCCCTCCGTCCCCGGGGGTGACGAGGTCCGGGGCGCGGAGGGGTATCACCACGCACACGGGTGCCTCGCGCGCACGGAAGGGACGTCGCGGAAGACGGTCGAGACGGTCACGGAAGACACGGAGCTGCGGAAGCCACGGGAAAGAGCGGTCGTGCAGGGGTCGAACGGTACGGGCAGGCGCGGTGCGTGGGGCGTCGTGATCATCGTCCTGCTCGTCGGGGTGCACCTGGTGCGCGGCGGAACGGAGGAGTGGCGGGCCGGTGGCCCTCCGCGGCCCTCCGCCGCGACCGCCCCGGACCACGCCGCCCTCGCCGCCGGCCGAGCCCCCCGCAACGACACCACCGACGCCCCCCGTGCCCCCGCGCCGTTGCCCGCCTCCCGCCCCGAACGCGTCCGCGTCCCCTCCGTACGCGTCGACGCGCCCCTCAAGGAGGTCGGCCTCGACGCCGAGGGATGGATCGACACCCCGCCGGCGTACGAGAAGAACCTCGCCGGCTGGTTCAGCGGCGCCGTCACCCCGGGGGAGGAGGGCACGGCCGTCGTCGTCGGCCATGTCGACACCCCGGACGGGCGAGCCGTCTTCTTCCGCCTCGGCGCCCTGGACAAGGGGCAGCGCGTCGAGATCGTCCGTGCGGACGGCAGGACCGCCGTCTTCTCCGTGTACGGCGTCGAGGTCGTCCCCAAGGACCGCTTCCCGGCCGAGCGGATCTACCGGAACACCGCCCGCCCCGAGCTGCGCCTGATCACCTGCGGCGGCGCGTTCTCGCAGCGCACGGGGTACGAGGACAACATCATCGTCTCCGCCCACCTCGTCGACGTCCGCTGACCGGGCCCACGAGCCGCACCCACCCACCCTGGGACGCTCTTTGTCCTCAGTCAGGAAAAAGTCGTCACCGATTGCTGCGCGACTTCTTCCCCCTCCAGGACACCACTGCTACGTTCCCCTCGAAAGCACGGCGCAAGGCCCGACGGCTTCGACAGGGGAGGGGCGCGTGAGACGCATGACGGCACGACCTGCCAACGCGCACCAGGCGCGACTGCTCCGACTGCTGCGCGACGGAGGACCCAACTCCCGTGCCCAGCTGGGCGATCAGATCGATCTCTCCCGCTCCAAGCTCGCCGTCGAGGTCGACCGGCTCCTCGACACCGGCCTCGTCGTCGCCGACGGCCTCGCCGCCTCACGCGGCGGACGCCGCTCGCACAACATCCGGCTCGCCCCCGAACTCCGCTTCCTCGGCATGGACATCGGCGCCACCTCCATCGATGTGGCCGTCACCAACGCCGAGTTGGAGGTGCTCGGGCATCTCAACCACCCGATGGACGTCCGCGAAGGCCCCGTCGCCGTCTTCGAGCAGGCCCTGTCGATGGCCGCCAAACTGCGCGCCTCCGGGCTCGCGGAAGGCTTCGACGGCGCCGGCATCGGCGTCCCCGGCCCCGTCCGTTTCCCCGAGGGCGTCCCGGTCGCACCGCCGATCATGCCCGGCTGGGACGGCTTCCCGGTCCGGGAGGCGCTCAGCCAGGAACTCGGCTGCCCCGTCATGGTCGACAACGACGTGAACCTGATGGCCATGGGGGAACAGCACGCCGGGGTCGCCCGCTCGGTCGGCGACTTCCTCTGCGTCAAGATCGGTACGGGTATCGGCTGCGGCATCGTCGTCGGCGGTCACGTCTACCGCGGTACGACGGGCAGCGCCGGCGACATCGGACACATCCAGGTCGAACCGGACGGCCGCCCCTGCGCGTGCGGCAACAAGGGCTGCCTGGAGGCCCACTTCAGCGGCGCCGCCCTGGCCCGCGACGCCGAGGACGCGGCCCGCGCGGGCCGGTCGGACGAGCTCGCCGGACGCCTCGCGGCGGCCGGCCGGCTCACCGCCGTGGACGTCGCCGCGGCGGCGGCCGCGGGGGACGCCACCGCACTCGACCTCATCCGCGAGGGCGGCAACCGGGTCGGGCAGGTCATCGCCGGACTCGTCAGCTTCTTCAATCCCGGTCTGGTGGTGATCGGCGGCGGGGTCACCGGCCTCGGTCACAACCTCCTCGCCAGTGTCCGCACCCAGGTCTACCGGCAGTCCCTCCCGCTGGCCACCGGCAACCTCCCCATCGTGCTCGGCGAGCTGGGCCCGGCGGCCGGAGTGATCGGCGCGGCCCGCCTCATCAGCGACCACCTCTTCTCCCCGGCGTAAGCCGAAGCCCCACCGGGCCGCACACCGTCGGCCCCACCTCAGCCCACCCACTCAGGCGCCACCCGCACCCGCCGAGGGGATCTCCGCCATGCCCCAAGCACAACCGCCCCTGCTCACCATGTCCGGCATCACCAAGTCCTTCCCCGGCGTCCGCGCCCTCGACGGCGTCGACCTGGAGGTAGCGGCCGGCGAGGTCCACTGCCTCCTCGGCCAGAACGGCGCCGGCAAGTCCACCCTCATCAAGGTCCTCGCCGGCGCCCACCAGCCCGACGGCGGCCACATCACCTGGCGCGGCGAACCCGTCCGGCTCCGGTCCCCGATCGCCGCCATGCGCCTCGGGATCGCCACCATCTACCAGGAGCTCGACCTGGTCGAAGGGCTGTCCGTCGCCGAGAACGTCCACCTCGGACACGAGCCCACCGCCGCCGGATTCGTCGTCCGGGGCCGCACCGCCCGCGCCTCGGCCGCCGCGCTGCTGAAGCGGCTCGGCCATCCCGAGATCGACCCCGCCCGGCTCGTCGGTGAACTCTCCGCCGCCCAACGGCAGATCGTCTCCATGGCCCGGGCGCTCTCCCACGACGTCCGCCTCATCGTGATGGACGAGCCGTCGGCCGCCCTCGACCCCGACGAGGTCGACAACCTCTTCCGAATCGTCGCCGACCTCACCGCCGACGGCGTGGCCGTCGTCTACATCTCCCACCGCCTCGAGGAGATCCGCCGCATCGGCGACCGCGTCACGGTCCTCAAGGACGGCCGGGCCGTGGCCGGCGGACTCCCCGCCGCGTCCACACCGACCCGGGACATCGTGGCACTGATGACGGGCCGGAACGTCGAGTACGTCTTCCCCGAGCGACCGGCCGAGCCCCCGGCCGACGCACCCGTCCTCCAGGTCCGGGGGCTGGCGCGTGAGGGGGAGTTCGCGCCCGTCGACCTCGATCTGCGGCCCGGTGAGATCGTGGGTCTCGCCGGACTCGTCGGCTCGGGCCGCTCCGAGATCCTGGAGACGATCTACGGCGCCCGGAAGGCCACCGCGGGCCGGGTCCTCGTCGACGGCCGCCCCCTCCGTCCCGGCAGCGTCCGGGCCGCCGTGCGCGCCGGGCTCGGCCTCGCACCGGAGGAACGCAAGGCCCAGGGCCTGCTGATGCTGGAGTCCGTCACCCGTAACGTCTCCGTCTCCTCGCTCGCCCGCTTCTCGCGCGCCGGCTGGATCGACCGTACCGCCGAACGCGCCGCCTCCCGCGCGGCCACCCGGGAGCTCTCCCTGCGACCCGACAACCCCGACGCCCGGATCCGCACCCTCTCCGGCGGAAACCAGCAGAAGGCCGTCCTGGCGCGGTGGCTGCTGCGCGGCTGCCGCGTCCTGCTGCTCGACGAGCCGACCCGCGGAGTCGACGTCGGCGCCCGCGCCGAGCTCTACGCCGTGATCCGCCGCCTCGCCGACGACGGCCTCGCCGTCCTGCTGGTGTCGAGCGAAGTGCCCGAGGTGCTCGGCCTCGCCGACCGTGTCCTGGTGCTCAGAGAGGGCCACGTCGTCCACACGGCGCCCGCCCGCGAGCTCGACGAACACCGCGTACTCGACCTTGTGATGGAAGGGAGCCCGGCGTCATGACGCTGTCCACCGCCAAGAACACCGAGGCGCCCGCGCCGGAAGGCGGTTGGCGCACGCTCGGTCTCAGGGCCGACGTCCGCAACCTCTCCCTGCTCGGGGTGCTGGCCGCACTGATCGTGGTCGGCGGCTTCACCAGACCGGACGAGTTCCTCGCCACCTCCAACCTCCAACTCGTCCTCACCCAGGCCTCCGTCATCGGCGTCGTCACGGTCGGCATGACCTTCGTCATCACGAGCGGCGGCATCGACCTCTCCGTCGGCGCCATCGTGGCCCTCGCCTCCGTCTGGGCGACGACGCTCGCCACCCAGGAGTACGGCTTCGCCGGCATCCTCTTCACCGCGGTCGTGGTCGGGGTCGCCTGCGGCCTGGTGAACGGTCTGCTCATCGCGTACGGCGGGATGGTGCCCTTCATCGCGACCCTCGCCATGCTCGCCTCCGCCCGCGGCCTCGCCCTGCAGATCACCGACGGCCGCACCCAGATCGTCACCGTCGAATCCGTCCTCGACCTCGGCATCCCCGACTCCTACGTCCTCGGCATCCCCCCGCTGGTGCTCGTCTTCGCCGCCGTCACCGTCGCGGGCTGGATGATCCTCAACCGGACCACCTTCGGCCGCCGCACCGTCGCCGTCGGCGGCAACCCGGAAGCCGCCCGCCTCGCCGGCATCGACGTACGCCGCCAGCGGCTCTACCTCTATCTGCTCTCCGGACTGTGCTGCGGCATCGCGGCCTTCCTGCTGATCGTCCTGTCCGGCTCCGGCCAGAACACCAACGGCAACCTGTACGAGCTCGACGCCATCGCCGCCGCGATCATCGGCGGCACCCTGCTCAGCGGCGGCCGCGGCACCATCGTCGGCTCCGTCCTCGGCGTCCTCGTCTTCACCACGATCACCAACATCTTCGCGCTCAACAACCTGCAGAGCGACGTCCAGCAGATCGCCAAGGGCGCGATCATCGTCGCCGCCGTCCTGGTCCAGCGCCGCACCGTGCGCGACGGCGAGGCCTGACCCCCACACCCCCTCGCATCAGCCCCCGCACCCCCCCCGCCTCGCCCCCTCCTCTTCGAAGGGACCCACCGCCATGCCAGAAACCAGCCGCAGAGGACTGCTGTTCGGCACCGCCGCCGTCTCCGCGGGCGCGCTGCTCACCGCCTGCACCAGCAACGAGCCCAAGAACCAGGCGCCCGCCGCGAACAACGTCCCGGCGGCGGACGACAAGCCCGGCACCCCCGTCACCATCGGCTTCGCCGGCCCCCAGGCCGACCACGGCTGGCTCAACGCCATCAACCAGAACGCCAAGGACCGGGCGAAGAAGTACACGGACGTCACCCTCGAGATCACCGAGGGCTCCAACGACACCGCCGCCCAGATAGGCCAGATCCAGACCCTCATCAACAAGAAGGTCGACGTCCTCGTCATCCTGCCCGCCGACGGCAAGGCCCTCACCCAGGTCGGACTCCAGGCCATGAAGGCCGGTATCCCCGTCATCAACCTGGACCGCGTCTTCGCCTCCCCGCAGGCATACCGCTGCTGGATCGGCGGCGACAACTACGGCATGGGCCTCAACGCCGGCCGCTTCATCGGTGAGCGGCTCAAGGACAAGCCGAACGCGAAGGTCGTCGAGCTCGCCGGAATGGACAGTCTGGAACTCACCAAGCAGCGCACCCAGGGCTTCGACGACGCCCTGAAGAACTACCCCAACATCCGCAAGGTGGCACGCCAGGCCGCCGACTTCACCGTCGAGTCGGGCCAGGCCAAGATGGCCCAACTCCTCCAGGCACAAGGCAACTTCGATGCCCTGTGGAACCACGACGACGACCAGGGCGTCGGCGCGCTGCGCGCCATCGCCCAGGCCGGCCGCAAGGACTTCCTGATGGTCGGCGGCGCCGGTGCCCGGTCCGCCATGGACGCCATCAAGGCCGACAACAGCGTCCTGAAGGCGACCGTGCTCTACCCGCCGACCATGGCCGCCTCCGCCATCGACCTGGCCCGCGCCCTGGGCCAGAAGAAGGGCGTCGGGGGCATGTCGGAGCTGGAGATCCCCGCCTCCATCACCCTCTACTCGGCCGTCGTCACCAAGGAGAACGTCGACGAGTACCTGCCCACCGGTTTCAACTGACCGGAGCCGCCGCCCCGGCGGGTGACCACCGCGGGGAGCAGACCGTTGCCGCACCACGAAACGGAGGAACCGTATGGAACAGACGGAGAGCGGGGCCGCACCGCCGACGCTCGGCGTCGGAATGGTCGGATACGCCTTCATGGGGGCCGCCCACTCGCAGGGCTGGCGAACCGCGGGCCGTGTCTTCGACCTGCCGCTGCGACCGGTACTCGCCGCCGTCGCCGGCCGGGACGCCGCGGCCGTCCGGGCCGCCGCCGACCGGCACGGCTGGGCCGCCGCCGAGACCGACTGGCGCGCCCTCGTCGCCCGCGACGACGTCCAGCTCGTGGACGTCTGCACGCCCGGCGACAGCCATGCGGAGATCGCCGTCGCCGCCCTGGAGGCGGGCAAGCACGTCCTGTGCGAGAAGCCGCTCGCCAACTCGGTCGCCGAGGCCGAGGCCATGGTCAGGGCCGCCGAGGCGGCGGCCGCCCGCGGCCAGGTCGCCATGGTCGGCTTCAACTACCGCCGCGTGCCCGCCCTTTCGTACGCCCGTCGGCTGGTCGCGGACGGCAGGCTCGGCGAGCTGCGGCACGTACGGGTCACCTATCTGCAGGACTGGCTGGTCGACCCGGGGTTCCCGCTGACCTGGCGCCTGGAGCGCGAGCACGCGGGATCGGGCGCCCTCGGGGACCTCGGGGCGCACGCCGTCGACCTCGCCCAATATCTGGCGGGGGAGCCGCTGGTCGGCGTGTCGGCGCTCACCGAGACCTTCGTACGCGAACGGCCCCTGCTCGCCGGGGCGTCGGCCGGCCTGTCCGGTGCCGCCTCGGGCGGGGCGTACGGGGAGGTCACCGTGGACGACGCCGCGCTGTTCACCGGGCGGCTCGCCTCCGGGGCACTCGCCTCCTTCGAGGCGACCCGGATGGCGGCCGGCCGCAAGAACGCCCTGCGCCTGGAGATCAACGGCGAGAAGGGCTCGCTCGCCTTCGACCTGGAGCGCCTCAACGAACTCTCCTTCCACGACCACACCGAACCGGCCGACACCGCCGGGTTCCGCCGCATCCTGGTGACCGAGCCGGGCCACCCGTACCTGGAGGGCTGGTGGCCGCCGGGCCACGCGCTCGGCTACGAGCACACCTTCGTCCACCAGGCCCGCGACCTGGTCCTCGCCATCGCGTCCGGGACCGCCCCGGCCCCGTCCTTCGCCGACGGGCTCCAGGTCCAGCGAGTCCTGGCGGCCGTGGAGGAGAGCGCCCGCAAGAACGCCGTCTACACATCCGTACAGGAGTAATGGAGGCCGCGACCGTGCCCCGTCCCTTCACCCTCTTCACCGGCCAGTGGGCCGACCTGCCCCTGGAGGAGGTCTGCCGGCTCGCCCGCGACTTCGGCTACGACGGCCTCGAACTCGCCTGCTGGGGCGACCACTTCGAGGTCGACAAGGCCCTGGCCGACCCGTCGTACGTCGACGGGCGGCGCGCCCTGCTCGAGAAGTACGGGCTGAAGTGCTGGGCCGTCTCCAACCACCTGGTGGGCCAGGCCGTCTGCGACCATCCCATCGACGAACGGCACCAGGCGATCGTCCCGGCCCGGATCTGGGGCGACGGCGAACCTGAGGGCGTACGGCGGCGGGCGGCGCGCGAGCTGGCCGACACCGCACGCGCCGCCGCGGCGCTGGGCGTCGACACCGTCATCGGCTTCACCGGCTCGTCGATCTGGCATCTGGTGGCGATGTTCCCGCCGGTTCCGGAGCGGATGATCGAGCGCGGCTTCGAGGACTTCGCGGAGCGCTGGAACCCGATCCTGGACGTCTTCGACGCCGAGGGCGTCCGCTTCGCACACGAGGTCCATCCCAGCGAGATCGCCTACGACTACTGGACCACCCAGCGGGCCCTGGAGGCGATCGGGCACCGGCCGGCCTTCGGGCTGAACTTCGACCCGAGCCATTTCGTCTGGCAGGACCTGGACCCGGTCGGCTTCCTCTGGGACTTCCGCGACCGGATCTACCACGTGGACTGCAAGGAGGCCCGGCGCCGGCTCGACGGCCGCAACGGGCGGCTCGGCTCCCATCTGCCCTGGGGTGACCCGCGGCGGGGCTGGGACTTCGTCTCGGCCGGCCATGGTGACGTGCCGTGGGAGGACGTGTTCCGCATGCTCCGCTCCATCGGCTACGCCGGCCCCGTCTCGGTGGAGTGGGAGGACGCCGGCATGGACCGGCTGACCGGCGCTCCGGAAGCGCTTTCCGTACTCAAGCGGTACGACTTCGAACCGCCGACGGCCTCCTTCGACGCCGCTTTCGGCGGCGATCGGTAGCGGTCGGAGGCCCATAGTCGCAGGCCGGCGCCTGGTGGCGGATACGTCACCGGGTCGGTCCGGCCTGCCCGCGGGAGGCTTTGTCCTCTCGCTGGGAAAAGTTCAACCGCACTGCCGCACAAGGGCTTTCCGCAGCGGACGAACCCCGCTACGGTCCCTGATGTGCTCATGACATGACCGACGATCTCGACCAGCGTGACGGCGCACGCCGGTCCCCGGACACCCGAAAACCCGGCCCTACTCCGGAGGACATTCGTGCACAGAAAACGACTCCGAGCCCCCCGCGCCACCCGAGCCGACCAAGCCCACCGAGCTCCCCTAGCCGTCCAAGCCCCCCGGGCGCCCCGAGCTCCCCGGGCCAGGAAGACACTCGCCCTGCTCGCCGTCGGACTGCTCGCCCTCGGCGCCCCGCCGAGCCTCGCCGCCGAGACGGACACCACCACCGCCGCCGCGGCCGCCGAGGAGTTCCAGCAGATCACCCTCGCCAAGGGCGGCGAAGAGGTCGGCGAACCCATGTCGCTCGCCGTACTCCCCGACCGCAGCGTCCTGCACACCTCGCGCAACGGCGAACTGCGCCGCACCGACGCCGCCGGCAACACCAAGGTCATCGGCACGATCCCCGTCTACTCCCACGACGAGGAAGGCCTCCAGGGCATCGGCCTCGACCCCGACTTCGCCCGGAACAAGGCCCTCTACCTCTACTACGCCCCGCCCCTGAACACCCCCGCCGGCGACGCCCCCAACGACGGCACGCCCGCCGACTTCGCGAAGTACGACGGAGTCAACCGGCTCTCCCGCTTCACCCTGAACGCCGACGGCACCCTCGACAACGCCAGCGAGAAGAAGGTCATCGACATCCCGGCGACCCGCGGCATCTGCTGCCACGTCGGCGGCGACATCGACTTCGACGCGCAGGGCAACCTCTACCTGTCGACCGGTGACGACTCCAACCCCTTCGCCTCGGACGGCTACACCCCGATCGACGAACGCCCCGGCCGCAACCCCGCGTACGACGCCCGCCGCACCTCCGGCAACACCAACGACCTGCGCGGCAAGATCCTCCGCATCAAGGTCGCCGACGACGGCTCGTACACCGTCCCCGACGGCAACCTCTTCGCGCCCGGCACGGACAAGACCCGGCCCGAGATCTACGCGATGGGCTTCCGCAACCCCTTCCGCTTCAGCGTCGACAAGAAGACCGGCGTGCTCTACGTCGGCGACTACGGGCCCGACGCCGGCGCCGCCGACCCCAAACGCGGCCCCGCCGGACAGGTCGAATTCGCCAGGGTCACCAAACCCGGCAACTTCGGCTGGCCCTTCTGCACCGGCGCCAACGACCCCTACATCGACTACGACTTCGCCACCAAGGTCTCCGGAGCCGCCTTCGACTGCGGCGCGCCGAAGAACGACTCGCCGCACAACACCGGCCTCGTCGACCTGCCCCCGGCCGAACCCGCCTGGATCCCCTACAACGGCGGCTCCCTCCCCGAGTTCGGCACCGGATCCGAATCCCCCATGGGCGGACCCGTCTACCGCTACGACGCCGCGAACACCTCCCCGGTGAAGTTCCCCGAGTCGTACGACGGAGACTTCTTCGCCGGCGAGTTCGGCCGACGCTGGATCAAGCGCATCGAACACGGCGCCGACGGCACCGTCCAGTCCATCAACCCCATGCCCTGGACCGGCACCCAGGTCATGGACATGGCCTTCGGCCCCGACGGCGCCCTCTACGTCCTCGACTACGGCACCGCCTGGTTCGGCGGCGACCACAACTCCGGCCTCTACCGCATCGAGAACGCCACCGGAGGCCGCTCACCCGTCGCGGAGGCGAGCGCCGACAAGACCTCCGGCACCACACCCCTCAAGGTCACCTTCTCCTCGGCCGGCACCACCGACGCCGACGGCGACGCCCTCACCCACAGCTGGGACTTCGGCGACGGAGGCACCTCCACCGCCGCCAACCCCACCTACACCTACCGCAAGAACGGCACCTACACCGCGACCCTCACCGCGCGCGACCCGTCCGGCCGCACCGGCTCCGCCTCCGTCCACGTCGTCGTCGGCAACACCGCCCCGAAGGTCACCCTCGAACTGCCCACCGAAGGCGCGCTGTTCGACTTCGGCGACGACATCCCCTTCAAGGTGACCGTGAAGGACCCCGAGGACGGCGCCGCCGGACCCATCGACTGCGCCAGGGTGAAGGTCACCTACATCCTCGGCCACGACAGCCACGGCCACCCCGTGACCTCGGCCAACGGCTGCACCGGCACCATCAAGACCTCCGCCGACGGCGGCCACGACGACGACGCCAACATCTTCGGCGTCTTCGACGCCGAGTACACCGACGGCGGAGGCGGCGGCCAGGCCGCCCTCACCAGCCACGACCAGGCCAAGCTGCAGCCCCGCCACCGTCAGGCCGAACACTTCGACGCCCAGAACGGCATCAGCGTCATCGACAAGGCGCCCGCCAACGGCGGCCGGACCGTCGGCGACGTCCACAACGGCGACTGGATCTCCTTCAAGCCCTACCACCTCACCGGATCAACCAAGCTCACCGCCCGCGTCTCCTCCGGCGGCACCGGCGGCTTCCTGGAAGTCCGCACCGGATCACCCACCGGCACCCTGCTCGGCTCCGCACCCGTACCCGTCACCGGCGGCTGGGAGACCTTCCAGGACATCGACGTACCCCTGCGCAACGTGCCCCGCAGGACCACCGAACTCTTCCTCGTCTTCAAGGGCGGAACCGGCGCACTCTACGACGTCGACGACTTCACCCTCTCCGACGCACCGGTGAACCGTGCCGCCAAGCGCGTCCTCGTCTTCTCCCGCACCGCCGGATTCCGCCACGACTCCATCGGCGCCGGCATCACGGCCCTCAAGGAGCTCGGCGCCGACAGCGACATCACCGTCGACGCCACCGAGGAGCCACGCCAGTTCACCACCGAGAACCTCGCCCGCTACGACGCCGTCGTCTTCCTCTCGACGACCGGCGACGTACTGAACGCCGCACAGCAGACCGCCTTCGAGAACTACGTCTCCACGGGCGGCGGCTACATGGGCGTCCACGCCGCAGCCGACACCGAGTACGACTGGGAGTTCTACGGCGGACTCGTCGGCGCCCACTTCGCCTCCCACCCGCACATCCAGCCGGCGACGGTCAGGGTGGAGGACCACGACCACCCCGCCACCGCCCACGTGCACGGCCCCTGGCAGCGCACCGACGAGTGGTACAACTACCGCACCAACCCCCGCGGCCAGGCCCGCGTCCTCGCCACCCTCGACGAAACCACCTATCAGGGCGGCACGATGAAGGGCGACCACCCGATCGCCTGGTGCAAGTCCTACGGCGGCGGACGCTCCTTCTACACCGGCGGCGGCCACACCAAGGAGTCGTACACCGAACCCGCCTTCCGCCAGCACCTCCTCGGCGGACTGCGCTACGCCACCGGCCAGGTCACCGCCGACTGCCGTCCCCAGACCGGCTACCGCGACCTGTTCAACGGAGAGACGAAGGAAGGCTGGAAGCAGGCAGGCCCCGGCGGCTTCGACGTCGCCGACGGCGAACTGCGCTCCGTCGGCGGCATGGGGATGCTCTGGTACCAGGCGAAGGAGTTCTCCTCCTACTCGCTCACGCTCGACTGGAAGATGACGGGCGACGACAACTCCGGAATCTTCGTCGGCTTCCCCGCCTCCGACGACCCCTGGTCGGCCGTGAACAAGGGCTACGAGATCCAGATCGACGCGACCGACGCGGCCGACCGCACCACCGGAGCCGTCTACGGCTTCAAGTCGGCGAACCTCGCGGCGCGTGACGCGGTGCTGCGGCCGCCCGGTCAGTGGAACAGCTACGAGATCCGCGTCCAGGGCGAGCGGCTCCAGGTGTTCCTCAACGGCGTGAAGATCAACGACTTCACCAACACCGACCCCGCTCGCAGCCTGAAGGACGGACACATCGGCATCCAGAACCACGGAGCCGACGACCAGGTGTCCTTCCGCGACATCCAGCTGAAGGAGCTCGCCTCGTAGAGCTCCCGCCCCAGCCGGCGGCGGGCGGGGAGGCGCCGTACCCCCCGCCCGCCGTCTCCACCACACCCCAGGGAGGCAGGGTCTTGACCACTGGAACACGTACGGGAGTCTGGCTCGTCGGAGCGAGAGGCTCCGTCGCCACCACGGTGGTGGCCGGCTGCGCCGCGATGACGGCGGGCCTGCACCCGCCGACCGGAATGGTGACCGAGACCGACGCCTTCGCCGCAGCGGGCCTGCCGCCGCTGCCGGCCCTCGTCTTCGGAGGACACGACACGGCGGAATGCCCCCTGCCCAAGCGGGCCGAGGAACTCACGGCGGCGGGCGTACTCCCGCACGGTCTCGCCACCGCCGTCGCCGCCGAACTCAGCGCCGCCGACGAGGAGATCCGCCCCGGAGGCCCACGCCCCGGCGACGGGCGCGACGAGGAAGAACTCATCACCTCCTTCGCCGCCGACCTGACGGACTTCCGCACACGACTGGACCTCACCCGAGTCGTCGTCCTCAATGTGGCGACGACGGAGCCGGCGTCGGGGGGCGCCGGGCTCCCTCCCAGCTCCCTCTACGCGGCCGCGGCCCTGCGCGCCGGCTGCCCGTACGTCAACTTCACCCCCTCCGCCGGCCTGCGGCACCCCGCCCTCACCGACACCGTCGCCGCCTGCGGGCTTCCGCACGCCGGCCGCGACGGCAAGACCGGCCAGACGCTGCTGCGCTCCGTCCTCGCCCCCATGTTCGTGCAGCGCGCGCTGACCGTACGGGCCTGGTCCGGCACCAACCTGCTGGGCGGCGGGGACGGGGCGGCCCTCGCCGACCCGGCCGCGGCGGCGGCGAAGAACGCGGGCAAGGAACGCGTCCTCACCGACACCCTCGGCCCCGGCGTGCAGGGCGAGGTCCACATCGACGACGTACCGGCCCTGGGGGAGTGGAAGACCGCCTGGGACCACATCGCCTTCGACGGCTTCCTCGGCGCCCGCATGACCCTCCAGACCACCTGGCAGGGCTGCGACTCGGCCCTCGCGGCCCCCCTGGTCCTCGACCTCGCCCGCCTGACCGCCCGCGCCCACGAGCTCGGCCTCTCGGGCCCCTTGGAGGACCTCGCCTTCTACTTCAAGGACCCGGACGGCACACCCCCGTCGGCCCTGGCCGACCAGTACACCCGCCTGCTGGCCTTCGGAACGCGGCTGGGGGAGTCACGGTGAGCGGGGTGGAGGCGGGGGGTGGAACTCCGGGTGGGCCGGGGACCGGTGGTGCGGCGGGGGCCGGGGTCGCCGGCGGGTCGGGGGACGCTCGCGCCGGGGCGGCCGGGGCGGCCGGGGCGGCCGGCGGGCCGGGGGACGCTGGCACGGGGGCGGCCGGGGCTGCCGACGGGTCGGGGGCCTGGGCCGGCGCCGGCGGTGGTGCGGCGGGGGGCGGGGCCGTCGGCGGGGCGCTCCCGGGCGGCATGGGCGGGGCCGGTCTCCGAGCGGTCGAGACCGGTCTCCAACCGGCCGGGGCCGGGGCCGGGGCAGGCGCCGGGGTCCGAGCGGCCGGGACCGCGGCTGTGTCCGGGGCCGGTGTTCGAGGGGCCGGGGCGCGCCCGGGACCCCGGAGAGGGAAGGCAGCCTGGTCCGCCTGGGCCGAACTGCTGCGGGTGTCCGCGCTGTTCACCGTCCCGGGCGACGCCCTGGCGGGCGCCGCCGCCGCGGGCGTGCGCCCGAACCGCGCCACCCTGCTGGCCATCGGCTCCTCCCTCTGCCTCTACGAGGCGGGCATGGCGCTCAACGACTGGGCCGACCGCGCCGAGGACGCCGTCGACCGCCCCCACCGCCCGATCCCCTCCGGACGGATCAGCCCCCGCGCGGCCCTCGTCGCCTCCGCGGCCCTGACGGCGGCGGGCCTCGGGCTCGCCGCCCGCGCGGGCCGCCCGGCCCTGGCGGTCGCCGCCGGCCTCGCGGCCACCGTCTGGTCCTACGACCTCCACCTCAAGCACACGGCGGCGGGGCCCGCGGCCATGGCGGCGGCCCGCGCCCTGGACCTCCTCCTCGGCGCCACCGCCACGGGGGGCCCTCCCTCCCCCCGCCCCCTCCCCTCCGCCGCCCTTCTGGCCGCCCACACCTACGCGATCACCGCCGTCTCCCGCCATGAAGCCCACGGCGGTTCCACCCGTGCCCCGCTGCTGGCCCTCGCCGCGACCCTGACCGTGGCCGCGGGCGCGGCCGGCCTCGGCACCGTTCCGCGCCCCGGCACACCTCAGGGGACGACCGGCCGCACGTCAGCGGCTCTTCCGTTCTGCGCCCGGCGACGCGAGGCGGCCTCGCGCGTCCCCGCGCCCCGCCCGCACTTCCGCGACCCCGCCGTCATGCCGCCGGCACCGGACGGTGACCCCCCGACGCGATGGCCGGACTCCCTGCCCCGGCTCGTCACCGCCGCCCTCGCCGTCGCCTATGCCCGCACCCCCGCCCCCGCCTTCCTCCACGCCGCACTCAACCCCTCCCCACCGCTCACGCAGCGCGCCGTCGGCGCCGGCATCCGCGCCCTGATCCCGCTCCAGGCCGCGCTCGCCGCCCGATCCGGCGCCCCCGGCACGGCCGTCGCGCTCCTCACGCTCGCGCCCCTCGCCCGAAGCCTGGCCAGGAAGGTGAGCCCCACATGAGCCCCACCCCCACCCCGACCACCCCGCCGCCCGGGCCCCCCACCCCACGGTTCGGCTACGGCACCAACGGCCTCACCGACCTCCGGCTCGACGACGCCCTCGCCCTCCTCGCCGACCTCGGCTACGACGGGGTCGGTCTCACCCTCGACCACATGCACCTCGACCCCCTCGCCCCCGACCTGGCCGACCGCACGGCCCGGGTCGCCCGGCGACTCGACACCCTGGGCCTCGGCGTCACCGTCGAGACCGGCGCCCGCTACGTGCTCGACCCGCGCCGCAAACACGGCCCCTCCCTCCTCGACCCGGATCCCGACGCCCGCGCCACCCGCACCCGGTTCCTCCTACGCGCCGTCCGCGTCGCCGCCGACCTCGGAGCCCACGCCGTCCACTGCTTCAGCGGCATCAACCCCGAGCCCGCTCACCCCGACGACGCCTGGAAGCGCCTCGCCGAAGCCCTCGCCCCCGTCCTCGAAGCCGCGGCCGCCGCCCGCGTCCCCCTCGCCGTCGAACCGGAACCCGGCCACCTTCTCGCCACTCTCGACGACTTCCACCACCTCCGCCGCCTCCTCGGCGACCCCGATCCGGCCCTCCTCGGTCTCACACTCGACATCGGCCACTGCCAGTGCCTGGAAGCCGAGGCCCCGGCCGACTGCGTCCGTGCCGCCGCCCCCTGGCTGCACCACGTCCAGATCGAGGACATGCGCCGCGGCGTCCACGAACATCTCCCCTTCGGTGACGGCGAGATCGACTTCCCGCCCGTCCTCGCCGCGCTCGCCGAACTCACCGCGGCCGGCTACCCCGGCCTCACCGTCGTGGAACTGCCCCGCCACTCCCACGCCGGCCCCGATCTCGCCCGCACCTCCCTCTCCTTCCTCCGTGACCGACTCACCCCCGGGGAGGCCCCGGCATGCTGACCGACTCCGCCCGCGCCTGGCTCGACGACGCCCTCACCGAAGCCGCCGCCCGCACCCCCGCCTGGGAACTGCGCTTCGCCTCCGCCGGCCGGCACTGCGGCCAGGAGCACGCCGACTCCGTCCGCACCCTCCTCCTCCAGGAGGCCCACGCCGGTCCGGACACCCTCACCCGCCTCTACCGGCAGGGCGCCGCCCCCGAACGCCGCGCCGTCCTCCTCGCCCTCCCCTCACTCGTCAGCGGCCCGGAGGCCGTGCCCCTCGTCGAGGACGCCCTGCGCACGCACGACACCACCCTCGTCTCAGCCGCCGTCGGCCCGTACGCCGCCACCCATCTGACCCCCCACTCCTGGCGTCACGCCGTCCTCAAATGCCTCTTCACCGGCGTGCCCGTCGACACCGTCGCCGGCCTCAGCCGACGCGCCCGCGGCGACCGCGAACTCGCGCGGATGCTCACCGACCATGCCGCCGAGCGCACCGCCGCCGGCCGCCCCGTCCCCGCCGACCTCCACCGCGTCCTCGCCCTCACCGCCCCCACGGAGGAGTCCTGATGCGCATCTTCGACCCCCACATCCACATGTCCTCGCGCACCACGGACGACTACCAGGCCATGTACGAGGCGGGAGTCCGCGCCCTCGTCGAGCCCTCCTTCTGGCTGGGGCAGCCCCGCACCTCACCCGCCTCCTTCCTCGACTACTTCGACTCCCTCCTCGGCTGGGAACCCTTCCGGGCCGCCCAGTACGGCATCGCCCACCACTGCACCCTCGCCCTCAACCCCAAGGAGGCCAACGACCCCCGCTGCACCCCCGTTCTCGACGCCCTGCCCCGCTACCTCGTCAAGGACAACGTCGTCGCCGTCGGCGAGATCGGCTACGACTCCATGACACCGGCCGAGGACACCGCCCTCGCCACCCAGCTCCAGCTCGCCGCCGACCACGCGCTCCCCGCCCTCGTCCACACCCCGCACCGCGACAAGCTCGCCGGCCTCCGCCGCACCCTCGACGTCGTACGCGAGTCCGCCCTCGCCCCCGACCGGGTCCTCCTCGACCACCTCAACGAGACCACCGTCAAGGAGGCCGCCGACAGCGGCGCCTGGCTCGGCTTCTCCATCTACCCCGACACCAAGATGGACGAGGACCGCATGGTCGCCGTGCTCAAGGACCACGGCCTCGAACGCGTCCTGGTGAACTCGGCCGCCGACTGGGGCAGGAGCGACCCGCTCAAGACCCGCAGGGTCGGCGACGCGATGCTCGCCGCCGGATTCTCCGAGGACGACGTCGACCAGGTCCTGTGGCGCAACCCCATCGCCTTCTACGGCCTCAGCGGCCGGCTCCGGCTCGACCTCCCCTCCGTCCCACCCCTCCACGAGGGCAACACCATCCTCCGCGGCGGGGAATGAGGCGGCCGTCCATGCGCTTCCGCCACCCCGACGGCTCCACCGTCCACCTCGCCTACTGCACCAACGTCCACCCCGCCGAGACCCTCGACGGCGTCCTCGCCCAGCTCCGCGACCACTGTGAGCCGGTCCGCCGCCGCCTCGGACGCGACCGCCTCTGCATCGGCCTCTGGCTCGCCCGGGACGCCGTCCACTCCCTCGTCACCGACCCGGCCTCGCTCCGCGCACTGCGCGCCGAGATCGACCGCCGCGGCCTGGAAGTCGTCACCCTCAACGGCTTCCCCTACGAAGGATTCGGCGCCGAAGAGGTGAAGTACCGCGTCTACCAGCCGGACTGGACCCGCCCCGAACGTCTCGCCCACACCACCGACCTGGCCCGGCTCCTCGCCGCACTCCTTCCCGACGACATCACCGACGGCTCGATCTCCACCCTGCCGATCGCCTGGCGCACCCCCTTCGACTCCCGCGCCGCCGACACCGCCCACACCGCGCTCACCACCCTCGCCCACCGCCTCGACGCCCTCGAAGAGCTCACCGGCAAATCCATCCGGATCGGACTCGAACCGGAACCCGGCTGCACGATCGAGACCACCAGCGACGCGATCGGCCCGCTCACCGCCGTATCAAGCCCCCGTATCGGCGTCTGCGTCGACACCTGCCATCTCGCCACCTCCTTCGAAGATCCCCACACCGCTCTGGAAGCCCTCGCCTCCGCTGGTGTCCCCGTGATCAAGACCCAGCTCTCCGCCGCCCTGCACGCCGAGCACCCTCACCTCCCCGAGGTCCGTGCCGCGCTCGCCGCCTTCGCCGAACCACGCTTCCTCCACCAGACCCGCACCAGCACCGCCGCGGGACTGCGCGGCACCGACGACCTGCCCCAGGCCCTCGCAGGCCGGTCCCTTCCCGACGGCGCCCCCTGGCGCGCCCACTTCCACGTCCCCCTCCACACACCGCCGGCCCCGCCGCTCACCTCCACCCTCCCCGTCCTCCAGGACGCCCTCGCCCTCCTCGTCGGCGGCCCCCGGCCACGCACCCACCACCTGGAGGTGGAGACCTACACCTGGCAGGCCCTCCCGGCCGCGCAGCGCCCCCGCACCCGCGCCCGCCTCGCCGACGGCATCGCCGCCGAACTCAGCCTGGCCCGCGACCTGTTGACTGACCTCGGCCTCAAGGAACTTCCATGACCGGCCCCCAAGGCGACACCTCACCCAACCCCCTCCTGGTCCTCGACGTCGTCGGCCTCACCCCGCGCCTCCTCGCCCACATGCCCCACCTCAAGGCCCTCGGCCACGACGGCTCCCAGGCCGCCCTCTCCACCGTCCTCCCGGCCGTCACCTGCACCGCCCAGTCCACCTTCCTCACCGGCACCCTCCCCTCCGAACACGGCATCGTCGCCAACGGCTGGTACTTCCGCGAACTCGGCGACGTCCTCCTGTGGCGCCAGCACAACGGCCTCGTCTCCGGCGACAGACTCTGGGACGCGGCCCGCCGCGCCCACCCCGGCTACACCGTCGCCAACATCTGCTGGTGGTACGCGATGGGCGCCGACACCGACATCACCGTCACCCCCCGCCCCGTCTACTACGCCGACGGCCGCAAAGAACCCGACTGCTACACCCGGCCCCCGGCCCTCCACGACGAACTCACCGAGAAACTCGGCACCTTCCCCCTCTTCCACTTCTGGGGCCCCGGCGCCGACCTGATCTCCAGCCGGTGGATCATCGACGCCACCCGCCACATCCTGCGCACCCGCCGCCCCGACCTCGCCCTGTGCTACGTCCCCCACCTCGACTACGACCTTCAGCGCTACGGCCCCGACGACCCGCGGTCCTTCCGCGCCGCCGCCGAACTCGACACCGCCCTCGCCCCCCTTCTCGACGACGCCCGAGCCGAAGGCCGCACCGTCGTCGCCCTCTCCGAGTACGGCATCACCCGCGTGACCCGCCCCGTCGACATCAACCGCGCCCTGCGCCGCGCCGGCCTCCTGGAGGTCCACACCCAGGACGGCATGGAGTACCTGGACCCGATGGCCTCCCGCGCCTTCGCGGTCGCCGACCACCAGCTCGCCCACGTCTACGTACGACGCCCGGAAGACCTCGAACCCACCCGGGAAGCCCTCACCGGCCTTCCCGGCATCGAGCAGCTCCTCGACGACGAAGGCAAGAAGGAACACGGCCTCGACCACCCCCGCTCCGGGGAGCTCGTCGCCCTCGCCGATCCCGACGCCTGGTTCACGTACTACTACTGGCTCGACGACACGAAGGCGCCCGACTTCGCCCAGCTCGTCGAGATCCACCGCAAACCCGGCTACGACCCCGTCGAGCTGTTCATGGACCCGCACGACCCGTACGTACGGATCAAGGCGGCGAAGGCGATCGCCCGCAAGAAGCTCGGCATGCGCTACCGGCTGGCGGTCGTGCCTCTCGACCCCTCACCTATTCGCGGCAGCCATGGCCGCCTCCCCACGAGCGAGGACGAAAGTCCGCTCATTCTGTGCTCCACCCCCCGCGCTGTGAGCGGTCGCGTCGCGGCCACCGATGTGAAATCCCTGCTGCTCCGACTGGCCGGTCTCTGCTGACCGGACTCCAGTGAAGCAGACTCCACCGACAACCAGGAGTTATCCACAGATGAGCCGCACCCGACGTATCCACAGCCCCTCCGCCGACCCCGAACTGACCCGCAAGCTCAGCAGACGGAACATGCTCGGCGTCGCCGCCGGCGCCACTGCCGCGGCCCTCCTCGGCGCGACCGCCCCGACGGCTTCGGCCGCCGAGACCGAAGCGGGGACAGGACCCGCCGCGGCCGACCCCGCCACCCGCGGCAACGGCCACGGCCGCCCCGTCCTGCCTCCCGGCCGCCTCGGCATCCAGCTCTACTCCCTGCGCGACAAGGTCTCCGCACTCGGCTTCGCGGCCGTCTTCGCCGAGCTGAAGAAGTACGGCTACGACGAAGTCGAGTTCGCCGGCTACCAGCAGGGCTCGGCAGGCCCCCTCACCCTCGCGGAGCTCAAGCGGCTCACCCGCGACCACGGCCTGCGCGGCATCGGCAGCCACGTCGGCTACTACTCCTCCGACCCCAAGGCGTACACCTTCGCCCAGAACCTCACCAAGGTCCTCGACGACGCCCAGGCGCTCGGCCTCCCGCACATCGGCACCGCCTCCGGCCCCTGGCGCTACGGCGCCACCGTCGACGGCTGGAAGCGCTGCGCCGAGGAGTTCAACCACTACGGCGCCGAGGCGAAGAAGCGCGGCATGAAGTTCTACCAGCACAACCACGCCGAGGAGTTCTCCTTCGCCACCGACCGCCCGGACGTCCGGCTCTACGACGTGCTGCTCGCCGAGACCGACCCCGACCTCGTCCACCTCGAGATGGACATCTACTGGGCGTACGTGGCCCAGCACCGCTTCTCCCGGCGCGTCGACGGCACCCCCGCCCCCTTCGACCCGCTGGACTACGTCCTCGACCAGCCGCACCGCTATCCGCTCTTCCACGTCAAGGACGGCGAACGCGACGACTCCGTCCGAGACGGCTACCGCATGGCGGACGTCGGGGACGGAGACATCGACTACCGGCGCTTCATCTCGGAGGTGAACCGCACCCGCCACGGGCGCCACGCCCATCACTGGCAGGCCGAACGCGACAACCCCGTCGAGTCGTTCGACTTCGCCCGGAAGTCCAGCGCGCACCTCCACTCCCTGCGCGAGAAGGACTGCTGACCCGGGGCATCACTCGGCTCCGGCATCCCGGCTGATCGGCCGCGGGTTCGCCACCACGCGGCGGGCCCGCGGCCGTCCCGGCGGATGCAGGAACAGCGCCACGATCCCGGCGAACAGCGAGATCGTCCCGGCGAGGACGAACGCTCCCGAATAGCCCCAGGAGGCGACCACGACCGCGCCCATGCCCGAGCCGAGCAGCCCCGACACCAGCTTGGAGCTGTACACCAGACCGTAGTTGGAGGCGTTGTTGTTCTCCCCGAAGTAGTCCGCGGTCATCGCCGCGAACATCGGGAAGATCGCGCCGCCGCCGAAGCCGGAGATGCTGGAGAACACCAGGAACAGCGGCAGGTTGTGGATGTTGCCGGACCACAGGATGCCGTACTGGGAGAGTCCCAGGACCACACAGACGAAGATCAGGCACTGCTTGCGGCCGTAGCGGTCGGAGAGCCAGCCGATCACGCCACGGCCCGTGCCGTTCACGATCGCCTTCAACGACATCGCGGTCGCCACGATCCCGCCCGCGAAGCCGGCCTCGTCACCGAACGGCACCTGGAAGGCGATGCCGAAGATGTTCACGCCCGAGGTGCACAGCAGACAGAACCACATCAGCGCCACCCGGCCCGTCCGCCAGGCCTCGATCGGCGTGTACTGCTTCACCGCCGGAGGGTTCTTCTCCAGCGCCCTCCTCGCCCGCGGGTCGTCCGGCTTCCTCAGCGGATCCACCTGCGCGGGCCACCAGTTCTTCGGCGGGTCCTGGAAGAAGTATCCCGCGACCGCCACCATCGCGGCCAGGAACAGCCCCACCGAGACCAGCACCCAACGGAAGTTGGTCAGGTCCATGTAGCCGGTGAAGATGAAGACGAACGGCACCGAACCGTAGGCGAAGCCGCCGTTCACGAAGCCCGTCTTCCCGCCCTTCCGCTCCGGGTACCACTTCCCGACCATGTTGACGCAGGTCGCGTACACCATGCCCGCGCCCATGCCGCTGAACATGCCGAAGCCGAGGTACGCGACGATCACATGGGGCGCGAACGCGAGCGAGAGATAGCCCAGCAGCGTGCCGAGCGCGCCCAGCATCATCGCCCAGCGGGCCGGCAGCTTGCCGCTCTCCCGCAGCTTCCCGGCCGGGAAGGCGACGGCGGCCTGGAAGAACACCCAGACCCCGAGCATCCAGAAGATGTGCGCACTGCTCCAGCTGTGCGCGGTGTGCAGGGTCTCCTCGGCGGAGGCGAACGCGTACTCCGCCGAACTGATGCCCATCATGCCCACCCACGGCAGGATGACCATCCACTTGCGCGTGCGGCCCATCAGGTCGACGTCGGACTCGCCGATCCGGTACGTGCGACCGTTGGCGTCCGTCACCTCCCTGTAAGGGAGGGAGGTGGTGATGTCGGTTGTCGTCATGGAGATCGAACCCCTCGCGTGGAAGAAGTCTGGCCAGCGCCCCCTGTCCGTTCTCTTCGCACCGGGGCCCGCGGCGTGCGGCCGCCGCGAGCCCCGTGGTTCGAGCTGTCGCTCAGCCCGTCGACCGCCTCCCCACCGCACCGTCCGCTCCGAGCAGCCCCGCGGCGCGCGCCCACCGGTACTTCGCGCCGAGCACCGCGACCGGCCGCTCGGTCGTGTACGGGTAGGCCACGACGCCCCGCTCGAAGAGGTACTGACACGCCTCCTCGACCTCGACATCGCCCGCGAGCGACGCCACCACCGGCTTCTCGACGCCCCGCTCCCGGAACTCCGCCACCACGCGCGCGGTGAGCTCGGCGAACACCATCGGGGGAGTGACGATGGTGTGCCAGTAGCCGAGCACCAGCGCGTGGACGCGCGGATCCTCCAGGCCGAGCCTGATCGTGGCCTCGTACGTCGACGGAGGTTCGCCGCCCGTGATGTCGATGGGGTTCCCGGACGCCCCGAAGGGCGGGATGAACGCCTTGAAGGAGGCGTCCAGATCCTCCGGGATGTCCATCAGACGCAGTCCGTTGTCGACGATCGCGTCGGACAGCAGGACCCCCGACCCGCCGGCCCCGGTGATGACGACGACGTTGTCCCCCCGCGGCGTCGGCAGGACCGGCAACGCCCGCGCATACTCCAGCATGTCGCTCAGTCCGGGCGCCCTGATCACCCCCGCCTGCCGCAGGATGTCGTCGTACACCGCGTCGTCACCCGCGAGTGCGCCCGTGTGCGAGCCCGCCGCCCTGGCGCCGGCACTGGTCCGCCCCGCCTTGAGGACGATCACCGGTTTCTTCGGGACCGTCGCCCGGGCCGCCTCGACGAAGGCGCGCCCGTCCTTGAGGTCCTCGAGGTGCATGGCGATGCACTCGGTACGCGGATCCTCGCCGAACCAGGTGAGCAGATCGTCCTCGTCGATGTCCGACTTGTTGCCGAGCCCGACGATCGCCGACACCCCCGTGCGCGTGGTGCGGGCGAAGCCCAGGATCGCCATCCCGATCCCGCCCGACTGCGAGGTCAGGGCCACACCGCCCTTGACGTCGTACGGCGTGCAGAACGTGGCGCACAGGTCCTGCCAGGTCGAGTAGTAGCCGTAGATGTTCGGCCCCAGGAGCCGGATCCCGTACCGTTCCGCCACGGCCACGATCTCGTCCTGGAGGGCGTGTTCCCCGGTCTCGGCGAAGCCGGACGGAATGAGTACCGCGTTGGGGATGCCCTTGCGGCCCACCTCCTCCAACGCCGACGCCACGAACGGAGCGGGGATCGCGAAGACCGCCACATCCACCTCACCGGGAACGTCCGTGACACTCTTGTACGCCTTGCGGCCGAGAATGTCATCGGCCCGGGGGTTCACCGGATGGATCTCGCCCCGGAAACCACCGTCGATGAGGTTGCGCATCACCGAATTGCCGATCTTTCCCCCCTCGTTGGAGGCCCCGATCACGGCCACCGCGCTCGGCTCCATCAGCCGCCGCATGGCCCGCAGGATCTCCTCACGGCCGTAGGTCCGGCGCCGGACCGGTGCCTCCGAAGCGAGGATGACGCGGATGTCGGCGGCCGTCGCACCCTGCGGCGTGGCGATCACCGGATTGAGATCGACCTCGGCGATCTCGGGAAAGTCGGTGACGAGCTGGGAGACCCGGCGGATCTGCTCGGCGAGCGCCCAGCGGTCCACGGCCGGCGCCCCGCGCACGCCGCGCAGTATCTCCGCCGCCCGGATCGAGTCGAGCATCGACACCGCCTCGTCGGCGGTCACCGGTGCGAGCCGGAAGGTGACGTCCTTCAGCACCTCCACCAGCACGCCGCCGAGTCCGAAGGCCACGACCTTGCCGAAGGCGGGGTCGGTGACCGATCCGACGATGACCTCCTGGCCGGGCGGCAGCATCCGCTGAACCTGGACGCCCTCGACGCGGGCGTCCGGCGCGTACGCCCGGGCGTTCTCGACGATCCGGCAGAACGCCTCCCGGACCTGGGCCGCCCCCTCCACGCCGACGACCACCCCGCCGGCCTCCGTCTTGTGCGGGATGTCAGGGGAGACGATCTTGAGGACGACCTTCCCGCCGAGCCGGTCGGCATGCGCCACCGCCTCGTCGACGTCCCGGGCGAGGGCCTCGCCCGGCACGGCGATCCCGTACGCGTCGGCGATCACCTTGCCCTCGGGCGCGGTCAGGGAGGTGCGCCCGTCCGCCCGTACGGCGTCGAGCAGTCGCCGCACCGCCCGCTGATCGAAGCCGTCCGAGCCGTGTGCCTTCACCGGATCCGTCACTAGATCACCCCGCTCGTCTTCAGCAGCCGCAGCTCCTCGTCGCCGAGCCCGAGCTCGCCGATGTACACCTCTTCGTTGTGCTCGCCGAGCAGGGGCGAGGTGAGCACCTCGACCGGGGAGTCGGACAGCTTGAGCGGCGAGCCGACCGTGGTGAAGCTGCCGCGCTCGGGGTGCGCGACCTCCACCACCATCTCGTTGGCCACCAGCGAGGCGTCCTCGATGATCTCCTTGGTGGACAGGATCGGACCGCAGGGAATCCCCCGGGCGTTGAGGAGTTCGAGCACCTCCCACTTGGGAAGCGTCGAGGACCACTCCTCGATCAGCTGGAACATCTTGGAGAGCTTCGGCAGCCGGGCCTCGGGCGTCGCCCACTCCGGGTCGGCGGCGAGTTCGGGCCGGCCGATCAGCTCAGAGATCGGGGCCCAGCCGATGGGCTGGACGATGACGTACACATAGTCGTTCGGCCCGCCGGGCGCGCACTTCACCGCCCAGCCGGGCTGGCCGCCGCCCGAAGCATTACCCGAACGGGGGACTTCCTCGCCGAAATCTTCGTTGGGATACTCGGAGAGCGGCCCGTGGGCCAGCCTCTGCTGGTCCCGCAGTTTCACCCGGCACAGATTCAGTACCGCGTGCTGCATCGCGACGTTCACCCGCTGCCCCCGCCCGGTGTTCTCGCGTTGGAAGAGCGCCGCGAGGATCCCGGCGACGGCGTGGATGCCGGTGCCGGAGTCACCGATCTGGGCGCCCGTCGCCAGCGGCGGCCCGTCCTCGAACCCGGTGGTGGCCATCGAGCCGCCCATGGCCTGAGCGACGACCTCGTACGCCTTGAAGTTGGTGTACGGGCCGTCACCGAACCCCTTGATGGAGGCATAGACGATTCGCGGATTGATCTCCTGGATGCGTTCCCAGGTGAAGCCCATCCGGTCGACGGCTCCCGGGCCGAAGTTCTCGACCATGACGTCGCTGCGCCGGATCAGCTCCGTGAGCAGCTCCTTGCCACGCTCTGTCTTGGTGTTGAGGGTGACGCTCCGCTTGTTGCAGTTGAGCATCGTGAAGTAGAGCGAATCGACCTCGGGCATGTCCCTCAGCTGCTTGCGGGTGATGTCGCCGGACGGTGCCTCCACCTTCACCACATCAGCGCCGAGCCAGGCGAGCAGCTGTGTGGCGGACGGGCCGGACTGCACATGCGTCATGTCGAGGACACGGATGCCTTCGAGTGCCTTGGTCACGTCGAGACCCCTCACTTGTACATGGTCTGGTTCATGGTTCCGGGGGCGTACGCGTCCGGGTCCACCCAGACGTTGATCAGGGACGGCAGTCCCGACTCGCGGGCGCGGCGCAGGGCCGGGCCGATGTCGGCGGGGTCGCGCACCTCCTCGCCGTAACCGCCGAGCATCTGGGCGAACTTGTCGTAGTGGACGTCGCCGAGGGTGTTGCCGACCCGCTCGCGCTCAAGCCCGTACTTCTGGGCCTGGCCGTAACGGATCTGGTTCATCGAGGAGTTGTTGCCGACGATGCCGACGAAGGGGAGGTTGTAGCGGACGAGGGTCTCGAAGTCCCAGCCGGTGAGGGAGAAGGCGCCGTCGCCGAAGAGGGCCACGACCTCCTTGTCCGGGCGGGCCTGCTTGGCGGCCAGGACGAAGGGGATGCCGACGCCGAGCGTGCCGAGCGGCCCCGGGTCCATCCAGTGCCCGGGTGACTTGGGCTGCACGACCTGCCCGGAGAAGGTGACGATGTCGCCACCGTCCCCGATGTAGATCGAGTCCTCGGTCAGGAAGTCGTTGATCTCGCTGACCAGGCGGTACGGGTGGATGGGGGAGGCGTCCGAACGCAGCTGAGGCAGCCGCTTGTCGAGCGCGGTCTGTTCGGCGGCGCGCAGCTCCTCCAGCCACGCCTTGCGCTTGATGGCACCGCCGTTGAGCCGGCCGCTCGCCGCCTCCGTCACCGACTTCAGGATCAGCCCCGCGTCGCCGACGATCCCGAGGTCGATGTCCCGGTTCTTGCCGACGGTGCGGTAGTCCAGGTCGATCTGGACGACGGTCGCGTCGGGGGAGAGCCGCTTGCCGTAACCCATCCGGAAATCGAAGGGGGTGCCGACGATCACGATGACATCGGCGTTCGAGAAGGCGTAGCGCCGCGAGAGCTGGAAGTGGTGCGGATCGCCGGGCGGCAGGGTGCCGCGTCCCGCGCCGTTCATGTACGCGGGGAGGTTCAGGGTCCGTACGAGTTCGACGGCCGCGTCGGTGGCGCGGGTCGTCCAGACCTGGCTGCCGAGCAGGATCGCCGGCTTCTCGGCGTGCACCAGCAGATCGGCGAGCTTCTCGACCGCCTCGGGGTCGCCGGGGCTGCGGGTGGACGCCCGGTACTGCCCGGCCTTCGGCACGCGTGCCTTCTCCACCGGCACGCTGGCGTCGAGGACGTCGCGCGGGATCTCCAGGAAGGAGGGGCCGGGCGCTCCGTGGTAGCACTCGCGGAACGCCATGGAGACCATGTCCGCCGCCCGTGCCGTGTCCGGCACGGTCGCGGCGAATTTCGTGATGGGCGTCATCATGTCGACGTGCGGAAGGTCCTGCAGTGAGCCCATCTTGTGCTGGGTGTGGGCTCCCTGGCCTCCGATCAGGAGCATCGGCGACTCGGCGCGGAAGGCGTTGGCGACACCGGTGACGGCGTCGGTGGTGCCGGGGCCGGCGGTGACCACCGCGCACCCCGGCTTCCCGGTGATCCGGGCGTAGCCGTCGGCGGCGTGCGCGGCGACCTGTTCATGGCGTACGTCGACGACTTCGATGCCCTCGTCGACGCAGCCGTCGTAGATGTCGATGATGTGGCCGCCGCAGAGGGTGTAGATGACGTCGACCCCCTCCGCCTTGAGGGCCTTGGCGACCAGGTGGCCGCCGGAGATGCGTTCCTGTCGAGGCTGCCGGCTGTCGTCGGGCATGGCGAAGTCCTGTCCCTTCGTAGGGGGATTGAGGTGCCGTCGCGGTCGATTGCATACAGTCGACGAATACTGTATGAAGCTTGTTATCCCGCATCGCCCGGATGGTGTCCAGGGGGTGTGCGGCACTTTCGAGACAGGAGCCGAGATGGACCTGTACGAGTACCAGGCAAGAGAACTGTTCAAGGACCACGGCATCGCCGTGCCCGACGCGGCCGTCGTCGACCACCCACGCGAGGCCCGGCACGCGGCCGAACTCCTCGGCGGACGCGTCGTCGTGAAGGCGCAGGTGAAGACCGGCGGCCGGGGCAAGGCGGGCGGCGTCAAACTCGCCGCCGACCCCGCCGCCGCGGAGATCACCGCCCGCCAGATCCTGGGGATGGACATCAAGGGCCACACCGTCCGCCGGGTGATGCTCGCCCAACCCGTCGACATCCAGGACGAGTTCTATGTGAGCTACGTCCTCGACCGGGAGGCCGGCACCTTCCTCGCCATCGCCTCCGCCGAAGGCGGCGTGGAGATCGAGGAGGTCGCCGCGAACCGCCCCGAGGCTGTCACCCGCATCCCCGTCGACCCGGCCGAAGGCGTCACCGAGGCCAAGGCCGCCGAGATCGCCGCCGCGGCCGGACTGCCCCCGGAGGCCGCCGCCGTGCTCCACCGCCTCTGGCGGGTCCTCGTCCGTGAGGACGCCCTCCTCGTCGAGGTGAACCCCCTCGTCCGCACCGCCGACGGAGTGATCCTCGCCCTCGACGGCAAGGTCACCGTCGACGACAACGCACGCTTCCGCCAAGCGCGTTGGGGGAGTGACGCGGCCCAACCGGCGGACGACCCCGGCGCCGACCCGCTGGAGGCCGCCGCCCGGGCCAAGGGCCTCAACTACGTCAAGCTCGACGGCGAGGTCGGCATCATCGGCAACGGCGCCGGACTGGTCATGTCCACCCTCGACGTCGTCGCCGGCCGCGGCGCCCGCCCCGCCGACTTCCTCGACATCGGCGGCGGCGCCTCCGCCCGCACCATGGCCGACGGCCTCGACGTCATCCTGAGCGACCCCGACGTCAGAGCCGTCCTCGTCAACGTCTTCGGCGGCATCACCGCCTGCGACGCCGTCGCCGAAGGCATCGTCCGGGCCCTCGAATCCGTCCGCCTCACCAAACCGCTCGTCGTACGCCTCGACGGCAACAACGCGGCACGCGGCCGGGCCATCCTCGACGCCCGTGCCCACCCCCTGGTCGAACAGGCCACCACCATGGACGGCGCCGCCGCCCGCGCCGCCGAACTCGCCACCACCTGAAGGGGAGTGAGAGACATGGCCATCTTCCTGACCAAGGAGAGCAGAGTCCTCGTCCAGGGCATGACCGGCGCCGAAGGCATGAAACACACCCGCCGGATGCTCGCCGCCGGCACCGAGGTCGTCGGCGGAGTCAACCCGCGCAAGGCCGGCCGCGGCGTCGACATCGGCGGCCGGACGATCCCCGTCTTCGGCTCCGTCCGCGAAGGGATCGAGGCCACGGGAGCGGACGTCACGGTCGTCTTCGTACCGCCACCCTTCGCCAAGGCGGCCGTCCTCGAAGCCGTCGACGCGGGCGTCCGCCTCGCCGTCGTCATCACCGAGGGCATCCCCGTCCACGACACCGTGGCCTTCCAGGCCCACGCCCGCGCCCACGGCACCCGCATCATCGGCCCCAACTGCCCCGGCCTGATCAGCCCCGGCCAGTCCAACGCGGGCATCATCCCCGCCGACATCGCCGCCGAGCCCGGCCGCATCGGACTCGTCTCCAAGTCCGGCACGCTCACCTACCAACTCATGTACGAGCTGCGGGAGCACGGTTTCTCGTCAGCCGTCGGCATCGGCGGAGACCCGGTCGTCGGCACCACCCACATCGACTGCCTGACCGCCTTCGAGGCCGACGCCGACACCGATCTGATCGTGATGATCGGTGAGATCGGCGGCGACGCCGAAGAACGCGCGGCCGACCACATCGCGGCCCACATCACCAAGCCCGTCATCGCCTACATCGCCGGCTTCACCGCCCCCGAGGGCAAGACCATGGGCCACGCCGGCGCCATCGTCTCCGGATCGTCCGGAACGGCCGAGGGGAAACGAAAAGCCCTGGAAGCGGCCGGGGTACAGGTCGGCTCCACCCCCACCGAGACCGCCGGCCTCGTCCTGGCCCGCCTCACGGTCCCCGGCGTCCCCCACGACTGACCGGACACAACGACCACCTCCCGCCCGACTGTGCACCGAGAGCGGAGACCCTCCATGGCACCCAGCCCTGCTCAACCCGCCCCCGCGCCCACCAGACCCCTCACCCTCAAGCCGGGCACGGCCTGGACCGACGCCTGGCAGCGCTGTCTGACCGTCGCCCCCGAGGCGTTCCGGGACGAGAACGTCCTCAACCTCTGGGCCGGCACCTGGCGGCCCGACGGCCGCGCGCTCCCCGCCACCAGCCCCGTCGACGGCAGCCCCATCGCCGGCCCGCCGCGCCTCGACGCCGCCACCGCCCACCAGGCCGTACGGGCCTCGCTCGACCAGCACCGCGCCTGGCGGCACATCCCGCTGCCCGAGCGCCGCGCCCGCGTCGCGGCCACCCTCGACGCGCTCGCCGCCCACCGCGAGCTGCTCGCCCTCCTCCTCGTCTGGGAGATCGGCAAACCCTGGCGGCTCGCCCAGGCCGACGTCGACCGCGCCATCGACGGAGTGCGGTGGTACGTCGACGGCGTCGAGCCCATGCTGGCCGGCCGCAGCCCGCTCCCCGGCCCGGTCTCCAACATCGCCAGCTGGAACTACCCGATGTCGGTCCTGGTCCACGCCCTGCTCGTCCAGGCGCTGGCCGGAAACGCCGTCATCGCCAAGACCCCGACCGACGGCGGCCTCGCCTGCCTCACCCTCGCCTCGGCGCTCGCCGCCCGCGAGGGCGTCCCGATCACCCTCGTCAGCGGCATCGGCGGCGAACTCTCCGAGGCCCTCGTCCGCGCCCCCGAGATCGGCTGCGTCTCCTTCGTCGGCGGCCGCGACACCGGCGCCCGGATCGCCACGGCAGTCGCCGACCTGGGCAAACGCCACATCCTCGAACAGGAGGGCCTCAACACCTGGGGCATCTGGAACTTCGGCGACTGGCCCGCCCTGACCGCCGTCATCCCCAAACTCTTCGACTACGGCAAGCAGCGCTGCACCGCCTACCCGCGCTTCGTCGTCCAGCGCACCCTCTTCGCCGACTTCCTTGCCGCCTACCTGCCGGCGGTCCGCTCGCTCCGCATGGGCCACCCGCTCGCCGTCGCGCACCCCAGCGACGACCTTCCCGCACTCGACTTCGGCCCGCTCATCAACGCGGCCAAGGCCAAGGAGCTCGGCGACCAGGTCGCCGAGGCCGTCGACCGCGGCGCGATCCCCCTCCACCAGGGCTCCCTCACCGATGGCCGCTTCCTCGCCGGCCAGGACACCTCCGCGTACCTCCCACCCGTCACGCTCCTCAACCCGCCCCCCTCCTCACCGCTGCACCACGCCGAACCCTTCGGGCCGGTCGACACGATCGTCCTGGTCGACACCGAGGCCGAACTGCTCGCCGCGATGAACGCCTCGAACGGCGCGCTCGTCGCCACGCTCTCCACCGACGACCCCGAGACGTACGCCCGCCTGGCACCACAGATCCGCGCTTTCAAGACCGGGCACGGCACGCCCCGCTCCCGAGGTGACCGGGCCGAACTCTTCGGCGGCTTCGGCGCGTCCTGGCGCGGCGCTTTCGTCGGCGGCGACCTGCTGGTCAAGGCCGTCACCGAGGGCCCCGACGGGGAACGGCGGCCGGGCAACTTCCCCGACCACCACCTCATGCCCTGACACCGGCGCACGCGGGGCCGAGCACGCGATGATCAGCCGATCCCCTGTCGGTCCGCCTCCAGCGCGAAGTCACGGTCAGCGGGCTCCGGCACCGCCCGCTCCACCAGCCGCACCAGGAGCGCGCGGTGCCGGGCCAGCGGTTCCCGCCGCTCCTCCGGGGCCAGGGTCAGCAGATCGTCGAGGCCCGCCAGCATCCGCCGGGACACCTGCGGACTGGCCGCCGCGCAGCCCCGTAGCTCCGTGAACCCCAGATCCACCAGATCGGTCCACCCCGGCACGTCCTGCACCAGCCGGACCTTGCCCTTCCGGTCGCGATGGTGGACCGCACCCAGCGGCCGGCCCGCGACCACGGCGAGGAGCTGTGTGATCCGGTCCAGACACTGCACCGCCGTCGTCGGGTCGTTCACGGCGGGGGAGAGCGCGCGCAGCCCGATGTCCGCGAGCTGCCGGAGCCCGAAACCGACGTCCTGGTGGAACGTCCGCTCGATCCCGACGGAGACCGCCGACCCCAGCCGGGCGGGCACCCGGCCCTCCCCGTGCACGGCCAGGACGCGTGTGCCCGGCACCACGAAATCCCCGATCCTCGGCAACAGCCGCAGCACGACCCCGGTGCGGGCGGCGGCCCGCACCAGCACCGCGACGTTCACATCCCGCACCACCCCGGCGCGGCCCCGGTGCACCACGAACGCCGTCGCGGCCCCGAACTGCCCGACCTCACCCTCGTACCGCGGCTGCTTCGCCAGCACCCGGAACGACTCCGTCGCGATCAGGTCCACCACATGCCCCACCCGCATCAGCCGCAGCGTGGTGTTCACGTACGCCACGAAGAGCAGCAGGCTCAGCCCCACCATCGCCAGCGTCAGCAACGACTGCACCAGCGGCACGGTCGACACGTACCGCGGATCGGCCTGGCTGTCGTACGAGGTCAGCACGAGCAGCGACAGCAGGAACGTCGCCAGGAAGACCGAGAACGTCGCCTTGGTGATCCGGCTCCTGATGAAGATCCGCACCACCCGGGGGCTGAACTGGCCGCTCGCCATCTGCACCGCGACGAGCGAGATCGAGAAGACGACACCGATGAACGTCATCATCGCGGAGCTGATCGTCGTCACGATCGTCTTGGCGTCCTCGACGATCCCGATCAGTTCGCCGACCTCGTCGTACGCACTCTCCTTCTGCAGCGTCGCGACGATCGCGGCGTCCAGCTCCGAGGCGGCGGCCCAGAGCAGCAACACGCCCGCCATCGCCACGACCGGCGCGAACCAGAAGGTGTCGCGCAGATGCTCACGCAGCGGAGACAGCATCCGTGGCCTGCGGTACTCGGAGAGGTGGCTCACCGGGGCAGGCTAGGCGGCCCCACTCCTCGGCGCTACTCGACGTATACGACAGGCGACGATGCGTGAAAGCAGGCGATGCTGTCGCCCGGATCAAGGAAGTGAGGCCATCCGCACGTCACTGACCACGGGAAACGCCGGTGAAAGGCACCTCGAACCCCTGGTAGAGTTATCCATGTCGCCGCGGGGAACACCCCAAAGCGGCAAGACACCTGGTCCGGGTGGCGGAATGGCAGACGCGCTAGCTTGAGGTGCTAGTGCCCTTTATCGGGCGTGGGGGTTCAAGTCCCCCCTCGGACACCACGCGGGACGTTCACGAGATCGTCCCGAAGCGTTCACGAATTACCGGTCGAGTCATGTGGCTCGCCGGTATTTCGTCGTTTCTGGGGGCTTGAGCCTCGTGATCGGCTCGATGAGGGGATGACGCTGCTGCTGATCGTCGAGGTCCGACAAGGCGCCCAATGACGAAACAGCAGGTCACAGATTCCACAGAATAGCGACGGTCCTGGACTGCTTCAGCCGGAAGGTCGTGGGCTGGTCCATCGCCGACCACATGCGCACGGACCTGGCCGCCGACGCCCTGCGGATGGCCGCCCGCACCCGCGGCGGCGTGGACGGGGCACTCTTCCACTCCGATCACGGGGCCCAATACGGTTCGGGGGCCTTCGCGCCAGCCTCTGCGACCAGCTCGGGGTCAACCGGTCGATGGGCGCGGTCGGCAGCAGCGCGAACAGCGCGGCCTGCGAGCGGTTCCATGCGTCTCGGAAACGCGAGACCCTCCGCGGAGCCCGCGTCTACAGCGACGCTGCCACCTGCAGGTCACCGTCTTCGCCTGACTGGCCTGCTACAACACCCGCCGCAGACACTTCGCCAACGGCCGCCCCGGCCCCGACGAATACGAACGGCGACACGACGCGGCTAAGCTCACGCTCGCCGCAGGACGCACAAACGCGTGTCCATCTTTACGGGGGAAGGCCGGCCATGCCTTCGGGACCAAGCAGGCTCTGGAGCGAGGACTTCGACCTCCGGGATGACGGTGACGTGCCTGTCGACAGGCTCTGCAACACCTGCAAGCACCGCCCACGACCTGGACGAGGTCTGACAAGGGCAGGCGGCGACGAGCGCAGGTAGTGCCGGAAGTCCTCCCGCTGCTCCTCCACGCCCAGCGAGGAAGAGGCGCGCGCTGGTCCACCTGGTTCGCTTCTTCGCTACTTCGGTTCCTCGGCCCGCAGGGTGTCGCCACGCATGGCCTTGTCCGTGGTCCGCCCGATGACAGCAGTCGCTCCTGCGTCCACAGCCCCTCCGACAAGGCCCCCCAGGATTGGGATCCCCTTGGCGAGCGTGATCGCAGCGCGCTGGGTCCCATACTTCGCGACGAGGTGGGTCCCTGCCTTCTTGTTGATCGCCCGGATCATCGTGATCGGGATCTTCTTGATCATCTGCTCGCCGAACTTCTGGCCTGCCTTCACCCCGAAGGCTGCGAGGACGCGCTGCGTGCTCATCCCGATCGCGAGCATCATCGCGACGGTCCGCGCGTGCGGATCACGGATGTCCCATCCCCGAAGGTGCGCGATAGCGCCGGCCATCCGCATGTTGACGGCGAAGGATGCGGCCACGTTCGCGGGTATCGTCACGCCTGCGGTCAGCAGACCTCCGAGCCCGGTGATGAACCCCTGAGCCCCGGCTGCGGCCACGGACTCCTTGATGAGGCGGGCGACGACCGCGTCGATGTCGTCCTTCATGTCCTGGGGAGAGCGGCGCTCATCGTCACCAGGTGCCCGGTAATCGGCACCCTGCCGACGCGAAAGACGGTCCTCGGCCCAGGTTGCCGACCCCGTGATCGGCCCCACGCCGTTCACCATGACCTTCTCCGCAAGCTCAGCGACCCACTGCCCGGCCTTCTCGGCCGCTCCTTCATCAGGAGTCTTCTCGTCGGCCATCACATGCTCCTTCCGCGAGCGCCCCGCCCGGGGCATCCCGCACTGCTGCGGGCAGGAGAAGGATTCCGGTCGCCGGCATCCCGGCAGCCCTGTGGGCGGCTGAAGCCGCATCCCCCTCGCTACCGCCCGTCCACCCCTTCGCGTCACGACGTCCTTCGCCGCGCCGCCTTACACGAGCTGAAGCGGCTACACCTTCCCATACGGTTGAAAGCATCGTCAAACCCCTTCGGTTCGCTGGTGTGTGCCCGGTTCAGGGATGACGAGCAGACTGTGTCGGCTACGTCCCGCACGCGGCCCCACCAGGAATGGGCACGGCTGCCCGGTCCACGAGACGTACAGGCTGTCCCCCGGGTGCAGGCGGCGAACAGCATGCAGCTTCCGCGGCGAGGGCGGCCTCGTGCTGGAGCCGATCGAGCTTCTGCGGGGTGGCGGCCGAAGAATTCGGCAGGGCGCGGTCGTTGACGCCGACGACGGCGGTGTAGCGGTACTCGAGCCCTAAAAAGTGTGCATGCACCCGCGTTGACTGCGTCGTCTGTGCGGGCGACTCCCGCGCGGACCACCCGGCTTGCGGGGACCCCGGCCGCGATCGGCGGTCCTTGGCTTTCCCGCAAGTCACTATGACCGCGCACAGGTACCGATCTCCTCGTACGCGGCACCGCCGTCCACCAACTCACGCACCTGCTCGACCCGGTCGTCGAGCTCAGCCTCCTCCATCTCCGCCGCGCGGACGCGTGGCCCGAAACCGTGCAGGGCCGAGCTGTACCCGATCAGCGTGTCGTGCCGTCCATGTCTGCCAGTTCGGCGTAGGGGCGTGGGTACGGGCATCCGGAGGGCCGAGCGGGGTACGCGACGACCCTGGCAAGCGAAGGTGGTTCCGCTCGGCCGCGGTTGGCCCTTCTCGGTAGTTGATAGCGTGTGTGTGGCGGAGCACACGCAGGCTGGGGGCAGCATGGGGCTGGCAAACCAAAAGATCGCTTCTCAAATCGAGGACCTGTTGCAGGGCAAGGTCGTCATTCCCTCCATCCAGCGCGACTTCGTCTGGATGAGGCCCGACGTACGCGATCTCTTCGATTCCCTCTACCGGGGCTACCCCGTCGGTGCCCTGCTGCTGTGGAAGACCAATCTGACCGTCCCCTTCAAGACGGCTGCCGTCGTCCAGGCCGACAAGTCGGCGCACCAGCCTCTCTACCTGCTGGACGGGCAACAGCGGTTGACCTCCCTCGCGTGGGTGTACCGGCCGGAGTCGAAGGCGGACGGCCGGTTCATCGACCTGCGCTTCGACGTGCGCACCGAGGAGTTCGTCAACCCGAGCGCGATCCAAGGCAAGGACCCGCTCCTGTTCCGTGTTTCCACCTTGCTGCAGGAGAACGTGCAGTACCACGAGGTGCTCAAAGCGGCCGGGATCGAGTACTCCGCCCCGCAGTTCGGCGCATGGATGCAGCGCCTGCAGAAGGTGCATGACATCCGCAGGCAGGAGATCGCCGTCATCACCTACGAGTCCGACGACTACGAGGAGGTCGCCGAACTCTTCGCCCGGTTGAACAAGGGCGGTCGAAGGTTGTCCAAGGGTGACCTCGTCTACAGCGCCATCGCGGCGCGCTGGTCCGACGGCCTGGACACCATGGACGCCTTCCACCAGGAGTTGCAGGACAGCAACTTCGCCCTGAACAGGGAAGCCGTCCTGCGTCTCACGAGCCTCCTCGCGGGAACCGGCGCCCATCACATCAAGCTCATCGGGGCGGACATGGACGAAGCCGCGCTGAAGGAGGCCTGGCACGCCACCGAGAGGGCGCTGCGCTTCGCCATCGACTTCCTGAAGGGCGAGTGCTCGATCCCCCGGTCCGAGGTCCTCTCGTCGCCGAACGTCACTATCGTGCCCGACCTGTTGCTGCACCACCGGGACGGCAAGCTGCGTCCGGGGGAGGCTCAGCTGCTGCGCCGCTGGGTGTACACGGCGATGGCGTTCAGTCACTACTCGCTGCAGGTCGAGGGCAAGCTCGACGCGGAGGCACGGCTGATCAAATCGCGTGAGGGAGAGGGCCTGTTCGCCGAACTCATCCGCCGGGCCTCCGGCACCCGGTCCCGGGACAGCGCCCTCCATCCGAGGGACCTGGAGCAGAAGTACTCCACGCATCCCTTCTTCAAACTGCTCTACATCGCCGCGTTGCGGGGCACGGCGCGAGACTGGGCGACCAACATCGCCATCAGCGACCAGCCGATGAACAGCGGCGCCAAGATCGAATTCCATCACGTGTTCCCGCGCGCCCGAGTCCAGGGGACATACGCGAAGGAGGAGTGGAACAGCCTCGCCAACCTGGCCTTCGTCACCGGTCAGACGAACAAGATGATCTCCTCCAGGCTGCCCGTCGACTACATGGCGGGGATCGCGCCGGAGCGCCTGGCCGAACAGTGGATCCCCGGCGATCCGGAGCTGCGGTCCCTGGACCGTTTCCCCGACTTCCTGGCCGCACGCCGGAGTCTGCTGGCCAACGTCCTCAACGAGCTGCTCGGTCTTCCCCGCTACGACGCACAGGCCACCCACCGGGACACCGACGAGCTGCCTGCCGACGAGCAGCTGATCGTGTCTCGAGCGAGACACCGATGCCCGCTGGGCTGTGGGCCAGGCTCGTCGGGAGTTCACGGGCGATGATCCGGGGGTCATACGCGTAAGAGAACCGCTTCTTCGCGATGAAGACGGGACGTTCCAGTGGGGTGAGAGACAGACGCGGCCGGCTGCGGTCCAGTTTGGCCGTGATCCGCGTGCCGGGCATGAGTTCCGCGCGCGGCCATCGGATCCCTCGGAGGTGCTCTTTGGTGACCTTCTTGCGGAGCGAATCCAGTAACACTGTGGGGAAGCCGCGGCCGTGGTCAAGGTGCACGACTTTGGCCGTCCGGATCCGACGTGCGGCCTGCGAGGGGAGCGGACACTGCCCGTGCTCCACGTGATGTCGGCGGATCACGAACGTCCACTGCAGTTCGGAGGCCGTCTCGACTACGTCATGGGGTTGACCCGGGTCCGGTTGCCGGATCAGTACCGTCTGGTCGAGCCTGGAGGTCGCCGCACCTTCTGCACCGTCAGGAGCCGAGGCAGTGCCGACGGCCGGGGCATGAGGCTCATGGGTACTGGCCGCGCTGGTGAACCTTTGAAGGTGGCAGTCCGCGCAGTGGGCGAGTTTCCTGCCCGCACTCGTCGTCTTGATGGCGACCACTGTGTCCGTGGTTGCCCTGCCGCATTGATGGCAGGAGAAGGAAACCGGTGCGGAAAGCTTCTGCAAGGTCCAGCGGACATGAGTACGTGTGCTCTGCAAGATCTCTGCACCCTGGAAGTGCGTTTCCTGAGCACTCACGATCGGCCCCCCTCGCCGCGCGAACTCCGCCGTGTCTCGTCCTGCTCCCCGGTCGTGACGGTGCGCCACGTCAACGCCGGCGGCGGAGGCGCCACGGGTGGCGATCGCCTCGTTCCGTGTCCGTGTCCTGTGCGGGACACGAAGCTCTGACAAAGAGTCTGCCTGACCCATGTCGGCAGAACCAGACAGTGAGGAACTCGCTCTACACTTCCGCCTCCACCAGGAACGGACTGGGCTTGCCCGACCAGGAGACGTACAGGCTGTCGCGGGCCCTTGTGCAGGCGACGAACAGCAGGCAGCGTTCCGACAGCATGTCCGTCTCGTGCTGCTTGGAGTCCACCTCGGGCGGTGTGACCGCCTTAGGGAACGGCAGCGCGTCCTCGGTGACGCCGATGACCGCGACGCAGCGGAACTCCAGGCCCTTGAACGAGTGCATGGTCCCGACGCGCACGGTCGTCCCGTCCTGGGTGGAGGCGTCGGCGGCGCGCAGGGTGGCGGCGGGAACGCCGGCGTCCTTCAGGCGGGCGACCGCCTTCGCGCACGTCTTGTTGAACCGGGCGCTGACCCCGATCTCCCCGGCGCCGACACCCGCGTCCATCCACGCCTTCACCTGCTCGACGAGCAGGTCCAGTTCGGCCTCCTCGGTCGACGCGTCCCGTACGACGGGGCCGTCGCCGTGGAGGGCGGAGCGGTAACCGAGCAGGGTCTCGTTGCGGCCCTCGTCTTCGAGCTGGGCGATCGGGCGGCCGATCAGCAGGGCGGTGGACCAGCGCAGGATCTCCTGGGTGCTGCGATAGTTCTTGCGCAGCTTCACTGACCGTCCGGCCACCTTGATGCCCAGCGACTTCAGCGACACCCGCGAGTCGTAGATGCGCTGGTGCGGATCGCCCGCGATGAACAGGTCGTCCGGGCGGGCGGGGACGGCCGCGCGCAGCAGCCTCCACTGCGCCGGGTGGAGGTCCTGCGCCTCGTCCACCACGACGTGTCGGTACGGCGGCCCCGTCGCCTCCAGCAGCCGTGCCGCCTCCGCGCACGTCTGCAGCCAGGTCCGGGCCCCGTCCGCGGCCAGGTCGGCCGTGAACCGCTCCACCGTCTCCCACACCAGCGGCCGCTCGGCCGTGGCCAGCCGGCTGCCCCGTCCCCGCCGGTCCGCCGCCTCGTACTCGGCCAGGGTGCTGATGCCCTGCGCCAGGACGACGTGCCGGTACTCCTGTGTGAGGAACTGCGCGCTGCCGGTGAATCCGGTCGCCTTGGCGGCCTTGCCCCAGCGGCTCACCTCCTCGTTGCTCATCAGCGGCCGCAGCGGCACGGCGTTCGGTGCCTCCGCGACGACGCGGCTGGCGAACCCGTCCACCGTCGAGACGTCCACCCGTTCACGCAGCTCGGGGTCGTCCACCAGGGACTCCAGGCCCGAGCGGAGCGCGTTGACGAGGGCGTTGGTGTACGTCGTCAGCAGGATGCGGTCGCCGTCGCGCAGGTGCCCGAGAAGGTGCTTGACCCGGTGCAGCGCGACGACCGTCTTGCCCGTGCCCGGCCCGCCCGTGACCTGCGCCGGCCCCGAGTACGACGCCCGGTACGCCACCTTCCGCTGGGAGGGGTGCAGGAACACCCGCCAGGCCGCAAAGGGCTTCTCGAGGATGTCCCGCAGCTCCTCGGGAGCCGTCACCAGCGCGATACGCGCCCGGGTGTACTGGATCGCGGTCTCGTAGTCCCGCGTGTCCACCGGCTGCGTGGACGCCTGAAGCGACGGGGCCACGATGTCCTGCCAGACCTCCTCCACCGTGCAGCCCGCGGCCAGGTACTGCAGCACCTCCCGCTGGTCCTGCGGCAGCAGCGGCGCGAAGACGTCCAACTGCTCCTGGTCGACGAGCGACCGGGCCTGCCGCAGTGTCTCGTCATCGATGCCGAGGGCCTTCAGATCTCCGTCGGAGAACTTGGCGAACAGCCGGGGCTTCGGCGACGACTCGGCCACCCGCTCGTACGCCGGCGTGATCTCGTCCAGGGTCGCCGCGTCCCGGATCTCGACCGCGCGCGTGACCTCGTTGATGCTGGACTTCTGCTTCATGGCCCAGGCGATGGCCTTGTCGTGAGCCATGACCCTCAGCAGGACGAAGGTGTCCCCGGAGGGCGGTGCGAGCACCACACCGCGCCAGAACTGGTCGATGCGGATCGTCCGGATCTGCTTGTCCTTCGCCTTCACGAGGCTTTCCAGCTTCAGACCCTGATCCTGGAAGAGCTGGTCCAGAGTGAGCCGGTTGAACTTCTCCCAGGCGTCGAGCACACCCTTTCTCACCGGGGGCTGGAGCTTGGGGAGTTCAGCGAAGAAACCGATGTCGAAGGCGAGCTGCGGCATGCGGAGATCCTAGTGCCCCGGCCGCCCGCGGTGCGGGCAAAGGCCAGGTCAGGCCGAGGAACCGGCACTGTCGCCGTCGAGATCCAGACGGATCACCGCCAGGGACTCGGCCACCTCGGCGGTCAGCTCGTCGTCCGGGCCGAACACCACGCACAGGTCCGTGTGCAGCGGCTCCAGGACGTCGTACGCCTCCGCCGCCCGCTGCTGGGCCAGCAGCAGCATGCCGATGTCGCGGCGCAGCTCCACCGCGTTCTCGCTCACGTCACCGTCGACGGCGCGGACGGCGTCGAGCACACCGAGCAGCCCGGCCAGCGCCTCGGTCACCTGCCCGAGTTCGCCACGGCAGCGCGCCGCCTGCGCCCGGCAGTCCAGGGCCTCCTCGCTGCTCGGCCCGCTGACACGCCCATAGGCGTCCGCCAGGGCCTCGAACTCCGGCAGCGCGGACCGGTGATCACCCGCAAGCTGACGGCTGAACGCCCGGCGCCTGCGGAGCGCGAGGACCGCCTTGCTCTCCGCGCCGAGCACCCGGGCGGCCGACTCGATCATCTCGCCTACCACTTCGGCCGCCTGCGAGAAGCGGTCCTCGTCCCACAGCGCGGCGCAGTGCTCGTACACCTCGCGGATCTGCTCCCGTAGCTCGTCACGCTGGGCGGGCGGCAACACGGGTGGCGGAACCGCGTCCGGCCCGGCGCCGGCCGCGTTCTGCCGTGCGCCCGTGGCTCCGGCGCGCGAGCGGGGCGCGTAGGGGCGGCGGAAGATCCCGGTGGGGTCGGGCGCTCCGACGAGCCCCGCCGCCTCGGGTTCGGACTCCTCGCCGGGCACCGGCAGGAATGGGCGCAGCCGCTCGTACACCTCCTGCACGTCCGCCGGGCGCGCCTCGGGCGCCTTGCGGAGCAGGTGCAGGACGAGTTCTTCCAGGGCCTCCGGTACGTCGGCCCGCAGCCGGCGCAGCGGCACCGGGGCCGCGTTGACATGCTGCATCATCAGTTGCCACTCACTGTCCCCCGCGAACAGCTGCTGTCCGCAAAGGAGTTCGTGCAGGACGCACCCGAGCGCGTACAGGTCTGTTCGCGGTGTCACCCGGGCGCTGCGCACCTGCTCCGGCGCCATGTACTGGTACGTCCCGACCGGGCTGCCCGTCGCGGTCAGCTTGGTGACGTCCGTGCGGAGGATCGCCGCGATGCCGAAGTCCAGCACCTTCACCGTGCCGTCCCGGGCGACGAGGATGTTGCCGGGCTTCAGGTCGCGGTGGACGACGGGCACGTCGTGCGCGTACGACAGCACGGTCGCCACCTGCGCCGCCGCGGCCACCGCCCAGCTGACGGGGAGCGGCGGCCGGTCCGGGCTCACGTACGCGGTCAGCGGCACGCCGTCGACCAGTTCCATCACCAGGAACAGCTGCTCGTACGACTCGTCGAGATCGGCGTCGTACACCTGCGGCACGCCCGGGTGCTGGATCCGTGCGGTGATCCGCGCCTCGCGTTTGAACCGCTTCTCAAGCTCCCGTGCCAGATGCGGCGACGTCACGGCCTGCGGGCGGATCAGCTTCACGGCGACCGGCCGGTCCAGCACGGCGTCGTAGCCGCGCCACACGTCCCCCATGCCGCCGTGGCTGAACTGCTCCAGCAGCTCGTAGCGCCCCGCGATCCGTCGTCCGTCCGGCACCTGGTCCTGGCCCCCGCCCGCGTCGAGTGTCCGAAGACGACTTCAGAGGTCTTCAGAGGTCTCCGATGTGTTCGGGGATCAGTCTTCCGGGCGAGGGCGTGCGCGTCCAACCTGCGGGGGTGCCGCTTGCGTGATCAGGTCATGTCGGGTAAGCGGTGCACTCGGCCCAGACGGTCTTGCCGGGCCCGCCCCCGGCGCGCGGCGAACAGCCCCAGCGGTCGGCCAGCGCCGCGACCAGCAGCAGGCCGCGCCCGCTCTCGCCGTCCGGTGACGGGGCGGCGGAGAGGAGGGGGACGTTCTCTCCACGGGTGTCGGTGACCTCGATCCGTACGGTGCGGGTCGACGGGGAGGCTGTCATATGCACCTGGAAGTCCCGGCCCGGGACGTGCCCGTGCCGTACGGCGTTGGCGCGCAGCTCCGCGGCGACGAGCGTGACGACGTCGTGGGCGTTGCTGTCGTACGGGACGCCCCAGGCGTGGAGGCAGTGCTCGCACATGCGCCTGGCGAGGCGGGCGCCACGCGGGGTGGAGCTGAAGCGCATCGTGGACTGGTGCACCGTGACGGGTGATTGTGTTGCGGTCATGCGCTCACGGTGGCGCGCTGTGACCTAGCGTGACCAGTGGTGACGCTCCGCTATCGGGCCTTCGTGCGAGGGCGGGCGCGGGCGCTGTACGGGACGGTACGCGGGGAGAGGCGGCACAGCGGTGACCGAGGTGCGGGACGAGGAGACGGTGGCGCGGCGGCAGCAGCGGCCGGAGGACGAGCCGGGGACGGGTGTGGTGACCGCGTTCGGGCGGCAGTTGAAGCTGCTGCGGACACGGGCGGGGCTGGAGCGGGCGGAGTTCGGGAAGCGGGTGGGGTACTCGGGGGAAACGGTCGCGTGCATTGAGCAGGGGAGGCGGATTCCGCAGCCTCAGTTCATTGAGAAGGCGGATGAGGTGTTGGGGGCCGGTGGGCTGCTCACAGCACTGAAGGAAGAGGTGGCGAGGGCTCAGTACCCGTCCTTCTTCAGGGACGCGGCGCGGCTGGAAGCGGACGCGCACGAGCTCTTCCTTTACGCGGTCCAGGCAGTTCCAGGGCTTCTCCAGACCGAGAAATACACGCGAGCCCTGCTGGCGATGCGGCGACCGTTGCTGGATGCGGACACGATCGAGCAGCGTGTCTCGGCGCGTCTGTCGCGTCAGGAGACCTTTGCTCGTTGGCCGGCACCACTGGTGAGCTTCGTCATCGAAGAGGCCGTGCTGCGCAAGCCGTTCGGCGGCCGAGACGTACTGCGTGGAGTGCTTGAGAACATCCTGTCCATTGGACACCGGCGCAACGTCGAGATTCAGGTCATGCCGAACGATCAGGAAGACAACGCCGGTGTTGATGGCCCGTTCACGTTGATCACCCCGAAGAAGGGGGAACAGATCGCGTACTTGGAGGTACAAGGTCGCAGCATCCTGGTCACTGACCGGAACGATGTGCGGTCCATCTCAGCGCGTTATGGGATCACCGAAGCCAGGCTCTCACTCCGCGAGAGTCCCTGAGATTCGTAGAGAAGGTGCTGGGAGAGCTATGAAGACGGGCGAGGCATGGCGCAAGAGCAGCTACAGCGGCGCGGAGGGCGGCGAGTCCATCGAGGTCGCCGAGACCAGCGACGCTGTCTTGGTACGTGACTCCAAGCGGCCCGCAGAAGCCAGGCTGTCCATTGGGGCGGAGGCGTGGGCCGGCTTTGTACGGATGGCCGCAGGCCGCTGACCGTGGACGTATGACGAGCGGGGTCCGGTGCGCACATCGCGCCGGACCCCGAGCGCGTCAGAAGTCGTCCAACCCTTCCTCCCGACGGATCATCCGCCAGGCCGCGCGGCGGGCGCTGCGGTCGAGGTTGGACTTGAAGTCCCGGTCGGTACCGAAGTACCGCTTGCCGAGCGTGTCGATCGTGGAGACATGATCCATCATGTTCTCCTCGAACTTCTTGTCGAAGACGATCCCGAAGTTCTCCTCGTCGTTGACGACGGCCGCGGCCCGGACCTTGGGGTCCTTCTTCGTCGCGTTGAAGGCCGGGAGGACGTCCTCCTCGGTGAACTCCGTACCGAACTTGGAGTTGAACTTCTCGATCAGCTCGGACAGCAGTGACTTGTCCGCGTCCTTCGCACCGCCGGCCCCGTCGCCGAAGCCCTTGAGCTCGGCGGGACCCTCGGGGTTGAGGGACACGTCGTGCTCGCCGGTCTTCTCGACGCGCAGGTGACTGAGGTCGACCTCGCCTATATCGACTCCGCCGTCCGCAAGCCGGGGGAGCCGGTTGAGGAGGTGGCGCCCGTAGAGGTGCAGGCGTTCCAACTCGGCGTCACGGTACGGGACGATCTGCGCGAGGAAGCCGTACTTGCGGACGTAGTCGTTGAGGTTGGCGCGGAACTCCTCGGCCGTCTCGACATCGTCCTCCTCCTCGCTCTCCAGCAGGGCGGTGAAGCGGGCCACAGCGGGGGAGAGGAGTCGATACAACTCGGCGTGCAGCTTCTCCCACTTGGACTGGACACCACCCGCCTTCTTCTCCGCCTGGAAGTACGCGGCGACGAACTCGTCCATGTCCTGCTCCGAGATGATCGGCGCGGACATGACGCGGCTCTGGGCCGTGTAGAGGAGGTTCGGGTCGGAGGGCAGGGTGTGCGCCTCCTCGAAGTACGGGCGGAAGGCTTCCTTGATGTCCTCGGCCTCGTTGGCGAAGTCGAGGACGGCGAGGTCGGCCTGGGACTTGCGCTCGGCGGTCCGGTTGAGGCGCGAGAGGGTCTGCACGGCGGCGATGCCGGTCAGCGTCTTGTTGACGTACATCGTCGTCAGGAGCGGCTGGTCGAAGCCGGTCTGGTACTTCTCGGCGACGACCAGGATCCGGTACTCCTGCTGCCCCTTGCCGCCGGCCTTCGCGGCCTTGTCGTCTGCACGGGTGTAGCCGAACGCCTTCGGCAGCGCGGCCTCGGAGATGCCGCCGTTCTCCTTGACCTCGGTGGTCTCCTCGCCGTCGATGGTGAGGGTGCCGGAGATCGCGACGAGCACGCCCAGGTCCGGGTACTTGGTGTCGTACTCGCGGTCGGCGATGTAGCTGCGGATGGCGCGGGCCATCTGGACGGCCGAGTGGCGGGACGCCGTGACCACCATGGCCTTGGCGCGTCCACCGAGCCGGCCGCGGGTGTGGTGGACGAAGTGCTCGACGATCACCTGGGCGTGCTGCGACACCGTGTGCTCGTGCATGAGCGCGAACCGGGCGAGCAGGCTGTTCGCCTTGGAGGGGTCGACCTCCTTCTCGTCGCGGTTGAGGTTCGCGAGCTTCCAGTAGGTGTTGTAGGTGACGTAGTTGCGCAGGGGGTCGAGGATGAAGCCTTCCTCGATGGCCTGGCGCATGGAGTAGGTGTGGAAGGGGCGGTAGACGGTCTTGCCGTTCTCGACGCCGTCCGTGCCAAAGAGTTCGAGCGTCTTGGACTTGGGCGTCGCCGTGAAGGCGAAGTAGGAGAGGTTGGTGGCGCGGGAACGCGCGACCGCCTTCGCCTTGAGCTGGTCGTCCACGGTGACCGTGGTCGCGCCCTCGTCGTCCGAGTCGGCGTCCAGGCCGAGGTCCCGCAGGGCGGACTTCACGGCGGTGGCGGCGTCACCGGACTGGGAGGAGTGCGCCTCGTCGACGATGACCGCGAAGCGGGTGCCCTTGATCTCGGTGGGGTTACGCTTGATGTAGTCGAGCAGGGCCGGGAACGAGTGCAGGGTGACGGTGACGATCTTCCCGGTGTCGCGGGAGAGGGCGCGGGCGAGCTGCTCGCTCTTGGCGCCGTGCTTCTCGTCGACCTTCACGACCAGGCCGTCGGTCTGACTGAAGCTGCCGACGGTCTCCCGGAGCTGAGCGTCCAGATTCCGACGGTCCGTGATGACGATGACCTTGTCGAAGACGGGCTCGCCCGGCTTGATACGGCCCTCGGCGAGCGCATCGGGATTCAGGATGCTCGGATCCGTCCGGGCGTGCAGGTCACTGAGGCGGTGGGCCAGCCAGCCGATGGTGTTCGACTTGCCCGAGCCGGCGGAGGCCATGACCAGGTAGTTCTGGCCGGCACCGTGAACCGACGCGTGAGCGGTGAGCTTCTTGATTACGTCCCACTGATGGAAGCGGGGGAAAATGGTCGACTTGGTCGTGCCACCGCCGGGCGTCTTGTGCTTCTGCTGGTGCACGAAGCGCTGGAGGAGGTCGAGCCAGTTGTCCCGCTGCCAGACCTGTTCCCAGAGGTAGGAGGTGGCGTATGTGCCGTGGGCCGTGGGCGCCGGGTTTCCTGCCCCACCGGGCTGGCCGGGGCCGTTCGAGCCGGTGTTGAAGGGCAGGAACTGGGTGCTCTTGCCGCGCAGCTGCGTGGTGACGAAGACCAGGTCGGGGTCGACGGCGAAGTTCGCGATCACGCGCCGCGTGAAGATCAACTCGGTCGGGTCCCGATCGGTCCGGTACTGCTCCTTGGCCTGCTCGACGCCCTGCCCGGTGAGCGGGTTCTTCAACTCGGCCGTGGCGACCGGTATGCCGTTGAGGAACAGGGTCAGATCGAGCCGGTGGCCCCAGTCGGCCTGTTTGGTGGCGTAGGGGAGTTCCCGGACGACGGTGAGGCGGTTGGCCCGGTAGCCGTTGAGTACGGAGTCGGCAGAGATGAGGTTGGGCTTGAAGTAGGCGACGCGGAGACGGACTCCGTGGTCCTTGACGCCACTGCGGAGGACATGGAGCAGCCCGTCATCAGCGATGGCACGGTCAAGCCGCTGCGCGAAACCGCGCTGGGCCTCGTTGGGGTTGCCGCCGTAGACGGTGAGGAGTTCGTTCCACTCGTCGGGCTGGTTGGCGCCGATGAAGGTAAACAGCTCGTTGGTGTCGAGCCCGAGATCGGCCTGGTAGTCCTCGGGGTTCGCCTCGCGCCATCCTCGCTCGCAGAGGGCGGCGACTATGGCAGACCCGAAGGAGGACTCGTCGTGCACGGGGCTCATACGGTTACTCCTTCGGTTACGTTGCGGCCGCTGGCGGTGGAGACGTCAAACTGGCCGGTCACGGCGGCTGTGATAAGCGCCTGACGACGCTCGACAAGAACAGCGCCCTTATGCTCGACGCGCTGAATCAAGTGGTCAATTTCTTCGCATTGCACACGAACGCGATGGGTGATAACCGATTGCGTATCGGGTTGTACGTCCGGAATGCGTAGTCTGCGAATTTCTCCCAGAGGGAGACCAGGTTGAGCCACTGCAGAGATAGCGAGTCGCATCTGCTCTTGGAGGGCAGTTGAGCGCAATACGGTTGCAATCCACTCGCTTGAGTGGCCAGCAGCAGGGCGGAGCACGGCGACATTCCGGTCGAGTACAGCCCGCGGGAAACCGCTAGGCGTAACCGCACACGCTCCGATCGTTCCCTTGACGGAGAGAAGGACATCGCCCTCTCTCAGGCGAAGGGAGCGCTCGAGAAGTGCGGCATCGTCTTCACTGACGTGGGTATCGAGGTTAGTGAGACGGAGCGTTCCGCTGCTCACATTGCGTGCCGTAAGGAGTGGCACTCCGGCGTTGACCCGTGGTGGCGGTTGATGCGTGCCATCACGAAGTAGCGAAAGCCTCCAATAGAGCTTTGTCCAGCTTTCGGCCGACGCGGTCACGGCATGGTCTATAACTGCCTGCCGCCTTTCCTTTAGGAGCGTCAAAACCCGCAGGTCCAGTGCATCCAACCGGTCGATGCGGGCGGTTTCCGCGTCGAGGAAATCGGCGATGCGGCACTGCTCCTCTTTTGTTGGGTAGGCCCAGCGGGATGCAAAGAAAGATCCGGTGTCAAGGTTCTGGATGCCTGTTGTCTGCTTGATCGCGCTCTGGGTCAACCCCTGACCGTATGCCGCGGCGAACACGTAGGTCAAATAGCGCGAGTCGACGTCTGAAGATGGCTTGATCCGTGCGCAAAAGTTTGAGCAGACAGCATTGCCTGTTTCGGTGAACAGGACGGCCATTCCCACGGGCTGCTTTTCACCACCACCTGACTTCTCAAGGATGAGATCACCAGGGTGCAGAAGGTGCTGCCGCAGTGTGGATGGGTCCACGTAGCGCAGTGGCGCGTTGGTGAGATCTGCGCGTCGGCTCGCGCGATCGAAGTCTGCGGCGCGGACGCAGCGTACGGCACTGTCGTCGTCGCTAGGGTCGCTTCCCCAAGTGCCGTTCGTTGCCGTTGCGATGAGGTTCTTGAGGCGCCCACGAGTCCAGTGCGCTGGTGCTGCCTGGAGCCAGTGACCTGTGGTTGTCATTCGGTGACCTCCCGCAGGAGCCCCTGGATTTCGGCCTCCAGCGCCTTCAACTCCGCATCAATCTCCGCCAACGGCCGAGGCGGTTCGTACACATAGAAGTGCCGCGTAAACGGAACCTCATACCCGACCTTCGTCTTGTCGTGGTCGATCCACGCATCCGGCACATGCGGGTGAACCTCCCGCTCCAGGTACTCCTCGACGTCGTCCCCCAACGGCACGTTCTCGTAGTCCCGAAGCTCCGCATCCGGCTCAGGCTGCCCCTTGACGAGCTGTACCTCACCCTCCGGATCCCGCACGCCGACCACGTCCCGCAGCGCCTTGTTGAACGGCGCCCCCGTAGGCCACGTCCCGCCGGCCTGCACGACCGCGTCCTTCAACGCGAGCCAAGCCTCCTGCTTCGTACCCCAACTCGCGCCCATCAGGGACTTGAAGGCGTCCGCCAGCGCCGGCGCCTGCGGCAGCTTCTGGATCGCCTTGGACGCCTCCAGCGCCTCCAGCGTCTCCTCCGTCACCTCGAACCGCAGCTTCAGCGGACGCTCCACCGTGATCCGCTGGTAGCCGAAGTCCTCGTTGCGGAAGACCTTCACCTTGCCGTGCAGCGAGTGCTCCGGGTCGTCCACCACGGCCAGCGCCTCGCCGTACAGCTTGACCACCGTCGCGATGTGGTCCGAGCCCAGCTGCTTGCGCTTGTCGCCCAGCGACTTCCGCATCTTCTGCCACTGGTCGCGCGCGTCCAGCAGCACGACCCTGCCCTTCTGGTCCGGGCTCTTCCGGTTCGTCAGGATCCAGAAGTACGTGGAGATACCTGTGTTGTAGAACAACTGGTCCGGCAGCGCGACGATGCCCTCCAGCCAGTCGTTCTCCAGGATCCAGCGCCGGATCTCCGACTCACCCGAGCCCGCCGCGCCCGTGAACAGCGGCGAGCCGTTGAAGACGATCGCGAGCCGCGAACCGCCCCCGCCGTTCACGTCCACCGGCTTCATCTTCGAGATCATGTGCTGGAGGAACAGCAGCGACCCGTCGTTGATCCGCGGCAGCCCCGCCCCGAATCGGCCGGCCTCACCCAGCGCCTTGTGCTCGTGCTCGACCTCGTCCTTGACCTTCTTCCACTCCACGCCGAACGGTGGGTTCGCCAACATGTAGTCGAAGGACTTCCGCGCGTGCCCGTCATCGGAGAACGAGTTGCCGAAGGCGATGTTGTCCGGGTCCTGGCCCTTGATCATCAGGTCGGACCGGCAGATCGCCCACGACTCGGGGTTGAGCTCCTGCCCGTACACCTCCACCGTGGCGTCCGGGTTCAGCTCCGTGATCAGGTCGTCCATCGCGGAGAGCATGCCGCCCGTGCCGCAGGCCGGGTCCAGCACCGTGCGCACCGCACCCGGCAGCTGCAACGCGTCCCCGTCCGGCGCGACCAGCAGCCGCACCATCAGCTGAATGACCTCGCGGGGTGTGAAGTGCTCACCGGCGGTCTCGTTCGACTGCTCGGCGAACCGGCGGATCAACTCCTCGAAGATGTAACCCATGTTGTGGTTGGGCACGACCTCGGGGCGCAGGTCCAGGTCCGTGAACTTACCCATGACCTGGTACAGCAGCCCGGCCGCGTCCAGCCGCTTGATCTGCTGCGCGAACTCGAAGCGGTCCAGCACGCCCCGCGCGTTGTCGGAGAAGGCGCCCACGTACACCTGGAGGTTCTGCGCCGCGTTCTGCGGGTCCGCGGCGATCTTCTTCAGGGTCAGGCTGGACCGGTTGTAGAAGGAGTGGCCCGCGGCCCGCCGCAGGAAGCGGTCCGGGTCGATGCCGCTGTCCTCGTGCTGCTCCGCGATCTCCGCGACCTTCTCGCGGGTCGGCTCCAGCACGCACTCCAGTCGCCGCAACACCGTGAACGGCAGGATGCCTTGCCGTAGTCGGACTGCTTGTAGTCCCCCCGCAGGAGGTCGGCGACGGACCACGCGTGGTTCGCCAATTCCGTGTGCTTACTGCTGTTCAACTGGATCCCCGGATTCCTTCCGAAATGTCCCGACCCCACCGCCCGGGCCGAGCCGCGTTGAGCGGTCGGCCGGGGCGGTCTGACAAGTGTGGTCCATGTGTGGAGGCCTGCGTGCCGAATGGGTCGAATCGCCACCCGCCCGCGTACCTCCGGCCGCGTACCTCAGCCGTCTCCCGGCGACGGCAGCAACTGCCCGCCCGTGAGCCCGCCCGCCAGCAGCCGTGCCGTCTCCTCCGCCAGCCGCGTCGCCCGCTGCGCCTCCGTCCGGAGCGCGTGCACGTGCCGGAACGCCTCCCCGTACCGCCGCTGCTCCTCCAGCGGCAGCAGCGGCACGCGCAGCCGGCCCGCGCTGACCGTAAGGACCGTGCTGCCCGTCGACGCGCCCGCGATGTTGTCCTCCGCGCCCAGGAACCCGGCGAGGAACCAGGCGTCCAGGCGCGCTGGGTCCGGGCGGAAAAGGTGGACCTGCGGGCCGGGCAGTGCGCCGGCGTCCTGCTCGCCCGCGACCCGGGCCATGGGGCCGTCCGTGCTCGCGACCGCTCGTACGAGGACGTCCCCGACGGCGATCGCGGGTGACGTGTCGTCGTACAGCCCCATCGGGTCTCCCGTGGGGCCCGACCCGGTCGCAATGTCCGTGCCGGTGAGCACCGCCCGTGTCTCTGGTCTCCCGCTCTCACCGCTCGCGGCGTGTGCCCGCGTGCGCACGCTGTCCGGCACCGGGCGGAGCAGGGTGAGCGCTCCGCCTCGCGAGAGGTCGGAGGCCGTCGCCGTCCGCCACTCGCGTGCACCGGCGCCCGCGGCGCTCCAGTCCTCGCGACCGGCTGTCCGTGCAAGGGACTTCGCGGCCTTCACCAAGTCCTGGCGCGTGGCATCGACCTCGGCCGACAGTTTCGCCGGATCGATCTCCGTCCGTGTCGCCCGGACGAGCCGCGCCGGGGTCAGGTCCACCACGTCGTCCAGCAGGTCCACCACGCCGACCGCGTGCGCGACACCTGGTTCGCCCTCGAAGGCGTCCGGGTTCTCCGCGAACGCCCGCCACGCGCCCAGGGCGTGCGCGGTGATCCCCTCCCAGTCCAGGGAGGCGGACCGGCTCCCGCCCCGCGTCCGCCCGGTCACCGCTGTTCCACCGCGCCCGGCCGCCGTCGCCGTACCCGTCGCCGCGTCCGCCGCCGTGTCCACGAACAGCACCGACTTGTGCTCCGGGCCGCCCGGTTCGGGCCGTTGCAGCACCCACACCTGGAGCCCGACGTGCAGCGGCACCGACGCGCCGGCAGGAAGCGCGATCACCGCGCGCAGGGCCCCGCTGCGTACCAGCTCCGCCCGTACTCGGCGCCCCGACGCGCGGCCGGCCGTGGCGGGCGGCAGGAGCAGGGCGGCGTGACCGCCAGGGGTGAGGTGGGCGAGCGCGTGCTGCACCCACGCCAGCTCCGACTCGGCGCGCGCCGGGACGCCGTACGCCCAGCGTGGGTCGTACGCCAGCTCGTCGTGGCCCCAGTCGCGCACGCCGTACGGCGGATTGCACAGCACCGCGTCGGCGAGCAGGTCGGGGAAGGCGTCCGCGCGGAGACTGTCAGCGGCGTGCACGGTGACCTTGGCTTCCGGAGCCGTCAGCATCAGGCTCACGGCACTGCGCAGGGCCTGCACGGGGAGGTTGTCCTGGCCGTACAGCTCACGAGCTCCCCGCCGCGCGGCGGCCTCCAGGAGGGTGCCGCTGCCGCAGGCCGGGTCGAGGACGCGGGCCGTTGATCCGGGGATCAGGGCGGCCAGCAGGTCCGCAAGCGGTTCCGGGGTCCGGTACGCGCCGGACGCGGCGCTGTCCTCCAGTTCCCGCTCGGCGAGCACGCCGAGTGCGGCCTGGCCGCCGTCGTCGCGTACACAGGCATACAGCGCACGCAGCACCGCCGCGTCGTCCGCCTTGAAGTGGACGGCGTCCGCGCTCGGTACGGCGTCGGCCGCGGTGGCCACGTCGCGCTGGGCGTGGGTGACGAGGTCCGGGTCCGGCAGCTGTGCGGCGGCCGTCAGCTCCTCCGGTGAGCGGCCCGCCGCCGCCAGGACGAGGAGCAGGAGGTCCGACGTGCCGCCGCCGCTCTGCGCGCGCAGGCGCAGCGTGGTCCGCAGCTCCTCCGAGGGATTCGCCGCCGAGACGTGGCCACGCGCGGCGAGCCAGGCGCGCACCGACTCCAGGTCGTACAGCGGGCTGCTGTCCGTGCCCCCGGACGGCGCCGGGAAGTCGTCGTGCCGACGTCGCCAGTTGCTGACGGTGGCACGCGTGACGCCCGCGATGCGGGAGATCTCGGCGGCTGTCACCTGGGCGGATGGTGCGAGGGGCTGCGGCATGGATGTGGTCCTGGGTCCGACGGTCGGCGTGGTTACAGCGTACAGCGCGAGTCAACTCCTGCAAGCTGTTGGACAGTGCTTTCACGGCCATGCTTTCATGTAATCGCTTCCTCCGGTGAGCGGTACTCCCCGGCGCGAAGCGTGACTTCCCTTGCCATAGCCATGTCCTTGAGCGCCCAGCGCCTTGTCCTGCGCCAACCGCTCCCGGCCGGATGCCGGGGGGACCTGCGGCGCCTCAGGGCCAGGCGAGCCCGATCGACCACCACACAGGGGGAAACCCATGCGCCTGACCATGCCGAGCGGCACCCCGGAAGGAATCCCGCTCACCGTCATGCCGTTCCGCGAGGACGCGGTCATCGGCACCATGTCCCTCGCGACGCTGGTGCGTCTCGTGCCGTCACCGCGCCAGGAGGAGGACCCGCGCGCACTCAAGACCGCCTCCGGGCACGACCGGCGCCACGCCGAGCTCCGTTCGACCGTGCAGCGGACGCTGAAGTCCCAGAAGGGCAAGAACATCCCGGACTACGCCGAGTACATCGCCAACGGCATCCTCGGCAAGCACGGCTCCGCCTGGTCCACGCCCCCGATCACGCTCTGGCACGCGGGCGAGATCGCTGCGATGAGCGACGAGCTGGTCCCCGACTCGGGCCTGCGGACGCTGACCGTCGCCCCGGACGCCATGGTGATCGCCATCGACGGTGAGACGCAGACCACCGCCTGGCACGACATCTACCAGGACCCGGAGGCCTTCGGCCTCACCTACGCCGAGCTCAGCCGGCGAGTCCGTATCCCCTTCGAGCTCTACCTGGGCATCTCCCCGGCGGACGCGCGGCAGATCTTCTACGACCGCAACGTCAAGGGCATCGACGTCGCCAAGAACCTGGCCATGTCCATGGACCAGCGCGACCTCGCCACTCGACTCGCCTACGTCGTCGGCGAGAAGATCGAGGTTGAGTCGGACGGTCGGCGGATGCCGTTCGGCAAGCTGGTCAACGCCGGCAAGCGGCAGCTCACCAGGACCGACAAGGAGGTCGTGACGCTGTCCGCGCTGCGGGCGCTGATCGTCACCACCGTCTTCGGCGGCAAGGGTGTGGAGTACTCGGCGGCCAACGTCCACGAGGGCAATCTGCCGTCCAACACCGACGCCGACGAGGTGGAGACGGTCGTCGTCCGTCTGGTGTCCCGGCTGATCGGGGGCCGCTTCCCGGACTTCGCCCGGCGCAGCGCGATCACGGCCCCGGCCGTGATGGCAGGCCTCGGCGTCCTGCTGCACCGCGCGACCCCCTGGTGCGACCCCGGTGATGCCATGAGCTACGAGACGGTCGAGGACCTGCTCGCCGACGTCCGCTGGGAGCGCGAACCCGCCTACTGGGACGGCGTCTGCGCCAGCGTCGGCTCCACCGGCCGGCTCAACTTCAGTGGCGGTGTGAAGGACTCCGCCGGCCGCGTCGCGGGCGCGCTCCTCGACCCGAACAGCCAGTTGGGCCGGAAGATCCGGGGAGTGCGGAGCTGAACAGGTCGGCCGCGCGGGATCTTTGACGCCGAGACCTCTTCAGCCGACGCCCCTCCCCGGACGGCGCCCCCCGCGGGGCACGACCCACGGCTCCCGCACCCACGCCCTGATCGCACACCCTGTGCGGCCCCGCTCACCACCACCCGCGACCTGGGAGGCCATCGTGACGATCACCGAGCACACAGAGCTGATCCGTCGCTTCGCCGACGACTTCACCGCCCTGCATGAGGCCGTCCTCGCCCGCATGAACGGGATCTGCGCTCCGGAGACCGCCGCGGCTCTGGAACACGCCTCGCTCGCCGGTCCCATCACCGTCGCTCTCGCCCACGCCGACGTCCTCGCTCGTGGGGCCGTCCGGCGCGCGGAACTCTCGGCTCAACCCCCCGAGCGGCTGCGACGGTTGCGCGCACACGCGCGCAGGGTGCGACAGGCCCGGTCGCAGGCGGTGGCCGTGTGCAAGGAGCAGCGTGCCCGCCGCCTCGTCGGCCGCTCCCGGCCGGTGGACATGCTGGAACTGAGGGTGGCGCGCATGTCATCCCCGGCGGCCTTCGCCGAGGCCCTGCGGCAGGAACTCCGCGCCAGGGGACTGCCGGACGGCACACCGCAGGCGCCGGAGAGCGACCTTGTTGCTGCCTGAGGCTATGGACCGAAGCGGCAGTTGCCGAGGCTCACGGCCTCCTTCGTCTTCGTACCTTTACATCGACACAGGCAGCCGCAGGAGACGCGAGGCAGCCCACGTCACGCCGTCTGCGGACAGCTCTATCACCCTGAGAACCGATCTCCCCGTACCCGGACGAAAGCGAGCGAGCATCTTCATGGCCCATTCCCGGTGGCACCACATCCTCATGGAGTCCCAGCGTCATGCCCTCAAGGCGCTCGACGAATGGAACTGCTCCAGCGGCGACTACAGCGACTTCCTCACCCACATGCACAAGGCGTGGCACTACCTGCTCCACGCGGAATTCCACAAGGCCGAGATCGACTACCACTATCTGGACTCCAAGACCGGCCGCCACCAGATGATCGACGGCGAACCGAAGGCCTGGGACCTCGAGAAGTGCCTGAAGGAGCGCTTTCCCAACAGCGGCGACACGGTGCGCCTCAACGCTGAGCTCTTCGTCGCCCTGCGCAACAAGGTGGAACACCGCTACGAGCACAACCTGAGGATCGTCACGGGCGGCAGGGCGCAGGCCTACGTGATCAACTACGAGCAGGAGATGGCCGGCCACTTCGGTGCCGGCTACAGCCTCGCCGACCGGCTCCGCTTCCCGCTCTCCGTCCAGGCGTTGACCGCGGACGGATACGAGGAGATGCGGAAGGCCGCCAGGGGGCTGCCCAGGAAGACCCGTGACCTGGTGGCCAGGTACGAGGCGGGTATCGATCCGTCCGTCCTCGACGACCCCAGGTACGACTACCGGGTACGGCTGGTGCCCATCACCGGCTCCAAGACGGACGCCGACCTGGTGGTCAACTTCGTCAAGCTCGACGACCTGACCGAGGACGAGCGTCGGATCATGGTCGAGGCAGGGCGCAAGGGAGCTGTCATCACCAGGGACCGCCATGTCGAGGTGGCGGACCTGAACAGGATGCGCCCGACGCAGGTCGCTGCCCGCGTCGAGGAGCAACTGGCTTTCCGGTTCAGTGTGTACATCGAGCACGTGGAGATGTGGAAGCGGCTGAAGGTCCGTCCGGCCAAGGGTTCCGGCGACCCGTATGTCACCGACGCCAGGTACTGCACGTACAACGAAGCCTTTAACGAATACGTCTACACCCAGGCATGGATAAGGAAGATCGTGAGGGAGATCGGGACGGTCGAGAAGTTCCGCGCGTTCTTCGGCAGGGAGCCGCGCATGAAGACGAGGGCCACCGCGTCAGAGGCCGCGTAGAGGGCGTCAGTTTGATTGGCGGTCTTCACGTTTCCCTCACGTTACCTGCGCAGGTAGCCTTTGGCTGAAGGTGCACCGATCGCGCCCTGGGTGATCGCGGTGGATGCTGCCATCGCCGCAAGCGCATCACTCTCAGTCAGGCTCTGGCCGTGCATTTCGGGTGGTTGTGCGAGCGCTGCAATGGACGCTTGTGGAAGCAGTGAGGGGTGGGGCGCCTCTGTGTGGTGCGTGCCGTCAGGTTGCTCCGGGCCGTGGCAGTAGAGGGCTGCGCCCGCGAGGGCGTTCGGTAGTGACCCGTTGTCAGTGGCGGGGCTAGGGCGAAGTGGAAGAACGTTCCATGCCGGGAATTTGACGAAATAGGGCATCGGGGCATCTCTTGTGGGGACAGAGTGGATCATTCTTATCAGGGGTGGCAGGAAGCGCTGGCCGAAGAGTTCTTCGGACGGCAGCACGCGGGCCATCCGACGCTCTTCTACGTCGACGACGACGTGGAGCAGGAGCTCAGACACGGGTACGGCCTCGAGGAGCCCCTCGCCCAATGCGTGGGCAGGTTCCTGCGGTTGGGGACCACGGAACCGTACAGCGCACTGGAGGACTACCGCTGGCGCAGGCGGCAGCAGGACAAGGACGGCGTGCCCGCCTTCCTGCCGCTGCTGGCCTGCTCGGTGATGGCCGCGTCCCGGATGGTGAACGACCGGAACCACCGGGCCACCGCCTACCACGCCCGTTTCTCCGAGCTGCTGACCGGCGACGAGAAGCGACTGGGCAGCCACCACTACGAGCCCATATCCCGCATGTGGCAGGTGCTGGCCTCCTGGCAGCACAGCCAGGAGGGCGCGCGGGGCCTGTGCACCCTTCCCACACCCGCCGACCTGCCCTCCAACCGGAGCATGATCGGGTTCGCCCAGTCCCAGGCGCTCCTCAGCGGCGCGGACCGGTCCTTCCTGCCGAAGTTCTTCCGGTCGTTGCGGGAACACGGCACGACCTGGCCCCTGCCGGGGGAGACGCTGCTGGCCCAGATCGAGATCAGAGGCATGGAGCAGCACTTCTCCAAGGGCTTCCGCAACGCCCTGCGGGAGGAGGAGTTCCGCCCCTTCCTCGCGAGGCTGATCGGCAACTACGCCGCTTCCTGGGACGGTTCGGACGAGCTGGTGCCCACTGGTGTCACCCGGGCCGAACTCCTGGTACGGCTGGACGCGGGGCGTCTCAGCTGGGTGGCGCGCCTGCGGTCCGCGGAGCAGGATACGCGCATCGAGCTCAACGGCGGCGTCGTCCTCGAGCAGCTCGGTGACAGCGCCTACTACGAGGTGACGGGCCTGCCCGCACCGAGCGCGGACACTCTCACCAGGGGCATCCGCCGCGACGGGGACGACCTGGTGCTCAGCCGCCCCTCCTGCTCCGTCCTGGTGCTCGCACGGGACGACGTGCTCGGCGTCTGGGCAGACACCGATGGATTCCGCCCGGGAGAGGCACACGTCGTGCTCGCCGCCCCGACCGCGCAGCGGGACGTGCAGCGGCTGCTGGACAAGGCCGCGACCACGGGCCGGAGCGCCGACACCGGCAAGCTCGCCTGGGTGCCACAGGGCTGGTCCCTGCACAAACCCGTCACCTTCCACGACGCGGTCACCCTGCGCCGCGCGCTGATGGAGGTTCAGGGCGCGGTCGGTCTCCTGCATCCCCCGGCGCAGTTCAAGCTCCGCCTCGAGGGCGGGCTGAAGCTCGCGCCCTCGCTCGATCCCCACCTGTACCTGCGGGGAGGCGAGCCCCAGGTGGTCCTCCCGGACGCCACGGAGGGCACGGACACCCTCCTGGTCGACGGAAAGGAGCGGCCCGAGCTCAGGAAGGCGATCGCCGCGGGCCGCCCCGTCCCTCTGGCTGTGCTCCGGTTGGAGCCTGGCCGTCACACGGTGAGTTACGCGGGCGTGGAGATCGGCTTCGCCACCGCGGACCAGGCCGTCGTCGAGCCGAAGGCGACCAGGGTCTGCGGCTTCACCGTCGGGGACGGCAAGGCCTCCCCGTCGCCCTCCGTCCTCGACCAGCAGACCCTGCCGACCGGCATCACCGGCGCCGACTGCACGGGCGCCACCCCCCAGGACGCGGCGACCGTCATGGAGCTGTGTCGCCGGGACGCTGACGAGGTGCTGTTCACGGCGGCCGACGGACGGCTGTGGACGCTGGACATTCCGGAGCGACCGGACTGGTGGACCGAACGCCTCCCCGACACCCCCGCACCGCTCCGCTTCGAAGCATGCTTCCACGGCGTCGGCGGCTGGCTCCTGGAGCGCCGCAGCGGACGCTGGAAGGGCCGCCCGGTGAACCCCGGAACGCCGAAGCCGAAGAGCGCCGGCAACCCGCGGGCCTGGGCCCGCGCCGTCCTCAACGCCCAGCAGGCGTCCGCCGAGCCCTCGTGGGCCGCGTATGTGCAGGCAGCGAAGGAGCTGGACCGATGACGGAACCGATGAGCAGCACCGAGTTCGGCGGGATCCTCCTGCATTGGCTGAGCGAAAGCCGCAGCGGCAAGGCGTCCGCACTGCGCGACGGTGTCCGCGGCCAGGCCCAGGCATGGGGCCTGGAACTCACGGAGTACGCCGACTGGGACTGGATGCGCAAGGCCGCCGCCCTCGGCTTCATCGACGTGGACCCGCGCGCCGATCGCTGGTCGGTGGCCCCGCCGGTGCTGACCCGGCTGCCCCACGCCGACGGTCTCGCGGTGCTGACCGGCGCGCGCACCGCGCGGCTCGGCACGCGCGTCGAGGAGGCGGCACAGGAATGGATGGAGCTGATCACCGTCCCTCACCGGCCGGAGGCCGGTGAGGCTCCGCTGCCCGACACTCTCCTGTTTCAGTACGATGACCCGCGGACCCTGCAGGACGCCGCGAAGTTTCTCAGGGTCCGCCACGTGCCCTGCGCCGCCCTGCAGTTGACGGAGCTGCTTCCGCAGGCGGCGCCGGGCCCCGAGTCCGCACCGCCCGGTGGGAGCACCGCCGGCACGCTGGAGAAGTACGAGCTGCGGCTCCAGCGGTTCGTCCCCGTCACACGGGACGACGAGGACGGCCTGTACCGGTGGCGCGGAGCCGACTACGCACGCCTGACCCGCGTCCGCCGCAACGGCGTCTTCCACGCCGTGGAACGCGAGACAGGCGTCTACCTGGAGCTCGCCCGCCACCGCACCGGCGCGATGCGCTGGCGGTCGGAATCCGGCAAGGGCCGGGCCGGCATCGGCCGGCTCTTCGTCGACCGGTACGCGCCCCTGCCCGCCCTGCACGAGCGCGCGGCCGTCCTGTGCAGCGGCTTCCCGCCCTCGGCGGGCAAGCAGGCGCAGACTCGCGCGTACGACAACGTGCCGAGGGCGCTCGCCGAGGCGATCGCGGCCTCGCTGCGGCAGAACCTGGAGACCATGCCGCGACCGGTAGCGGCCACCGGCGGGAGGGCCAAGTGAGCCTCGAACAGCAGACAGCGACGGTGACGAACACCGAAGTCCAGGACGTCATGGGCACTTTCGACGACCTGCGCAGCGCGCTCTTCCGCTACTACGACACCCCGTTCAGTGTCGAGGACCGTTCCGTCATGGAGGAACGGCGCAACCTCCTGGACCGGGACAACGGGGCCTGGCGCGACCCGCTGATCGAGCTGCGCCCGCAGTACGCCTCTTGGGGCGTCGGCATCGCGGAGTCCTTCGCCGAAGCAGGGGCTCACCCCGACGCGGCCGAGTTCGCCCGCTTCACCCTCCCCGACGGCGTGACCAGCCTCTACCGGCATCAGCACGACGCCCTGGTCGCCGCCTGCGCGGGCAAGGACTTCGTGGTCACCGCGGGCACCGGTTCCGGCAAGACGGAGTCCTTCCTGCTGCCGGTCCTCGCCGACCTGGTCGCAGAGTCCGCCCACTGGCAGGGCACCCGTGCGGTGCAGCCCGAATGGTGGCAGACAGACGGCGACCACGTGCCCAGCCGACAGGGCGAGCACGGGCACCCCGCCGCCCTGCGCGTGCTGGTCCTCTATCCCACCAACGCCCTCGCCGACGACCAACTGGTCCGGCTCCGGAAGTCGCTGGACAGCCGTGAGGCCCATGCATGGCTGGACCGGAAGCGCAACGGACACCGCTTCTACTTCGGCCGCTACACCGGAGCCACCCCCGTCTCCGGCGGCCGCGACTCCGAGCCGGCGAACTTCCGTCTGAAGCAGTACCTGCGGGAGGTCCAGGAACGGCAGCGCAAGGCCGACGAGAAGCTCGACGAGGAACTGCGGCCATTCGTCCCGCGCCTCGGCGGAGCGGAGATGCACGCCCGCTGGGACATGCAGGCCGCGCCGCCGGACATCATGGTCACCAACTACTCGATGCTGAACATCATGCTGCTCCGCAAGCAGGAGGAGCACATCTTCAGCGCCACCAGGAAGTGGCTGGAGGAAACCCCCGGCGCCCGCCTCACCCTGATCCTCGACGAGCTCCACATGTACCGCGGCACGGCCGGCACCGAGGTGGCCTACCTGCTGCGCAACCTCCGCCACCGCCTCGGCCTCGACAAGAGCCCCGAGAAACTGCGTGTACTCGCCGCCTCCGCCTCCCTGGAGGCCGGCCGGGACGACGAGTTCCTCGACGGGTTCTTCGCCCTGCCCGGCTCCCGGCGCGTCATCATCCCCGGGAAGGCGAAGGAGATCCGCGGCGAGGGCGACCTGGCCGCCCACACCGAACGCCTCGCGCAGGCCGCGAAAGCCCCCGTCACCCAGGACGAAGCCGTCGCCCTGGCTCTCGAGACCGGCCTCGGCCCGGCGCTCCAGCGCGCACTCACTCCCGGCGGGAAGCCCCGTGCCCTGCCCGCCCCCGAACTGGCGAAGAACCTCTTCCCGGACGTCCCCGAGGAACAGCGCCAGGACGCCCTCCACGGCGTCCTGCGCGTACTCGGCTCCGCCCAGGACCCTGAACTCCCCCAGCTCCGCGCCCACTTCTTCTTCCGGAACATCGAGGGCATCTGGGCCTGCTCCGACCCGAACTGCCCCCGCATCCCCGTGGAGCACGGCCCCGAACGCCGGGTCGGCCGGCTCTTCGCCGAGCCCACCTCCCGCTGCATTTGCGGCGCCCGCGTACTGGAGCTTCTCTCCTGCCAGGCCTGCGGCGACCTGATGCTCGGCGGGTACGCCAGCCCCAAGGACACCCGGCGGCGCAAGTTCACCGGTGCCCTGCACACCGACTTCCCGGACATGGATCTGCTTCCCGACGAGGCCAGCGGGGCACCCACCGCGGCCAACTACGTCGTGTACTGGCCGCGTACAAAGGGCCTCGGCCTCGACGACCCCGGCTGGCACGCGGGCCTGTCCGACGGCGGGCCGCAAGTCGAGTTCGAGTTCCGCCGCAGCGCCTACCAGCCCGCCACCGGCCGCCTGGAGAACCGGGACGTCCAGCACACCGGATGGTCGTTCCACATCTCCGTGCCCCTGGACAAGGAGGGCAAGAAGCCGGCCCATGACCCGGCCCGGCTTCAGGCCTTCCCCACCCGCTGCCCTGCCTGCGGCGACGACTGGGAGATCAAGTACGACAGGGACGGCCGTTTCATACCGCTGGAATCTCCTGACCGGCTGCGCAGCGCGCCGGTCCGGCGGATGCGCACCGGTTTCTACAAGATCAACCAGGTGCTGGTGACCGAAGCCCTCGGCCACCTTCCCGACGGCCGGCGCAAGGCGATCGCCTTCTCCGACAGCCGCGACGACGCCTCCGAACTCGCCAGCGGTCTCGCCCTCCGCCACCACCAGGACCTTCTCCGCCTGCTCAGCGCCCAAGCCGTCGAGCAGCAGGGAGATCCGTTCCGAGACCTCCAGCTGGTCAAGGCCCACTACGGCGGGGAAGCCGTCGACCGTGCCGGTGCCCGTGCTGCGATGGAACGGCTGCGGGACCGCGACCCGGCGGACTGGGGACGTCTGAAGGCGATCCTCACCGACGACCTCGACGCGGAACCGGAACTCCTGCCCGACCTGGAGCGGAAGTTCTCCGAACTGCCCTCCCTGGACGACCTCGCCTCCGACCTCGAAGGCATGCTGCTGACGTACGGCACCAACCCCGCCGGTCCCGCGGCCTCGCTCCAGCAGACCTCGGCCGGACAGCCCTGGACCGCGCTCTACAACTGGGAGCGGGACCGGGAAGCGGTGGTGGAGACCCAGGCACAGGAGGAACTCCTCAACCGCCTCCGCTCCCGCCTCCGCCTCGAGACCATCGGCAGCCTCTTCTCCGGCGGCGGCCGTGACTTCGAATCGCTCGGACTCGGCTGGCTCTGCCTGCGCGACGACCGCTCGCCCTTGGAGACCGGCCCGGACAGCGATCAGGCCGTGGCGCGTGCCAGTCTGCGGATCCTCGGCCTGATGCGGCGCTTCACCCGGATACGTGCCTCTCTGCAGAGGCCGCCCGCGCCACTGAAGCGTTTCTGGAAGCAGGTCGCCGAACGCCAGGGCACCGATGTGCGGACGATCGAGGACCGGGTGCTCGGCGTCTGGAAGGACGCCGTGGTCGACTACGTCATCAAGCCGGAGAAGGTGGCGCTCCGCCCCGGCGAGAACAAGACCTGGACGTGCCGCTCCTGCCACCGGCCGCATCTTCACCCGGGCGTGGGGCTGTGCACCAAGTGCTCGACCCCTCTGCCCGACGTGCCCCAGCAGTACAACGGAGTCCTCGAAGACGACTACTACGCGTGGAAGGCCGCCCACCGCACCGGTGACTTCCCCCTGCGCACCGCGGAGCTGACCGGCCAGACGGACCGGCTGGAGGCGCAGCGCCGGCAGAGCCTCTTCCAGGACGTCTTCCTCGGCGACGACGACGTCCCGCAGGCGGACGGCCTGGAACTGCTCTCCGTGACCACGACCATGGAGGCCGGTGTCGACATCGGCCCCCTCAACACCGTGATCATGGCCAACATGCCGCCCACCCGCTTCAACTACCAGCAGCGGGTGGGGCGAGCGGGCCGACGCAACAGCCCGGTCGCCGTGGCCCTCACCGTCTGCCGCGGCCGCAGCCACGACGAGCACTACTTCGCCCGACCAGAAGCGATCACCAACGATCCGACTCCGCCGCCCTACCTGGTCCTCGGCATGGTCTCCGTCTTCCGTCGGGTCCTGCTGGGAGAGGTCCTGCGCCAGGCCTTCGAGCCCCTGCAGCCGAAGGACCGCAGGAAGGGGCCGGACATGACGTCCAACGTCCACGGACAGTTCGGCCTCGCCGCCGACTGGCCGACGCACCGTGGTGCCGTGCGCCGCTGGATCGCCGAGCACGAGGACCGCATCGAAGCCGCTGCCGCCGCCTTCCGGGCCGGAACACCGGAGAGCATCGCCGCCATCGATCCGGTGGCCGCCGTCGACGAACTCCTCGTCCACGTCGACGAGGTGGCAGCCCGGACGGTCGGCCACTCCGACCTCAGCCAGCGCCTGGCGGAGGCGGGGCTCCTGCCCATGTTCGGCTTCCCGACCCGCTCCCGCCTCCTCTACCGGAGCATCCCGCGAAGGACCTTCCCCTGGCCGCCGGCCGACTCCGTCAACCGCGACCTGGCTGTTGCCCTCAGCAAGTTCGCACCGGGCAGCGAAACCCCGCAGGACGGCCGTCTGCTCCGCTCCAGGGGAGTGGTCTCCCTCGTCCCGAGCGGTCGCGGAGTTCAGGCCGTCGAAGAGCCGTTCGGACCGGAACAGCTGGTCGCCATGTGCCGGATCTGCTCCCACGTGGACCCGCAGGCTGCCGTCGAGCCGGAAACCGGGAGCGCCGGTACCTGCCCCGCCTGCGGCGCGGAGAGCAAGTACTACAGGGCCGTCCCCTTCCGGGAGCCCGCGGGCTTCCGGGCCGCTCACGAAGCACGGGACTACGACGGCTACCGGGAGCTCGGTTCCAACGCCACCAGCGCACGGACCGCCACCGACCTGGAGAAGACCGCCCCGCGCATCCACCGTGCCGATGACGACTGGATGGTCGTCCACACCGGCAGTGGTGACCGCTACATCGTCAACACCAACTCCGGAAAACTCTTCCGGTTCGCCAAGAACACCGGCCCGTGGCGCGGATACCTCGCTCTGGACAACCCCAAGGCGGAAGCCGACCTGGAGATCGCCCTCGGCGCCACCCAGCACACCGACATGCTCTTCATCGGAGCCAAGGGCGCCCTCGATACGAACCGGGGCCTCCGCTTCGACATCTCGAGGTCCCATCAGATCGACGGCTTCCCCGAGGCATACCACGGCCGGCGCGCCGCCTGGTACTCGCTGGCGGCCCTGCTGCGCCGTGCCGCCGCCCCGCACCTGGACGTGCAGCCGGAGGAACTCCTCAGCGGCATCCACGGCTCGGACGCCCCGGTGGCCGCCCCAGTCATGGCCTACCTGGCGGACAGCCTCGACAACGGCGCGGGCTTCAGCACCTACCTCGGTTCGGAGGAACACATCGACGAGTTCCTCCAGGCGGTCGACCGCTACGTGCACGACCTGGAGGCCGACCATCATGCGCACAACTGCCGCAGCTCCTGCTACGCCTGCCTGCGCGACTACTCCAACATGCGCCTCCACCCGCTCTACGACTGGCGGCTCGCCCGCGACCTGACCGACGCCCTGCGCGGCCGGAAACTGCGGATCGACCCGGATGAGCACGCCGTCCTGTTGAAGGGGTGGGCGGACGAGGAGCCCACCGTCAGTCTCAAGGAGACCGCCGCCGGACCCGTGGCCCTCTTCACCTCGGACTTCACCGGCGAGCCCGTCGCGGTCGCCGTCAAGCATCCGCTGGAGTCCGCCTCCGAGGAGTGTGGGAACGAACGGCTCCAGGCCCTGCGTCACGAGGTCCGTGCCACAGATCTCGCCACCCAGGTGGCCTTCGCCGACTCCTACAGCCTGGACAGGACCCCTGCCGCAGTGATCGAGCAGGTGCACATCTTCGCGGAGGAGCTCTGATGACGGCAGGAATCCCGCTGGGAGCGGGCCAGGATGAGCAAGCCCGCCTGGAGGAGCTGCGGCAGCGCGAGATCGTCCGCCGCCTCGCCCTCCGACAGGCCCGCGCCGAGGGCCGGACTGTCGGGGGAGCTCCGCAGGGCGCGGAAGCCGGCGGCGGCCCCACTCCGGTCGTTCCGCCGCAGAAGCAGCCGGAACCGGAACCGGTCATGCCCCAGCCGATCCCCGAAGGATTCACCGACCGGGAGACCTGGGAACGCGCCCGCTCCTTCGCCGAGCGCATGCTGCCCGACGCCCTGAAGGCGGCGACCGGGACGCTCTCCGCGCAGAAGCTGGCCCGGGCCGCGGCCGATGCGGCGGCCCGGCAGGACGATCCGGTCAAGGGCGTCTCCCTACTCGTCATGGCACAGGAGCACGGGCTGGACGTCTTCAGTGGCCTGCTCGACGACCGCGCCCGCGCCCTCCTGGAGGACAAGCCACTTCCGCTCCTGGGGGATCCGGGCAGCATGTGGCAGATCTACCAGGACGACCGTCGCCTGATGGAGACCGATCTGCCGGCCCCTCAGCAGAGAGCGCTCCTGGCGGAGCTTCCCCGGCCGCTCCTCGACGACTACATCGACGAGGAGTGGATCGGCGCGGTCCCCGAGCCCAACGGCACCTCCCGTGCCGCCTACTTCCGCGCCCGCCTGGACCCGGCGTCCCTCACCGACGAGGAGATGGATTTGCTGGCCTGGCCCCTGGAACGGGAGCGCCGGGAAGCCGGCCCGGGAACGGAACCCGGCCGTGACTGGCCGCAGGACTGGCGCCTGCTGGTGAGGCTGCAGGCCAACGACGCCAAGGCCGTCGCCGAGGAGTGGACCGATCTCCTGCCGCCGACGCAGAAGTTCCTCGGCGCCCTGCGTGAGGTGCGGCGGACCGGCGAGGTCCCGGACGGCCTCGTCGCCGACGAACGACTGTGGGTCCTCCTTGAGCGGATCCACCCCAGCGTGCGCAGCACGAGCAACAAGAGGTTCAACGGCTGGATCGGCGTGCGGACCCTGCTCAGGGCTGTGCGGCAGATGCACCGTGCCCTCCTCCACGGGGACGACGAGACGGCGGAACAGCGGAGGAGGGCTGCGCTCACCATGGCCGCTAGGCTCCGGCACCACTCGCAGCCGGTGCGCTGGGAGGCCCAGAACGTCCAGGCCTACTTGCGCGCGGGCCAGGAGATGACGGAGTCCCTCAAACTTCTGGAGCAGGACGCCGAAGGCCGTCCCCCGGTGCGGGACCAGCTCGGCGGAGGTGCCGTAGCCATGCTGCGGAAGAACCGGAGCTTCCTGGACGCCCGGCCCAGCGGAGAACGCGACCAGCCGCTCAACCCTTATCTGGTGCTCGGCGTGCCCGACGGGGCGGACGACTGGAAGAAGGCCTGGCGCGCCCTGAGGAAGGAGCTCGACGACAGCGGCCGCATCCGGATCAACCGCGCCAAGGACATGATCGAGAAGGCCGAGCGGGAGCAGCAGGAAATACCTCGGTTCGCCGTCCCGCTCGCCCCGCACCGCTGGAAGGAACCCACCGGCACGAGCCACCGGCTGGAACTCCCGCCCGAACCTCTGCAGAGGCTCACCGCGCCGCCCACGGACAGCGACCGCGCGTGGTCCCGCACCGAGGCGGCCCGAGAAATGATCACCAGGGCGACAGAACGCCTTTCCCCGGCTGCCGAAGACCTCGCAGCCCTTGAAGACCCAGAGAGCAGCACATCGTGAGCAGCAAAGCCGGTAAAGGCGACAGTGGTCCCGGCCCCCGTGACGACACCCAGCAGAACCAGGAACACGAATCGACGGACGGGAGCGTACGGAGCCTCGGCGAGGCCAGGGCTGCGGAGAAAAAGCCCTGGAGGCACGCCGACAGTGGGATCCCGGAGTTCACTCCGGGGACCTTGGACGCGGCCGCGATCCTGAAGTCGGTCAACGAGACGCTCCTGCCCGTGGTGGAGAAGGAGCTGGAGGCGGCGACGGGCAAGCTGGGCGCCGCTCTGGCAGACAAGGAGACTGAAGCCGATCTGGTCGCTGCCTTCCGGACCGAGCTGATGCGCCGAGTGCTTCCCCAGTTCACCGAAGCAGTGCGCAAGGGTGTACTGGAGAGTATCCGCACGCGCCAGATGCACCTGTCCCAGCTGGCCGTCCTGCACCGGCAGGCGCTGGAAGCGAAGAAGCTAACGGCAGTGGTGACCCGCCTCGACCACGAGGCGGCGAAGGCCGGTCTGCAGATCGTCGGCGACACCGGCGATCAGTCGCTGTTCAACGTCGTGGAGGACCAGCCCGGCGTGATGGAGAGAGGCCCTGTCACCTTTGAACTCGTCGTGCCGGCCTACGTCGACAACGAGTCCGGGAAGCTCGTCGAACGCGGTTGGCTGCGGGCCGTTGCCGGACAGGAAGCTTTTGCGCCGGGGATGGCCGATCCCAGTGCTGCAACAGACGTGGAGGATCCTGCTCCGGCGCTGACATACAGGCAGACGCTGCGTGCTGCGGTGAGTGGGCGACTTGGTATGACACAAAGGGGAACGCGATGACTTTCGGGATCGACTTCGGCACCAGCAACTCCGTGGTGGCCCACTGGAACGGGCACACCACCGAAGTGCTGCCGGTCGACAGCGACCACGTGCCCGCGCAGTGGCGGATGTCGGAGTTCGAGCAGCTCTTCCCCTCCGTGCTGTCCGTCCGCGACATCCAGCGCACCCTCTGCTTCGGCTGGGAGGCGAAGACCGGCACCAGTGAGCCGCTCGACGCCGTGAAGCGCATGCTGGGCACCCGCTCCGGTGCCGAGAAGGACGGCGACATCGACGGCCTCGAGGTCGCAGCACAGCTCGAGGAGCACCACGCCTGGGTCGGCTCGGAGAAGTTTCACAGCACGGTCGCGGCTGCCGCCCTTTTCAGCCGCATGAAGGACGGTGTCTCCGCCCAGTTGCTCGACCTCTCCGACGCGGTCGTCACCGTCCCCGCCAAGGCGACGGGCGGCGCCCGCTACCGCACGCGTGCCGCGGCAGCGCTCGGCGGAGTGAAGGTCCGGGCCCTGCTCAACGAGCCCACCGCGGCTGCGATCTCGTACGTCCGCGACGTCCCGATCCCCGGCCGTTTCCTCGTTTTCGACTGGGGCGGCGGCACCATCGACGTCACCGTCCTTGAATATGACGACGGACTCTTCGAGGAGCAGACCTCCCGCGGTATCACCGCTCTCGGAGGCCTGGAGTTCGACAATGCGCTGGCCCAGCTGATCCAGCAGAAGGTCGGCCTGACCGCAGACCAGCTCACCAAGGCCGAACGACGGCGTTGGCGCCGGTCGGTCGAGCTGACGAAGATCGCCCTGTCCTCCGTGCCGATGGACGGCGCGCTCTTCTTCGACCTCCCGGTCGGTCTCGCCCCCTCGATCTCGAGGCGTGAGGTCAGGATCACCGCGGCCGAGTACACCGAGGCGATCACCCCGCTCATCACCCGCGCCCTGGAGGCAGTCCAGCAGGCCCTGGAAGACCTGGCCATCACCTCGGACGACATCGACTCCGTCCTGATGATCGGCGGCACCTCGCACATCCCCCAGGTGCGTCACGCCTTGGGCGAGCTCCTCGGCCACGACCGCATCGTCGACAGCGGCCTGTGCCGGCCCATGACCGCCGTCGCCCGAGGCGCGGCCATTTACGCGGCCTCCCTCGACGGCGAACTCGGCGACGACAGCGACTTCTCCCTCGTGACCAGCTACGACCTGGGCACGGCCGTGAGCGCGGGCGAACAGAAGGGCTTCCGCGCCATCATCCGACGTAACGCCACGCTCCCCGCGGAGGGTTCGGCCAACTTCTACCCGGACACGCCGCGCGCTTCCTTCGTGCGTGTGCCGGTGATCGAGGGCGAGGTTGGCTACCCGGCCGACAGCGACCGTGCCTTCCCCTTGGCAAACATCGAGGTGAATCTCCCGACCCGGGAACAGGACATCCGCCGGAACAAGATCGAGATCAAGTTCAGCTACAACGAGAGCGGCATCCTGCGCTTCACCGCCACCCACGCGGCGACCGGCAAGCAGCTCGCCGAGCGCGAGATCGACTCCTTCGGCCCCGACGGCACTCCGCTGCAGCAGGGCCTCGACGATGAGCTGACCCGCCTCTTGGCCCACACCGTCCGCCCGTTCGCCGACGGCTCCTCCAACGTCCGACACCTCTCGGCAGCCGAAGCGGCCAATGCCCGCCCCGCACCGATCGACATGACCGTGCGCGTGGTGGAGGCCGACCCTGCGGTAACGGTCAACGGCGAGCCGCAGGGAGTGGTGACGAGGGGACTTTGACCAGCCTCTGGCCTCTGGTGGGTAATCTCCGGGTGCGCCAGTAGCTCGCTCCACCCGTACCGCTTCAGAATGGCTTCACAGCCTGTGAGCTGCGGCTTTGCCGGACGATCAGCTGGCTCGGTGGTACTCATTGATCAGTCCGACGACGGCTTGCCGGTGTTCGATCCGGGCGTAGGTGCATCCCTTCAATAAAATGCATGTGCGTTCACTTGGGGAGTGATCTTGCGACTCGCGGGAACCTCAACATCAATTGCCTCTGTAGTGCCTGGTCAAGGGAACTCGTGAACGACCCACCACGCAAGAGTGCCGGTCGAGATCTCTCTCGACCGGCACTCTTCGTTTTTCACCACTCGTTTTTCACGACCTGCGCGCCACCACCAGGCGGCAGCGCGGGCTGCCGTCCTCCCGGCGGCCCAGGGACTCCATCGGCAGCAGGTCCACCGTGAAGCCCGCCCGTTCCAGGTTCGCCAGGACGTCCGCGAGGCGGAAGGTGCGGTAGTACATGACGAACGGTGGCCGGCGCACCGCGTTCCGCAGACGCATCACGGCGTCGAAGCCGAACAGGGTCCAGTACGGCAGGGAGCCGACCCGGGGCGGGGCCGGGAGCGGGAAGGCCAGGGTGCCGCCCGGGCGGAGGGCGGCGTGGATCCGGGTGAAGAGCGGCGGCTGCTCCTCCGGGAGGAAGTGGCCGAAGGCGCCGAAGCTGACCGCCAGGTCGAAGGCGCCGTCGAAGGGGAGGGCCAGGGCGTCCGCGCGGACCAGGGTGGCCGCGGGGTGGGCGCGCCGCGCCTGGGCCAGCATGCCCGCGCTGAAGTCGACGCCCGTGACCCGGCCCGTGCACACCTCCTCCAGAACGCGCAGGCCGGCGCCCGTGCCGCAGCACACGTCGAGGCCCGCGCCGAACGGGCCCAGCGGGCGGAGCGTCTCGGTCACCGCGTCCAGGAGGCGGTCCGAGGTGCGGAAAGGGGTCTCGTCGAACTTCGTCGCCAGCAGGTCGTAGCCGTGCTCCACCGAGGAGAGCGCCTGCACGGCCAGCTCACGGAGCGTCGGGCCCTGGGGGGTGAACATGTGCCGACACTACGCCGTCCCCCCGCCTGCCCTGTACGGGCCAGGACGGAGCGATGCCGGTCAGCTGACAGACGAGCAGGTAGAGCGGGATCGGCGGAGTGTACGGAGACAAGCCGTCCGGGTGGTGGATCAGGCGGGGGCGGCGGTCGGGGATCTCGGCCCCGTGGGCGTAGCAGGCCGGCATCGGCCACCGGAGGTCCAGATCGGAGCCGGCCGGGACCAGCCACCACCACCAGTCGGTGTCCGCGTAGACGCAGCCCTTCGAGGGCAGCCGGGACAGGACGCGGAATCCGTAGCGGACCGGCACCCCCACCGCGTCGCAGCCCAGAGCGGTCGAGAAGCCCGCGGGAACGACCAGATGCGTCGCATCGGCCGCCGCCGCCCTGCGGGCCCGCGGCGTCAGCAGGGTCGCCATCGACCTCAGCACGGCTGTCCCGTGCCGTGGGCCAGTTCCGCCCAGACGATTCTGGCCGTCCCGTGGCCGGTGCTGTCCGCACCCCAGGCGCTGCACAGGGCGTCCACCAGGACCAGGCCCCGGCCGCGTTCCTCCTCGCCGCAGTCGCGTATCAGCGGATCGGCCGCGCCGCCCTCGTCCCGTACCGCTATGCGCAACTGCTCCTCCCCTTCGCGCAGTTCGCAGACGATGTGGCTGCTCGCGGTGTGCACGACCGCGTTGGTGACCAGCTCCGAGACGATGAGGGTGACCGTGTCGCGTATCTCCGGATCGCAGCCCCAGAGGATCAGGCGCTCCTCCGCCAGTCGGCGGGCGCGTGCCACCGACACGGTGCGGGCCGGGAGCTCGAAGGCGAACCGGCGAACGTCGGGGGTATCGGTCCGTGGGCGCTGGGTCGTGACGCGAGGGCTCATAAGGCCTGAGGGGAGCGCGTTACCAGAAGCCACGACCGGTTCCTCACAACAGTGGGTAAGCAGTGCCGTACATCGCCCCCACCGTGGCGACGCGCGGCAGCAGCGCGTACTGGTTCACCGGAATACTTTGCTCCCGTAGCGGACACTTGGCAAGTGGCACTCTGAAAATTGCAGAGTGCTGTGTTCTCTCTGGCCTTCTTCATGGCACACTCGGTCCAAACAGCGCGTCGGGGAGGTCTGGGAGTGAGCGAGCCGCGGTCCGCCCCCACGGTGGGACAGGTCGTTCTCGGCAAGCGACTGCAGGATCTGCGCGAGCGCGCCGGCCTGAAGCGCGAGGAGGCCGCCAGGATCCTCCGGGTCGCCCCGGCCACCATCCGCCGGATGGAGACGGCGGAAGTTGCGCTGAAGATTCCGTACGTACAGCTCCTGTTGAAGGCGTACGGCATCACGGACTCCGAGGCGGAGGGGTTCATCGCCCTCGCCGAGGAGGCCAATCTGCCCGGCTGGTGGCAGCGGTTCCACGATGTGCTGCCCGGCTGGTTCTCCATGTACGTCAGCCTGGAGGGGGCCGCGAGCCTCATCCGGGAGTACGAGCCCCAGTTCATCCCCGGTCTGCTGCAGACCGAGGGGTACGCCCGCGCCATCCTGCGCGGCGGGGCCGTCGGCGGCGGCGATGCCGAGGAGATCGAACGTCATGTAGCCCTGCGGATGGAGCGGCAGTCCCTGCTGACCAGGGACGACGCGCCGAAGTTCTGGGTGATCATGGACGAGACGGTGTTCCGCAGACCGGTCGGCGACGGGCCCCAAGTGATGCGCGACCAGCTCGACCGGCTGCTCGAAGCGTCCGAGCTGCCGAACGTCACCCTGCAGATCGCGGAGTTCGCGTCCGGCCATCACCCCGGCACCTACGGACCGTTCGTCCTCTTCCGCTTCGCCATGCCCGAACTCCCGGACATGGTCTACAGCGAGTACCTGACCGGCGCCGTCTATCTCGACGCGCGCCCCGAGGTGTCCTCACACCTCGAGGTCATGGACCGCATGGCGGCCCAGGCCGCGACTGCACAACGCACGAAGGAGATTCTCCGGAATCTCCGCAAGGAGCTGTGAATGGATCGCATATACAACGGCATGCCCGCCGCGGATCTCGGTGCCGAGGGATGGCACAAGCCGTGGAGCGGCGGGAACGGGGGCAACTGCGTGGAGGCCATGAAGCTGGCCGACGGCAGAGTCGCCGTGCGACAGTCCGCAGACCCTGAGGGACCCGCGCTCATCTACACCCACGGGGAGATCGCCGCCTTCATCCAAGGCGCGAAATCCGGCCAAGCCGACTTTCTGCTCACCTGACCCTTCCGTAACGCCCCTACCGTCGAGTAACTCTTGCTCCCTAGACCGCCGTTCCTCTCCGTTGACCAGGAGTGCCGATGACCCAGGACCCAGCAGCCGTACGGATCGACACCAGCAAGCCGCATCCGGCGCGGATGTACGACTGGTTCCTGGGCGGCAAGGACAACTACCCGGTCGACGAGGAGATGGCCAGGCAGCTCCTCACCGTCGACGCCCGCGGCCGGGACATGGCCCGCGTCAACAGGGCCTTCATGCACCGCGCCATCCGCTGGCTGGGTGCCAACGGCGTACGCCAGTACCTGGACATCGGCACCGGCATCCCGACCGAGCCCAACCTGCACCAGATCGCCCAGCGGGTCGCGCCCGAGTCGCGGATCGTCTACTGCGACAACGACCCGATCGTGCTCGCGCACGCGGCCGCCCTGCTGCGCTCGACTCCCGAAGGCGCCACCGAGTACATCCAGGCGGACGCCCGCGAGCCCGAGGTCATCCTCGAGAGGGCCGGAAAGGTCCTTGACTTCGACCAGCCCATCGCCCTGTCCATGCTCGCCCTGCTGCACTTCGTCGGGGACGAGGACGGGGCGTACGACCTGGTCGCCAAGATCGTCGAGAAGCTCGCGCCGGGCAGCTACCTCGTTCTCTCCCACGTCACCGGGGATTTCGACCCCGAGGGCGCGGCGAAGGCCGTCGGCATGTACAAGGCGCGCGGGCTGACCCTGCGGCCGCGCTCCCGAGACGAACTGGCCGCGTTCTTCGACGGTATGGAGTTCGTCGAGCCCGGTGTGTCCCTCACCGCGGAGTGGCACCCGGAGCTGGGCGATCCCGTTCCGGTCCAGGGCGACGGCCCGATCCCGGGCTGGGCCGCCGTCGCGCGCAAGCCCTGACCGAAGAGCGGGCCCCTTCGAGGAATGCCCGCGGGCCGTCGCACGGCCCGCGGGCTTCGCCGTCATCTCCTGCCGGGCTCCTGCCCGCTCTTGCCGGTTCCTGCCGGCGCTGACGGTTCCGGTCGTCAGCTCCCCGGCTTCACCAGGGTGACCAGGAACTTCTTCGCGGCCCCCACGTTCCCCGCCGCGTCGATCGTGCGGTACTCCACCGTGTGGGTGCCGTAGTCCGGCGTCGCGTCGTCCCACGGGACCGCCCGGCTCCTGCCCAGCTTGCCGTAGACGAGACCGTCGATGACCGTGCCGCTGGGGGAGAAGCGGAAGGGCGCGTCGGCGTCCGTCGGCCAGCCGTAGTACGTGTACCAGCCGTCGCCGTCCACCCGGAACTGGCTCACCACGACCCCCGGCCGGTCGTCCCGGGCCGTCAGCCGCATGGTGAACTCGCCGTCGTAGACGTACTCGACGGGCCGGCCGGGGCGCGTGACCGTGCGGGACGGCGGCGACAGCTCGTACGAGGCGGTCGCCGGACGGGCGTCCACCGTCCACCTCAACACCGCGTCCGAGCCGGGTATCCGGGCCGTCAGCGTGTGCGTACCGGAGGCGAGCCGCAGGGAACGCAGGTCCAGATCACGGTCGTTGCCCGGATTGGCGACAGCCCGCCCGTCGAGGCTCCACCGTACGGCGGGCGTGCGGTGCGCCGGATGGGTGGTGTCGGCATGGACCACCGACCGAGCGCCGACCGGCGTCCCCGTCGGGGTGTGACCGGTGAACGCGGCCTAGACGTCGTCCCGGGGCGTGGTGAGCGCGGTGTCCACCCTCCAGCCGACGGTACGGGTGAGGGCGGCCGAACCGCGTACCGCCGGGTCCCGGACGAACGGCGTCGGATCGCTCACCGTCGCCGTCAGGGTGTGGGTGCCGGGGGCGAGATCGAGCGACCGCAGGTCCAGGGTGCGCGCGTTGCCGGTGTTCAGGGGACGGTCGTCCAGCCGCCACCGGACGTCGAGTTCGCCTCCGACCGGATGCAGGGTGTCCACCCACACCGTCCGGTCCGCTCCGACCGGTGCCGTGTTGGGCGTGTGGTCCTGGACCAGGTTCACCTTGGCCGAGATCGCCTGGACCATCACCTCCCGCTCCACCTGGTCGAAGGCGTACCCGAGCGTCTTCATCAGCGAGTGCGCGCTCGGCCGCCAGACGCCCTTGGTGCTGTACATCCCGCCCTCGAACCGGCCGATGACACCGCCCGACTCGCTCTTCTCGCCGAGCCAGCGCCACCACTTGGCGCGCTGGTCCCGCATCTGCCCCTCGGTCAGGAGGGTGTGGTGGGTCGACGAGGGCTCCGGACCGGAGTATGTGCCGCCGGGGACTCCGCGCGCGTAGTAGTCGTACTCGTCCTGGAGCTTGCCGAGGGAATGGCCGATCTCGTGCGGGGTGATGAGCGAGGAGAGCGCGTTCCCGCCGGACGCGGTGGCGTAACTGCCGCCCGCGCCGCCGTAGGTGTCGCTGTTGGCGAGCGCCACGATCTGCCGGTTGGCGCCGCTCGCTCCCGGCACGAGATCGGCCAGGGCGACGGCCCGCCGGCTGTCGACGGTGAGCAGCCGTTGCACGCTGTCCGGGTTGCAGCCGCCCCAGAAGCCCATGTTCAGCGGGGTGTCACGGGCCGGCGCGTCGAGGCCGGGGTCGCAGTCCACACCGGAGTCGGGCGACGGGATCTCCACCGCCCAGACGTTGATGTAGGAGCGGTAGGAGGCGAAGGGCTCGACGCTCCACAGGACGTTCAGGTGCTTGTCGACGTCGGCCCGGAAGTCGCTCATCTCGTCCGCGGTGTAACCGTCGCCCATGACCACCAGGTTGAACCGCTTGTCGGCGGGGCCGGTGGTCTGGACGGGGACGACGGTGGCCGCCTCGGTGACGGAGGTGGTCATGGCGCCCTGGGCGGGGGCCGGTTCGGCGACGGCCGGTCCGGCCGCCACCGGACCGGCGGCCAGCAGGCAGGCCGTCCCGAGTCCGGTCGCCACCCTGCGCAGACGTGTGCCAGGAAAGGTCATGGGGCGCGAGCGTATGCCGTGCCCTCAGTGGCGTAAAGGTGTTCGTCAGCCGTACGACTCACCTTCGCAGATAGGACAGTCCGGCATGCGCGTCCGTGTATCCGTCGACCAGCCGGCGCGCCACCGTGACGGAGTCGACCAGCGGATGGAGCGCGAACGCCTTGACCGCCGTCGCCCGCGAGCCGCTCTCCGCCGCCGCGAGAACCTCGCGCTCGACCGCCTTGACCGCCGTCACCAGACCCACCGCGTGGTACGGCAGGGGCGCCACGGAGACCGGATGGGCGCCGGCCGCGTCCACGAAGCAGGGGACCTCGATGACCGCGTCCGTGTCGAGCACCGACAGGGTCGTACGGTTGCGGACGTTGAGGATCAGCGTGGCGCGTTCGTTGCGCGCGATGGCCCGCATCAGGGCCAGCGCCACCTTCTCGTAACCGCCCGACTCCAGATCGTCCTCGTCGCGCTCGCCGACGCCCGCCGCCTCCCGGTTGGCGGCCATGTAGGTCGCCTCGCGGTCGGCGAGGGTGCGCCGCCAGGTCGCAAGCGCCGGTGTGTCCGACTTGCCCATCTCCTCGTAGAATCCGGCCTGTTGGTCCCGAAGATAGGCTCCGCGTGTCCGCTCGGCCTGCTGATAGGCGCGTACGGCCTCGCGGTTGAAGTAGTAGTAGTGCAGGTACTCGTTGGGGATCGCGCCCAGTGATCGCAGCCACTCAGCGCCGAAGAGCTTGCCCTCCTCGAACGAGCCGAGGGCCTGCTCGTCCGCGAGCAGCCGCGGCAGCACGTCCCGGCCGCCGACGCGCAGACCTCGCAGCCAGCCGAGGTGGTTGAGGCCGACGTAGTCGATCCACGCCTCGTCGGGGTCGGCGCCCAGCACCCGGGCGACCCGGCGGCCGAGCCCCACGGGGGAGTCGCAGATGCCGATCACCCGGTCGCCGAGGACCCGGGACATCGCCTCGGTGACCAGACCGGCCGGGTTGGTGAAGTTGATGACCCAGGCATCCGGGGCCAGTTCGGCGATCCGCCGTGCGATGTGCGTCGCGACCGGCACCGTCCGCAGCCCGTAGGCGACCCCGCCCGCCCCGACCGTCTCCTGGCCCAGCACCCCTTCGGCGAGCGCGATCCGCTCGTCGGCCGCCCGTCCCTCCAGCCCTCCGACCCGGATCGCCGAGAAGACGAAGTCGGCTCCGCGCAGCGCCTCGTCGAGATCCGTGGTCGCCGTCACCTCCGGGGCGTCCGGCACCCCGGCTCCCTGTTCGGCGAGCACCCGGGCGACGGCCGAGAGCCGCCCGCCGTCGAGGTCGTACAGCGTCACATGGGTGACCCGGCCCTCGGCATGGTCCCCGAGCAGGGCGCCGTACACGAGCGGCACCCGGAATCCGCCGCCTCCGAGAATCGTCAGTTTCATGGTCGTACGCTACTCGGATGCATGTACTGAGCAGCAGGATTCTGCTCCGGCCGGCCGATCCCGAGCGGTCCCGGCGCTTCTACGGCGAGACCCTCGGGCTCGCGGTGTACCGCGAGTTCGGCACCGGACCGGAGCGCGGGACCGTCTACTTCCTGGGCGGCGGGTTCCTGGAGGTGTCCGGGCGGGCCGCCGCCGCGACGGACCCGCCGGAGTTGCGGCTCTGGATGCAGGTGGCCGATGTGCGGGCGGTGCGCGAAGAGCTGCGGGGCAAGGATGTGGAGGTGCTCCGGGAGCCGGTGACCGAGCCCTGGGGCCTGGTCGAGATGTGGATCGCGGACCCCGACGGGGTCCGGATCGCCGTCGTCGAGGTGCCCGAGGAGCATCCGCTGCGCTACCGCCCGTGAGGCGCCCGCATGGCCTTCGGAGGTTCAGCCCACGTCGAGCGCGTTGCGCAGGCCGAGCCGGTAACGCAGCCGGTCGTGCCGCTTGAGCCCCTCCAGCTCCGGGGCGCGGAAGAGCGGTGTGACCGTGCAGCGGGCGACGGAGGAGTGCGCACGGTCGAGCAGGGCGTTCACGGCCTGGCGAGCGGAGGCGTTGGCGCCCTCCATGGTGGCCAGGTCGATGTCGACGGCCACGTAGTCGCCGGCCAGGTAGAAGTTCGGGATCCTCGTGGCGGCCCGCGGGCGGTTGTGGAAGGTGCCGACCGGGTGGATGAGGAGCTGGTCGTCGTTGGTCGGGTTCGGCGTGCCGAGGCCGTCCACACCCGGGTCGAGGAACCAGGAGTGCAGGGCGCTGTCCTTCAACACCGTACGGCCGGTGTCGTTGAACGCGGCCTTCAGCTGCGCCCACACCTCCCGGGCGACCTCCGTGCGGGTGCACTGCTTGGCGGTCCTGCCGTAGAGGATGCCGGGCCGGTCCCACTCCGAGATGTCCACCGAGAGACAGTCGACGACCGCCCCGTCGCCGTAGTCGGCCGGGAAGTCACGCGACGGCCAGTGACCCGCCTGCTGGATGGAGGTGAGGGACCAGGGCGAGTCGATGAGGTTGGCGTGTCCGGCGAGCAGCGGGGCGCGCTCGGTCAGATAGAACTGAATGCCCGTCATCCAGTCGGTCGCCAGCCGGTCGCACCGCGCCAGCTGCGGATCCGCCGCCCGCAGCGCGGCGCCCCAGGTCCGACGGGCGTGTTCCACCGGCATCGCGGAGATGTAGTGGTCGGCGGTCACCGACCGCCGGACCCCCCGCGGGTCCTCGACCACCGCGGCGCCGATCCGGCCCGCCCCTGAGTCGTAAGCCATCTCGCGTACGGTCCAGCCGACGCGGAACTCCACGCCCAGGCGGGTCAGATGGGCCACCCACGGGTCGATCCAGGCTTCGTTGGTGGGCAGGTCGAGGATCCGGTCCAGGGGCCCGTCGGCGCCGCGCCCCAGAGCGTTGAAGGCGAAGGCCTCCAGGAGCGTGGCGACCGTGCGGGTGCTGGCCTCCTCGGCCTTGGTCGCCACGATGTTGCGGGTGAGACCGACGGCCAGGATGCGCTGGTAGTCGTAGCTCATCCGCTCGGCCCGCAGGAAGTCCCACCAGGGGGTCCGCTCCCACGTCTCGTCACGGCGCTCGTCACAGCTGGTGAGGAAGACGAGGAAGCGGTTGACGAAGTACGCGCTCTCGTGGAGCGGGATGGAGACGGCGGTCTCCATGAGGGCGGTCAGGGCGCGGCTGATCTCGTCGAGCGTGAGCTCGGCGGGCCGGTGGCCCGGCCAGGGAAGGGGGATGCGCAGGTCCTCGCGGCCGGTGCGGGCGAACGCCATCTCGGCCGGGGCGACGAGGTTGTCCCAGACGCCGTTGGGGTTCCCGGGGAAGGGGATGCGCCGCATCGTGTCCGGGAGGTTGTGGTAGATGCCGGGGATGAAGCGGAAGCCGTGTTCGGCGGGGAGCGGCCGCCGCCCACCGCGTGCGCTGTCGGGCACGTCCATGGAGCGGGCCTTGCCGCCCAGCGCCCGGCGCTCGTAGACGGTGACACGGAAGCCGCGTTCGGCCAGTTCATGGGCGGCGGTGAGACCCGCGACCCCGCCGCCGAGGACGGCGACGGACGCGGGCGACGTCCCGCCGGTCGACGCTCGCGCCTCGCCCGCCGCCGGTACGGCTCCGAAGGCGACCGCGCTCGTGACGGCGGCGGCGCCCGCCACGAAGGTCCGACGTGAACTCGACGCACGCTCCATGCCCCAACCCCTTTACCGGTGGTAACCCTCAGGTCCGGCGCAGGAGCATACGGGCGCCCATCGGCGCCCGGAAGCATCGTGCGGGCCCCTTCGCACACATGGCGCGATCCCGTCCCCCGGCGCCCGGGACACAATGGGCCCATGTCCCGACGCAACACCCGCCCCAAGAAGCCCGTCGCGAAGCCCGCCGCGCCGTCCGTGACCGGGGACTCGCCCTGCCCGTGCGGCCTCGCCGCCTCCTACGGCGAGTGCTGCGGACGCTTCCACGCCGGCACCGCCGCGGCCCCCACCGCCGAACTCCTCATGCGCTCCCGCTACAGCGCCTTCGTCGTCCGCGACGAGCCGTATCTGCTGCGTACCTGGGCGCCGGCGACACGGCCGGGCGAGGTCGACTTCGATCCGTCGATGCGCTGGACGGGGCTGGAGATCCGGGACACGACGGACGGCAGCGCGTTCCACCAGGCCGGGACCGTCACGTTCGTCGCCCGCTACACCCACGGCGGCGCCCCCGGCTCCCTCCACGAGCGCAGTCGCTTCGCCCGCCATGAGGGCGCCTGGGTGTACGTGGACGGCGACTTCATCGACGGGGACTGACTGCCCTGCGGTCTGACCGGACCGGGCGGAACGCGACGCGCCACCGGTCCGGGCGGAACGCGGCCCACCCCCCCGCTCAGCGCGCCGTGGCGCCCACCGGCTCACGTCGGCCCGACGGCAGGCCGTTCGCCAGGTCCTCCGCGATGAGCTTCTTGGCGATCGCGTCCGTCGCCGCCCGCAGCTCGGGTCCGCTCGGGCGGCCCCGCTCCCGCTCGATCCGGTCGCTCAGCCAGTCCGACCAGGCGCGCGTGATGATGTCGGCCTCCCGTTTGCCGGCCGGCGTGTGGGAGAGCAGATTGCCGTCCCGGGTGAGGAACCCTTCCTCCACCATCCGGTCGAACACCGGAAGCAGTACCTCCGGCGGCACCCGGCGCCCCGCCGCGATCAGGCCGAGACTCGCGTGTCCGACCAGCCGGGTGAAGAGCTCGACCTGCATCACGGCCCACGCGCCCGCCGGGTCGAGCCGGGTGTCGGAGCCGGCGACGATCCGGCGCGCGGTGTCCAGATCGGCCTGCCGCATGATCCGGCCGATGGAGAGTTCGAGCAGCTTCGCCGAGTCGCCCGCCGTGGTGGGGGAGCCGAAGCCCTCGCCCATGTCGGGTGCCGAGGCCCGGGCCGTGTCCCGGAGCGTCACCTGTTTGAGGAACAGGGCCACGACGAAGCCGATGACGGCGACGGGCACCGTCCAGAGGAACACCGTGTGAAGGGTGTCCGCGTACGCCTGGACGATCGGCGCCGCCGTGTCGTCCGGCAGCCCGTGGAGCCCGGACGGGCTCTCGGCGGCCCGCGCGATCACGGACGGATCCTGGGTGCCGGAGACCGCGGCCGCCGAACCCACCCCCTCCGTGAGGTTCGGCCGCAGCGCGTTCGTGTAGATCGTGCCGAAGACGGCCGTGCCGAAGGAGCTGCCGAGAGTACGGAAGAAGGTGACGCCCGAGGTGGCGGTGCCGAGGTCGGCGTACTCGACGGTGTTCTGCACGGCGATGGTGAGCACCTGCATGCACAGACCGATGCCGGCACCGAGCACGAACATGTACAGCGACTCCAGCCAGGTGCTGGTGTCCGTCCCCATGAGGGAGAGCAGGTAGAGGCCGAGACCCATCACCGCGCAGCCGAGGATCGGGAAGATCCGGTAGCTGCCGGTCTTGCTGACCACGTTGCCGCTGAAGATCGAGGCGATGAGCAGGCCGACGACCATGGGGAGGGTGCGGATGCCGGAGACGGTGGCCGAGTCCCCGTCGACGTACTGCAGATAGGACGGCAGGAAGGTCATCGCGCCGAGCATGGCGAAGCCGACGACGAAGCTGAGCACGGAGCAGACGGTGAAGACCGGATTGGCGAACAGCCGCATGGGCAGCATCGGTTCGGCCGCCCGGGTCTCCACCCGGCAGAACAGCGCGAGGGCGATCAGACCGCCGGCGAAGAGCCCGATGATGACCCCCGAACCCCAGGCGTACTCGTTGCCGCCCCAACTGGTCGCGAGAATCAGGGCGCTGGAGCCGGCGGCGACCAGCGCGATGCCGGCGTAGTCGATGACCGGGCGGCTCACGGAGCGTACGGAGGGGATGGTGCGGGCGGCGGCGATGACGACCAGGATCGCGATCGGGACGTTGACGTAGAACGCCCAGCGCCAGCTCAGATGGTCGGTGAAGAGTCCGCCGAGCAGGGGGCCGATGACGGTGGAGACGCCGAAGACGGCGCCGATGGCGCCCTGGTACTTTCCACGGTCGCGCAGCGGGATCACATCGGCGATCAGCGCCATCGAGGTGACCATCAGCCCGCCGGCGCCGATGCCCTGCAGTCCGCGCCAGACGATCAGCAGCGTCATGTTGGTGGCGAGTCCGCAGAGGAACGAACCGGTGATGAAGACGATCGCGGAGATCTGGAAGATCACCTTGCGGCCGAAAAGATCCCCGAACTTGCCGACGAGGACGGTGGCCACCGTCTCCGCCAGCAGATAGGCGGTGACCACCCACGACATGTGGGCGGCGCCGCCCAGGTCCGAGACGATGGTCGGCAGGGCCGTGCCCACGATCGTCTGGTCGAGCGCGGCCAGGAGCACGCCCAGCATGATCGTCCCGAAGACGATGTTGCGGCGACGGCTGTCGAGCACGGGCGGCTCGGCGGCCGGGGGCGCGGGCGCGGCTTCGCTGAGGGTCGTCACCCTGGCAGCCTCACACCGGGCGGTTCACCGCGCATGCGGGGGACGGCCGAACCGGTACGGCGTCCGGCCGCGGCCGCACGTCGACGAGCGAGGCCCCAGTCGTCCGGTCACATCGGGCGGACCGGCAGCAGGGGGTGATGCTTCGCAAGGATCTTGTTGGCTCGGGCCAGCGTGGCCAGGGCGTGCTCGCGGTCCGCGTGGTCCTCCGCGCACAGCGGCCCGCGGAACCGGTACACCTCGCGAGCCGCGCTGTCGGCGTCGACTTCCGCCTGCAGGACGTGCAGGGGCAGGCAGGAACCGATCATCGCGGCCACGCGGTCGGGGATCGGAACGGGAACGAGGCGCGAGGGCGAGGTGATCACGGGTCAGTCCTTGTGGGTCCGTTGTGGAGGCGGGGTCTCCTTACATACGTACCGGATGAGGATGCGGTTTCGCCGACGGGGATGTCTCCACGGTGCAACGGTCTCGGGGCCGTTCGGCACGGCGTACGGATCGGTCGGGCCCTCGCGCGCCCGACGGGCCGGCGGCGGGCGCGGGACGTTCCCGCAGGTGCGTGGCGCGCTGGCCGATCTTCCTGGCGAACCGGTGATCCGGATCGCTCGGCAGTCCACCGAACGAAGAGCCGAGATTCCGCTTCCGGCGGTGGGCCGGCGGTCGCCGAATGTGAAGCATCTCACCCCTCCGCGCAGCTGTTCGGCGGGTGGGGAGGCGCCGGAACGCACCCGAGCGCTCACGTAGCATGCTGGCGAACGAGAAGGTCGAGGACGCGCGGTCGCAGCAGGCCGCGCTCCGCGTCCGGCAGGGGGGCCTGGTCGGGTTCGGTTCGTACGCGGGCCCGGCCACAGGAGTTCGAGAGCGGAGCCGGAGCCGGCCTTCGACGAGGCCGCCCACCGCCGGAACGCGGAGCAGCGGGCGTCCGTCGGGAAGGGAAGCTGAGGAATCCGCATGGAGCCAGCAGCGGAGTCGCGCTGGGCACGCCTCTTGGTCGAGGCGGCGGCGGTCGTCGTCGTCGGCGCCGTCCTCGTCCATCTGGGGATGGTCTTCTTCCACGTGGCGCCCGAGAACGCGGTGAGCAAGCAGTACGGCCGGACGATCCACGGCTATGTGGGACCGGAGTTGTCTCAGAGCTGGCGGGTGTTCGCGCCGGACCCGGGGGACCGCAACACCCGGATCCTGGCCCGCGCGCGGACCGGCTCCGCCGACGGCACGGCACGCACCACCCCGTGGGTCGACCTCACCGCCCTCGACCTCGCCGAGCTGCGCGGCAGCCTCCTGCCCACCGTGACCATGGACCAGATCCGGCAGGGCTGGCGGGACTACAGCCGCTACCACGACGACTCCGGCCGGCCGATCGGAGCCGAGGGCGTCCTGTACGAGCGCTTCCTCAAGCGTCTCGCCCTCGGGCCGCTGAGCCGGCACACCGCGGGCGACGTACCCGACCACATCCAGTTCCGTACCGTCACCACCACCGTCACGCCGCCTCGGTGGGCGGCCAAGCCCGTCCCCGCCGCCCCCACGAGCCAGGAGCACCCCTGGATCCGGGTGACCCGCGAAGACCTCACGGGAGAGGCGGGCGCACGATGAGCGACACCACCGCGCGGCGCTGGTACGAGCGGGCCGCGGCCACCTCGTACGCCCCCTACCAGACCGCCGTCCTGCGCATCGGCCTCGCGGCGGTCTGGCTCGTCTACCTGCTGCGGCACTGGCCCGACCGGGCGGCGATCTACGGCCCCGACGCGGCCTGGAGCCGCGCGATGGCCGAGCGCGGCGTCCCGCCCGAGAAGGGCTTCTCGGCTCTGCTGTGGTGGGAGGGCCAGGCGTACTTCGAGGTGTTCTACCTCCTCGCCGTCGCCGCCGCGGTCGCTCTCCTCCTCGGCTGGCGCACTCGTGCGAGTTCCGTCGTCTTCGTGCTGTGCATGCTGTCCTTCCAGCACCGCAACGACTACGTCACCACCGCCGGGGACCGGCTTCTGCACATCCTCGCGCTCTATCTGCTCTTCACCCGCTGCGCCCAGGTCTGGTCGCTCGACGCGCGCCGCGCGTCGCGGCGCGGAGCCGGGGACCGCGATACGCCGGGGGTCCTGCTCTGGGCGCTGCTCGGTGCCCTGCTCGCCCCGCTCGCGCTCGCCGGACTGTTCTCGGCGGGCTGGATCGCGCTGCTGGGCGGGCTCTGGGTCGTCCAGGGCGTCTGGTGGTGGGCCGGTCGCGCACGGGGTGGGGACGGCGCCGCCCGTCAGGTCTGCGACCGGATCGCCCACCTGGTGCACAACGGGGCCCTGTTCGTCATCGGGGCGCAGATCTGTCTCGTGTACGCGAGCGCCGGCTGGTACAAGATCCAGGGAACCACCTGGCAGAACGGCTCCGCCGTCTACTACGCCACCCATCTGGAGTTCCTGACGCCCTGGCCCGCCCTCAGCCACGCGCTGAGCGGCAACGCGCTGCTCTCGCTGGTGATGACCTACGGAACCGTCGCGATCCAGGTCGCGTTCCCGTTCGCCCTGATGCGGCGCAAGGTGAAGAACGTCCTGCTCGTGCTGATGATCGGCGAGCACATCGGCATCTGGGTGCTGATGGGTCTGCCGTACTTCTCGATGGTGATGATCGCCGCCGACGCGGTGTTCGCCCCGACCGTCCTGCTGCTGTGGCTGGACCGGCGCTGCGGATCCCTGTGGGACCGGGTGCGCCCGGGCCGCAAGGCCGAGGGGGAGACCGCGATCCCGGAACAGGCCGGCGCGCCCGCCCCCGTCCCGTAGCGCGCTCCCGGCGGGCCGGGGGGGCGAGATGAACGCGTCCGGACGGTTGAATTCTTGTTACGCCCTAGTAAGTTGACTCCGAAGTCAGTCCGGAGATCCAGGCAACTCCCCGCCGCACCCCGCGAACAGGAGTCCCGATGGGCGTACGCAAGGATCTGAAGCAGGCCAGGAAGCGCAGCGATCTCGCCGACCGGTTCCCGGTCGAGCTGGTCCGGGACGAGAACGGTGTCGTTCGGGAGGCGCGCACGCCCCTCTCCTCCGCGGCGGTGCCGGCCGGCACCCCCGCCGACATCCCTTTCGACCATGCCGCGGAGGATCCCGGCGCCGTCGTCATGCGCCGTCGGCGCCACGGGGACTGGCGGCCCGTCACCGCCGCGGCGAAGGGGCTCGTCGCCGCCGGACTCGAACCCGGGGGCCGGGTGGCGCTGATGGCGCGCACCAGCTACGAGTGGGCCGTACTCGACTTCGCCGTCTGGGCGGCCGGCGGACAGACCGTCCCCGTCTACGCGACCTCCGCACCCGAACAGATCGCGTGGATCCTGCGGGACTCCGGGGCCCGCCACGTCGTCACCGAGAGCCACGCACACACCGCCGCGGTCCTGGAAGCGGCCCGCACGCTGCCCGAACCGCCCCGCGTCTGGGAGACCGACTCCGGCGGCCTGGCCGAACTCGCCTCCCTCGGCAGCGGGACGCCGGACGAGGTGGTGAACCAGCGCCGCTCCGCCCTCACCCCGGACACCATCGCCACCCTCTGCTACACCTCCGGCACCACCGGCCGTCCGAAGGGCTGCGTCCTCACCCACGGCAACCTCCACGCCGAGGCGTCCGCGACCGTCGAGCTGCTGCATCCGGTCTTCACGGAGGTCACCGGGCAGACCGCCTCGACCCTCCTCTTCCTCCCGCTCGCGCACATCCTCGGCCGGGCCCTCCAGATCGCCTGCCTCATGGCGCGGATCGAACTCGGCCACTTCCCCAGCATCGACCCCCGGGAACTGCGGCCGGAGCTGCGCCGGTTCAGGCCGACCTTCCTCGTCGGCGTGCCCTATCTCTTCGAGAAGATCCATGACACCGGCCGCGCCACCGCCGAGAAACTCGGCCGCGGCGCCTCCTTCGACCGCGCCGACTCCGTCGCCGTACGCTTCGGGCAGGCGGCGATCGACCACTTCCTCGGCAACGGCCGTCGCCCCGGGCCCGGCCTCACCGCCGCCTGGGCCCTGTACGACCTGCTCGTCTACCGCCGTGTCCGCAAGGAGCTCGGCGGCAGGCTGCGGTACGCCATCAGCGGCGGCTCCCCTCTCGACCGTCGCCTCAGTCTCTTCTTCTACGCCGCCGGCATCCTCGTCTACGAGGGCTACGGCCTGACCGAGACCACCGCCGCCGCCACCGTCACGCCGCCCCTGAGGCCCCGGCCCGGGACCGTCGGCCGGCCCGTCCCCGGCACGGCCGTACGCATCGCCGACGACGGCGAGGTGCTGATCAAGGGCCCCATCGTCTTCACCGCGTACTGGAACAACCCCTCCGCCACCGAAGAGGTGCTGCGGGACGGCTGGTTCGCCACCGGCGACCTCGGCGCCCTCGACGACGACGGCTATCTCGTCATCACCGGCCGCAAGAAGGACATCATCGTCACCTCCGGCGGCAAGAACGTCTCCCCGGCCGTCCTGGAGGACCGACTGCGCAGTCGCCCGCCCGTCGGTCAGTGCCTCGTCATCGGCGACAACCGCCACTACGTCGCGGCGCTCGTCACCCTCGAACCCGAGGCCGTACGGCACTGGCTGGCCGTCCGCAAACGGCCCCTGGACACCCCGGTGGCGGAGCTCCGCGACGATCCGGAGCTGATCGCCGACGTCCAGAAGGCCGTCGACCACGCCAACCGGGCCGTCTCCCAGGCCGAGTCGATCCGCCGGTTCCGTATCGTGCCGGGCGAGTTCACCGAGGAGAACGGGATGCTGACCCCGTCCCTCAAGGTCAAGCGGCACGCCGTGACGGCCGCCTACGCGGCGGAGATCGAGGCGCTCTACGGCTGAACCGGTGCGAACACCTCGGAGAGGTCGTACGAGACCGGCTCCTCCAGCTGCGCGTACCCGCAGGACTCCGGCGTACGGTCAGGCCGCCACCGCTTGAACTGAGCCGTGTGGCGGAACCGGTCGCCCTCCATGTGGTCGTACCCGACCTCGCAGACCAGCTCCGGCCGCAGCGCCACCCAGGACAGGTCCTTCTTTCCCGACCAGCGGCTCGGCGCCCCCGGGAGCCGGGCCCCGGCGTGCGCGGACTCGTCCGTCCACATCGCCCACGGGTGGCCGTCGGGCGGGTCCATCCGCAGCGGTTCCAGCTCCGTGACCAGTTCCTCGCGCCGCCGGGCGGTGAAGGCCGCGCAGACACCGACGTGCTGGAGGACGCCGAGGTCGTCGTAGAGACCGAGCAGCAGCGAGCCGACGACCGGACCGCTCTTGTGGAGGCGGTAGCCGGCCACCACCACATCGGCCGTCCGCTCGTGCTTGATCTTGTACATCAGACGGGCGTCCGGCCGGTACGGCAGATCCAGGGGCTTGGCGATCACCCCGTCGAGGCCCGCCCCTTCGTACTGCTCGAACCAGCGCGCCGCCAGCTCCGGATCCGTGGTCGCCGGAGCCAGGTGGACCGGTGGCTCCACCCCGCCCAGTGCCTCCTCGAGGGCGGCCCGACGCTCGGTCAGCGGGGTGTCGAGCAGGGATTCGTCCCCGAGGGCGAGCAGATCGAACGCGACGAACCGCGCGGGGGTCTTCACGGCCAGCATCCGCACCCGCGAGTCGGCGGGGTGGATGCGTTCGGTGAGGCGGTCGAAGTCGAGGCGCCCGGCATGCTCGATCACGATCTCCCCGTCGACCACGCACCGCTCCGGCAGCCGGGGCGGCAGCGCCTCGACCAGCTCGGGGAAGTAGCGGGTCAGCGGTTTGCCCGTACGGCTGCCGATGACCAGCTCCGGGCCGTCGCGGTGCACGATGGCGCGGAAGCCGTCCCACTTGGCCTCGTACTGCATGCCGGGCGGAATCTTCTTCACCGACTTGGCCAGCATCGGTTTCACGGGCGGCATCACCGGCAGATCCATGGGTCGATTGTCCGGTATGCGGGGAATGTCGGCGAGCTCTACGCTGACACGCATGGCAGGCAAGGCGGCAGCGGTGGAACTGGAAGTCGGCGAGCGGACCGTACGCGTGTCCAATCCGGACAAGGTGTACTTCCCCGAGCGCGGCTACACCAAGCTCGACATGGTCACCTACTACCTGGCCGTCGGCGAGGGCATCACCCGCGCGCTGCGGAACCGCCCCACCACCCTGGAGCGCTACCCCGACGGCGTGACCGGCGAGTCCTTCTTCCAGAAACGGGCCCCCAAATACCTCCCCGACTGGATCCCCACCGCGCACATCACCTTCCCCAGCGGACGGTCGGCCGACGAGATGTGTCCGACCGAACCCGCCGCCGTCCTGTGGGCCGCCAACCTCGGAGCCGTCACCTTCCATCCCTGGCCGGTGCGGCGCGACGACACCGACCACCCCGACGAGCTGCGCATCGACCTCGACCCGCAGCCCGGCACCGACTACGCCGACGCCGTGCGCGCCGCCCACGAACTGCGCGCCGTCCTCGACGAGGCGGGACTGCGCGGCTGGCCCAAGACCTCCGGCGGGCGCGGCCTCCACGTCTTCGTACCGATCGAACCCCGCTGGACCTTCACCCAGGTGCGCCGGGCGGCGATCGCCTGCGGCCGGGAGCTGGAGCGCCGGATGCCGGAGCACGTGACCATCAAGTGGTGGAAGGAGGAGCGCGGCGAGAAGATCTTCGTCGACTACAACCAGACCGCCCGCGACCGCACCATCGCCTCCGCCTACTCGGTGCGGCCCCGGCCGCACGCCCCGGTCTCCGCGCCGCTGCGCTGGGACGAGGTCGACGACGCGGTGCCGGAGGACTTCGACATCATCTCCATGCCGGCCCGGTACGCGGAGGCCGGCGACGTCCACGCGGACATGGACGACCGCCGGTTCAGCCTGGAGTCCCTGCTCGACCTGGCCCGGCGAGACGAGGCCGACCACGGCCTGGGCGACCTGCCGTACCCGCCGGAGTACCCCAAGATGCCGGGGGAGCCGAAGCGCGTGCAGCCCAGCCGGGCGAAGAAGGCGACGGAGTGAGAAACCCGCTCCGGAGCGGTCCGGAACGGCGCCGTGGCGGCCCTCGGCGGGGGCGCCCGAAACCGCGTGCACTCGGCCGAAGGCGGCCGCCACGGCACCGGCCCGCGGGCCCGCCACAGCCCGCGCACGCCCCGCCCGTACGTCGGCGAACCCGCCACTGAACTGGGCTTTCACCGTGATCGGTTCTACCGTTTCCCCATCGTGAAAGGGGGGTCCGGATGGACCGGAACATACGCACGGTCGACGATGTACTGAAGCTCCTGGACGGCCTGTTCGCACCGGAGGCGGACCGCTGGACGGCCGGCGCGGCGGGCTGGTGGGACGGCTTCTACGACGACCGCTCCAAGGCGGTCCCGTTCTTCGTCGCCAAGCCCGACGAGAACCTCGTCTCGTATCTCGACCGCGGCCTGATCGCTCCCGGCGGCCGCGCCCTCGACCTGGGTTGCGGCCCCGGCCGCAACGCCCTCCACCTGGCCTCCCTCGGCTTCAGGGTGGACGCCGTCGATCTCTCCCCGCAGGCCATCGCCTGGGCCGAGGAGCGCGCCCGCGAGGCGGGCGCCGACATACGGTTCCACCAGGGCGACGCCTTCGAGCTCGCCGCGACCGGCCTGGCCGGACCGTACGACGTGATCCACGACTCCGGCTGCTTCCACCACCTGCCGCCCCACCGACGCGTCAGCTACCTCGACCTGCTCGACCGACTCCTCGCCCCCGGCGGCCATCTCGCCCTGACCTGTTTCGCGGCCGGCGAGAACGGCATGGGCTCGGAGATCTCCGACGCCGACCTCTACCGCCAGGCCGCGCTCCACGGCGGCCTCGCCTACACCCCGGAGTCCCTGCGCCGGATCTTCTCCGATCTGACGGAGGTCGAACTGCGCCGCATGAACGACGAGCCGCCCGAGTCCCCGTACTTCGGCGAGGCGTTCCTGTGGACGGCCCTGTTCCGCCGGGACACCGCCGACGCCGGCCGCTGATGCCCAGGACCTCCCGGGAGGTCCTGGGCTCCACCTGCGGGAGGCTGAAATGTTCTGGCACGCACATCGGTGCGCCGCATTGAGCGAACGTTGATGGACCGTTTACAGCCGCGGGGCAGCGTGTCCACCATGCAGACCGACACCACCGTACGGACCGTTCCGACCGTTCCGACCGCTCCGGCCGTCCCCGCCGACCTTGACATGTCCTGGCAGGAGAACGCCCTGTGCGCCCAGGCCGGCCCCGAGTTCTTCTTCCCGGCCCCCGGCTCCTCGACGCGCGAGGCGAAGCAGCTGTGCGGCGCGTGCGAGGGCCGGGTGGCGTGCCTGGAGTACGCCCTGGCGCACGACGAGCGGTTCGGCGTGTGGGGCGGGCTCTCGGAGAAGGAACGTTTCCGGCTGAAGCACGGGCGGGGCTGAAGCGCCCGGACCGGAGCACGGGCGGGGCTGAAGCGCCCAGAGCCGAAGCACGGGCGGGGCTGACACGCCCGGCCGAAGTGCCTCGCGCGCCCGCTCACCGCCGGTAGGCGGGCCGATATCCGGATGCCGGCGCGCCCCTTCCCGCACTACGATCACGCGATCATGGAGCCCCACCAGACGCCCGTCACCGACGAGGAGTTGGCCGCCTTCGGCCGCACCATCGGCAGGCTGCGCACGCTGCCCCTCGGAGATCCCGCCCGTATGCGCGGCGAGGAGATGGCCGCGACCTTCGCCCGCGAGAGCCGCAACAAGCGCCGTAAGGCCCACAAGGCCGAGCGGTCCGCCGCCGACGCCGCGCTCAGCGCGCGTACCGCGACCGGGGCGCTCGACCGGCGGGAGGACGCGCCCCTGGACACCGCGACGACGACCGGCGGCTCCCCGGGCCTTTTCCTCAGGGCCCGCCACTGCTACGTCTGCAAATCGCCCTATCGACAGGCCGACCCGTTCTACCACCGGCTCTGCCCGCCCTGCGCCGCCGACAACACCGCCCGCCGCGCTCTCTCCACCGACCTCACGGGACGGCGCGCACTGCTCACCGGCGGCCGGGTGAAGATCGGCTTCCAGCTCGCCCTGATGATGCTGCGCGACGGTGCCGAGCTGCTCGTCACCAGTCGTTTCCCCCATGACACCCTGCGCCGCTTCCGCGCCGCCGAGGGCAGCGAGCGGTGGCTGGAGCGGCTCACCGTGGTCGCCATCGATCTGCGCGACCCCCGCCAGGTCCTCGGCCTGTGCGAGCGGCTGCTCACCGACGGGCGGCCGCTCGACATACTCGTCAACAACGCCGCCCAGACGATACGGCGGCCCCCGGAGTCGTACGCCCTGCTCGCCGCCGGCGAGCGGGCGGCGCTGCCACCGGGGGTCATCCCCGCACCGGGTTACGAGACGGCCGAGCGCGTACCGGTCCTGGTCGGCCTGGAGCCGGACGAGGCCGGGCTGCTGCCCGACCTCTCCGTGGCCAACTCGTGGTCCGTACGGCTCGGCGACCTCGACGCGGCCGAGCTGCTCGAGACCCAGCTCGTCAACGCCGTCGCGCCGACGCTGCTGTGCGACCGGCTGCTGCCGCTGCTCCTCGCGTCCCCGCGTCCGCACCGGTACGTCGTGAACGTGTCGGCCGTCGAAGGCCGGTTCGCGGTACGCAACAAGACGGGCGGGCACCCCCACACCAACATGGCGAAGGCCGCTCTCAACATGCTCACCCGGACCAGCGCCGCCGAGCTCGCCGAGCGGGGCGTGCACATGTGCAGCGTGGACACGGGCTGGATCACGGACGAGAACCCGGCGCCGCGCAAGGCGCGGATCGCCGCCGCCGGCACCCGTACCCCGCTCGACGTCGTGGACGGCGCGGCGCGGATCTACGACCCGATCGTGCGCGGCGAGGCGGGGGAGCCGGTCTCGGGGGTGTTCCTCAAGGACTACGCCGTGGCGGACTGGTGATGCCGTACGCGGCTCAGCCCGCCGCGCGCGCCGCCATCCGGGCCTTGCGGGCGGCGAGCTTCTCGTCGAACTTGCTGGCCTCGCTGTCGAGGCCGTTCATGTAGAGCCCCAGCTCCTCCTGGGCCTTCAGGCCCTCGGGGCCGAGGCCGTCGATCTGAAGGACCTTGAGGAAGCGGAGCACCGGCTGCAGGACGTCGTCGTGGTGGATGCGCATGTTGTAGATCTCGCCGATCGCCATCTGCGCGGCCGCCCGCTCGAAGCCCGGCATGCCGTGTCCGGGCATCCGGAAGTTGACGACGACGTCCCGCACGGCCTGCATGGTGAGGTCCGGGGCGAGCTCGAAGGCCGCGCCCAGGAGGTTGCGGTAGAAGACCATGTGCAGGTTCTCGTCGGTGGCGATCCGGGCCAGCATCCGGTCGCAGACCGGGTCACCGGACTGGTGGCCGGTGTTGCGATGCGAGATGCGGGTCGCGAGCTCCTGGAAGGCGACGTACGCGACCGAGTGCAGCATCGAGTGACGGTTGTCCGACTCGAAGCCCTCGCTCATGTGCGCCATCCGGAACTGCTCCAGCTTGTCCGGGTCGACCGCGCGCGAGGCCAGCAGATAGTCGCGCATCACGATGCCGTGGCGGCCCTCCTCGGCGGTCCAGCGGTGCACCCAGGTGCCCCAGGCGCCGTCGCGGCCGAAGAGGCTGGCGATCTCGTGGTGGTAGCTGGGCAGGTTGTCCTCGGTGAGCAGGTTGACGACGAGGGCGATCTTGCCGATGTCGGTGACCTTGGACTGGGACGGGTCCCAGGCCTCGCCGTCCTCGAAGAAGCCGGGGAAGTTCCGGGCGTCGGACCACGGGACGTACTCGTGCGGCATCCAGTCCTTGGTGACCTTGAGGTGCCGGTTGAGCTCCTTCTCCACGACCTCTTCCAGCGCGTACAGCAAGCGGGCGTCGCTCCACCCGGTCGAGCTGCCGAGGTGGGGAGAGGTGAGCGTCACGGGGACTCCAGAGAGACGGGGAAGGGGGACGGAAATACCTACGCACTCGTAGGTTACGAAACCGTAGGTTAAGGCTCCGTAAGGCGCTGGGCCAAGCCCGTCTCCGCGATGTCCGGTTACGTTCTGTTATGTGCGCAGCTCACGGGGCTCGCCGGGAGGTCAGTCCGGGTGCGATCGACGACGAATCGGCTGGAATGCGTATTTACGGCGCGCGCGGCGATGGCCGCGGACTCGTCCCCGTCCTCATCCCCGCCGGCACCGAGCCCGGGGCCTCGCCCGCCCCGGTAGGTCCTGTCCGGCGGATCAGGGCCGGACAGGACCTGGACGTCTCACCGGAGAGCGTCCTGCGGCAGCCCCTCCCGTACGGCCTCGGCCGTCGTCGGACGCAGGTCGCCGTCGAGCAGCAGCCAGCGGGTGATGCCGAGCGACTCCAGGAACGCCACGTCATGGCTGGCCACGATCAGTGCCCCCTCGTACGCCTCCAGCGCGGCCGTCAGCTTCCGGACGGACGCCATGTCCAGGTTGTTCGTCGGCTCGTCCAGCATCAGCAGCTGCGGGGCCGGCTCGGCGAGCAGCAGCGCCGCGAGCGTCGCGCGGAACCGCTCTCCGCCCGACAGCGTGCCGGCCGGCTGATCAGCCCGTGCCCCTTTGAAGAGGAACCGGGCGAGCCGGGCTCTGATCGCGTTCACCGATGCCGTGGGCGCGAACCGGGCCACGTTCTCCACCACGCTCAACGCGTCGTCCAGGACGTCGAGTCGTTGCGGCAGGAACCGCAGCGGCACCCGCGCCACCGCCTCGCCCGACACCGGCGGAATCTCCCCGGCGATCGTCCGCAGCAGCGTCGTCTTGCCGGAGCCGTTCCGGCCGACGAGAGCGATCCGCTCCGGCCCGCGCAGCTCGAACCAGCCGGCCACCCGCGCCCCGTGACGCAGCTTCACGTCGCGCAGTTCGAGCACATCGCGGCCCGGGTGGACCGTGGTGCGAGGAAGCTCGATCCTGATCTCGTCGTCGTCCCGTACCGCCTCGACCGCCGCGTCGAGCCGCTCCCGCGCCGCGTCGAGCCGTTCGGCGTGCAGGGCGCGGTGCTTGCCGGCCGAGACCTGCGCCTCGCTCTTGCGGTTGTTCGCGACGATCTTCGGCACCACCTTGTTCCGCTCGCTCTTCTGCGCGTATCGCTTGCGCCGTGCCAACTTCATGTGGGCGTCGGACAGTTCGCGCTTCTGCCGCTGCACATCGGCCTCGGCGACGCGCACCATCCGTTCCGCCGCCTCCTGTTCGGCCGCGAGCGCCTGCTCGTAGGCGGAGTACGCGCCTCCGTACCAGGAGACCTCGCCGTCGCGCAGATCGGCGATCTGGTCGACCCGCTCCAGGAGTTCACGGTCGTGGCTGACCACGACCAGCACTCCGGACCAGGCGTCCACCGCCGCGTACAGCCGCCGGCGCGCGGACAGATCGAGGTTGTTGGTCGGCTCGTCGAGCAGCAGGACGTCCGGCCGCGCCAGCAGCAGCGCCGCCAACCTGAGCAGCACGGACTCGCCGCCCGACACCTCGCCGATGGTGCGGTCCAGGCCGATGTGACCCAGGCCGAGCTGGTCGAGCGCGGCGAGTGCCCGCTCCTCAACGTCCCAGTCGTCGCCGACCGCCGCGAAGTGCTCCTCGGCGGGATCGCCTGACTCGATGGCGTGCAGCGCGGTACGGGCCCGGGCGATGCCGAGGGCCTCGTCGACCCGCAGCGCGGTGTCCAGGACCAGGTTTTGCGGCAGATACCCGACGTCGCCGACCGTGCGGACGGTCCCCTCGGTGGGGGTCAGCTCGCCGGCGATCAGTTTCAGGAGCGTGGACTTGCCGGAGCCGTTCAGACCGATCAGACCGGTCCTGCCGGGCCCGACCGCGAGCCGGAAGTCGTCGAGGACCTCCGTGCCGTCCGGCCAGGAGAAGGAGAGCGAGGAGCAGGTGATGAACGTGGGATGGGTCGCCATGGGGGCCTCCCGGTTGCGTGAGCGTGGGCTGGGGCAACGGGTGAGACACCGAGGGCGCGGACAGGGAGCAAGGCTCGTACGCCGAGGTCGAAGACGGCACACGCGGCACAACGGGCGCGCGCGGCACGGTGTCTCGAAACCTCAGACGAGCAACGGCCTTCTCCGATCGGGCGACAACAGGGCCAGGAAAGGACGGTACGCCCGCCGCCGAGCGGGCAACAACCGATTTACGCCCGCGGGCCTACGAGTACTCCTCCAGGAGCGCCGCCAGCTCCTCGTCCCAATCCAGGTACTGGTGCTCGCGCCCGGCCGGCACGAGATGCTGCGAGCGCTCCAGGAAACGCCGCAGTTCGCAGGTGCGGACATGGACCACGGCCACGCCCTCGGGCGCGTGGAACTCCACGACGGTGCGGTCGTAGCCGTACGGACGCACACGGACGTCCCCGTCCCCCGCCGGCGCGTCGACGCCCCGCGCCAGCAGTTCGCGCGCGAACGCCCACGACACCTCCACGCCCTCCAGCGTCGCGGGCGGCGGGAAGGCCATGCTCACCGCGAAGGGGTCCTCGCGGTCGTAGCGCAGTGTGGCGGGGACGGTTTCCATCCGCGGAGCGGATGCGACCAGGCGGGCCTGGACGGCCTGCTCGATGACGGTGGACAAGGCCAGCTCCTGTCGCGCGGCTTCGGTTCCTGACGTCTCCCTGACTCTAGGGAAGACGAAGGATCGGGCGGGAACGTGCACTGCCGGGTGACGTGAGCTGTGTCACCGCCCCCGCGGGAGCCCCCGGCACCCCGGAGGCGCTCTGGACGGGATCTTCGAGGTGGGCTAGCTTCCGGCGCCATGACGTCCATGGGGAAGACGAGACGAATGATTTCGGTGGGGCTGACCGGGGCGGCGCTCGCCATGGCCCTGGCGTCCCCGGCGCAGGCCGGGGAGACCCCCGCGGCCGGCTGGCACCTCACACCGACCGGCACGGACGCCCGATTCCGCGGGCTCGCGGCGGTGGACCGGAAGGTCGCCTGGGCCGCCGGCTCGAAGGGAACGGTGCTGCGCACCGGCGACGGCGGCCGCACCTGGCGGGACGTGTCTCCGCCGGGGGCCGGGGGGCTGGAGTTCCGCGACGTCGAGGCGTTCGACGCCCGCAGAGCGGTGGTCCTGGCGATCGGCGAGGGGGAGGCGTCACGGGTCTTCCGCACGGAGGACGGCGGGGTGAGCTGGACCGAGTCCTTCCGCAACACCGACCCGCGCGCCTTCTACGACTGCATGACCTTCTTCGACCACCGGCACGGACTCGCGATGAGCGACCCTGTCGACGGGAAGTACCGCATCCTGTCGACACGCGACGGCGGCCGCTCCTGGACGGTGCTCCCGGACGAGGGGATGCCGGCGGCGCTGCCCGGCGAGGCGGGGTTCGCGGCGAGCGGCCAGTGCCTGGTCTCGTCCGGGCCCAGGGACGTGTGGCTGGCGACGGGCGGCGGGGCCGCGGCGCGCGTGCTGCACTCCGCCGACCGCGGGCTGACCTGGACCGTCGCCGAATCGACGATCCCGGCGGGGGATCCGGCGCGGGGCGTCTTCGGGCTCGCGTTCCGTGACCGTACCCACGGTCTCGCGGTCGGCGGCGACTACCGCAAGGACCAGCCGTCCCCGCGGGCGGCCGCGGTGACCGGCGACGCCGGTCGCACCTGGCGTCAGGCCGCCGCACCCCCGCCCGCCTACCGCTCGGGCGTCGCCTGGCTCCCGCACAGCAGGTCCGCCGCGCTCGCCGTCGGCCCGACCGGCACGGACCTGACGACGGACGGCGGCCGCACCTGGCGGACGATCGACACCGGCTCGTACGACACGGTCGACTGCACCCGGGACGGCTCCTGCTGGGCCTCCGGTGAGAAGGGCCGCATCGCACGCCTGGGCCGCGCCTAGACCCTTAGGACGGCAACCGCTCCCGGTACGGGGCGAGCGCGTCGGACGTCTTGGTCGCGTAGAACTCCGTGATCCGGTACGCGCACACGCCCTCGACGCTGAAGGGGTCGGCCGCCGCGATCTTCTCGATCTCGGAGCGGTCGGCCCCGGTGGCGAGAATGACGCCCCCGTCGCGCGGGTTCTTCCGCCCCGAGGCGATGAACACCCCGGCGGCGTACTGCGCGTCGAGCCACGCGATGTGCGCCTCCATCAGCGCGTCGACCCGCTCGACGGGCGCGGTGTAGGTCAATTCCAGTACGAACATGATCGCCAGGCTACCCGGGGGACGTCGGCGGGCGGGAAAACCGCTCGCCTGCCGGACGGAGGGGCGCCGTAGGGTGGCCGTCATCATGAGGATCATCGACATTCCCGCGGGGTGGCCCGCCGACGAGGCCGACGCGCGTGAGCTCCAACGGGAGCTGCGGCAGCGGCTCGTGCTCGACGAGCCGGGCCCGCCGCCCGGCACCGGCCATGTCACGGGGCTCGACGTGGCGTACGACGACGAGCGGGACCTCGTCGCCGCCGCGGCCGTCGTGCTCGACGCGCGGACGCGGGAGGTGGTGGAGGAGGCCACGGCGGTGGGCCGGGTCTCCTTCCCCTACGTTCCGGGACTTCTCGCCTTCCGCGAGATCCCGACCGTGCTCGCCGCGCTGGACGGGCTGCGGACCGACCCGGGGATGCTCGTGTGCGACGGCTACGGCCTCGCCCACCCCCGCCGCTTCGGCCTCGCGAGCCACCTGGGAGTCCTCACCGGACGGCCCTCCATCGGCGTCGCCAAGAACCCCTTCACCTTCACCTACGAGCAACCGGGCTCCGGACGCGGCGACTTCAGCCCCCTCCTCGCCGACGACGAGGAGGTCGGCCGCGCGCTGCGCACCCAGGCCGGTGTGAAGCCCGTGTTCGTCTCCGTCGGCCACCGGGTGTCGCTGGACACCGCCTGCGCCCACACCCTCCACCTCAGCCCCCGCTACCGCATCCCCGAGACGACCCGCCACGCCGACTCCCTCTGCCGTCGGGCGCTGAAGGAAGCGCTCGGCACCGCGCCGTGACCGAGCTGGTCCTGACGTGTCCGGACGCCCCGCCCCGGACGGGCCGCTCCACGACGGCCGCCGGGTGCTCGCATGGCAGCGGATCCTGGACGACCTGAGTACGAGTACGGATGGCGGGTCGCGATCTTGGGGGGCAGAGTGGCGCGCATGACAACCCCCGCTCCCACCGGGCTCCGCCCCGTCGAACGCGGCATGATCGCGGTCCTCTGTGTCGCCGCGGCCGCCGCCGTCGCCTTCCTCTGCGTCGCGTTCCTCATGGCCGTCGTCCTGGTGAGCACGTCGTGATCGGCTCCCTGCAGTGCGTCGTCCTCGACTGCCCCGACGTCATGGAACTGGCCACCTTCTACCAGGGGCTGCTCGGCGGAGAGATCAACCGCCCGGACCCCCAGTGGGCCGTCAACGACGCGTGGGCCACCCTGCACGACGCCTCCGGCGCGCCGGTCCTCGCCTTTCAGGGGGTGGCGGACCACCGGCCGCCCGTCTGGGGCGCGCCCGAGCAGCAGTTCCACCTCGACGTACGCGTCGAGGACCTGGAGGCCGCCCACCACGCGGTCCTCGCCCTGGGCGCGTGGCAGCTCGACGACGGCGGTGCCGACCGCGCCTGGCGCATCTACGCGGACCCGGCCGGCCACCCCTTCTGTCTCGTACGCCACTCCGCGCGCCAGCTGTATTGATCACGAGCGTTGTCGACACTCGTGGACGATGGCCAGGGGCAAGCTCCACTGGTCCTCGACGAGCTCGGGGCTCGTGGACCACTCCCACCCGCGGCGATGGTTACGCGAGCGCGGCGTTACCCACCGCATCGCCGGCAAGGGCGTCGAATCATCGCAGCGGTCGGGTCGCTACCGCTGGACCATCGAACGCGCCATGGCCTGGCTCGCCGACTGCCACCGACTCCACCGACGCTGCGAACGCGAAGCCGACCAGTTCCTCGCCTTCACCGGCATCGCCCGCACCCTCATTTGCCACCGCGGGGGAGATGAGGGTGCAGGGTTGCCGGTCGTTGGTGTCGCTGCGTGGCGGAGCCAGGCTGGCGCAACGAACGAGGCGTGCGTTGGCTTCGAGCACGTGAATCAGATGCTGGCGGCGCCGCAACTCTCGTGTGTCGTGTCGCGGCATGCCTGTCCGGGCGGACGAGGTGAATGTGGTCACCAGCGAGCATGCCGAGACGCATGCCAGGAGAAGCCACAGGGACACATTCATTGGGGTAAGGCTCCTTTCAAGTGGGGGCATACGGAGGCTTGCCCCAGGCGGATAAGACGACTTTTCAGTAGCCGTCATCCGACCGGGTGACGGGTCTTGCGTGGTGGATCTTGAAATTGGGAGACTTCCCACGTGAGCGAGGCGACGCCTCTCCTTACAGCGGGCCGCGCGTTCCGGGGGATTCTGCTGGCAGGAGGTACGTCCTCTTCATCGGACGTCTTCATCACGGGTATGCGCATGAGGCGTTTCATCAGGGGCGCGGGCGCGGACGGGGGCGTCATGGGCGGCGATCGCCGGCTGGGGGGGATGGGAGGGATGAGGAGACGCGGCGGCGGCGTCTCGGGTTGCGAGGGGGCTTGGTGAGGGTGATGAAGCGGACCAGCTGGTGAAAGCAAGCCAGTGACGCGGCGGTGGGCAGAGCGGCTGCTGCCACATCGGTACAACTCCAGTCGGCCTCCGCTACACAGAGCCACATCGCCATGAGCGAGAAGAACAGGACGACGAGCCAAGAGTTCGCGGCGCGGCGCTGATGAAAAGCGGCACGCAGAATGGACAGAGAAGCCACGACCCAAGGCCCGAAGATGAGATATGGCCACCACGCGACCATGCCGGCAGGTGCTCGGGGCTCAGCGATGCGCAGTAGAGGGCCGTATGCGATCGCACCGCTGAGAACGCTGACGACGCACACGAGGAAGACCCCGAGCGATGCGATGGAGAAGCTGACCACTCGCGCCCAACTCACCGGAGCGCGCCGAGTCTTGCGGTGGCCGGCCCCTGCGGAACGCACAGGTGGCAGGTCGGTCGCGAACTCGGCGAGGCTCTCCAGGCGTGTGCGGTCGCGTGCGTAATCGTCGTCGTCCGGCAAGAATGCCGAGGAGGGGACCTGTTCGGCCTGCATGGCCTCCTGGAGGAGGAAGGCGAGCTCTTCGGTCGGATCCCACCCGGTATCCGTCAGACGGTTCGACGAGTGCGGCCCGTGAAAGTTCCTCTGAGGGTCGGTCTCAATCTCAGCGGACCGAGCCCACGGCTGTTCCTCAACCCGATGGTAGAAGCCCGAACGTGGGTCCAGTGCTTCTTCGGCATGCCACTCACGCATGATGGTGAAGCACCGCTCTTCCTTGAGCCAGTTGCGGCAGGCCGGCATCCCTCCAGGCGCTGAGGAACTCCTGCTCAAGCTGGGCCATGGCTGCCACGAACTCCTCCAGAGTCGGGGCTGACCACGTCAGGGCGATCACTCCGTCGACTCCCTCGAGGCGCGCGTCGACGCCGTCGGCTGAGGAGGCGGGAAGGAACAAGAGGTCGCCTATGGCAACGGAGCCGTCCGCCCAGGAAGGCGCATTCACACGCCTGGAGATGAAGCTTTCAGGAAGTGCTGCTGTCATACCCGGCTAACGCCTGGCGGAATCTCCCCGATGCGCGGCATTCGGGTGACCGCGCGCCTCCATCCGGGGGACTCTCAGGAGTTTTATCGGTTCTGCAAATTCCTTCACGGCTAGCAGAACACGAACTGTGCGAGACAACCCCCGGCAATTCAGACAGTTCCGTCGACGGGCGGAACCTGCGGGTGAAGGGTGCGTCGTGGGCGCGGATAACGGCGACGGAATTGAGGGTGCCCGAGCAGCCCGGCACACCGGAGAAGCGTGGATCAGGTGAGTGCCTCCGGTTGAACCGACCCGGCTGCGACGTCCACGGGGCGGGGCTCTCCCACCAGGTGGAGCCGGCGCAAGGTGCTTTCCGTCTCGCGCTTGAGGTGTTCGGGAGAGACCAGGCGCTGCCACAGTGGGTCGGGGCGGCAGGGGACGGTGGCGCCTCGGGCGTCCCATTCCGCGGCGAGCTGCGTGTACAGGGGTGTGCCCTGGTCCGCGGCTTCTTCGATCTGGCCACGGGCGTGTGCCGGGCCAGGGGAAGGCCTTCGGCGCGCTTGTTCCGGGAGAGGGGATACCGCTCTGCGTTTGCCGCTGCCGGCCCGGGCGCCGCGGCTGGGGTCTGCCCAATGATGATCTGTCACGTTCGTCAGAACGATGCTTCCATCCGCTTGGACACCGTCACAGGGCTGTACGTGGCAGCTGTTGCCGTACGCGTCGGTCGGGCGGTCGGGACGGCCCGCACGACCGTTCCAGCCGCCCCCCGCACGACGCCGCGTCGGACCCCGGACGCGACCGAATCGCGAATAGGCGAACTGCGAACGGGTCCAACCGGCAACGCCTGGGCCTACCGCAAAGGCCTGGCCCGGAAGCACGCACTCGCCGAGTTCGGCCCGCCCGGGAAGCTCCCCCATCAGCCGTGTGAACAACGCCTGGGCGATACACCTAGCGCGCGTCGGCCACCCGGAAGCGGATCCCCGCAGCCCGCAACCGGTCGAGCAGCGCGTCGCCCATCGCGGCCGCCGTCGTGACCTGCCCGGACGTCTTCGGCAGCGCGTCGAAGGCCAGACAGAGCGCCGACTCCGCGAGCATCTTCGCCGTCTCGTCGTACCCCGGGTCACCGCCCGAGACCTCCGTGAACACCCTCCGGCCGCCACCCTCGCCGACGAACCGCACGGAGAACCAGCTCCGTGCCCGACGCTCCGCGCTCGGCCCCTGGCCGGCCTCATAACGGTCCATCAGCCACCGCCGTAGCGGGCCCAGTTGAGCCGCCGCCACGCCCGTACCGACCGCCGCCGCGCCGCCGATCGCCATCGGGAGCGTCTTGACCGAGGCGTAGTGCCGGTAGCGGAAGTCGGGGCCGTACCGTTCCAGCGCCGCCGCCGACCGCGCCACCACCTGCGGGTCGAGCGTCGGCAGCGGGAGCGCCCACGTGCCGGTCTCCTTGCTGAACCGTGGGCCGCCCAACGGCGCCCTCGCACGGCGACCCACCAACCGCGGTTCGTACAACCGCCGTTCGTGCGCGGCGCGCAGGATCTCCCGGCCCCGCCCCATCGCGGTGAGCGCCGACGCGAAGGTCCCGCCCGAGAAGACGGCCCCCGCCCGGACGAAGCCGTCGATCCTCAGCGGTACGTCCTTCGGCAACTGCTGGACCGTGAAGTACACGCCCAGATCGTGCGGCACGGAGTCGAAGCCGCACGCGTGGACTATCCGCGCCCCCGTCTCCCGGGCCCGCGCGTCGTGCCGTACGTACATCAGGTCGACGAACTCCGCCTCGCCGGTGAGGTCCACGTAATCCGTGCCCGCCTCCGCGCACGCGGCGACCAGCCCCTCGCCGTACCAGACGTAGGGGCCGACCGTGGTCGCCACCACCCGGCTTGACTCGGCGAGTTCGCGCAGCGCGACCGGGTCGGCCGAGTCCGCCACGATCAGCGGAAGCTCCGCGCACCGCGGCCACCGGGCCGCGAGCCGGTCCCGCAGCGCCGCCAGCTTGGCGTGGCCGCGCCCGGCGAGCGCCCACCGGCACCCGGCCGGAGCGCGTTCGGCCAGATACTCCGCGGTCAGTTCCCCCACGAACCCGGTCGCCCCGAAGAGGACGAGGTCGTACGGCCGTGCCGCCGCGTCCCGCCCCGTGCCGGCCCCAGTCTCCATCCAGCCCCTCCGCCCTCGCCCGCGCCGTCGTCCGGGCGCGTGTCGTCGGCGGAGCCTAGCGGAACTCCGCACCGGCACAATTTCCAAGCGCTTGCTCGGCCCGGGGTCTTGTGCGCGGTGGAACACGTTCCTAGCATCTCCGGTGTTACATCATTGGTGTCACACACAGCTGGGGGCTTGATGGCAGGGACGCGGAACGCCCGGAAGGGTCCGCTCTCCGGCGTGCGCGTGGTCGAGCTGGCCGGCATCGGGCCCGGCCCCTTCGCGGCCATGCTCCTGGCCGATCTCGGCGCCGATGTCGTCCGGGTCGACCGCCCCGGCGGGTCGGGGCTCGGCATCGACCCCGCGTACGACCTCACCAACCGCAACAAGCGCTCCGTCCTCGTCGACCTGAAGGCCGAGGGCGGGCCGGCGACCGTGCTGGACCTCGTCGAGCAGGCCGACATCCTCATCGAGGGGTACCGGCCCGGCGTCGCCGAGCGCCTCGGTGTCGGCCCCGACGCCTGCCTCGCCCGCAACCCGGCGCTTGTCTACGGCCGGATGACCGGCTGGGGCCAGGACGGGCCGCTCGCCACCAGCGCCGGACACGACATCGCGTACCTCGCCCTCACCGGCACCCTGCACATGATCGGTCCCGACCCGGACGGGCCGCCCACCGTGCCCGCCAACCTCGTCGGCGACTACGCGGGCGGCTCGCTCTACCTCGTCGTCGGCGTCCTCGCCGCCCTCCAGCACGCGCGCGCGCACGGCGAGGGCCAGGTCGTGGACGCGGCCATCGTCGACGGCGCCGCCCACCTCGCCACCATGATCCACGGCATGCTCGCCGCCGGCGGCTGGCAGGACCGCCGGGGCGTCAACCTGCTGGACGGCGGCTGCCCCTTCTACGGCACCTACGAGACCTCCGACGGCCGCCACATGGCCGTCGGCGCTCTCGAGCAGCGGTTCTACGACGAGTTCGTGCGGCTCCTCGGCATCGAGGACGTCGCCCCCGCCCGTAAGGACCTCGGACGCTGGGACGAGCTGCGCGTCGCCGTCGCCGACCGGTTCCGGACCCGTACGAGAGACGAATGGACGGAAGTCTTCGCCGGCACCGACGCCTGTGTGGCGCCGGTCCTCTCGCTGCGCGAGGCACCCGCCCACCCGCATCTCGCCGCCCGCGCCACCTTCGTCGAACACGGCGGTCTCACCCAGCCCGCTCCGGCACCCCGGTTCTCCGCCACGCCCGGCGCCGTCCGCACCGGCCCCGCCCAGCCCGGCGCCGACAGCGAAGAGGTCGCCCGCGACTGGGCCGTGCCGTCCCTGATCAGCAAAGACGCCCCTCAGGAGCCCGAAGCATGAAGCGCCAGCTCTACACCGCCGACCACGACGCCTTCCGGGAGACCGTCCGTACCTTCCTCGCCAAGGAGGTCCTGCCGCACTACGAGCAGTGGGAGAAGGACGGCATCGTCTCCCGGGACGCCTGGCGCGCCGCCGGACGCCAGGGGCTGCTCGGCCTCGCCGTCGACGAGGAGTACGGAGGCGGCGGCACCCCCGACTTCCGCTACAGCGCCGTCCTCGCCGAGGAGTTCACCCGCGCCGGCGCCCCAGGGATCGCCCTCGGCCTGCACAACGACATCATCGGCCCGTACCTCACCTCGCTCGCCACCGAGGAGCAGAAGCGGCGCTGGCTGCCCGGCTTCTGCTCCGGCGAGCTCATCACCGCCATAGCGATGACCGAGCCGGGCGCGGGCTCCGACCTCCAGGGGATCAGGACCTCCGCCGAGGACCGGGGCGACCACTGGGTGCTCAACGGCTCCAAGACCTTCATCTCCAACGGCATCCTCGCCGACCTGGTGATCGTCGTGGCGAGGACGACGCCCGAGGGAGGCGCCCACGGCCTGTCCCTGCTGGTCGTCGAGCGCGGCATGGAGGGCTTCGAGCGCGGTCGGAACCTCGACAAGATCGGACAGAAGTCCCAGGACACCGCCGAGCTCTTCTTCCGCGACGTCCGCGTCCCCAAGGAGAACCTCCTCGGCGAGCTCAACGGCGCCTTCGTCCACCTCATGACCAACCTCGCCCAGGAGCGGATGGCCATCGCCGTGGCCGGCATCGCCGCCGCCGAGCACCTCCTGGAGATCACCACGACGTACGTCAAGGAGCGCGAGGCCTTCGGGCGGCCGCTGGCCAAGCTCCAGCACATCCGCTTCGAGATCGCGGAGATGGCCACCGAGTGCGCCGTCACCCGCACCTTCCTCGACCGGTGCATCGTCGATCACTCGAACGGGGAGCTCGACGCCGTCCACGCCTCGATGGCCAAGTGGTGGGCCACCGAGCTGCAGAAGCGGGTCGCCGACCGCTGTCTGCAACTGCACGGAGGATACGGCTACATGGCCGAATTCCCGGTCGCCAGGGCTTTCACCGATGGCCGTATCCAGACCATCTACGGCGGTACGACCGAGATCATGAAGGAGATCATCGGCCGTTCCCTGCTCGGCTGACCTCCCGCTGTCCACCCCTCTTGCGCTGTCCACCCTCCTGAAAGGCTTCTCGTGAGCACCGAAGCGTACGTGTACGACGCGATCCGCACCCCGCGCGGTCGCGGCAAGGCCAACGGCGCCCTGCACGGCACCAAGCCCATCGACCTGGTCGTCGGCCTCATCCACGAGCTCCGCGACCGCTTCCCCGGCCTCGACCCGGCCGCGATCGACGACATCGTCCTCGGCGTCGTCGGCCCGGTCGGCGACCAGGGCTCCGACATCGCCCGGATCGCCGCCATCGCCGCCGGACTGCCCGACACCGTCGCCGGCGTCCAGGAGAACCGCTTCTGTGCCTCCGGCCTCGAAGCGGTCAACATGGCCGCGATGAAGGTCCGTTCGGGCTGGGAGGACCTCGTCCTCGCCGGCGGCGTCGAGTCCATGTCGCGCGTCCCGATGGCCTCCGACGGCGGTGCCTGGTTCGCCGACCCGATGACCAACTACGAGACCGGCTTCGTCCCGCAGGGCATCGGCGCCGACCTCATCGCCACCATCGAGGGCTTCTCGCGCCGTGACGTCGACGAGTACGCGGCGCTCTCCCAGGAGCGTGCCGCCGCCGCCTGGAAGGACGGCCGCTTCGACCGCTCCGTCGTCCCGGTCAAGGACCGGCGCAGCGGCCTGGTCGTCCTCGACCACGACGAGCACATGCGGCCCGGCACCACCGCCGACTCGCTCGCCTCCCTCAAGCCCTCCTTCGCCGACATCGGCGACCTGGGCGGCTTCGACGCCGTCGCCCTGCAGACGTACCACTGGGTGGAGAAGATCGACCACGTCCACCACGCCGGCAACTCCTCCGGCATCGTCGACGGCGCCTCGCTGGTCGCGATCGGCTCGAAGGAGGTCGGCGAGCGGTACGGACTGACCCCGCGGGCCCGGATCGTGGCCGCGGCCGTCTCCGGCTCCGAGCCGACCATCATGCTCACCGGGCCGGCCCCGGCGACCCGCAAGGCGCTCGCCAAGGCCGGACTGACCATGGACGACATCGACCTGGTCGAGATCAACGAGGCATTCGCGGGCGTGGTGCTCCGGTTCGTGAAGGACATGGGCATCAGTCTGGACAAGGTCAACGTCAACGGTGGAGCGATCGCGCTCGGCCACCCGCTGGGCGCCACCGGCGCGATGATCCTCGGCACGCTCGTCGACGAGCTGGAGCGCCAGGACAAGCGCTACGGCCTGGCCACGCTCTGCGTGGGCGGCGGTATGGGCATCGCCACGATCGTCGAGCGCGTCTGACCGTCCGTTCCCTTCCCCACTTCGGAGACACTCCATGAACGAGAGCACCACCATCCGCTGGGAGCAGGACGAGACGGGCGTCGTCACCCTCGTCCTCGACGACCCGAACCAGTCCGCGAACACCATGAACCAGGCGTTCAAGGACTCCATCGCGGCGATCGCCGACCGTGTCGTGGCCGAGCAGGACTCCATCCGCGGCATCATCTACACCTCCGCCAAGAAGACCTTCTTCGCGGGCGGCGACCTCAAGGACATGATGAAGGTCGGGCCCGAGCAGGCCCAGCGGGCCTTCGACACAGGCATGGCCATCAAGAACTCTTTGCGCCGTATCGAGACCATCGGCAAGCCGGTCGTCGCCGCCATCAACGGAGCGGCCCTCGGCGGCGGTTACGAGATCGCCCTCGCCGCCCACCACCGCATCGCCCTCGACGCCCCCGGCTCCAAGATCGGCCTGCCCGAGGTCACCCTCGGTCTCCTCCCGGCCGGTGGCGGCGTCACCCGTACCGTACGGCTGATGGGCATCGCCGACGCGCTGCTCAAGGTGCTCCTTCAGGGCACCCAGTACGCGCCGCGGCGTGCGCTCGAGAACGGCCTGGTCCACGAAGTGGCCGCCACGCGCGAGGAGATGCTCGCCAAGGCACGCGCCTTCATCGACACCCACCCCGAGTCGCGGCAGCCCTGGGACGTCAAGGGCTACAAGATCCCCGGCGGTACGCCGTCGAACCCGCGGTTCGCCGCCAACCTGCCCGCCTTCCCGGCCAACCTGAGGAAGCAGCTGAACGGTGCCCCCTACCCGGCCCCGCGCAACATCCTCGCCTGCGCCGTCGAGGGTTCCCAGGTCGACTTCGAGACCGCCCAGATCATCGAGGCGCGCTACTTCACCGAGCTGGTCACCGGCCAGACCGCCAAGAACATGATCCAGGCGTTCTTCTTCGACCTCCAGGCCGTCAACTCCGGTGCCAACCGCCCCCGGGGCGTCGAGCCCCGGCCGGTCCGCAAGGTCGCCGTCCTCGGCGCCGGCATGATGGGCGCGGGCATCGCCTACTCCTGCGCCCGCGCGGGCATCGAGGTCGTCCTCAAGGACGTCTCGGCGGAGGCCGCCCAGCGTGGCAAGGAGTACTCCGAGAAGCTGCTCGCCAAGGCGCTCTCGCGCGGCCGCACCACCGAGGCCGAGCGCGACGCGCTGCTGGCCCGGATCACGCCCACCGCCGATCCGGCCGATCTGGCCGGCTGTGACGCCGTGATCGAGGCCGTCTTCGAGGACACCGCGCTCAAGCACAAGGTCTTCGAGGAGATCCAGGACATCGTCGAGCCGGACGCGCTGCTCTGCTCCAACACCTCGACGCTGCCGATCACCGTGCTCGCCGAAGGCGTCACGCGCCCGGAGGACTTCATCGGTCTGCACTTCTTCTCGCCCGTCGACAAGATGCCGCTGGTGGAGATCATCAAGGGCGAGCGCACCGGGGACGAGGCGCTGGCCCGCGCCTTCGACCTGGTCCGGCAGATCAACAAGACCCCGATCGTCGTCAACGACTCGCGCGGCTTCTTCACCTCCCGGGTGATCGGCCAGTTCATCAACGAGGGGGTGGCGATGGTCGGCGAGGGCGCCGACCCGGTCTCGATCGAGCAGGCGGCCGCCCAGGCCGGCTACCCGGCCAAGGTCCTCTCCCTCATGGACGAGCTGACCCTCACGCTGCCCCGCAAGATCCGCGACGAGACCCGGCGCGCGATCGAGGAGGCCGGCGGCAGCTGGGCCGGACACCCCTCGGACGCGGTGATCGACCGGATGGTCGACGAGTTCGGGCGCACCGGCCGCAGCGGCGGCGCGGGCTTCTACGACTACGACGAGGAGGGCAAGCGGGCCGGACTGTGGCCGGGGCTGCGCGAGCACTTCACCCGCTCCGACGTGACGATCCCCTTCGAGGACATGAAGGAGCGGATGCTCTTCTCCGAGGCGCTGGACTCGGTCCGCTGCCTGGAGGAGAACGTCCTCACCTCGGTCGCCGACGCCAACATCGGCTCCATCATGGGCATCGGCTTCCCGGCCTGGTCCGGTGGCGTGCTCCAGTACATCAACGGGTACGAGGGCGGGCTCCCCGGCTTCGTGGCACGCGCGCGTGAGCTGGCCGAGCGTTACGGCGACCGCTTCCTGCCGCCGGCGCTGCTGGTGGAGAAGGCGGAGCGGGGCGAGGTCTTCACCGACGCGTAGGGGCGTCTCGCCGATCGGGCCGGGCCGGGGCCTGTCCGGCCGAGCCCGGACAGGGCCCTGATCCGCCGGACAGGGCCCTGAGGCCGCCCGATCGGGCCGCGTCAGTCCTGCTTCGCCTGACCGAACGCGGCCCGCAGCTCCTCGCGCAGCGAGCGCTGGAAGGCCGTGACGAGGGCCTGGACCACCATCGGCTGCATATGGGCCGAGAGCGACTTCATCGCCGCCAGGTGGTCCGGGTCCGACGCGCGCTCCCGGTACGGGTTCCACACCTCGTCCCGGAACAGCCGGGACAACTCCTGCGCAGCCGCCCGCGCGTGCTCCAGCAGGACCGTGCGGGAGGCCAGGATCGTCTCGTGGGCGATGGGGACGTCCAGCAGTTCGACACCGAGGCGCAGCAGCGTCCCGTCGAGCCGGAAGACCTCCGGATCGGGGCCCCGGTCGAGGACGCCCATCGCCGCGAGCCGTTCGACGTCCTCGTCGGTCAGCGGCCGACCCGCCCGCCGCTCCAGTTCGCGCCGGGTGATCTCCTCGGCCGACTCGGGCGCCCAGGAGGCCACCAGCGCGCGGTGGATCGCGAGGTCCTGCGCGCTCAGGTCGGGCGGGAGCTGCTCCAGGTACCGTTCGATCGCGGCCAGGGTCATGCCCTGGCGCTGGAGCTCCTCGATCAGCGCGAGCCGCGACAGATGTCCGGGGCCGTAGTGTCCGACCCGGCGGGGGCCGATCACCGGCGGCGGCAGCAGCCCCTTGGTGCCGTAGAAGCGCACCGTGCGCACGGTGACGCCGGCCCGGGCGGCCAGCTCGTCGACGGTGAACGTCGGCGGCTGCGGTGACGTATCCGCCTCGGTCCCGGTGGCCATCTGAGGTCCCTCGCTTCCCGTGCCGCGTTCCCGGCCCTTACATGCAACAGTATTGCTGTCTCACCATCGTTGTAAAAGCCTTGGGTCGCTGTCGGTGGCGGCCTCTACGGTGAGGGCATGTCGGGGATCACGTACGTCCAGGGGGACGCCACCGCGCCGCATGGCCGAGGCGTCAAGATCATCGCTCATGTCTGCAACGACCTGGGCGGCTGGGGGAAGGGCTTCGTGCTCGCGCTCTCGCGGCGCTGGCCGGAGCCGGAGGCGGCCTTCCGCCGCTGGCACCGCGAACGCGCGCGGAACGACTTCGGCCTGGGAGCCGCCCAGTTCGTCCAGGTCGGACCGTATGTATGGGTGGCCAACATGGTGGGGCAGCGGGGTATACGGACCGGCCGGAGCACGGGCGTGCCGGTGCGGTACGAAGCGATCGACGCGGCGCTCGCGCTGCTCGCAGGCAAGGCACTGGAGTTGGGGGCCTCCGTGCACATGCCCCGCATCGGCTGTGGCCTCGCCGGCGGGAAGTGGTCCCGGGTGGAACCGCTGGTCGCGGAGCGGCTGGTGGCCCGGGGGATACCGGTCACGGTGTACGACTTCGAGGCGTAAGCGGCCGTAAGGGGTACGGCCGCCCCCACCTCGCCGGGTGGCCCGGACCTGCCGCTAGAGTCACGTGCTTGTTCGAATACGGAGTGCGGGGCAGGGGAGGGGCATGTACGCGGAACTCAGGGACACGGCCACGGAGTTGGCCGGCGTCCTGTGGCGGGAGCACACCGTGTACCGGGAGCGGGGCGGCGGGGTGGTCATCCGGGGCGAGCATGTGGGGCGGTGGATCAGCCTGGCCCCCACCGGCGGGAAGGACCAGGCGCGCCTGCGCGCCGGGCGCCTCCTCGACGGGGGCACCACGGCGCCGGCGCGCTCGGAGATCGTGGTCGACCTCACCGTCGGGACGAGCGAGCTGGCGGCGGTCTGCCGCCGTCTGCTCGCCGATGTCGCCGCCGCCGAGACCGAGCAGGTCGCGGCCGTCGGTGCGGGGCGCGGGGCCGCCCGCGCTCCACGTCCGTCCCGGCCGGACAGGCCCGCCCGCGCGCGCCGGAACCGCCCGAGCCGCCACACGGGCGTCGGCTCCTGGGTGGTGCTGATCTGCGTGGTCGGGGTCGTCGGCCTGTGGGCCTACAGCGTGTTCGGCGGATACGGCTACTAGTGACCTGAGTCGGAGATCCATAGGCAGTTCCTGCTGGACACCTAGTGCATCGGCGGCGGCCGATGAGCCTGTGGCCAGCGGCGTTCGTGAGCGCCCTCGGATCTATGCGGATGGACCGCAGTGACGATCTACCGAAGAACCTCCGACTCAGGTCACTAGGATTTGTCCGGCTGATCAGGGCCGTGGCCGCGGCGCACACACACCACACGTCCGCGTGGTTCACGCGGACGCCGGCGGCCTTGCCCGGTCGGCCGTGCCGAGCAGGGAGGTCGCGGCCACCGTCGTCCCGTCCGTGCGGATCGTGCCGGCCACGGCCCGCGCTCGTACGCGGATCTCGGAGGTCAAGGCCGTCTTCAGCGCGATCGACAGGGACTCGGTGGTCGGAGTCGGACCGTCGTGCGCCACACCGATGCCCAGATCGGTCACCCGGCCCGCCCAGTACGGCTGGTCCGCCCCCTGGGGCAGCACCACCTGCGGCGCGCCGGCCCGGGCGGCCGTCGTCGTGGTGCCCGCGCTGCCGTGGTGCACGACGGCGGCCACCCGGGCGAACAGCGCCTGGTGGTTGGCCTCGCCGATGGCGACACAGTCGTCCTGGTCGTCGATCAGGTCCAGGCCGGCCCAGCCGCGGGAGACGATCGCGCGGCGGCCCTGCGCGCGGATCGCCTCGACGGCCGCCCGGGCGACGTCCTTCGAGGCGCTCAGGGGCGTGCTGCCGAAGCCCACGTACACCGGCGGTGTGCCGGCGTCCAGGAACGCCATCAGCTCGGGCGGGAGCGGGCGTTCGTCCGGCCGGAACCACGCGCCGGTCTGCACGACATCGAGGTCCGTAGGCCGCCACGGACTCAGGGTCGGATCCGTCGCCAGCCACGGGCGGTCGGTGAAGGCGTAGTCGCGGACGTTGTCCACCGGCGGCAGGCCGATCGCCGCCCGATGGGTGTTGACCGCCGCGCCGAACATGTCGTTCGCGTACTGGGCGTCCAGGTCCCACAGCACCCGGTTGTCGGTCACCTCCGGTGGCAGCGGCCGGCCCCGCCGCGCGGGCGGCCGCTGGTGCGGCGACGGCAGGATGACCGGCTGGTGGCTCACATGAACGAAGCGGATGCCCAGTTTCTCGGCCACCGACCGCGCGCCGGCCGTGACCGGCAACGGCCCGGTCGCCACCAGCGCGTCACAGCCCTCGGCCGCCGCGGCGACCGTGTCGAACTGCGCGGCGATCAGATCGGCCGCACGCTGCGCCAGGCCCACCGCCGATCCCGGCACCACCGAGGTCACCAGCGGGCGCACCGGCCGCCCGACCGGCACCAGCGGTACACCGGCACCCGCCAGCAGTTCCGCGAACTCCTCGTCCGGCGGCGCGCACACGCGGACCTCCGCGCCGAGTTCCCGCAACCGCACCGCGAGTCCCACCATTGGTTCGACGCTCCCGCGCGCCCCGTACGTCGACAACAGCACACGCATCTCGCGGCTCCCGTTTTTCCAGGTACTGGCTTCGGTCGGCGATTCTGCGGCACCCACGGGGTCTTGCCGCAAGCCCCCCGGTGGGCTATAAGTTGATCATGGAAAGCCTGCGGGGCCACCGAGGAGGCAGCCCCGCAGTGGCGTGATCAGCCCGCCGCGTACCCCGTGACCGGATAGTGGTCGCTGAGGTTGGTGTACGTGTACCGGGTGCCCCAGCTGGAGACCGTCCAGGGCGCGCTCTTCTCCAGGACCACGTTGTTCGTCCAGCCCGCGGGCCGGGCGTGGCCCGCGCGGTGCAGGACGTAGTCCAGGTCCTCGCGCGGGTCGTCCGGGTAGCGCTCGGAGGCGATGGAGTTCAGCTCGGTGTCGAACGAGTAAGGGTGTCCGGTCCGGGCGTCCTCGCCCACCAGGCCCATGTCGGAGAGCATCGTGCCGTACTCCGGCGTGCGCGAGTCGACGTTGAAGTCGCCGGCCACGACGACCTGCTCGCTCGCCGGGATGTTCTTGGCGTCGAGGAAGGCGTCCATCGCCTTGAACTGGCGGCTGCGCATCTGCGCCGCCTCGCCCGCCGAGCAGCCCGGGTCGGTGGACTGGGCGTGGGTGCCGACCACGTGGACCCTGGCGCCGTTCACGTCGAGGACCGTGTAGACGAAGCCCTTGTTCGAGTACCAGTCGGCGCCGCAGGCGTCCTTGTACACGTACTGCTCCTTGCGGACGATCGGCCACTTGCTGAGGATCGTCACACCGCCGTCCTCCGGCGTGGTGGTGGAATAGGCGCCGCCGGTGGCGTCCCAGCCCGTCCTGCTCCGGCCCATGACCGGTGTCTGGTGCGGGTACTGGGCGGCCGCGTTCGCCTTCAGCGCGTCCGAGGAGGAGTTGTCGAAGGCCTCCTGGAGCACGACGACGTCGTTGCCCTGGAAGAAGGGGGCGGCGGGTATGGCCTTGGCCCGGTGGTCCTGGCCCCAGTTCGGGTACAGCGACTTGGCGAAGAGGAACGCGTTGTAGGAGAGCACCTTCAGCCGAGGAGTCTCGGCGGCCGAGGCCGACGGGGCGGTCGTCGCCAGGGTGGCGGCGGCGAGCGCGCCCGAGAGGGCGACGCCGAGGAAGCGGCGCTGGAGCGGAGCGAGCGGCACTGGAACTCCCGTGGAGTGGTGGGGGGTTGGACCGGCGCCGCACATCAAAGCAGCCGTGGTTACCTTCCGGTAGCCGTTGGATGCCGGGAATCTTGCGCGACCCGCACCAGTGCGCCAACTCTTCCGCGCCCGTACACCACTCGCACGAATTGTCGGTTTTGCGACCAGGTAGGATGCGCGCATGACCCTCGCGCAGAATTCGACGATCTTCAATATGGACCTCGGTCCGCTCAACCCCGTCACGGCGGAGATCTTCCTCGGCCTCGTGCTGTTCGGCCTGACCTTCCTCATCCTGGCGAAGGGCATCCTGCCGAAGATCAACAAGACCCTCTCCGAGCGCGAGGACGCGATCGCCGGCGGCACCGAGCGCGCCGACGACCTGCGCGCCGAGGCCACGCAGATCCGCGAGCAGTACGAGGCCGAGCTCGCCGAGGCGCGCCACGAGGCCGCCCGCATCCGCTCCCGGGCCACCGAGGAGGGCGCGGCCGCCATCGCCGCCGCGCGTGCCGAGGGCATCGCCGAGCGGGACGCGATCCTCGCGGCCGGTGCCGAGCGCATCGCCGCCGAGCGCGCCGCCGCCGAGCGCGAGCTGACCGCCGACGTCGACGCCTGGGCCCGCGCCCTGGCCGGCCGCATCGTCGGCGAGCCGGTCGGCGCGGACCGCGCCTGACGCACACGCGTACGGGGCCGTGCCCCGGGCCCACGCCCGGGACGCGGCCCCGACCCATGTGCGCCTTTTGCCCGGAAGGCCCGGCGAGGGGCAGGCTGAGAGCGTGAGGAGAGTGCACCAGGTGACAGGACCCGAGGCGGCGGCGACCCCCGCCGAGGCGACGGCGGACGGCACCGCCCGGCCGCCCGAGCCGCCGCCCGTCGGCGGTGTTCTGTGGAGCGTCGCCGGGGACGTCCGGGCGCTGCTGATGCTGCCCGCCGCCCTCACCCTGCAGGTCGCGCACCCCGCCGTCGGCGCCGGTGTCGACGAGCACTCCGTCTTCCGTACCGACCCCTGGGGCCGAGGCGAGCGCTCGCTGCGCTCGGCACTGCTGTGGGTGTACGGCGGCGAGGCCGCGGCCGAGGAGGGGCGCCGGCTCCGGCGGCTGCACCGGACCATCCAGGGCACCGACGCCCACGGCCGCCGCTACCACGCCCTCACCCCCGCCCATTACGCCTGGGTCCACGCCACCGGCTTCCCCGTCTACCACCACGGCCTGCACTATCTCCACCGCCCGCTCAGCGAGGCCCAGGAGCGACAGCTCTACGCCGAATGGCTCCAGGTCGGCCGGATCCTCGGCATCCACGACCGGGACATGCCCCAGACGATCGAGGAGTTCTGGCCGTACTACCGCACGATGCTCCGTGACGAACTGGAGGCCACCGTCGTCGTACGCGAGCTGCTTGACCCCGCTCAGCCGGTACCGCCGCCCGACCGGGGCCCACTGCCGCTGCGGATCCTGCTCCGGGCGCTGTGGCCGGTGATCCTGCCCCGGCTCGCCCGCTTCCGCTCCTTCGTCACCGTCGGCCTGACGCCACCGGACGCCCGCGAGGCCATCGGCCTCGCCTGGAGCGACGAGCAGGAGAGGCGGCTGCGCCGTTTCACCCGGGTCGTACGGCTCGTGGTGCCCGTCCTTCCCGAGCGGCTGCGCTATCTGCCGATGGCGCGCGAGGCCCGCCGACGGGCCCGGCTCAGCGGAGCAGTCCGCCGCGTGCGATGACCTCCGCGTACCAGCGCGCGCTGTCCTTCGGTGTACGGCGCTGGCTCGCGAAGTCCACATGGACGATCCCGAACCGCTTGCCGTAGCCGTACGCCCACTCGAAGTTGTCGAGCAGCGACCAGAGGAAGTAGCCGCGCACATCCGCCCCGTCGGCGATCGCCCGGTGTGCCGCCGCGAGGTGCGCGTCCAGATACGCCACCCGCTCCGGATCGTGGACCTCGCCCTCCGGGTCGGCGTAGTCGTCGTACGCGGCGCCGTTCTCGGTGATCAGCAGCGGCACCCCGGGCAGCTCGTCGCGCAGCCGCACGAGCAGCTCGTACAGGCCCTCCGGGTCCACCGGCCAGTCCATCGCCGTTCTCGGTCCGGGCGCGGGCAGGAACCGGACCCGGTCCGCCGCCCCCGGCCACGGCGAGGGCGACTCCGACGTCCCGGCGGCCACGACGGCGGGGGAGTAGTAGTTGACGCCGAGCGAGTCGATCGGGGTGGAGATCGTCTCCAGATCGCCGTCGTGGACGAAGGACCAGTCCGTGAGAGGGGCCGTGTCGGCCACCAGGTCGTCGGGGAGCCGGCCGTGGAACACCGGGTCGAGGAAGATCCGGTTGCCGACGGCGTCGATCCGGCGGGCGGCGTCCCGGTCCTCCGGCGCATCCGAAAGCGCCCTGATCGCATGGACGTTGAGGGTCAGGGAGATCTCGGTCGCGGCGGGCAGCGCCCCGCGCAGGACGCGGGCGGCGAGACCGTGCGCCAGATTGAGGTGATGGGCGGCGCGCAGGGCGGCCGGCCCGTCGGTGCGGCCGGGCGCGTGGACACCGGAGCCGTACCCCAGGAAGGCCGCGCACCAGGGCTCGTTGAGGGTCGTCCAAGTGGCGATCCGGTCGCCCAGCGCCTCGGCGGCGAGAGAGGCGTACTCGGCGAACCGCTCGGCCGTCGCGCGCTCCGGCCAGCCGCCGGCGTCTTCCAGCTCCTGGGGGAGGTCCCAGTGGTAGAGGGTGGCGACGGGCCGGATCCCGGCCTCCAGCAGCTCGTCGACCAGGGCACGGTAGAAGTCCAGGCCCTTCTGGACGGCCGGGCCCCGCCCGGTCGGCTGGATCCGGGGCCAGGAGAGGGAGAACCGGTAGTCCGTGAGCCCCACCTCCTTCATCAGCGCCACGTCCTCGCGCATCCGGTGGTAGTGGTCGGCGGCGATGTCACCGGTGTCACCGTTGCGCACTTTGCCCGGCGTCCGGCTGAAGGTGTCCCAGATCGACGGTGTGCGGCCGTCCTCGGCCGCCGCACCCTCGATCTGGTACGCGGCGGTGGCCGAACCCCAGCGGAAACCGGCAGGGAAGAGAGCGTTCATGGGTGAGGAACTCCCGTGATGAGAAAGGAGAGAGGAAGGAGGGGTCAGCCCTTGACCGCGCCCTGCATGATGCCGCCGACGATCTGCCGGCCCAGCAGGCCGAAGACGAGCAGCACCGGAAGCGTGCCGAGCAGCGTGCCGGCCATGATCACCGACTGGTCGTGGACATAGCCGCCGCCGAGCTGGCGCAGCGCGACCTGCACCGTCGGCTCCTGCGAGGACAGCGCCACGATCGGCCAGAAGAAGTCGTTCCAGGCGGCCATGAAGGTGAGGAGCCCCAGCACGGCCATCCCGGGCCGGGCGATGGGCACCACGATCGACCAGAAGATCCGGGCGGAGGAGGCGCCGTCCACCCGGGCCGCCTCGATCAGCTCGTCCGGCAGCGACTGCACAAGATACTGGCGCATGAAGAAGACCCCGAAGGCCGAGACCAGCCCCGGCAGGATCACCGAGTGGAGCTGGTTCACCCAGCCCAGTTCGGCGATCAGCATGAAGAGGGGGATCACCCCGAGCTGCGGCGGGATCATCATCGTGCCCACCGTGACCGCGAGCAGCGCGCCCCGGCCGCGGAAACGCAGCTTGGCGAAGGCGAAGCCGGCCAGGGTGCAGCACAGCACGGTGCCGACGGTGATCGAGCCGGAGACGATCAGGGAGTTGAGGAGCGCCTTGCCGATGTCGGCCTCCTCCATCACCGCCTCGAAGTTGCGGATCAGGTTCGGGCCGGGCAGCAACGTCGGCGGCACCCGCGCCAGATCGGCGTTGGAGCGGCTGGCCGCGACGATCGTCCAGTAGAACGGGAAGGCGGAGACGAGGACGGCGAGGACCAGGACGGCGTACGTGATCCTGCCGCCATGGCCCGTACGGGCGGAGCGCGTGGTCATGCCCGGCCCTCCTCTCGACGTGAACGGCGGTGCACGATCAGGGCGTTGATCCCGACCAGGACGAGGATCAGCAGGAACATCAACCAGGCGATCGCGGCCGCCCGGCCCAGGTGGAAGAAGCCCCAGCCCTGTTCGTACAGATAGAGGCCGAGCGTCTGGTACTGGTGCGAGATGCCGCCCGAGGTCGAGCCCTCGAAGAGCAGCGGCTCACCGAAGAGCTGGGTCGCGCCGATCGTGGAGACGACGGTGGTGAAGACGATCGTGGGCCGTAGTCCGGGCAGGGTGACATGGAAGAACTGCCGCCACCGCGAGGCCCCGTCCATCTCCGCCGCCTCGTACAGCTCGGAGGGGATGGACTGCATGCCCGCGAGATAGATCAGCGCGTTGTACCCGGTCCAGCGCCAGACCACGATCGACGAGACGGCGATCTGCGAGGCGAGCGTGCCGTTCTGCCAGTCGACGGGACCGATCCCCACCAGCGACAGGACGTAGTTGACGAGACCGAAGTCCCGGCCGTAGAGCTGGGCGAACACCAGCGTGGCGGCGGCGACGGAGGTCGCGTACGGCAGCAGCATGGCGGTACGGAAGAAGGTCCGGCCGCGCAGCTTGTAATTGAGCAGATGCGCCAGGCCCAGGGCCATCGCCAGCTGCGGGACGGTGGACAGGACCCCGATGGTGAAGGTGTTGCGCAGCGCGGTCCAGAAGAACTCGTCGGTGAGCAGCGCCGCGTAGTTCCCGAGGCCCCGCCACTCCATGTCGCCGGGGGTCTGCAGCTCGACCCGGTAGAGGGAGACGAAGGCGGTGTAGAGCAGCGGGAAGAGGCCGAACGCCGCGAACAGGGTGAAGAACGGGGCGAGATAGGCGTACGGCACGAAGGCGGCCCACCGGCGGTGAGCGCGGCCGGCGGACCGGGCCGACGGCGGCGGGACGGGCGCCGTCGTCGGCCCGGAGGCGGTGAGGGTCACGGTGCGGCCCTTCGGTCGTTCGGAGCGGGCGGGGGAGCGTGCGGGGCTGGGGCCGGACGGGGGCGGGCCGGGCGTCCCGCCCCCGTGGGACGGACGATCGGCTCAGCCGATGGCGTTCTCCACGCCCTTCCGCGCGTTCGACCACGCCTTCTCCGGTGACGTGCCCTTGCGTTCCACCTCGCTCAGCGCGTTGGTGATCTGGTCGGCGACGTTCTTGTCGTGGACGCCGAGCACCTGTACCGGGGCCGCCTTCGCCGCGTCGCCGAAGATCTGGCCGATCGGCGCGCCCGAGAAGTACGGGTCCGTCGCCGTCGCGACCTGGGCGATGGCGCCGGTCGAGGAGGGGAAGTTCCCCTGCTTCTTGAAGAGCGCGGCCTGCTGTGCCGGGGCGGTGAGCCACTGGATCAGCTCGTACGCCTCCTTCTTGTGCTTGGCCGCGCGCGGGACGGTGAGGTACGAGCCGCCCCAGTTCCCGGCGCCGCCGGGGAGCTTGGCGATGTCCCACTTGCCCTTGCCGGCGTCCCCGGCCTGGCCCTTGATGTAGCCGAGCATCCAGGCGGGGCAGGGGAGCGTGGCGAAGGAACCGGCGGAGAACGCCTGGTTCCACTGCGGTGACCACTGGTCCAGCTTGGCGCTCAGCCCCGCCTTCGCCGCCTTGGTGGAGGTCTCCCAGGCGTGCTTCACGGCGGGGTTGTCCGCGTAGATCAGCGTGCCCGAGGCGTCGTAGTAGCGCTCCTTCTCCTGGCCGACCATGACCGTGTAGAGACTGCCGACGCTGTCCAGCCAGGCACTCTTGGCCGGAGCCTTGGCCCGGTACTGCTCGCCCAGCGCCAGGTAGCCCTCCCAGGTGGACCACTTCCGCGCCAGTTCGGCGCGGTCGGTCGGCAGTCCGGCCTGCTGGAGGAGGTCGGTGCGGTAGCACATGGCCTCGGGGCCGACGTCGGTGCCGAGTCCGAGGATCCTGCCGTCCTTGGTGGTCGCCGCCGACCAGGTGGCGGGGGCGAACTCGCCCTCGAGCTTGTCCGCGCCGTACTTCGTCAGGTCCTCGAACTTGTCCGCCTGCTGCTGGGTGACCGACGCGATCCGGCCGACCTCGACGGCCTGGACGTCGGCGAGTCCACCCCCGCCGGCCAGCCGGGTCTGCAGCGACTTCCAGTAGTCCTGCTCGTCCTCGGTGTCGGTCTGCTTGATCGTGACGTTCGGGTGGAGCTTCTCGTACGCGGCGTACAGCCCGGCCTCCTTGTAGCCGAACGAGCCGAAGAGGTCGACGGTGATCGTGACCTTTCCGCCCGCGCTGTCGGAGGCGCCGTCGGACCCCCCGGATCCGCAGGCGGCGAGGAGTGCCCCGGCGAGGGCGACCGCGCCGAGGCAGCGCATGCGGGCGGCGGCTCTCCTGGCGGCTCGGGCAGTGGGCATGGGAAGCCTCCCTTGGCTTCGGGGTCCGTCGAGAACGCTCGCGGCGCGCTGGTGGTTCGCTTTGAGAGCGCTCTCAGGAATGCGTCAGGAGCGTGCCTCCCCAGCGAGGTTCCCGTCAAGAGTCGAACGCGTAACAGCTGGGTGGAGCGGTGAAGTTGGCCCCCGGATTCAGGAGCCTTACGCGGAGGCGCGCAGGACCAGCTCGGTCGGTGTGATCACGGACTCGGGGGTCTGGCCGTCCAAAGTGCGCATCAGGAGCCGTACCATCAACCGGCCCATCCCCTCGATGTCCTGACGGACCGTCGAGAGTGGCGGGTCGGTCGCCTCGGCCACCTGGAGCATGTCGTCGAAGCCGACGAGCGCCACGTCCTCGGGCACCCTCCTGCCGTGCTCGCGCAGCACGCGCAGGGCCCCCGACGCCATCAGGTCGTTGGCGGCGAACACGGCGTCCAGGTCGGGCCGCCGCGCCAGCAGCTCCGCCATCGCCCGTGCCCCGCTCTCCACCGTGAACGCCCCGACCGCCACCAGGTCCGGTGCGGAACCGGGCAGTTCGTCCCGGTATCCGTCCAGTCGGTCCAGCGCGGACGTCTGGTCGCGAGGCCCCGTGATGTGGGCGATCGTCCGGCGGCCGAGCGAGCGCAGATGGCGCACGGCGGCCCGGGCGCCACCCCGGTTGTCGCAGTCGACGTACGGGACCGCGGGCTCGTCCGCCGGGCCCGTCCACCCCGGGCGGCCGCCGAACACCGTCGGCACCTGGACCCGGCGGACGATCGCGGGCAGCTGGTCGTCGTTGTGCAGCGAGAAGGCGAGCGCGCCGTCGACATGACCGCCACCCAGATAGCGGGCGATCCGCTCGTGGTCGCCGGGCCCCTCCACCCAGAGGAGCACCAACTGGGCGTCGTGAGCGGTCAGCTCACGGCTGATGCCCCGCACCTGCTGCTCGAAGAAGGGGTCGGAGAAGATCCGGAACTCGGGCTCCGCGATGATCACGGCGACGGCGCCGTTGCGCCGGGTCACCAGGGTCCTGGCGGCGTGGTTGGGGATGTAGCCGAGCTCCTCGACGGCCTTGCGCACCTTCTCCACCAGGACCTCCCGGACCCCGGCTCCGCCGTTGACGACACGGGACACCGTCGCCCGGGACACTCCGGCGCGCGCGGCGACGGCTTCCAGGGTGGGGCGCGGCCCGGACGTCGGTTCGCTCAAGGCCGGCTCCTCACGGGGCGTGGACACGGGCATGACCACGGTGGACGACGCTGCTGACAGGACGAGGGTAACGGTTGGCCCCTGCACGAGAACCGGACGGGGAAAGCGCTCTCAAGGGGTGGGCGGCCCCACACGTCCGTGTCCCGCCCCCGAGGGGGCGGGACACGGACGCGGCACGGGGGTGTCTCTCCGACCTCGCCGGGCTCCCTACGGCATCAGTGCTCGTCGTGGTCGTGGATGGTGTTCGTCTCCGCGATCTTCTTCCAGGACTTCGGCTCCACGGGCCGCGAGGTCGCGTCGGCGGCCGCGGACCGCGCCGCCAGACCCGCTTCGGCCGCCGTCGGCGCCGCCGGCTTCACCGGCTGGTAGAGCCAGGTGTCGAAGAGACCCGCCAGCGGCTTGCCCGAGATCCGCTCCGCGTACGCCACGAAATCGGCGACCTTCGCGTTGCCGTACGCGAACTCCGTCGGCCAGCCCTTCAGAATGGCGAAGAAGTCCTCGTCACCGATCTCGTTGCGGAGCGCCTGCAGCGCCAGCGCGCCCCGGTCGTAGACGGCGATGTGGAACTGGTCGTCCGGGCCCGGGTCGCCCGGCTTCACCGTCCAGAACGGGTCGTCGGCGGCGCGGGAGGCGTAGACGTAGTCGGCCAGCTCCTGGGCGGTGCCCTCGCCCTCCTTCTCCGACCAGAGCCACTGGCTGTAGCGGGCGAAGCCCTCGTTGACCCAGATGTCCTTCCAGTGGTCGACCGAGACGCTGTCGCCGTACCACTGGTGCGCGAGTTCGTGCACCACCACGGACACGTTCGCCCCGTTGGCGAACTGCCGGGGGCTGTAGAACGGCCGGGTCTGCGTCTCCAGGGCGTAGCCGCTGGTCACGTTCGGGACGTAGCCACCGAGCGCGTTGAAGGGGTACGGTCCGAAGACCTCCTCCAGCCACTCCGCGACCTCGGTCGTGCGCTCGATGCTGGCCCGCGCCGCGCCCGCGTTGTCGCCGAGGTCCTTGCTGTACGCGTTGAGGACCGGCAGCCCGTTCGCCGTCCTGTCGGTCGTGATGTCGAACTTCCCGACGGCGAGGGTGGCCAGATACGTCGCCTGCGGCTTGTTGGAGCGCCAGTTGTAGCGGGTCCAGCCGAGCCGCGACGACTGCGACTGGAGCACACCGTTGCTGATGGCCTGGGTGCCGTCCGGCACGGACACCGAGACGTCGAAGGTTGCCTTGTCCAGTGGGTGGTCGTTGGACGGGAACCACCACGCGGCCGAGTCCGGCTCCTGCGCCGCGACGCCGCCGTCCGGGGTGCGGTGCCAGGCGGTCCAGCCGCCGATCCTCACCTCGGACGGCTTGCCCGCGTACCGCACGACGACCGAGACGGAACGGTTCTTCTCCAGCGGGGCCGCCGGGGTGATCTCCAGCTCCTGCTCGCCGGAGGTGGTGAACCTCGCCTTCTTGCCGTTCACCCGCACTTCGCTGACCTTCAGCCCGAGGTCGAGGTTGAAGCGGGAGAGGTTCTGCTTCGTCGTGGCCAGGATCGTCGCCGTGCCCTCCAGGAGGTCGGTGGCGGGCTGGTACTTGAGCCGCAGGTCGTAGTGGGAGACGTCGTACCCGCCGTTGCCGCTGGCCGGGTAGTAGGGATCGCCGATGCCCGGGGCGCCCGGGACGTAGTCGGCCGCCGATGCCGGGATCGCCAGCAGGACGGAGGCCGCGAGAGCGCTCGGAACGATGATTCTGCGATGCACAGGGGCTCCAAGTCGTAAGAAGCGTAAGACGTGCGGGTAGCCGTCGGTCCTTATCGACACTATTCAGAACCCCGACGGGCCGTCATGTCCATGGGCCCTTCCGACACATGATCGCCATTCGGCCGACATGAACCACCCGTACCGGCGGCCCCCGAACGCACTCTTTTGCTCAGGAGTCGACGACGGTACGTTCCGCCCCATGCCGATACGTGTGCGGAGAACCCGTAGAGCCCGTCTGTCGTGCAGAACCCTCGTGACGGCCGCCGCGGCCGCCCTGACCACCGCGCTCCTCACCCCCTCCGGGGCCCAAGGCGCCCCTGCCGTACGGGAGTCGGCGCCCGTTCACTCCTACGCCGACGCGATCCGGGAGTCGGTCTGGGTGGACACCGGGCTCGACGGCGACGGGGACGGCCGCGCCGACCGGGTCGCCGTCGACATCATCCGGCCCCACGAGCCCGCGGCGGCCGGCCGGAAGATCCCGGTCATCATGGACGCCAGCCCGTACTACGCCTGCTGCGGACGGGGCAACGAAAGCCAGAAGAAGACGTACGACGCCGACGGCGACCCCGTCCAGTTCCCGCTCTTCTACGACAACTACTTCGTCCCGCGCGGCTACGCCTTCGTCGCCGTCGACCTCGCCGGCACCAACCGCTCCGACGGGTGCGACGACGTCGGCGGCCGCTCCGACGTCCAGTCCGCCAAGGCCGTCGTCGACTGGCTGAACGGCCGCGCCCGGGGCTACACCTCCCGCACCGGCGACGACCGCGCCCGCGCCACCACCTGGTCCACCGGCGACGTCGGCATGATCGGCAAGAGCTGGGACGGCACCATCGCCAACGGAGTCGCCGCCACCGGGGTCGAAGGGCTGAAGACGATCGTGCCGATCGGCGCGATCTCCTCCTGGTACGACTACTTCCACTCCCAGGGCGCCCCGCTGTACAACGCCAACCCGAGCTGGCTCTCCGCCTACGTCAACAGCCCCGAGGCGAAGAAGCGTTGCGGCGCCGTCCAGGACCGGATCACGTCCGCCACCCCCTACAGCGGCGACTGGACCCCCGCCTGGACCGAGCGCGACCACGTCCGGGACGCCGGAAAGGTGAAGGCCAGCGTCTTCGTCGTGCACGGGCAGCAGGACCTCAACGTCCGCGCCAACCACTTCGGCCAGTGGTGGGACGCGCTCGCCGCCCAGGGTGTGGAGCGCAAGATCTGGCTCTCCCAGACCGGCCACGTCGACCCGTTCGACTTCCGCCGCGCCGACTGGGTCAGCACCCTGCACCGCTGGTTCGACCACTACCTCCTCGGCTACGAGAACGGCATCGACCGCGAGCCGATGGCCGACATCGAGCGCGCCCCCGACCGCTGGTCCACCGACCGCTTCTGGCCGCCGCGCGCCACCGCACCCACCGACCTGCGCCCCGGCACGGGCGCCGCGCCGGGCGTCGGCACCCTCGGCCGGACACCGGCCCCGCCCGGAGCCACCGAGATCTTCACCGACGACCCGAGCCTCGGCGAGAGCGACTGGGCCGCCCGGATCGACAGCCCCACACCGGCCAAGGCCGGTTTCGTCACCCGTACGCTCACCCGGGACCTGCGGCTCTCCGGCTCCTCGCGGGTGACCGTCACCGCCACCCCGACGACCGGGACGGCCCATCTGACCGCCGTACTCGTCGATCTCGGCCCGGACACCATCCGCGACTACGCCGCACCCGGCGAAGGCATCACCACGCTCACCGAACGCACCTGCTGGGGAGCGAGCACGAGCGGCGACAGCGCCTGCTTCAAGGAGACCGAGGCGCGTACGGCGGACGTCGGCCACACGATCGTCAGCCGTGGCTGGGCCGACCTCGGCACCTGGGCCGACCCGCGGAAGGGCCGCCCGCTGACGCCCGGTACGGCGTACACCGTCACCCTGCGCCTCGCGGCGACCGACCACGTCGTCCCGGCCGGGCACCGGCTCGCCCTCATCATCGGCGGCACCGACAAGGACCTCCTCGACCCTCCCTCGACCACACCGACGCTCACCCTCGACCTCGCCCGTACGTCGGCGCGGCTGCCACTGGTCGGTGGCCCCGGGGCCTTCGCGCGGGCGACCGCGGGCCCGGCTCAAGGGCGTCCGGCGCCGGCCGAGAAGGCGCCGAACGGGCTGGCCGCACCCCAGCGGTCCGGCCACCCGATCCCCGGGGAGACGCGATGACCCGCACACCGAACCGCCGTTCCCGGCGCACGCTCACCCTCGCGGTGGCCGTCGCCGCCCTCGCCCTCCCGCTCGTCACCGTCCCCGCCGAGGCCGCCGGCGCCCCGGCGGCCGCCCCGCCGCCCCGCACGGGCTTCGAGACGAGCAACGGGGCCCACTGGACCACGGAGGCGGGGGAGAGCGCCTTCCTCGCGGCGGTCGACCGCGGCAGCGACCGGGTCTCGGTACGCTCCGTCGGCACGACCGAGCAGGGCCGCCCGATCCGGCTCGTGACCATCGACGCGGGCCACGCGGGCGCCGCCACCGCCCGCACGACCGTGCTGTTGATCTGCAGCCAGCACGGCGACGAGCCGTCGGGCCGCGAGGCGTGCCTGAGCACCGTGCGCGACCTGGCGTACGCCCGGGACGCGGAGACCCGGCGCTTCCTCTCCCGCACCACCGTCCTGGTCGTTCCCACGGCCAACCCAGACGGCCGGGAGGCCGACACCCGGGGCAACGCCGACGGCATCGACGTCAATCGCGACCACATCGCCCTGAAGACCGCCGAGGGACGCGCGCTCGCCGCCGTCATCCGCGACCGGCGCCCGGAGATGATCTACGACCTGCACGAGTACGGCGGCACCTCGCCGTACTACGACAAGGACCTGCTCGCGCTCTGGCCCCGCAACCTCAACACCGACCGGCGCGTCCACGACGAGGCACACACCCTGTCGGAGTCGTACGTCCGGCCGGCGGCCGCGGCGGCGGGCTTCAGCAGTGGCGTCTACGGCATCTGGACCGACCCCCACACCGGCAATCCGATCAAGCAGGTGGCGGGCGACGGCCAGGAGCGCATCCTGCGCAACGCGGCCGGCGTCAAGCACGCCGTCGGACTGCTCGTCGAAACCCGGGTCGAGGCGCTGGACGAGGCGGGAGAGAACGACAACGCCCGCAACCAGCGACGCCGGGTGAACACCCAACTCGCCGCGCTGAAGGGCGCGATCGCCTTCGTCGACGAGCGGCGCGGACGGGTCGTCGCGGCAACGGCGGCGGCCCGGGCCGCCGGGTTCGCCGACCGGGGCCCGATCCTGCTCGGCGGCGCCGACAACGATCCGGCCGAGCCCGCCGAGGTCATCGAGGACCCGCCGTGCGGCTACCGGCTCGACGGCGGGCAGTACGCGGAGTTCGGCGACGAGCTCGCCCTGCACGGGATCACCGTCCGCCGGAGCGGTGACGGCTGGTTCGTACCGCTGCGGCAGTCGCACCGGGCCCTCGTCCCTCTGCTCCTCGACGCCCGGGCGACCTATCGGCTCACCACCGCACAAGCCGTGGAGGTCTGTTGATCCGCTGACTTCCGACTCACCTGTGGTACTGCGTTACGGAGAAAAGAGCGCTTTTCCCGTCGTGCGTGAAAGGTGCCCTCTGTGCCGCAGGAAGAACAGAGACCGGACGGCCGTGGTGATGGCGCCGGCCGGGAAGGCCGCCAAGGCGGAGGACGGAAGGAGCGGGGCGGCCCGCCGTGCCACGGTGGGGGCATGACGGCCGTGAACGCCGGGCCGGGCGGGCCAGACGGGCGGTCAAGGGAGTCCGGGGAAGTTGGGAATGGCTGCTGGTGACGGCGGACCTTCCCGGCCGCCCCGAGCACCACCACCGAGCCCGCACCGACTCGATCGTGTTCGGCGTCTCCGCCGTCCTCTCCGCCGTCTCCGGTGTCGAGAAGGGCATCCAGTGGCTCTCCAACACCAACATGGTGCTCGCGCTGGTGCTCGCCGCCTTCGTCTTCGTGGTGGGCCCCACCGTCATCGTGCTCGACCTGCTGCCCACCTCGATCGCCTCCTACCTCGGCGACCTGCCGCAGCCGGCCGGCCGCGCCGAGGCGACCAGCGGCGAGAACATCCATGAATGGCTCGGCAGCTGGACCGTCTTCTACTGGGCCTGGCGGATCTCCTGGAGCCGTTCGTCGGGATGTTCATCGCCAGGGTCAGCCGAGGCAGGACCATCCGGCAGTTCGTCGGCGGAGTCATCCTCGTGCCCAGCACGGTCAGCCTGGTCTGGTTCGCCGTCTTCGGCGGTACGGCGATGAGGCTCGGCGAAGAGGGCCGGCTGGCCGGGGAGACGACACCGGAGGGTCAACTCTTCGGTCTGCTCCAGGAGTTCCCGCTCGCCGGGACCATGAGCCTTCTCGTGATGATCCTCGTCGGCATCTTCTTCGTGTCCGGCGCCGACGCCGCCTCCATCGTCATGGGCACGCTCTCCCAGCGCGGTGCCTTCGAACCCACCCGCCCGGTCGTCGTGCTCTGGGGCGTGGTCACCGGAGCGGTCGCCGCCATCATGCTGCTCATCGGCGACGTGTTCGTGCTGGTGATGATCGGCATGTGTCTGGCGCTGATGCGGGATCCGCGCGAGGACCCGCTGATCGTCCGGGGCGAGGTGGGGGTGGAGGTCGTCGAACTCGCCGTGATCGCGGGCCACGAGAAGTACGACGGCGACTTCGAACTGCGGATCGGCCCGGGCACCGGCACGCCGGGTGAGGGACCTTGATCATTCCGGTATAGAGTTACCGGCCGGTACTGACCATACCTCTGAACGGGTCCCCACGGCCCGGAAGTTGGAGAACCACATGACGTACGCGACGCCCCTGCGCCGCACCCTGGCCGCCTTCGCCACGACCGCGCTGCTGGCCGGTGGCCTGATGATCGGTCAGACGGTGACGGCCCCGGCCGCCACCGCGGCCGGCGGCAAGAAGGTCGTCTGCCACATCGACAAGATGCGCCAGGAGTCCCACGCCCTGCGCGCGAAGGCGGCCAAGCTCCAGAAGCTCGGCGCCACGGCGGAGGCCCGCAAGGCCCGCGCCCAGGCCGACGCCATCGACCGCCAGGTGCGCAACTGCATCGACGCGGACAACGACGCTCCGAAGCCCTGGAACTGATCCGACCACCGCGCCGGCCCCGTCCACCAGGACGGGGCCGGCCCGTTCTCAGGGGCACGCCCTCGGCAACGGCCGGCCATACCGTCCGGCCGGTCCGGGACGCGGGAGCGCGGGGCCGGGCGGCGCCGGGCCCCGTGAGCGCGGGACCGCGGCCTCCACGAAGGGGCCGGCCGCGGCTGACTTAGGATTCATCTCCTGATGACTGCCACTCTCGTCGCCAAGGACCTCGCCGCCGGCCACGGCGAACGCTCCCTCTTCGCCGGTCTCGACCTCGTCGTCGCCCCCGGCGACGTCATCGGCCTCGTCGGTGTCAACGGCGCCGGCAAGTCGACCCTGCTGCGGCTGCTCGCCGGGCTCGACACCCCCGAGGACGGTGAGCTGAGGCTCTCCCCGCCCACCGCCACCGTCGGCCACCTCCCGCAGGAGCCGGAGCGGCGCGAGGGTGAGACGGTGCGGGAGTTCCTCGCCCGGCGCACCGGTGTGGACGCCGCCCAGACCGCCATGGACGAGGCCACCCAAGGCCTGGTCGACGGTGCGCCCGGTGCCGACGACGCGTACGCCGTCAGCCTGGAGCGCTGGCTCTCCCTCGGCGGCGCCGACCTCGACGAACGCGCCGAGGAGGTCGCCGCCTCGCTCGGCCTCACCATCGGCCTCGACCAGCCGATGACCTCCCTCTCCGGCGGCCAGGCCGCCCGCGCCGGACTCGCCTCCCTCCTCCTCTCCCGGTACGACGTCTTCCTGCTCGACGAGCCCACCAACGATCTCGACCTCGACGGTCTCGAGCGGCTCGAGACCTTCGTTCAGGGGCTGCGCGCCGGCACGGTCGTCATCAGCCACGACCGTGAGTTCCTCACCCGTACGGTCACCAAGGTGCTCGAGCTGGACCTCGCCCAGCAGCAGATCACGCTGTACGGCGGCGGCTACGAGGCCTACCTGGAGGAACGGGAGACCGCCCGCCGCCACGCCCGCGAGGGCTACGAGGAGTACGCGGGCAGGAAGGCCGCCCTCGAAGCACGCGGCCACATGCAGCGGTCCTGGACGGACAAGGGCGTCAAGAACGCCCGCCGCAAGGCCACCGACAGCGACAAGCTCGGTCGCAACGCCCGCAGCGAGGCCAGCGAGAAGCAGGCCGCGAAGGCCCGTCAGACCCAGCGGATGATCGAGCGGCTCGACGTCGTCGACGAGCCCCGCAAGGAGTGGGAGCTGCGGATGGAGATCGCCGCCGCGCCGCGCTCCGGCTCGGTCGTGGCGACCCTGCGCGCGGCGGAGGTCCGGCGCGGCGACTTCCGCTTCGGGCCCGCCACCCTCCAGATCGACTGGGCCGACCGGGTCGCCATCACCGGCGCCAACGGGGCCGGCAAGTCGACCCTGCTCGCCGCGCTCCTCGGCCGCCTGCCGCTCGACTCCGGCGACGCGGGTCTCGGCTCGGGCGTCGTCGTCGGCGAGGTCGACCAGGCGCGCAAGCTGTTCCACGGCTCGGAGTCCCTCCTCGACGCGTTCTGCGCGGCCGTACCGGAGACGGAGCCCGCGGAGGTCCGTACCCTGCTCGCCAAGTTCGGCCTCAAGGCCGAGCACGTCCTGCGCCCGGCGACCACGCTCTCCCCGGGTGAGCGCACCCGCGCCGCCCTCGCCCTCCTCCAGGGCCGGGGAGTGAACCTGCTGGTCCTGGACGAGCCGACCAACCACCTGGACCTGGCGGCCATCGAACAGCTGGAGTCCGCCCTCGACTCGTACACCGGAACGCTGCTCCTGGTCACCCACGACCGGCGGATGCTGGACGCCGTCCGTACGACCCGCCGTATCGAGGTCGCGGACGGCAAGGTGACCGAACTCTGATGACCGTCGCCTTCGGGTGGGGCCCGACGGAGGCGGCCGTCCTCGCCCGGGACGCCGCCTGCCTGGTCATCGTCGACGCCCTCTCCTTCACGACGGCGGTCGGCGTCGCCGTGGAGGCGGGCACCGCGGTGTATCCGTACCGCTGGCGGGACGCGACGGCGGCGGAGTACGCGGCGAAGCTCGACGCGGCCCTCGCCGTCGGCCGGAGCGAGGCGACCCCGGAGCATCCGTGGTCGCTCTCCCCGGCCGCCCTGCGCGCGGCCCCGCCGCCCCCGCGTCTCGTCCTGCCGTCCCCGAACGGTTCCACGATCGCCGCCGAGGCGGGCGGCGCGCCGGTCGTCGCCGCCTCGCTCCGCAACCGCACGGCGGTCGCGGAGTGGCTCGTGGAACGGGGTTACGGCTCCGGGGCCCGCCCCCTCGCCGTCATCGCCTCGGGCGAACGGTGGCCGGACGGCTCCCTGCGGCCGGCCCTCGAGGACCTGCTGGGGGCCGGAGCGGTGCTGTCGGCGCTGTGCGCCCTGGGGCCGTACGAGCTGACACCCGAGGCGCGGGCGGCGGCCACGCTGTGGGAGGTGACCGAGGACCCCGTGGCGGTGCTGCACCGATGCGATTCAGGGCGTGAACTGTACGAGTACGGCTATCCGCGGGACGTGGCGGTGGCCGCCGAGGTCGACACCTCGGAGACCGTCCCCGTCCTGACGGACGGCGCATTCCTGGAGGCACCATGACCGACCTGCTGACCCGACTCACCGAGATGCTGGACGACCTCGACGCCGACGTCGACGAGACGATCGACCTGGCCGACGAGATCGCCGCATCGGGCGACGCCGCGCTCCTCCCACGGCTCCAGGCCGAGCTGGACCGCGCCCTCGCCGAACAGAACGCCTACGCCCGGGAGCTCCTCGGCGGCGTCCTCGCCGCGATCGGCGGACCGGACGCGCTCCCGGCCCTGCTGCGGGCCTCCTCCGTCGACCTCGGCGACGACCAGGACGCCCTGGCGACCGAGATCGTCGACGTGGTCCGCTCCGACCCGGCCCGCTCCCGCACGGTCCTGGGCCCCCTGACGGAGGACGACGACCTGGCGGTCGCCAACCGCGCGGAATGGGCCCTGCGCTTCCTCCCGACCGACTGACCTCACCGCCCGCCGCGCCGGGGGCGAGGGGCGCAGGCGCTCGGGCCAGATCCCGGCCGACGGGCGGACCGGCCCATGGCGAGGCACGGACGACAGACGGGCCCGGCCCTCCGGCCGGGCCCGTCGCTGTCAGCGGCCGCGTCGCCTGCCGCCGCCGCCCTCGTTCAGGAGGCCCGCCTTGCGCAGGGCGTCGGCCATCGCGCTGTTCGACGGGGCCGGGGCCTGCGAGCGGCCCCGGTCACCGCCGCCACCTCCGCCACGGCGCTGCTGCGGCGGCCGTCCGCCCCGCTCCTTGCGGGGCTGCGGCGCCGACTCCGTCGCCGTCGCCTCGTCGTCCAGTCGCAGGGTCAGCGAGATCCGCTTCCTCGGGATGTCCACGTCCATCACCTTCACCCGGACCACGTCCCCCGGCTTCACCACGTCCCGCGGGTCCTTCACGAACGTCTTCGACATCGCCGACACGTGCACCAGACCGTCCTGGTGCACGCCGATGTCCACGAACGCCCCGAACGCCGCCACATTCGTGACCACGCCCTCCAGGAGCATCCCCGCCGCCAGGTCGCCGATCTTCTCGACGCCCTCCTTGAACGTGGCCGTCCTGAACGCGGGCCGCGGGTCACGCCCCGGCTTCTCCAGCTCGCGCAGGATGTCGGTCACCGTCGGCAGACCGAAAATCTCGTCCACGAAGTCATCGGCCCGCAGCGACCGCAGCACACCCGTGTTGCCGATCAGCGACGCCACCTCCCCGCCGACCGTCTTCACCATCCGCCGTACCACCGGGTACGCCTCCGGGTGCACCGACGACGCGTCCAGCGGGTCGTCGCCGCCGCGGATCCGCAGGAAGCCCGCGCACTGCTCGTACGCCTTCGGCCCGAGCCGCGCCACGTCCTTCAGCGCCTTGCGCGACCGGAAGGGGCCGTTGGCGTCCCGGTGCGCCACGATGTTCTCGGCGAGCCCGGCGCCGATGCCCGACACACGCGAAAGCAGCGGCGCGGAGGCGGTGTTGACGTCGACGCCGACGCCGTTCACACAGTCCTCGACCACCGCGTCCAGGGAACGCGAGAGCTTCACCTCGGACAGATCGTGCTGGTACTGCCCGACCCCGATCGACTTCGGGTCGATCTTCACCAGTTCGGCCAGCGGGTCCTGCAGCCGCCGGGCGATCGAGACCGCGCCGCGCAACGACACGTCCAGGCCCGGGAGTTCCTGCGAAGCGAACGCGGACGCGGAGTACACCGAGGCTCCCGCCTCCGAGACCATGACCTTGGTGAGCTTCAGCTCCGGGTGCTTCGCGATGAGTTCGGCGGCGAGCTTGTCGGTCTCGCGCGAGGCCGTGCCATTGCCGATGGCGACCAGCTCGACCGCGTGCTCCTCGGCGAGCCGGGCCAGCTTCGCCAGCGACTCGTCCCACTTGTTCGCCGGGACGTGCGGGTAGATCGTGTCGGTGGCCACGACCTTGCCCGTCGCGTCGACGACGGCGACCTTCACCCCCGTACGGAAACCGGGGTCGAGGCCCAGCGTCGCCCGCGTCCCGGCCGGGGCCGCGAGCAGCAGATCCCGCAGGTTCGCCGCGAAGACCCGTACCGCCTCGTCCTCCGCCGCCGTACGGAGCCGCAGCCGCAGGTCGATACCGAGGTGGACCAGGATCCGGGTCCGCCAGGCCCAACGGACCGTGTCCAGAAGCCACTTGTCACCCGGACGCCCCCGGTCGGCGACACCGAAGCGCGAGGCGACCATCCCCTCGTACGAGGACGGGCCGGGCAGGTCCGACGCCTCCTCCGGCTCCAGCTCCAGGGAGAGCACGTCCTCCTTCTCGCCGCGCAGCATCGCGAGGATCCGGTGCGAAGGCAGCGCGGTGAACGGCTCGGCGAAGTCGAAGTAGTCGGCGAACTTCGCGCCCGCCTCCTCCTTGCCCTCCCGTACCTTCGCGACCAGCCGGCCCCGGCCCCACATCCGCTCACGCAATTCGCCGATCAGGTCGGCGTCCTCCGAGAACTTCTCGGTGAGGATCGCCCGGGCCCCCTCCAGCGCGGCGGCCGCGTCGGCGACCCCCTTGTCCGCGTCGACGAAGGCCGCCGCGGCGGCCGCGGGCTCCACCGACGGGTCGGCGAGCAGCCCCTCGGCCAGCGGCTCCAGACCGGCCTCGCGGGCGATCTGCGCCTTGGTGCGGCGCTTGGGCTTGAAGGGCAGATAGATGTCCTCCAGGCGGGCCTTGGTGTCGGCCGCCAGGATCCGCGCCTCCACCTCCGCCGTCAGCTTCCCCTGCTCACGCACGGAGTCGAGGACGGCGGCGCGCCGGTCCTCCAGCTCCCGCAGATAGCGCAGCCGCTCCTCGAGCGTGCGCAGCTGCGCGTCGTCGAGCATCTCGGTCGCTTCCTTGCGGTAGCGCGCGATGAACGGCACGGTCGAGCCGCCGTCGAGCAGCTCGACGGCCGCCCTCACCTGTCGCTCGCGTACGCCGAGTTCCTCGGCGATCCTGCTTTCGATGGACGTCGTCACGGTGTCCCGACTCGCCTTCTCGTGCCTCAAGCTTGCGAGTGCATTGTGCCGGGTCGGTCACCGGAACGCCGCACGCGCCCCGCCCCCGCGCGGCGAGGCGCGTCGCGCGGGGGCGGTCCCGTCATCCCCGCCGGTCAGTCCTTGCCGGTGAGGTCGGCCGGGAACGCGCCCGCTCCCGCCGCCGTGATGAGGAAGCCCCGGCCGAGCTCCGTCAGGCGTTCCACCCCGGCCGCGCCCAGGTGCTCGTAGGGGGCCGCGTCCAGCCGGTCCGTCTCGGCCTCCACGGAGTCGCGCAGTCCGGTGCCCGCCTCCGTGAGCTCGCCCTCCGCGTCGATCAGCCCGCGCTCCCGCAGCCGCTCCCGCGCCGCGTCCCAGTCGGCGCGCCGCCAGCCCCGGCTGCCCAGGACCCAGCGCGGGCTCATGCCCTTGCCGGTGGCGGTGTGGCTGACCAGGGCCTCCAGCGGGTCGAGGCCGGCGGTGAGCAGCGCCGCCAGGTGCCCGTCGCCCCGGTGCTCGCGCAGCAGAGTGGCGGCGTGCCAGTACGTCAGGTGCGGCTCGCGCGGCACCGGCAGGTCGGCGTTGGCCGAGTACAGCGGCCGGGCGTGCCGGGTGCAGGCCTCCGTCGCGCGCAGCGCCAGCTCGGCGGCCTCCGCCATCTCCGGCGACGCGATGGTCTCCTCGCCGAGCAGCCGGCGCAGGGTGGTGTCGGCGGCGCGCAGCCGGGCGTCCAGGACGGCCGCCGGGGCGGCGGTCTTCCAGACGGACGGCAGGTGCCGCGCGAGGAAGTCGACGTTGTAGTTGTAGAAGGTCGCGGCGACCGTCCCGGCGCCCACCGCCCCGAGCGCGGCGCTGCGCGCCGCCAGCCGCATGGCGGACGGGTCCTCGAAGCCGATGGCCGCGAACTCGCGGTCGAGGTCCGGCGAGAAGTAGAGGGTCGAGTGGAGCGGGTTGAGGGCGTTGTGGCAGCGGCGTCCCGCGCGCGGCGGCAGAGCAGTCGTCATGCCCTGAACGTTACCGACTGGTCGGTACGACGGGAACCGCCGGGATCCCGATGGCAGGAAAGGTGGGGTACTCGTCATTGCGGCCGTCCCCGGCCCCGCGAAGGATTGAGGGCATGACGCAGCGACCCGTCCTCGTCGTCCTCTTCGACGGCGTGCAGAGCCTGGATGTGACCGGACCGGTGGAGGTGTTCGCCGGCGCCGGCCGTTTCGACGCGGGGAGAGGCGGTACCTACCCGATCCGTACCGCCTCGCTCGACGGAGGCCCCGTACGTACCCACAGCGGGCTGCGGATGCTGCCGGACTCCACGCTCGCCGAAGCCGTCGAGGCCGGGGCCCCGCACACGCTGCTCGTCCCGGGCGGCGAGGGCACCCGCGCGCCGGACCCACGGCTGATCGCATGGCTGGGGCAGAACGCCCCGCGCGCCGAGCGGCTGGTCTCCGTCTGCACCGGGGCGCTGCTGCTCGCCGAGGCCGGACTCCTCGACGGGCACCGCGCGACCACCCACTGGCTGGCCTGTGACCATCTCGCCCGCTGCTATCCCGAGGTCGAGGTGGATCCGGACCCGATCTTCGTCAGGGACGGCAGGCTCTCCACCTCCGCCGGGGTGACCGCGGGCATCGATCTCGCGCTCGCTCTGGTCGAGGAGGACCTGGGCCGGGACGCGGCGCTCACCGTCGCCCGCCATCTCGTCGTCTTTCTGCGCCGCCCGGGCAATCAGGCGCAGTTCAGCGTCCAGCTCGCCGCCCAGACGGCCCGTCGCGCACCGCTGCGCGAGCTCCAGCACTGGATCACCGAGCACCCCGACGGCGATCTGTCCGTCGAGGCGCTGGCCGCCCGCGCGCGGCTCTCGCCCCGCCATTTCGCCCGCGCGTTCCACGCGGAGACCGGCACCACCCCCGGCCGCTACGTCGACCGCGTCCGGCTCGAACACGCGCGCCGTCTCCTGGAGGACTCCAGCCACGGCGTCCAGGAGGTGGCCCGGGCGGCCGGTTACGGCACCCCCGAAGCCATGCGTCGCGCCTTCGTCAAGGCGCTCGGTACGGCCCCGGCCGACTACCGCCGCCGTTTCCACGCCCCCGTTCACCCCACCAGTCGATAGGGATCCCATGCAGATCGCCGTCCTGCTCTACGACCGCTTCACCACCCTCGACGCCGTCGGCCCCTACGAGCTCCTCGCGCGCCTGCCCGGAGCCGAGACCGTCTTCGTCGCCCAGGAGACCGGTCCGGTCCGGGGCGACCAGGGCAGCCTCGCCCTCGTCGCCGACCGGACGCTCGCCGATGTGCCGCACCCCGACATCGTGATCGTCCCCGGCGGTCCCGGCTCGCGGGTGGCCATGCACGACCCGGAGATCCTCGCCTGGCTCCGTACCGCCGACGCCACCAGCACCTGGACCACCTCGGTCTGCACCGGCTCGCTGATCCTCGCCGGCGCCGGCCTGCTCTCCGGCCGCAGGGCCACCAGCCACTGGCTCGCGCTCGACGACCTGAAGCCGCTCGGCGCCGAACCCACCGGCGAGCGCGTCGTCTTCGACGGCAAGTACGTCACCGCCGCCGGGGTCTCCTCCGGCATCGACATGGCCCTGCATCTGCTGGGCCGGATCGCGGGCGACGAGACGGCGCAGACGATCCAACTGCTGACCGAGTACGACCCCCAGCCGCCCTACGACGCGGGCTCGCCGGCCAAGGCCCCGGCCGCGATCGTCGCGCACTGGCGCGGCCAGGGCGAGAAGGTCCTCGTCCAGGAGCGCTGAGCCCGGGCGACCGCGGCCACGGGGCCGGGAGCACCGAGACCCGGGGTTCTGGGACCCGGGGCCCGGGGCCCTGAGACACGGCGCCTGAGTCACACCCCGTACGTGAAGCGGGGCGCGCGGCGCTCCAGGAAGGCGGCGACCCCCTCCGCGGTGTCGCCGCTGCCCCGCGCCTGCTCCGCCCAGTACGCGTCGCGGTCCGTGCGGCCGTCCGCGAACTCCTTCGCCGCGGCCTGCGTCAGCTGCGAGCGCGAGACCAGCACGCGGGTGAACTCGGCCACCCGCTTGTCCAGTTCACCGGCCGGCAGCACCTCGTCGACGAGGCCGGTGCGCAGCGCCCGAGCCGTGTCGATCAACTCCCCGGAGAAGAGCAGGTACTTGGCGGCCGACGGCCCGACGAGCGCGGCGAGGCGCCGGGTCGAAGAGGATGGATAGACGATGCCGAGCTTCGACGGGGTGATTCCGAAGAGCGCGCCCTCCTCGGCGAACCGCAGGTCGCAGGCGGCGGCGAGCTGACTGCCGCCCCCCACGCAGTAGCCGCGCACGGCGGCGAGCGTCGGCTTGGGGAAGGCGGCGAGCGCCTCCTCGGCCCGTACCGCGAGCGACTGCTGCTCGTCGCCCGGCTCCCGCAGCGTGGAGATGTCCGCGCCGGCGCAGAAGGTCCCGCCCTCGCCGGTGAGGACCAGCGCGCGCACCGCTCGGTCGGCGGCGAGCGGGGCGAGCAGCGCGGGCAGGCTCCGCCACATCCCGGCCGTCATCGCGTTGCGCTTGGCCGGGTTCGCGATGAGGACGGTGGCGATCCCGTCGGCGACGGAGGTCTTCAGCTGCGGCTCGGTGGGCTCCATGCGGCGGATGCTATCCGGGCCGCCCGACCGTACGATCAAGAAGGGGTGCGAGGAGGAGGCGCGCATGACCCGGGAGTCCCACGACGCCGTACGGGAGAGCAAGAGGCTCAACCGCAGTTTCGGCTGGCTCGCGCTGCTCGGCGCGCTGCTCGTCCTCGGCGGGATCGTCGGTCTGATCTACACCGGCGTCGCCACGCTCACCTCGATGCTCCTCTTCGGCTGGCTGCTGCTCATCGGCGGTGTCGTGGGGCTGTTGCACGCCATCGAGTCCCGTGGCACCGGCTACTTCTGGCTGGCCGTGGTGGTCGCCGCGCTGAACCTCGCGGCCGGTGTGGTCGTCATCCGCCACCCGGAGGGCTCGGCCGAGGCGCTGACCATGTTCGCCGCGCTGCTCTTCCTCACCGGTGGTGTCTTCCGGCTGGTGGGGAGTGCGGTGGTGCGCGGGCCGCAGTTCGGCTGGACGTTGCTGCAGGGGGCGTTCGGGCTGCTGCTCGGGGTGCTCGTGCTCCTCGACTGGCCCGACAGCAGCCGTTATGTCATCGGCTGCTTCTTCTCGCTGGCGCTGCTCTTCGACGGGCTCGGCCTGATCGCCATCGGCGTCGGGGGCCGACGGATCGTCGGCATGGTCGCACCTCCGGAAGCCACCCTTCCGAAGAGGTCAGAAGAAGATCAGGGTCAGTCGAACAACTGACGTTGGCATACTCACCCGATCAAAAGCTGGCCGATAAGTGTCGACTTCTGGTCAGTAGGCCGTGTGGACCGACGGATTACCAAGACTCGACCTGTGGCGACAATCGAGCACGAGGGTGGGAGCCGGACTATGGAGAGCCGCGGGAGCGTCCCCGCCCGGCCACCGTCCTACGAAGGGGTCTGGCGCTTCACCGCTCCCGCGGTCGACGTCTCCGTTCCGCAGGCCAGGCATGCTGTACGCGATCTGCTGATCCGTCAAGGAGTACCGGTCCACGAGGACACCGTCCAGGGACTGCTCCTGATCGTCTCGGAGCTGGTGACCAACGCCGTCAAGCACGCGGCACTGCTCTCCCCCGAGGTGGCGGTGGAGGTGGCCATCGGCGCGGAGTGGATCCGGGTGTCCGTCGAGGACAACCATCCCTACCGCCCCAAGGCGCTGGAGGCGGACTACGGACAGACCGGCGGCCGCGGGCTGCTCCTGGTGCGGGAGACCGCGCTGGAGGCGGGCGGGACGTGCGATGTGGAGCACACCGCGAGCGGCGGCAAGATCATCTGGGCCGCGCTGCCCCTCACCCCACGGACGCCGACGGCCGGGCCGGCCGCGGCCGCGACGCCCGGGGCCCTGCCCGGAGGCGTCCCCATGGCCGGGACCGCGCCGGGAGGCGTGCCCGCGCCGCCCGGAACCATCCCCGCGCCCGGGAGCGTTCCCCCGTACGGAAACGTTCCCCCGGCCGGGATCACCAGCCCCCGGCCGGACCCGTCAGCTCCTTGATCGCCGGACGCGCCGCGTCCAGCACGGTCATGAACCAGGCGGAGAACGGCGCGGTCGCGTGCCGCTCGGCCAGCTCGGCCGCCGTCACGAAGGCGGCCTCCTCGACCTCCTCCGGGTCCGGCCGCAGCTGTGCCTGCACCATGCCGACGAAGAGGTGGTTGTACTCCTGCTCCACCAGGCCCGAGGCCGGGTCCGGGTGGTTGTAGCGGACGGTGCCCGCCTCGGCCAGCAGCGAGGGCGAGACGCCCAGCTCCTCGTAAGTACGCCGGGCGGCGGCCGCGAACGGCGCCTCGCCCGGGTAGGGGTGACCGCAGCAGGTGTTGGACCAGACACCGGGGGAGTGGTACTTGCCGAGCGCGCGGCGCTGCACCAGCAGACGGCCCGCCTCGTCGAAGAGGAACACCGAGAACGCCCGGTGCAGCTGCCCCGGCGCCTGATGCGCGGCGAGCTTCTCGGCCGTGCCGATGGTGTTGCCGTCCTCGTCGACCAGCTCGAGCATGATCGATGCCTGAACGCCGCTCGAAGAGATTCCGTTCGGCGAGCTCTGTGCCGCGGTGGCTGGTGTGGTCGGCATACCCGTCCTTCGCTTCGGTATCGGCCCGGTGGGGGCACCTCAGTCTGCCGTACAAAAGCGGCTTGTCCGTACTTCGGAGGCCGGACATGGCCGTGCCCACCGCACCGGAGTACATCCGATGCGGCGGGCACGGCGCTCAGGTCAGACGCCGAAGGCCGCCGGATAGCGGATCGTGCCGGAGGGCACGGGACCGGAACCGCCCAGGACCAGGGCCATCATGGCCCCGTCCGGGACCTCGAACACGGGCCTGATCCCGTACCGCGAAGCCGGTACGAAACCGAACCTCGGGTAGTACTCCGGGTGGCCGAGCACCAGGACGAGCCGTTCCCCGCGCAGCCGCGCGGCGTCGAGCACGGCCCGGACGACGGCCTGCCCCGCGCCGGAGCGCTGGTGGGCGGGCGACACGGCGACGGGCGCGAGCGCCGCCGCCGGGACGTCACCGACATGGCAGCGGGTGATGAGCGCATAGGCCGCGACCGTGCCGTCGGGCGCCTCGGCGACGTACGAGAGGCCCGGCAGCCAGGCCGCCTCGTCCTCGCGCAGGGCGTCGACCAGCGCGGCCTCCTCCGCCGTGGCGAAGGCCGCAGCGTTGACCTCCCGTACGAGAGGGACATCCGCCGCGGTCTCCTCCCGCGTGTGCCACCGGGTGTCCGCCGGCCGCAGGACATAGCCGGTGTAGCCGTACTCCGCGCCGTGGTCCCGGCGCATGGCGATCTCCTCGCGGGTGGCGACGAGCGCCTCGGCCATACCCGGCGCGGACGGGTCCGCGGCGTCGGCCCGCTCGCCGAGCGGGCCGTAGTACTCGTCCCAGTCGCCCTCGGGCTGCGGGACGACCCCGAGGACGTGATAGCCGGCCGCGACGCATGCCGCGGTGTTCTCGGCGGTGGTACGCAGCCGGTAGTGCCGCTCCCAGAACGCGCGGGCCTCGGGACTCGGGTCGTCGACGGTCCACTCGCACTCGGTGAGCACCAGCGTGCCCCCGGGCGCGAGCAGCCGCCGCCAAGAGGCGAGCGCGGTGTCGAAACCGATGGAGTAGGCCGAGCTCTCGGCCCAGACCAGATCGAAGGACCCGTCCGGGACCGGAAGCTCGCCCATGTCGGCGTGGAGGGTGCGGATCGAGTCGCCGAGGCCGCGGGCGTCGGCGGCCTCCCGCAGCTCCCGCAGGAACGGCTCGTGCAGATCCACGGCCGTCACCTCGGCGCCCGCCTCGGCGGCCAGGAGCAGCGCGGAGCGGCCGGGACCGCAGCCCAGGTCGAGCACGCGGGGACGCTCGGGAAGCGGGCTGGGGGTCCCCCCACGCCCCCCAGGGGCGTCGAGGGAGAGCGCCAGCAGTCGGCGGGTGGTGGCGTCGGACCCCGGACCCTGCCGCGGAAGACCGTGGTGCAGGGCGAAGAACGCCTCGTACAGAGCGTTGTTGTTGTCGGACAACGTGGGAAACCCTTGTGTGAGAGGGCCCCGGCCGACGTCGTGACGTACCGGTTCCGCGATGCGGGGAACCGGGGGATCAGATCAGCCGGAGGCCCGGGAGCTGAAGCTGGACCGGGCGCTGCCGCACTGGGCAGCCTCCATCGCGACGGTCATCAACCTCAGCTCCTCTCCCACCTCACGTTCGTACGAAGAGACTAACAGGGATCACAGACACAGCTTGGCCTCGTGCTCCGCGTGACCGGCGGGCTCCAGCTGGAAGGTGCAGTGCTCCACGTCGAAGTGCGAGCCCAGGCATCCCTGCAGGTCGTGCAGCATCTTCTCGTGGCCCACCGAGTCCAGGGCGGCCTGATCGACCACCACGTGGGCGGAGAGGACCGGCATCCCGGAGGTGATCGTCCAGGCGTGCAGGTCGTGGACGTCCTCGACGCCGGGCAGTGCCAGTATGTGCGATCGCACCTCCGCCATGTCGACGCCCTTGGGGGCCGACTCCAGGAGCACGTCCAGGGTCTCGCGCAGCAGCTTGACCGTGCGCGGCACGATCATCAGGCCGATCAGGATCGAGGCGATCGGGTCCGCGTACTGCCAGCCGGTCGCGAGGATGATGCCCGCGGCGACGAGCACCGTCACCGAACCCAGCGCGTCCGCGAGCACCTCCAGATAGGCGCCGCGCACATTGAGGCTCTCCTTCTGTCCGCGGACGAGCAGGGAGAGCGAGATCATGTTGGCGACCAGACCGATGAGCGCGAACGTGATCGCCAGCCCGCCCTTGGTCTCGGCCGGCTCGATGAACCGCTGGATCGCCTCGTACAGCACGTAGCCGCCGACGCCGAGCAGCAGCAGACAGTTGGCGAGCGCGGCCAGGATCTCCGCCCGGGCGAAGCCGAAGGTGCGGTTCTCGCTGGGCGGCCGGTTGGCGAAGTGGATCGCGAGCAGGGCCATCGCCAGGCCGACCGCGTCGGTCGCCATGTGGGCCGCGTCGGCGATCAGCGCGAGCGAGTCGGCGAGGATGCCGCCGACGATCTCGATCACCATCACGGAGAGGGTGATCGCGAGCGCGATGCGTAGCCGCCCCTTGTAGGCCGCCGCCGCCGTACCCGTCGGCGGCGGGCCTCCATGGCTGTGCCCGTGGTCGTGTCCAGCCCCCATGACAAGGCCTCCCGGTCGTGTCGTTCCTGTGCCCCGAGGGGCAAGTGAACTACGGGTGGGGGGTATCCGCAACACGGCACTGAACACCGTTGTCAACTGCCCTGACCTGCGGTTATGTCCGCAGGTCAGGCGCGCGCGACGATCTTGGGGGCCAGGGGGGCGGGCGGGCGTCCCGGCCGAGGGGCGGCGGGACGCGGTTTGTGGGGCGGGGTGTCGATCGCCCATGATGATCTCCGCAGGACGCGGCTCGCTCGCGGTGATTCGAGTGGGCCCGGGGGAGTCCTCATCGCGAAGCCTCGGTGAACTCGCGCTTTCGTTCATCCGATAGCCTCGGCCGACGTGCCGCCGCCCGATGCCGGGCCGCGCCACCATGCCCGGGGCCGTGTGCCAAGGACCCCGCCGGCCCGTCCGCCAGCTCCAAGGAGTGAGTTCGTCTGTCGACCGCCATCCTCACCGGTCCGCCGGCACCCGGATCGTCGCTCGACGGCGATCTGCGGTCGCTCGGCTTCGACGTCAGGGTCGCCTCGGGTCCGCACGAGACGGGCGCGCTGCTCGCCGCCGTCCCGGCCGTCGAACGCGTCGCCGTGGTCGACCCGCGGTTCGTCGGACACCTCCACGCACTGCGCCTGGCCCTCACCGACCCCCGCTTCCCCGCGGTCGCGGCGCCCGGTGTGCTCTCCGCGCGGAGCGAGGCCCGCCCGGCGCTGACCCGCGCGCTGGCCGACGCCCCGGCGGGCGAGAGCCTGCCCGACGCCCTCGCCGACGCCCTCGGCGCCGACGGCGTGGCCGTGCACCGGCCCGAGCTCGGCTCGCTCGTCGCCGCCGTGCCGGTCGACGCCGAGGCCCGCCACGCGGCCCGCGCCGCCGTCGCCGCCGTCGACGACGAGGCCGTACGCCTGCGCTCCGCGGTCAAGGCACACGACGGCTTCTTCACGACCTTCTTCATCAGCCCGTACTCCCGCTACATCGCCCGCTGGTGCGCCCGGCGCGGGCTGACCCCCAACCAGGTCACGACCGCCTCGCTGCTCACCGCCCTCGTCGCGGCCGGCTGCGCCGCCACCGGCGAGCGCGGCGGCTACCTCGCAGCCGGCGTCCTGCTCCTCGTCTCCTTCGTTCTGGACTGCACCGACGGGCAGCTCGCCCGCTACTCCCTCCAGTACTCGACGATGGGCGCCTGGCTCGACGCCACCTTCGACCGCGCCAAGGAGTACGCGTTCTACGCGGGCCTCGCCCTCGGCGCCGCACGCGACGGCGACGACGTGTGGGCGCTCGCGCTGGGCGCGATGGTCCTGATGACCTGCCGCCATGTCGTGGACTTCTCCTTCAACGAGGCGAACCACGACGCCCAGGCCAACACGAGCCCCACCGCGGCCCTCTCCGACCGGCTGAACAGCGTCGGCTGGACCGTCTGGGCCCGCCGCATGATCATCCTCCCGATCGGCGAGCGCTGGGCGATGATCGCGGTCCTCACCGCCGTCACCAGCCCCCGGATCGTGTTCTACGCCCTGCTCGTCGGCTGCGCCTTCGGTGCCTGCTACACCACGGCCGGCCGCGTCCTGCGCTCGGTGACCCGCAAGGCGCGCCGCACCGATCGCGCCGCCCAGGCGCTCGCCGACCTCGCGGACTCGGGCCCCCTCGCCGAGCTGGTGGCCAAGGCCGCGCGGCGCCCCCTGCCCGTACCGCCGCCGGTGCTCGCCCTGCTCGGCGCCGCGCTCCTGTTCGGTGTCACCGCGACCCAGGACATCGGCAGCGCGGCCACCGCCGGTGCCGCCGCCGGCTACGCGATCCTCGCCGGACTCGCCGTCGCTCGCCCCCTCAAGGGCGCCCTCGACTGGCTCGTCCCGCCCGTCTTCCGCGCAGCCGAGTACGGCACCGTCCTCCTGATCGCCGCCGAGGCGGACGCCCCCGGGGCGCTGCCCGCCGCATTCGGGCTGATCGCGGCGGTCGCCTACCATCACTACGACACGGTGTACCGCATCCGCGGCGGCACCGGCGCGCCGCCCTCGTGGCTGGTGCGCACCATCGGCGGTCACGAGGGCCGCACGCTCCTGGTGACCCTGCTCGCCGCTCTGCTCGCGAGCCGTGGCGACGACTTCACCCTGGCGCTCACCGCCCTCGCCGTCGCCGTTGCGCTCGTGGTGCTCGTGGAGTCCATCCGTTTCTGGGTGTCCTCCGGAGCACCCGCCGTACATGACGAAGGAGAAACAGCATGATTGGCCTCGTACTGGCAGCCGGTGCCGGAAGGCGTCTGCGCCCCTACACCGACACGCTCCCGAAGGCCCTCGTGCCTGTCGACGGTGACACCACCGTCCTCGACCTGACTCTGAAGAACTTCGCGGAGGTCGGCCTCACCGAGGTCGCCATCGTCGTCGGCTACCGCAAGGAGGCCGTGTACGACCGCAAGGAGGCCCTGGAGGCCGAGTACGGCGTCACGCTCACCCTGATCGACAACGACAAGGCCGAGGAGTGGAACAACGCCTACTCCCTGTGGTGCGCCCGTGAGGTCCTGAAGAAGGGCGTCATCCTCGCCAACGGCGACACCGTGCACCCGGTCTCCGTCGAGAAGACCCTGCTCGCCGCGCGCGGCGACGGCCAGAAGATCATCCTCGCCCTCGACACGGTGAAGAGCCTCGCCGACGAGGAGATGAAGGTCGTCACCGCCGACGGCAAGGGCGTCCAGCGCATCACCAAGCTGATGGACCCGGCCGCCGCCACCGGCGAGTACATCGGTGTCACCCTCATCGAGGCCGAGGCCGCCGAGGAGCTGGCCGACGCCCTGAAGGCCACCTTCGAGCGCGACCCCGACCTCTACTACGAGGACGGCTACCAGGAGCTCGTCAACCGCGGCTTCACCGTCGACGTCGCGCCCATCGGCGACGTGAAGTGGGTGGAGATCGACAACCACGACGACCTGGCGAAGGGCCGTGACATCGCGTGCCAGTACTGACCCGGCTCATTCCGTCGCCGGTCGTCGTCGACATCCGCCGAGGAGCGCTGGACGATCTGTCCGCGCTCCTCGCGGACCAGCGGATCTCCAGCAACGGCAAGATCGCCGTCGCGATCAGCAGCGGCTCCGGCGTCAAGCTGCGTGACCGCTTCGCCCCCGAGCTGCCCGGCGCCGACTGGTACCCGGTCGAGGGCGGCACCATCGACGCGGCCGTCAAGCTCGCCGACGCGATGCGCGGCCAGCGGTACGACGCCGTCGTCGCGCTCGGCGGCGGCAAGATCATCGACGTGACCAAGTACGCGGCGGCCCGTGTCGGCCTGCCGCTGGTCGCCATCGCCACGAACCTGTCGCACGACGGCATCTGCTCGCCGATCTCCACCCTCGACAACGACAACGGCCGCGGCTCCTACGGCGTCCCGACCCCGATCGCGCTGGTCATCGACCTCGACGTGATCCGCGACGCCCCCGTGCGCTTCGTCCGCTCCGGCATCGGCGACGCGATCTCCAACCTCTCCGCCATCGCGGACTGGGAGCTCTCCCACGCCCAGACCGGCGAGAAGGTCGACGGCCTGGCCGCCGCCATGGCCCGCAGCGCGGGCGAAGCGGTGCTCCGGCACCCCGGGGGTGTCGGCGACGACGACTTCCTCGTCACCCTCTCCGAGGGCCTGGTGATGTCCGGCATCGCCATGTCCATCAGCGGCGACAGCCGGCCCTCCTCGGGCGCCTGCCACGAGATCAGCCACGCCTTCGACCTGCTCTTCCCGGCCCGCGCGGCCAGCCACGGCGAGCAGTGCGGCCTCGGCGCGGCCTTCGCGATGCATCTGCGCGGCGCGCGCGACGAATCCGCGCTGATGGTCGACACCCTGCGCCGGCACGGTCTGCCCGTGCTTCCGGAGGAGATCGGCTTCAGCGTGGACGAGTTCGTCCGGGCCGTCGAATTCGCCCCGCAGACCCGTCCGGGCCGCTTCACCATCCTCGAGCACCTCGACCTGTCCACAGACGAGATCAGGGACGCGTACGCCGACTATGCCAAGACCATCCGTAGCTGAGCTCCGCCCGGTCGTCCACCCGGCGGGAGTGAAGGACCGGCGCAGCGGTGAGCACTGGGGCGGCCGTCTGTACATGCGGGAGATCTCGCTGCGGATCACCCGGCACCTGGTCGGCACGCGGGTCACGCCCAACCAGCTGACCTATGTGATGACCGTGTGCGGCGTCCTCGCCGCCCCGGCCCTGCTGATCCCGGGGATCTGGGGCGCCGTGCTGGGTGTCGTCGCGGTCCAGCTCTACCTGCTGCTCGACTGCGTCGACGGTGAGGTGGCCCGCTGGAAGAAGCAGTTCTCGCTGGGCGGTGTCTACCTGGACCGGGTCGGCGCCTACCTGTGCGACGCGGCGGTCCTCGTCGGCTTCGGCCTGCGCGCCGCCGACCTGTGGGGGCCCGGGCGCATCGACTGGCTGTGGGCCTTCCTCGGCACCCTCGCCGCCCTCGGCGCCATCCTGATCAAGGCCGAGACCGACCTGGTCGGCGTCGCCCGGCACCAGGGCGGGCTGCCGCCGGTCAAGGAGGCGGCGTCCGAGCCGCGCTCCTCCGGCATGGCGCTGGCCCGCAGGGCCGCCGCCGCGCTCAAGTTCCACCGGCTGATCCTCGGCATCGAGGCCTCGCTGCTGATCCTGGTCCTCGCGATCGTGGACACGGCCCGGGGCGATCTGTTCTTCTCGCGGCTCGGTGTCGCGGTCCTCGCGGGCATCGCGCTGGTCCAGACCCTGCTGCACCTGGTGTCGATCCTGGCGTCGAGCCGGCTGAAGTGAGGACGAGTGTGAGTACGCCGATGAAGCTGGGCGCCGTCATCATCACCATGGGCAACCGGCCCGACGACCTGCGCGCGCTCCTCGACTCGGTCGCCAAACAGGACGGCGACCCGATCGAGGTCGTCGTGGTCGGCAACGGCGCCCCCGTCACCGGGGTGCCGGACGGCGTCCGCACCATCGAGCTGCCGGAGAACCTGGGCATCCCCGGCGGCCGCAACGTCGGCATCGAGGCCTTCGGCCCCGGCGGCACCGACGTGGACGCCCTGCTCTTCCTGGACGACGACGGTCTGCTGGCCGGCACGGACACCGCCGAGCTGATCCGGCAGGCGTTCACCGCCGACCCGCGGCTGGGCATCATCAGCTTCCGGATCGCGGACCCGGAGACCGGTCTGACCCAGCGCAGGCACGTACCGCGACTGCGGGCGGCCGACCCCATGCGCTCCTCGCGCGTGACCACCTTCCTCGGCGGTGCCAACGCCGTCCGTACGAAGGTGTTCGCCGAGGTCGGCGGCCTGCCGGACGCATTCTTCTACGCCCATGAGGAGACGGATCTCGCATGGCGCGCCCTCGACGCCGACTGGATGATCGACTACCGTTCCGACATGGTGCTGCTCCACCCCACCACCGCACCGTCCCGGCACGCGACCTACCACTTCAACGTGGCGCGCAACCGAGTGTGGCTGGCTCGCCGCAACCTCCCCGCACCCCTGGTTCCGGCCTATCTCGGTGTCTGGCTGTTGCTCACGCTGGCACGGCGGCCGTCCGTCTCCGCCCTCAAGGCATGGTTCGGCGGTTTCCGGGAAGGGTGGACGACTTCCTGCGGACCGCGCCGCCCCATGAAGTGGCGTACGGTGTGGCGGCTGACCCGACTGGGACGCCCACCCGTCGTCTGACATCGTGGTACCCGACTTGCCGCGCATCTTGAATACGAAAGTTTCGACTTGTGAGTGACACAACCCACGACGGTGCGGTCGCGACGAGCTCCCCGCCGTCCGTCGACGACGGCCTGAGCCCGGCCGCGCTCGCCGCCAAGCACGGTCTGTCGGTCAGCGGCGCCCGGCCGGGGCTCGTCGAGTACGTCCGGCAGCTATGGGGCCGGCGCCACTTCATCCTGGCCTTCTCCCAGGCGAAGCTCACCGCCCAGTACAGCCAGGCGAAGCTCGGCCAGCTCTGGCAGGTGGTCACCCCCCTGCTCAACGCGATGGTCTACTTCCTGATCTTCGGTCTGATCCTGGAGGCCGACCGGGGCATGTCGCGCGAGGTGTACGTCCCCTTCCTCGTGACCGGCGTCTTCGTGTTCACCTTCACCCAGAGCTCCGTGATGGCCGGCGTACGGGCGATCTCCGGCAACCTCGGTCTGGTGCGGGCGCTGCACTTCCCCCGCGCCTCGCTCCCGATCTCCTTCGCGCTCCAGCAGCTCCAGCAGCTGCTGTTCTCGATGATCGTGCTCATCGCCATCGCGGTCGCCTTCGGCAGCTACCCGGCGCTCAGCTGGCTGCTGATGATCCCCGCGCTGGTCCTGCAGTTCCTCTTCAACGCAGGTCTGGCCATGATCGTCGCGCGGATGGGCGCCAAGACGCCCGATCTCGCCCAGCTGATGCCCTTCATCATGCGCACCTGGATGTACGCGTCCGGCGTGATGTTCTCGATCCCGGTGATGCTCGCGGACCAGCCGGCCTGGATCGCCGACCTCCTGCAGTACAACCCGGCCGCCCTGCACATGGATCTGATCAGGTTCGCCCTGATCGACGGCTACGGCGCCGCCAACCTGCCGCCGCACGTCTGGATCGCCACGCTCGCCTGGTCCGTGCTCGTGGGCCTGGGTGGCTTCGTCTACTTCTGGAAGGCCGAGGAGAGGTACGGCCGTGGCTGAGACCGGCACTCAGGGACGCGTTCCCACCGTCATCGCGGACAACGTCCACATCGTCTACCGCGTCAACGCCGGCGGCGGCGGCAAGGGAAGCGCCACCGCCGCGCTGAGCCGCATCATCCGCCGGAAGAAGAGCGACACCGCCCGCGGCGTCCGCAAGGTGCACGCCGTGCGCGGGGTCACCTTCACCGCCTACCGCGGAGAGGCCATCGGCCTGATCGGCTCCAACGGCTCGGGCAAGTCGACCCTGCTGCGCGCCATCGCCGGGCTGCTCCCCACGGAGAGCGGCAAGGTGTACACCGACGGCCAGCCCTCGCTCCTCGGAGTCAACGCGGCGCTGATGAGCGACCTCACCGGCGAGCGCAACGTCATTCTCGGCGGTCTCGCCATGGGCATGAGCAAGGAGGAGATCCGCGACCGGTACCAGGGGATCGTCGACTTCTCCGGCATCAACGAGAAGGGCGACTTCATCAGCCTGCCGATGCGTACGTACTCCTCCGGTATGGGTGCCCGGCTCCGCTTCGCCATCGCGGCCGCCAAGAACCACGACGTCCTCATGATCGACGAGGCGCTGGCGACCGGTGACCGCAAGTTCCAGATCCGCTCCGAGGAGCGCATCCGCGAGCTCCGCAAGGAGGCCGGCACGGTCTTCCTGGTCAGCCACAGCAACAAGTCGATCAGGGACACCTGCGACCGAGTGCTGTGGCTGGAGAAGGGCGAGCTGCTGATGGACGGGCCCACGGAAGAGGTCCTCAAGGCGTACGAGCGCGAGACCGGGAAGTAGTCCGCACCGGGCGCGAAGGGGTCCTGCCGGCGACAACCGGCGGGACCCTCGCCGTTTCCACGCGTCGCGCCCCCACCTGGGATGTTCATGCGGTCAACATCGGGCAGGATGAGCCCATGGCAGCCTTCTCGGGGGGAAAGTCCTACCACCACGGCGATCTGCGCAACGCGCTGATCTCCGCGGCCGTCGACCTCGCCACCGAGGGCGGCCCCGAACGGGTCGTGCTGCGCGAGGCCGCCCGCCGGGTCGGCGTCTCGCCCACCGCCGCCTACCGCCACTTCGACGGCCGGGGCGAGCTGCTGCGCGCCGTCAAGATCCACGCTCAGCGGGCGCTCGCCGACGCCATGGAGCACGCCGCCGCCCGCACCCCCGGCGCCGACGAACCGGCCGTCGCCGCCGAGCAGCGGCTCGCCGCCCTCGGTCGCGGCTACGTCGGCTTCGCCCTCGACCAGCCAGGGCTCTACCGCGCCGCCTTCTGCACCCCCCGATCCTCCTGCGCGGACGGCTTCGCACCCGCTGTACCCGCCTCGGAGGCCGAACCCGAGATCCGGGCGTTCACGCTGCTCACCGACGCGCTGGCGGCACTGGCCCGGACCGGCCGCGTCCCGGACCGGGCCCGGCCGGCGACCGAGGTGGCGGCGTGGTCCGCCGTGCACGGACTGTCCCTCCTGCTGCTCGACGGCCCCCTCCGTCGGCTTCCCGCGCAGCGCCGCCACGACGTCGTCGAGTCCACCCTCGCCATGGTCGTCTCCGGCGCCCGCGCCGACTGAAGGTCAACGGAGCGTGAACTTCCGCCGTCTCAAGGAAAGTTGACACGCACGGCGCGGTATTTCCGGTGTGCTCCGCACCCCGGCGAGGCGTTGGGCGTTGTACAACGTAAGCTGTAGCGGTGCTGATTCGTGGCAAGTGGGGCGATACCCCCTAGCATCCCGGCCGCCAGGCGGTGATCCCCCCGGGGGAGACCGGTGGCGTGTCCGAAATAGGATGGATTGGATCGGCAGTGTAGAACAGGAGATGTGACGGCCATGACGCGAAATCTCCAGCTCCCCGAGGGTGTCGCCGTCCCCGCGTCGGGCAGCCCTCAGTGACGGGAACCCGGCAGGCGCGCCCCGACGCCACATCGCGCGCCACGCTCGACAAGGCCACGGACGAGAACTTCCCCGTGGCCCCCTTCTTCCTGCCCCGCGCCTGGCGCGACGATCTCATGGCCGTGTACGGCTACGCCCGTCTCGTCGACGACATCGGCGACGGCGACCTCGCGCCCGGCGGCGCCGACGCCCGCCACCTCGGCGTCGACCCCGAGCGGGCCGACGACCGGCTCGCGATGCTGGACGCCTTCGAGGCCGATCTCGCGCGGGTCTTCGACTCCTCCCACGGCGCCCCGCGGCACCCGCTGCTGCGGGCGCTCCGGCCGACCATCCAGCGGTGCGGCCTCACCCCCGAACCCTTCCTCGGGCTGATCGAGGCCAACCGCCAGGACCAGCTCGTACGCCGCTACGAGACCTACGACGAACTCCTCGCGTACTGCGCACTCTCCGCCAACCCCGTCGGCCGTCTCGTCCTCGCGATCACCGGCACCGAGACCCCCGAACGCGTCCGTCGCTCCGACACCGTCTGCACCGCCCTGCAGATCGTCGAGCACCTCCAGGACGTCGCCGAGGACCTCCGCCGGGACCGGATCTATCTCCCGGCCGAAGACCTGAAGCGCTTCCACGTCACCGAGGACGACCTCGCCCGGCCCACCGGCGGCGCGTCGGTGCGCGCCCTGATCGCCTTCGAGGCCGCACGCGCCCGGGCACTCCTGGACGACGGAACCCCGCTGGTCGGGAGCGTCCACGGCAGGCTGCGGCTGCTGCTCGCCGGATTCACCGCCGGCGGACACGCGGCGCTCGACGCGATCGCCGCCGCCGGTTTCGACGTCCTGCCGAGGCCGCCCAGGGCCACCACGGCGAGTGTGATGCGCCAAGCGGGAACGGTCCTGCTCCGAGCGCGGAGAGAGGGGTGAGCCGGACCGTGGAGGAACAGACGGAGGCGTCCGCACCGGTGCAGGCGGCGTACAGCTACTGCGAGGCCGTCACCGGACAGCAGGCCCGTAACTTCGCCTACGGCATCCGACTGCTGCCCACCGAGAAGCGACAGGCCATGTCGGCGCTGTACGCGTTCTCCCGGCGCGTCGACGACATCGGCGACGGCGCCCTCGCGCCCGACGCCAAGCGGGAGCGGCTCGAATCCACCCGCGCGCTTCTGGACCGGATCCGCCAGGGCGCCGTCGACGAGGACGACACCGACCCCGTCGCGGTCGCCCTCACCGACGCGTCCCGGCGCTTCCCGATCCCGCTCGGCGGCCTCGACGAACTCATCGACGGCGTGCTGATGGACGTCCGCGGCGAGTCGTACGAGACCTGGGACGACCTCAAGACCTACTGCCGGTGCGTCGCCGGCGCCATCGGACGGCTCTCGCTCGGCGTCTTCGGCACCCAGCCCGGCGCACACAGCGCGGAGCGCGCCGCCGAGTACGCCGACACCCTGGGGCTCGCCCTCCAGCTCACCAACATCCTCCGGGACGTACGGGAGGACGCCGGGAACGGGCGCACCTACCTGCCCGCCGACGACCTGGCCAAGTTCGGCTGCGGCGACGGCTTCGAGAGCGACGTCCCGCCGGCCGGGGCCGACTTCACCGGACTCGTCCACTTCGAGGTCCGGCGCGCACGGGCCCTGTTCGCCGAGGGCTACCGCCTGCTGCCCATGCTCGACCGGCGCAGCGGTGCCTGTGTCGCCGCCATGGCCGGGATCTACCGGCGCCTGCTCGACCGGATCGAACGCGACCCCGAGGCCGTCCTGCGCGGCCGCGTCTCCCTGCCCGGCCGGGAGAAGGCGTACGTCGCCGTGCGCGGCCTCTCCGGCCTCGACACCCGTCACATCGCCCGCCGCACCGTCAGGAGGCGCGTATGACGCCTCCGTACGAGCCGGGACGGCGGGCAACCCGTACGGCCCCCGGCGCGTCCCTGCCAGCGACGGCCCGAGGGGGGATCGTATGACCACCGACGCCACGTTCTCCGGCGCACAGCCGCACGCCGTCGTCGTCGGCGGCGGCCTCGCCGGGATCACGAGCGCGCTGCGGCTGGCGGGCGCCGGGGTCCGCGTCACCCTGCTCGAAGGACGGCCGCGGCTCGGCGGTCTCGCGTTCTCCTTCCGGCGCGGCGACCTCACCGTCGACAACGGCCAGCACGTCTATCTGCGCTGCTGCACCGCCTACCGCTGGTTCCTCGACCGGATCGAGGGCGCGCACCTGGCGCCCCTGCAGAAGCGCCTGGACGTGCCCGTCCTCGACGTCGCCCACCCCCGCGGCCCCCGCCTCGGACGGCTGCGCCGCACCGCCCTCCCCGTACCTCTCCACCTCGCCCGGAGCCTGGCCGGCTATCCGCACCTCTCCCTCGCGGAGCGGGCGAGCGTCGGGCGCGCGGCGCTCGCGCTGAAGCGGCTCGATCCCGCCGACCCGGCCCTCGACGGCATCGACTTCGGCACCTGGCTCGGCCGGCACGGCCAGTCCCCGCGCGCCATCGAGGCCCTGTGGGACCTGGTCGGAGTCGCCACGCTCAACGCCACCGCACCCCACGCCTCCATGGGCCTGGCCGCGATGGTGTTCAAGACCGGTCTCCTCTCCGAGCCGGGCGCCGCCGACATCGGCTGGGCCCATGTGCCGCTCGGCGACCTGCACGACACCCTGACCCGCAAGGCCCTCGACTCCCTCGGGGTCCGCACCGAACTGCGGACCAAGGCCGAGCGGGTCACCCGCACCGACGACGGGCGCTGGTCCGTCGAGGTGCCGGGAGAGACGATCGAGGCGGACACCGTCGTGCTCGCCGTACCGCAGCGCGAGACCCGGGAACTCCTCCCCGACGGCGCCCTCGACGACCCCGACCGCCTCCTCGACATCGGCACCGCCCCCATCCTCAACCTGCATGTCGTCTACGACCGCAAGGTACTCCGGCAGCCGTTCTTCACCGCCCTCGGCTCCCCCGTCCAGTGGGTCTTCGACCGCACCGACTCCTCCGGCCTCACGGGCGGCGGGCAGTACCTCGCCGTCTCCCAGTCCGCCGCCCAGGACGACATCGACGAGCCCGTCGCCGTCCTGCGCGAGCGCTACCTCCCGGAGCTGGAGCGGCTGCTGCCCGCCGCGCGCGGCGCCGGGATCCGGGACTTCTTCGTGACCAGGGAGCGGACCGCGACGTTCGCCCCGACCCCGGGCGTCGGCCGGCTCCGCCCGGGCGCCCGCACCCGCGCCCCCGGCCTGTACCTGGCCGGCGCGTGGACCGCCACCGGCTGGCCCGCCACCATGGAGGGTGCCGTCCGCAGTGGTTTCAGCGCCGCGGGTGCCGCGCTTTCGGCCCTCGGCCGCCGCCATGAACATCCGCCGCAGGAGGCGGTATGAGTGTGAGTACTGGAACAAGAGGAGAGACCGTGCCGACAGTGCCCCCGGTGAAACCGGCCGTCGACACCGCGGACGTGACCGCTCTGCTGGAGCGGGGGCGGACCCTGTCCACCCCCGTGCTGCGGGCGGCCGTCGACCGGCTCGCACCGCCCATGGACACGGTGGCCGCCTACCACTTCGGCTGGATCGACGCCCAGGGCAACCCCGCCGACGGCGACAGCGGGAAGGCCGTGCGCCCCGCGCTCGCGCTGATCTCCGCCGAGGCGGCCGGAGCCCCGGCCGAGATCGGCATCCCCGGCGCCGTCGCCGTGGAACTCGTCCACAACTTCTCGCTGCTGCACGACGACCTGATGGACGGCGACGAGCAGCGCCGCCACCGCGACACCGTCTGGAAGGTGCACGGACCCGCTCAGGCGATCCTCGTCGGCGACGCCCTGTTCGCGCTCGCCAACGAGCTGCTGCTCGAACTTGGCACCGTCGAGGCCGGCCGCGCCACCCGCCGGCTGACCACCGCCACCCGCAAGCTCATCGACGGGCAGGCCCAGGACATCTCCTACGAGCACAGGGAGCGGGTCACTGTCGAGGAGTGCCTGGAGATGGAGGGCAACAAGACGGGCGCGCTGCTCGCCTGTGCCGTCTCCATCGGTGCCGTCCTCGGCGGCGCCGACGACCGCACGGCGGACAAGCTGGAGGAGTACGGCTACCACCTCGGCCTCGCCTTCCAGGCCGTCGACGACGTGCTCGGCATCTGGGGCGACCCGGAGTCGACCGGGAAGCAGACCTGGAGCGATCTGCGCCAGCGCAAGAAGTCCCTCCCGGTCGTCGCCGCCCTCGCCGCGGGCGGACCGGCCTCCGAGCGGCTCGGCGAACTGCTGGCCGCCGACGCCAAGTCCAACGAGTTCGAGTCCTTCTCGGAGGAGGAGTTCGCCACCCGCGCGGCCCTCATCGAGGAGGCCGGGGGCCGCGACTGGACCTCCCAGGAGGCCCGCCGCCAGCACGCCATCGCCATCGAGGCCCTGCACGAGGTCGACATGCCCGAGCGGGTCAGGGCGCAGCTCACCGCGCTCGCCGACTTCGTCGTCGTACGGAAGAGATGATCACCATCACCCTGATATGAGCTCGCGGTCGCCGGCCGGTGCCACCGGGCACCGGCCGACGGCAGACCCGAAGAAGCAGAAGTAGACCTACTGCACGAAGGGGAAGCCATGACAGCGACGACCGACGGAAGCGCCGGGGCCGTGGGCCCCAGCGCGACCGCGGCCCATGCGACACCCGACACCGCGCCCGCGACGACCGGCCTCGACGAGGTCGCCGCCCGGGCCATGGAACGCTCCGTCGAGCATCTGCTCGGCCGCCAGGACGCCGAAGGCTGGTGGAAGGGCGACCTGGAGACCAACGTCACCATGGACGCCGAGGACCTTCTGCTGCGGCAGTTCCTCGGCATCCTGGAGGCCGACACCGCGCGAGCCGCCGCCCTGTACATCCGGGGCGAACAGCGCGAGGACGGCACCTGGTCCACGTTCTACGGCGGGCCCGGCGAACTCTCCACCACCATCGAGGCGTACGTGGCGCTCCGGCTCGCCGGGGACCCGCCCGAAGCCCCGCACATGGCCCGCGCCGCCGCCTGGATCCGCGACCGGGGAGGAATCGCCTCGGCGAGGGTCTTCACCCGGATCTGGCTCGCCCTGTTCGGCTGGTGGCGCTGGGAGGACCTGCCCGAACTGCCGCCCGAGCTGATCTTCCTGCCGAAGTGGTTCCCGCTCAACATCTACGACTTCGGCTGCTGGGCCCGGCAGACCATCGTGCCGCTCACCGTCGTCTCCGCCAAGCGGCCGGTACGTCCCGCGCCCTTCCCGCTGGACGAGCTGCACACCGACCCGTCCCGGCCGAACCCTCCCAAGCCCCTCGCGCCCGCCACCAGTTGGGACGGCGTCTTCCAGCGGCTCGACAAGGCGATGCACCTCTACCACAAGGTCGCTCCCCGCCCGCTGCGCAGGGCCGCCATGAACACCGCCGCCCGCTGGATCGTCGAGCGCCAGGAGAACGACGGCTGCTGGGGCGGCATCCAGCCGCCCGCCGTCTACTCCGTGATCGCCCTGCACCTCCTCGGCTACGACCTCCGGCACCCCGTCATGCGGGCCGGCCTGGAGTCCCTCGACCGGTTCGCGGTCCGGCGCGAGGACGGAGCCCGCATGATCGAGGCCTGTCAGTCGCCGGTCTGGGACACCTGCCTGGCCACCATCGCCCTCGCCGACGCCGGCCTTCCCGCCGACCACCCGGCCCTGGTCAAGGCCGCCGACTGGATGCTCGGCGAGGAGATCGTCAGGCCCGGCGACTGGGCCGTGCGCAGGCCCGGACTCTCCCCGGGCGGCTGGGCGTTCGAGTTCCACAACGACAACTACCCCGATATCGACGACACCGCCGAGGTCATCCTCGCGCTGCGCCGGGTGCGCCACCCCGACCCCGCCCGGGTCGAGTCCGCCATCGCCCGCGGCGCCCGCTGGACCCTCGGCATGCAGTCGCGCAACGGCGCGTGGGCGGCCTTCGACGCCGACAACACCAGCGCCTTCCCCAACCGGCTGCCGTTCTGCGACTTCGGCGAGGTCATCGACCCGCCGTCGGCCGATGTCACCGCCCACGTGGTGGAGATGCTCGCCTACGAAGGCAAGGCCCAGCACCCCCGTACCCGCAGGGGAATCGAGTGGCTGCTCGCCGAACAGGAGCCGAGCGGAGCCTGGTTCGGCCGCTGGGGCGTCAACTACGTATACGGAACCGGATCGGTGGTCCCCGCCCTCGTCGCCGCCGGGCTGTCCGGGTCGCATCCGGCCATCCGCCGGGCCGTCGCCTGGCTGGGGTCCGTACAGAACGAGGACGGCGGCTGGGGCGAGGACCTGCGCTCGTACAAGGAGGAGCCCTGGATCGGTCACGGCGCCTCCACCGCCTCGCAGACGGCCTGGGCGCTGCTGGCGCTCCTCGCCGCCGGGGAGCGCGGGACCGAGACCGTGGAGCGGGGCGTCGCGTGGCTCGCCCGGACCCAGCGCCCGGACGGCTCCTGGGACGAGCCGTACTTCACCGGCACCGGGTTTCCGTGGGACTTCTCCATCAACTACCACCTCTACCGGCAGGTGTTCCCGCTGACGGCGCTCGGCCGCTATGTGAACGGCGAACCGGCCGTCGCCAAGGAGGGCTGATGGGCGAGGAGCCGGGGACCGCGGGCTCCGTGCCGCCGCTGCTGATCGCCTGTGCGCTGGGCATCGAGCAGTTCGCCCTGCGCAGCGGCGGCCGGGGCGGCGCGCCCGGCCCGTTCACCGTGCTGCGTACGGGCATGGGCCCCGCCCACGCCCGTACCGCCGTCGCCCGCGCGCTCGGCGAGACGGACCGGCGGGACGCGGCCGTCGTCGCGTCCGGATTCTGCGCGGGCCTCGCCCCCGGCATGCACCCGGGGGACCTGATCGTCGCCCACGAGACCCGCGGCCCCGACGGCACCACCCCCTGCACCGGGACCGAGCTGCTGGTCGACGCCCTGACCCGGACGCTGCCCGGGCGGACCGTGCACACCGGGCCGCTGACCGGCTCCGACCACGTCGTACGGGGCCACGAGCGGGCGGAGCTGCGGGCCACCGGCGCCATCGCGGTCGACATGGAGTCCGCCGCCACGCTCCGTACCGCCCTGGCCGCCGGGCCGCGCCCGGTTGCGGCCGTACGGGTGGTCGTGGACGCTCCAGAGCATGAGCTGGTCCGGATCGGCACGGTACGCGGTGGAATATCAGCTTTCCGTGTTCTTCGTGCCGTCCTTCCCGCATTCTTCGAATGGCACCGTTCTTTGCTGCTCCCCAGGAGGTGAGCGAGTTATGGCCATGCCGCTCCGTCAGTCCATCCGGGTCGGGACCTACCTCTTCGAACAGAAGCTCCGCAAGCGGGACAAGTTTCCCTTGATCGTCGAACTTGAGCCGCTGTTCGCCTGCAACCTCAAGTGCGAGGGCTGCGGAAAGATCCAGCACCCGGCGGGTGTCCTCAAGCAGCGCATGCCGGTCGCCCAGGCGGTCGGCGCGGTCCTGGAATCCGGGGCGCCGATGGTCTCCATCGCGGGCGGCGAGCCGCTGATGCACCCTCAGATCCATGAGATCACCCGCCAGTTGGTGGCGAGGAGGAAATACGTCTTCCTCTGCACCAACGCGATGCTGCTGCGCAAGAAGCTGGCGGACTTCACCCCCTCCCCGTACTTCGCCTTCGCGGTGCACATCGACGGGCTGCGGGACCGGCACGACGAGTCGGTCGCCAAGGAAGGTGTCTTCGACGAGGCGGTGGCGGCGATCAAGGAAGCCAAGCGACGCGGCTTCCGGGTCACCACCAACTCCACCTTCTTCAACACCGACACCCCGCAGACCGTCATCGAGGTGCTCAACTTCCTCAACGACGACCTCCAGGTCGACGAGATGATGATCTCGCCCGCGTACGCCTACGAGAAGGCACCCGACCAGGAGCACTTCCTGGGCGTCGAGCAGACCCGGGAGCTCTTCAAGAAGGCCTTCGCCGGCGGCAATCGCCGCCGCTGGCGGCTCAACCACTCGCCGCTCTTCCTGGACTTCCTGGAGGGCAGGGCGGACTTCCCGTGCACCGCCTGGGCGATTCCGAACTACTCCCTCTTCGGCTGGCAGCGCCCCTGCTATCTGATGAGCGACGGCTACGTCCCCACCTACCGCGAACTGATCGAGGAGACCGACTGGGACAAGTACGGCCGCGGCAAGGACCCGCGCTGCGCCAACTGCATGGCGCACTGCGGCTACGAGCCCACCGCCGTCCTCGCCACCATGGGCTCGCTCAAGGAGTCCCTCAGGGCGGTCCGCGAGACCGTCTCGGGGAGCAACGGGTGATCTGAGGGGTGCGGGGAGCCCACGCCGCCGTCGCGCGGGCTCCCCGGCCCGGCGGCGTCGGCGCCACCGACGGGGGTACCCGTGGTGCGTCATGAGCCGACGACCCGAGAAAGGGGGCCGAGCATGACGAGGCTGGAGAACATCCGGGGGCCGCACGACCTGCGGCCGCTGAGCGGTGCGGAACTCGACGAACTCGCCGGGGAGATCAGGCGGTTCCTGATCGACGCGGTCGCCAGGACCGGCGGCCATCTGGGCCCCAACCTCGGCGTCGTGGAACTCACCCTCGCCCTGCACCGCGTCTTCGACTCACCCGCCGACCGCATCCTGTGGGACACCGGCCACCAGAGCTATGTCCACAAACTCCTCACCGGGCGCCAGGACTTCTCCAAGCTGCGCGGCAAGGGCGGGCTCTCCGGATACCCCTCCCGCGAGGAGTCCGTGCACGACGTCATCGAGAACTCCCACGCCTCCACCGTCCTCGGCTGGGCCGACGGCCTGGCCAAGGCCCATGAGGTGCTCGGCCGGCCCGACCACGTCGTCGCCGTCATCGGCGACGGCGCCCTCACCGGAGGCATGGCCTGGGAGGCGCTCAACAACATCGCCGCCGCCCGCGACCGCCCGCTGATCATCGTCGTCAACGACAACGAGCGCTCCTGCGCGCCGACGATCGGCGGCCTCGCCGACCACCTGGCGACCCTGCGGACCACCGACGGCTATGAACGCTTCCTCGCCTGGGGCAAGGACCTCCTGACGCACACGCCCGTCGTCGGACCACCGCTCTACGGGTCGCTGCACGGGGCCAAGAAGGGGTTCAAGGAGGCCTTCGCGCCGCAGGGCATGTTCGAGGACCTGGGCCTGAAGTACCTCGGGCCCGTCGACGGCCACGACATCGGCGCCGTCGAGGCCGCGCTGCGCCGGGCGAAGCGCTTCCACGGCCCGGTGCTCGTGCACTGCCTCACCGAGAAGGGGCGCGGATACGGTCCGGCCGTCGAGGACGAGGCCGACCGCTTCCACGCCGTCGGCGCGATGGACCCGCTCACCTGCGCACCGCTCACCCCGGCCGCGGGACCGAGCTGGACCTCCGTCTTCGGGGAGGCGATCGCCGAGATCGGAGCCGAGCGGCCGGACGTCGTCGCGATCACGGCGGCCATGCTCCATCCGGTCGGGCTCACGGCCTTCGCCGACCGGTTCCCCGACCGGATCTGGGACGTGGGCATCGCCGAGCAGCACGCCACCGTCTCGGCGGCCGGTCTCGCGGCCGGCGGGCTCCATCCGGTCGTCGCCGTGTACGCGACCTTCCTCAACCGTGCCTTCGACCAGCTCCTGATGGACGTGGCGCTGCACAAGTGCGGGGTCACCTTCGTCCTGGACCGGGCCGGGGTCACCGGCACCGACGGAGCCTCCCACAACGGCGTGTGGGACCTCTCCCTCCTCCAGGTCGTCCCCGGGCTGCGGATCGCCGCTCCGCGCGACACCGACCAGCTGAGGGCCCAGCTGCGCGAGGCCGTCGACGTCGACGACGCGCCGACGCTGCTGCGTTTCCCCAAGGAGACGGCGGGGGAGCCGATCCCGGCCGTGGGCCGCGTCGGCGGCATGGACGTCCTGCTCGACGAGCCGGACGCGGACGTGCTGCTGGTGGCCGTGGGCGTGATGGCCGACGTGTGCCTCCGCGGCGCCGATCTGCTGGCCGGTCGCGGAATCCGCTGCACCGTCGTCGACCCGCGCTGGGTCAAGCCGGTCGACGAGGCGCTCGCCCCGCTCGCAGCCCGGCACCGCCTCGTCACGGTCGTCGAGGACAACAGCCGCACGGGCGGGGTCGGCGCGGCCGTCGGCCAGGCGCTGCGCGACGCCGGGGTCGACGTACCGCTGCGGACGTTCGGAGTCCCCGAGCGGTTCCTCGCGCACGCCAAGCGGAGCGAGATCCTCGCCGACCTCGGGCTCACCCCGGTGGAGATCGCCGGACGGATCAGTGCCGCCCTGGCACACAAGGAGAACGGTCAATGAGCACGGACTTCGACCTCGCGGCGCTGCTCGCCGCCCGTGGCGCCGAGCGTTACGAGCTGCACGCCCGGCACCTCAACCACCAGCTCCCGCGCATGCTCCACACCATCGGCTTCGACAAGGTGTACGAGCGCGCCGAGGGCGCCCACTTCTGGGACTCCGAGGGCGGCGACTACCTCGACATGCTCGCCGGCTTCGGCGTCATGGGCCTGGGCCGGCACCACCCCGTCGTCCGCAAGGCCCTCCACGACGTCCTGGACGCCTCGCTCGCCGACCTCACCCGCTTCGACTGCCAGCCCCTGCCCGGGCTGCTCGCCGAGAAGCTGCTCACCCACAGCCCGCACCTGGACCGGGTCTTCTTCGGCAACAGCGGTACGGAGGCGGTGGAGACCGCGCTGAAGTTCGCCCGGTACGCCACCGGCCGGCCGAGGGTCCTCTACTGCTCCCACGCCTTCCACGGCCTGACCACGGGCTCCCTCTCGGTCAACGGGGAGGACTGCTTCCGGGACGGCTTCGCCCCCCTCCTGCCCGACACCGCGATCGAGCTCGGCGACCTCGACGCGCTGGAGCGGGAACTGCGCAGGGGCGATGTGGCCGCCTTCGTCGTCGAGCCCATCCAGGGCAAGGGGGTGCACGAGGCCCCGCCCGGCTTTCTGCGCGCCGCCCAGGAGCTGCTGCACGAGCACGGGGCCCTGCTGATCGCCGACGAGGTGCAGACGGGGCTCGGCAGGACCGGCGACTTCTACGCGTACCAGCACGAGGAGGGGGTCGAGCCGGACCTGCTCTGTGTCGCCAAGGCGCTCTCCGGCGGATATGTGCCCGTGGGCGCGACGCTCGGTAAGGACTGGATCTTCAAGAAGGTCTACTCCTCGATGGACCGGGTGCTCGTCCACTCCGCCAGCTTCGGCTCGAACGCGCAGGCCATGGCGGCCGGCCTCGCCGTGCTCTCGGTGATGGAGGCCGAGGGGACGGTGGCCAACGCCCGCCGGATGGGGGAGCTGCTGTCCTCGCGGCTGAGGGAACTCGTACCGCGCTACGAGCTGCTGCACGAGATCCGCGGGCGGGGGCTGATGATCGGGATCGAGTTCGGCCGCCCTTCGTCGCTCGGGCTGCGCAGCCGCTGGACGATGCTGCAGGCCGCCCGCAAGGGTCTCTTCGCCCAGATGGTCGTGGTGCCGCTGCTTCAGCGGCACCGGATCCTGACGCAGGTGTCGGGCGACCGTCTGGAGGTGATCAAGCTGATTCCGCCGCTGATCATCGACGAAGCGGACGTGGACCGGTTCGTGACCGCGTTCACGGCGGTGATGGACGATGCGCACGGCGGGGGCGGGCTGATGTGGGACTTCGGGAAGACGCTGGTCAAGCAGGCCGTCGCCCAGCGCTGAGGAATGTGCCAGTGAGGAACGCGGCCGGCACGGTTTGCCTCTGAGGCAAGTAATTTGCCCGGGAGGAAAGATCCTGGCGCAATGGAGGCATGGAGCACCTCGCCGGGGAGCCGTCCCCGGACCCCGCCGCACCGGATCACTCCGCGCCGGATCACTCCGCGCCCGACGCCCCGGACTCGGCCGCGACCGATCCCGACGCCCCCGGCCCCGCCGCACCGGACGCGCTTCCCGATGTGGCGCCGCGGCTGCGCGGGCTGCGCCGGCGGCGCGGGCTCACGCTGGAGGCCGCCGCCCGGCGGGCCGGGCTGTCACCGGCTCATCTCTCCCGCTTGGAGACGGGCCGCCGCCAGCCGTCGCTGCCGATGCTGCTCGCGCTCGCACGTGTCTACGGTACGACCGTCTCGGAACTCCTCGGCGAGGTGCCCCCCGAGCGCGACCCGATCATCCGCGCCGGCCGGGCCGAGCCCGTCGAGGCCGACGGATGGGTCTACCACCAGGCCGGCGGCCCCGGACGCGCCTTGCAGGCACTCCGCGTCCACGTGCCGTACGCCACCCGCGCCGACATCGTGCGGGTCCACCCCGGCGAGGAGTGGCTCCACGTCCTCGACGGCCGGGTGCGGCTCGCGCTCGGCGACGCCGTGCACGTCCTGGACCCGGGGGACAGCGCGCACTTCGACTCGCTCACCCCGCACCGCATCGGCGCCGCCACCCGAGGCGGCGCCGACCTGCTCTTCGTCCACACGCTGATGCAGAGCCCCGCCGCCGAGCTGTGTCTCGGCGAGGGGACCCCGCACCCGCGCTGAGCCCATCGGAAGGGGCCGACATGTCCGACAAATCCGCCGAGATCACCGGTGAGGAGCGCGGGGGCGGCAAGTTCCCCAAGGGGCTGGTCCTCCGCCTCTTCGCCTACCTGGTCGCCGGGCACCTCTTCGCGGGCTTCCTCTACCTGCTCTTCATGCTCGGCGGGCAGAACCAGTAGCCGCGCCGGCCGGCCGGGCTACGCCTCGGTGACGAGGCGCTCGCGCAGCCGCTCACGGGTCTCGGGGGCGAGCCCGAGACCCTGCGAGAGGTAGTTCTCGGCCGTGCCCCAGGTCCGCTCCATCGTCTCGAACGCGGCCCGGAGGTACTCCACGCGCGCGTCGAAGAGGGGACTGAGCAGCTCCATCACCTCGGGTGCCATGGCGTCCGCGGAGGTGGAGCTGCGGCGGATCTTGTAGCGGCGGTGGGGGTCGTTCGACTTGATGTAGTCCGCCTCGATCGCCTCGCGCTCGACGCCCACCGCGAGCAGCGAGATCGCTATGGACAGACCCGCGCGGTCCTTGCCCGCCGCGCAGTGCATCAGGGCGGGGACGCTGTCCTCGGCCATCGCGTGCAGGACGCGGCTGTGCTCCGCCGTACGCTCGACGATCATCTTCCGGTACGAATCGGACATGCGGTCGGCCGCCTTGCCGTCGCCGAGCGCCTCGCGCAGCTGCTCCAGGTTGCCCGCGCTGACCAGCTTCCAGAACTCCTTGCCGTCGGCCGGGTCGTTGAGCGGTATGTTCACATTTCGTACACCCGGCAGCTCGATGTCCGCGCCCTCCACCTTCCGGTCCGCCGCGTTGCGGAAGTCGAAGACGGTGTGCAGCCCGAGAGTGGACAGGAAGGCCGCGTCCTCCTCCGTGGCGTGCGCGAGATGGCCGCTGCGGAAGAGCCGCCCGAACCTCACCGACCCGCCGTCCACGGTCGGCAGTCCGCCCACGTCCCGGAAGTTGCGGACCCCGCTCAGCTCGGGTTCGGTCGACGGGACCTGCGGCAGCTGCTGCGTCACGAGTGCTCCTGAGTGTTGGCGGACTTCGACGATACGAGATCGGTTCCTGGGGCAATCATTCCGGGTGGCGGCCCGCTCGCACACCCCTGGGGCGGTAATGAGCGTTCTGTCCGAATTGGGGCGTTAGGGATAACGCGCCCTGGTAGCGGGGGAGATGGGTTCCGGGGCGTGAGCAGCGTCATAACCGTGACGGACCGTGCCTGATCGTCTTCCGCAATAGCCCTGCGAGAAAAGGAAATCGAGGCTCCGTCATCGCGGAGGGTGACCAGAATTCCGGTTGAATTTCACGGCGGGGAATGCGAGATGAATGCGACGGCTTGTTCGCGCCGACCCCGCTCGTCTACGGTCACCGTCAATCCGGTCGGACCGCCGAATCCTGCCACCGTCCGGAATCCGCACCCACCCACGTATGGCAGGAGCGGGGGACCCAGGTAGTACGCCGATCCGGCTCATGCCGGACCGGCTCGGGGTGAAGCCGCGTGAAAACGCGGCCGGACATCTCCAGTCCGAACCCGACAGCTCACCTCGTAGGCGACGGAGAGGAATTCGCCATGCCCGCGAAGGGTAAGCACCGCCGTCCCAAGGTCAACCCGATCACGCGCGGATTCGTCGCCGCCGGTACGGGTGGCGCCGTCGTCGCCCTGCCGCTCCTCGGCGCGACCGGAGCCCACGCCGCCGAGAAGACCGCTCCCGCCGTGACGCCCGAGCAGGCCGTCGCCGCTGTCGCCGCCGCCCCGGCGAAGGCCCCGGCCGCCGCGCCCGCCGCCGCCAAGGCCAAGCCGAAGACGTACTCCGTCGTCGCCGGCGACTATCTGTCCAAGATCGCCGCCGAGCACCACCTGGCCGGCGGCTGGAAGAAGCTGTACCAGGACAACCGCCAGGTCGTCGGCGAGAACCCCTCGCTGATCTTCCCCGGCATGAAGCTCACCCTCGGCGCCAAGTCCACGGCCAAGGCGCCCGCGCCCAAGGCCGCCGCCCCGAAGGCGGCTCCGAAGGCGGCTCCCAAGGCGGCTCCCAAGGCCGCTCCGAAGGTCGAGAAGTCCACCTCCGACGCGGCGGAGTCGCGCAGCTCCCGCAGCAGCGAGCGCGCCGCCGTGGAGTCCACGCCGGCGTCGCAGTCCTCCTCCGGCTGGGTCTCCCCGGTGGGCGGCGGTGTCTCCACGCCGTACCGTGCCTCCGGCTCGATGTGGTCCTCCGGCTACCACACCGGTGTCGACTTCATCGCCTCCTCCGGCACCTCCGTCAAGGCCGTCGGCGCGGGCACCGTGTACTCCGCCGGCTGGAGCGGTTCGTACGGCAACGAGGTCGTCATCCAGCACGCCGACGGCACCTACTCGCAGTACGCGCACCTCTCCTCCCTCTCCGTCTCCGCCGGCCAGTCCGTCAACGGCGGCGACCAGATCGGCCTGTCCGGCTCGACCGGCAACTCCAGCGGTCCGCACCTGCACTTCGAGATGCGCACCGGCCCGAGCTACGGCTCGGACATCGACCCGCTCGCCTACCTGCGCCAGAAGGGCGTCAGCGTCTGACGCACCGTCGTCCGGCGCGTCCTCGTCCGACGCGTCCTCGGTACGCTCCCGGGCCCGGCACCTTCGTGCCGGGCCCTCGGCGTATTCCGGCTTGGTGCAATCTTGACCGGTGGCATATGTCACTCACCGTCAACCCCTCCTTACGGTCGCGTAAGTCACATCCGTAAGGGAAAGATGTGCTCCCGTGGCAGACGATTCGAGATCAAGAGACATGAACGTATTCGGGTCGTACGCGGCGATCGGTGACAGCTTCACCGAGGGCGTCGGAGATCCCGGACCCGACGGGACGTATGTGGGATGGGCAGACCGTTTCGCGGTTCTGCTCGCCGACCGGCTGCCGGAGCACGACGCGTTCCGTTACGCCAATCTGGCCGTACGCGGCCGCCTCCTCGACCAGATCGTGGAGGAGCAGGTACCCAGGGCTAAGGAACTCGCCCCCGACCTGGTGACCTTCTGCGCGGGCGGCAACGACATCATCCGTCCCGGCAGCGACCCGGACGACGTCGCCGAGCGCTTCGAACGCGCCGTCGCCGACCTCACCTCCGCCGTCGGCACGGTCATGGTCACGACCGGCTTCGACACCCGGGACGTGCCCGTGCTGCGCCATCTGCGCGGCAAGATCGCCACCTACACGGCCCATGTCCGGGCCATCGCCGACCGGTACGGCTGCCCGGTCCTGGACCTCTGGTCGCTCAAGTCCGTCCAGGACAGGCGCGCTTGGGACGGCGACCGGCTGCATCTGTCGCCCGAGGGGCACACCCGGGTCGCGCTGCGCGCCGCCCAGGTCCTCGGCATCCCGGTGCCGGCCGACCCGGACCAGCCGTGGCCGCCGCTGCCCCCGCGCGGGACGCTGGAGGTGCGCCGCGACGACATCCTGTGGGCCAGGGAGTATCTGGTGCCCTGGATCGGTCGCCGGCTGCGGGGCGAGAGCTCGGGCGACCACGTGGCGGCCAAGCGCCCGGACCTCCTGCCCCTGTAGCCGTAGGTGCCACGGCGGCCGGGATCCGCTCCAGGACACGCCCGCGAACACGTCGTACCACGACAGCGTCTCCAGATGGAGGTAGCGGATGTGGCAGTCGCACACGGCGAGCGGGCAGGCGCGCGGGGCGCAGGGCGGCGCGGCAGAGCCCCCGCCCCACCCGCCATGGACCGGAGGCGCCGGTCGTTCGCGCGGGCCTGAGCGGGTGACGGGGCAGGAGTGGCGCCCCGGGACGGGCGCTGGGGGGTGCTGGGATGTGGGCGCGCGCCGGAGTCTCCGGCAGCCGTTCACGAAGGGATCGCCCGTGACGACCAGTCATCGCTCCACCGTCAGCGACCGCTTCCCCGCCCACGTCTCCGGCAGGCTCCCGGCCGGCCGCCGGCTGCGCCGCGCCTTCACCACGGGCACGGTGCTCGGCGGCCTCCTGCTCGCCGGCGCGGGACCCGCGCTCGCCGTGGGGGCCGACGGGGCGGCACCCCCGGCCACCGTCCGCACCGCGAAGGCCACCACCCTCACCGTGACCGGGGCCGGACGGGCCGCCGCCGCGCCCGACCTGGTCGTCCTCTCGGTGGGCGTCGAGGTCACCCGTAAGACCGCCAAGGAGGCGATGAGCGCCCAACGATCCGCCGCCGAGGCGTTGCTCGCCGCGCTGCGCGAGCAGGCCGTCGCCGCCGGTGACATCAGGACCGACAGTCTGTCCCTCTCCACGGTCTACGGCCAGAGCGACGGCGGCGAGACCGAGGTGACCGGTTATCAGGCCGGCCAGTCCTTCTCCGTGAAGGTCCGGGACATCGACCGCGCGGGCCGGGTCATCGGGGCCGTGACCGACGCGACCGGGGACGCGGGCCGGGTCAACGGCGTCGCGTTCGACGTCGCCGACCGGAGCGCGTTGCGCGCCCAGGCCCGCGAGGCCGCGCACCGGGACGCGTACGAGAAGGCTTCCCAGCACGCACGGCTCAGCGGGCTTCGGCTCGGCCGGCTCGTCTCGCTGACCGAGGACGACGCCACCCGTCCCGGCGCCGTGCCCGGCGTCCCCGCCGACGCGCAGCAGGTTCCCCTGGCCCCCGGTGAGATCGAGGAACAGGTCACGGTCACGGCGGTCTACGAGCTGCGCTGACCGTCCGGGTCGGGGCCGGGCAGACCCAACTCCCGGACCAGCGCCGCATCGGCCCACTCCAGCATCGAGGCGCGCGAAAGGGATCCGGCGTACGAGGTCATCTGCACGGCCAGCCCGTCCAGGAAGGCGGTCAGCCGCCAGGCCGCGGCCGCCGGGTCCTGGCAGGGGAACTCACCGGCCGCCGCGCCTTCGGCGATCACGTCGGCCAGCGCCGCCTTCCACTGCTGATCGAGGGCGCCCGCGACCTCGCGCAGGGCCGGTTCGCGCAGACTGGCCGACCAGCCCTCGATCCACAGCCGCCAGCCCTTGGCCTGCCCGGTGGGGGCGTACCAGCGGACCGCCGACCGCAACCTGCGCAGAGCCGTCGTGCGCCGCCCGAGCAGCGCCCGCAGATGGGCGAGATCGCTCTCGGCGGCGTAGGCGAAGGCCGCCGCGACGAGCTTCTCCTTGGTCGAGAAGTGGTAGAGCACCAGGGCGTTGCTGACCCCGAGCGCGGAGGCGACATCGGCGATCCGTACGGCCGCCACCCCCCGGGCCTCGATCTGCGCGACGGCGGCCCGCAGCAACTCCTCACGCCGCTCCGCCACGTTCAAGCGCACTCTCGCCACGCCGCTCAGCCTACACAGCACATGACGCGGGCATGATCATTTCAACGGTGGTGCCACTCAGTACCAGCCGTGGCGCTCGCCGATCTCCGCCAACCGCTCCTCCGCCAGCGCGTGCGCGGCGGCGCGCGGAGTGGTCCCGTCCGCCTCCGCGCGGTCCAGCATCCGGCCCACCAGGGCCCGCATCGCACTCCGGGTACGGCCGAACGCCTCCTCCGCGTCGGCACCGATGTCACCGAACAGCGTCCACCACCACCAGGCGTTCGTCCCGGAGTTGACCACCACGTCCGGCAGCACCACGACCCCCCGGGCGGCGAGCCGCTCCTCCGCCTCGGGGAGGACCGGCATGTTGGCCGCCTCGACGATCCAGCGCGCCCGGATCCGCTCCTGACCGGCGGTGTCGATCGCGTACGAGACGGCCGCCGGGACCAGGACGTCCACGTCCGCCGTCAGCCAGGCGTCACGGCCCTCCTCCCGGTCCCCGGGCCGCAGCACCGCGCGGTCCACGGTCCCGTGCGCGTCGCGGGACGCGAGCAGCGCCTCCACGTCGAGGCCCGCCGGGTTGACGATCGTCCCCCGCACATCGGCCACGGCCACCACCGTGAGCCCGGCCCGGTCCAGGAACCGGGCCGTGGCGCCGCCCATCGTCCCGAAACCCTGCACCGAGACCCGCGCCCCGGCGTACGGCCTGCCCACCCGGTCCAGCGCCGCCAGAGCCGCCTCGGCGACTCCGCACCCGCCCACCAGCTCGTCGAGCCCGATGCCGTCCACCTTCACGGCGAAGGCGTCGGCGAGCCGCCGCCGCGCCTCCGTCTCGTCGTCCAGGAGGGGGTAGACCGCCTGGATCGAGGAGACGAGCCCCGCCTCGGCGGCCGCCCGGTCGACCAAATCCTGGGTGAGCCCCAGATCCTCCCCCGTGGTCCAGAAGCGCTCGATGTACGGACGCATGGCTCGCAGATAGCGGACCAGGACGCCGTACGCCTCGGGGGAGCGGGGGTCGCAGTCGATCCCGCCCTTGGCGCCGCCGAGCGGGACGTAGCGGCCGCTCGGGTCGTAGTGCAGGGCCTCCTTCATGGTCATGCCCCGGGCGAGCCCGGCGACCTCCTCGGCCGTGCACCCGGCTCGCATCCGCAGGCCGCCGCTGGCCACCCCGCGGACCAGCCGGTCGACCACCAGATGGCCTCGGCTGCCCGTGACGTGGTCGGTCCAGGTGGTGGACAGCAGCGGCGCGGTGCTCATGGTCGTACTCCGGGGATCGGCGGGCTACTGAACAGTGGTTCAGTATGGCTCACGCGGCCCGGCTCGACGGTCAGGGCCTCCGGCGAGGGCCGGCGGGCCGCCCACGAGGCCAGGCGCTACCCACGACGGCGCGGTCGCCACGAGGGTCAGGAGCCGCCCATGACGGCCCAGCCCGCCCACGACGGTCAGGGGCTGCCCATAATGGAACGACCCCCAACCTCAGGAGGCCCTGTGACAGGCACCGGCTCCGACCATCCGCTGCGGTCCCGGCTGCGCGGCCTGCGGCCTGCCGCCTTCGGCGCCGACCCGGCGGGGGAGCGCATGGAGCGCATCCGCCGCTCGCCGAATTACGCGGACGGGGTCTTCCAGAACCCCGTGTCGGCCCGGCACCGGCCCTCCGGCTCCACGCTCGAGTTCGCCAAGGTCTACTTCCAGAAGGAAGCACGGGCGCGCCGGGCCCCCGCCGGCACGATTCCCCTCCACACCGGCACCCTGGACCACCTCGCCGAGCCGCCGGCCTCCGGTCTGCGCCTCACCTGGATGGGGCACTCCAGCGTCCTCGCCGAGATCGACGGCCACCGGGTGCTCTTCGACCCGGTCTGGGGCGACCGCTGCTCGCCCTTCGCCTTCGCCGGCCCCAAGCGTCTGCACCCCGTCCCGGTGCCGCTCGCCGCGCTGGGCCCGGTCGACGTGGTCGTGATCTCCCACGACCACTACGACCACCTCGACCTGCCCACGATCAAGGCGCTGGCCTCGACGGACACCCTCTTCGCCGTGCCGCTGGGGGTGGGCGCCCACCTGGAGCGCTGGGGCGTACCCGCCTCCCGTCTGCGCGAGCTGGACTGGAACGAGACGACGGAGATCGGCGCCCTGCGCCTCACCGCGACCCCCGCCCGCCACTTCTGCGGCCGCGGACTGCGCAACCAGCAGCACACCCTGTGGGCCTCCTGGGTCGTCGCCGGGCCCACGCACCGGATCTACCACAGCGGAGACACCGGCTACTTCCCCGGCTTCCAGGAGATCGGCGCCGCCCACGGCCCCTTCGACGCCACCATGATCCAGATCGGCGCGTACTCGGAGTACTGGCCGGACATACACATGACCCCGGCCGAGGGCATGCGCGCCCACCTCGACCTCCAGGGCGGCGTACCGCACGGGGTGATGCTGCCGATCCACTGGGGCACGTTCAACCTGGCGCTCCACCCGTGGGCGGAGCCGGGGGAGTGGACGAAGGACGCCGCCGAGGAGGCCGGCCAGGCGGTGGCGCTCCCTCGGCCCGGCGAGCCGTTCGAGCCCGCGGGGAAGCTGCCGGAGGAGGCGTGGTGGCGGGCGGTGTCCCATCCGATCGCGCACCCGTGGCGCCGCCCCGTGCCTGCCGAGACCACGCCCGAGGTGCGCAGCGGCGATCTCGACCTCGCGGGAGAGCGATGACGCTCTCCGCGGGGCGCCCGTCCGAGGATCGCAGCACCCGGCGCCGCGCCCTTCGGGTGGGAGACGCTCGACTGCGGTGAGGTCGTCCCCGATCGCGCTCGCGAGGCCTCGTACTCCAGCTGTAGATCATGATCTTGCTGGTGGGGGCCGGTGCGGGACGCGGACGCGGTCCGTGACGATGTCGGCGGTTACGTGGTCGAGCATCTGCACGACGACGCGGCGGCGCTGGTGGTCGACGAGACCGGCGACACGTTGTCCGCCGCGGCCGGCGCGACGGGACGCCGCCCCTTCGACTGGGCCGTCATCGACACCGCCGACCCCGGCCCCGGACACCGGCAGCTGTTGATCCGACGCAACCGCATGACCGGCGAACTCGCCTGCTACCGCTGCTATTCGCGCCTGCACCAACTGGGTCACCTTGGCGATGCTCGCCCACGCCTTCCTCGCCGTCGTGCGGGCCGACGAACAGACCCGCACCCCCGGACCCCCCGGACCCGCCGACCCGCCGACCCGCAACGAAACTCTGACTGAGCGCTTCATCTGGCGTCGATCGCCGGATGAAGTGCTCAACAGCGTCCGGGCCTTCACGCCGGCGCGGGAGAGGCCGCCATCCGGCGCCGGTAGTAGTGCACCGTGACCGCGCCCAGCAGCGGACCCCAGAAGAGCAACGGTGCGTAGACGATGTTGAGCAGCCAGATGCCCCAGGTGGTGGCTTCCATGTCTGCGTTGAGCGACGTGTAGACGAACAGTGCGCCAAAGACACTCGTGGCCAGCGCGCCGAGTCCCGCCACGCCGGTGCCCAGCATGACTGGGACTCGGCGCCCGCGTAGACAGGGGATCCAACGCGGCCATGTCTCACCCCAGCTCTGCACCAGCCCAAGGGTGAGGAACGCGAAAACCTCGGAGATCAGACTGAGGCCGACGAGGACCAGCGATCCCAGGCCAGGAGCCCCCATCTGATCGTATTCGGATTGCGCCAGCCCAACGGGGACACCGACGGCAATGGCCACCCGCCAGAGCGCCGAGGGCACGTTGGTCAACGCGGCGCCTACCGCAGCGAGCCGGGCCCAGCGCGGCACATGGGGCAATACATTCACTTTCGGCATGTGAGCCAGGCTCGTCGATGGGGCACTTGCACACATCGGCCTGCGGTTCCATCCCTCCCCACCCGCGAGGCGGAACTACACGTACGACCGGCGAGCGCGAACTGAAGGCAACCGCTGCACCCAACTGGTGAGAGCGGGACCTCACCAGCGGTCAGATCGGGGCGTCGTCGGTCAGCGAGGGCATGGCGCACGGACGCAGGACCATGAGCGAGTCTTCCAGGGTCGCCACCATGGCGAAGGGGAACCGGTCGAGCTCAAGACAGAGTGCGACGTCATCGGGGTGGACTCCTTGACGCACACCCTCCGCCAGTTCGGTGGCGGCGCGCGACGCGGCAGCGCGGCGGAGGAACTCAACAGCTTCCGTCCCAGCCTCGGCGGCTCTCCGAGCGATGTATTGAGCGCACGCCAGATCTTCATCGGCCTGCCCGTCCTCGCCAGTGACGACGAACGTGACACTGGTGCTCTCGCGCATCCGCAAGAGCTGAGCCGTTGCCTCCGCCACCACGAAGCCGGCGCACAGCACCAGCGGCGCCTCCTTGACCGCGAGGGCGCCGACCGTTCCTGCCGTGGTTTTCTGCACAACGGTCCGTCCGCCGAGGTCAAGAGACCGCAGCAGGCCCGGGGAGTTGACGGCGTCGAAGCCGGGCGCGAGCGGACCGTCTTTGAGCGCCACCCAATCCGGGTGGCGCGCCTTGAGCGCCAGGGCTTCGTCCAGCGACTCAGCAAGAACGATCTTTTCCGCCCCCTGGGCGAAGGCCCAGGCGGCCACGGTGAAAGCGCGCATGACGTCGACGACGACCGCCACGGACGGGGCTTCGGCCAGATCAGCGATACCAAGGAAACGAGCGTCCATTCCGATCATGATCGCGTAGGCCCGACCCGAAGCACCCAGAGAGTGATGCGCATCACATCGAAGGTTTCGGAATGCGGCACCCCGGCTGCCTGCGTCGCGTCGCGCCGTCCTTCTCAGCTCGGAGAGGGTGGCCGGCCCCACGGAGTTTCCAGCGTCGCCCGCAAGGCTTCGACCGTCTCCCGGCCGATTCGCTCGGCGAGTCGCGCCTCCAGCCGTTCAAGGATCACGCCGGCCTGGCGGTGTGCGCGCTCCCCGTCCTCGGTGCGCCGGATCAGCCGCCGGCGGGCCGAGGTGGGGTCCGGGATCTGTTCGAGCAGGCCGGTGGCGACCAGGCCGTGTACGGCCTGATGGGCGGTCTGCCGGGTGACGCCCATGCGTCGGGCCAGCTCGGAGACCGTGGTCCCCTGGTCGTCCAGTACGGCGAAGAGCTGCGCCTGTGTCGGGGACACCGGCGTGGCTCCGGCTGCTTCCAGGGCCGTCAGCAGCCCCTCTTCGAACCAGCGCCGGGCCTCTCCGAGCAACTGGGGAAGGTTGCGGCGAGTGGACTGCATCTGTTCCTCACGGTGGAGCCGGCTCGTAGCCGGCGCTTGATTGCCGACACCTTCTCATGTCAGGCTACCTGACATTATTGGCGGAGTCCGATCACCGGAGAACGCATGACCATCGAGTACGCCACCCGCTACCGGCAGGCATCACGGATACCCACGGAGCCGGGCAAGCCCTACTTCATCCAGAAGGGCGAGGGGGACCGAGCCCACTTGTTCGGCGACCTGATCACCATCTACGCGGGCGGGGAGCAGACCGAGAACACCTTCAACTTCTTCACCGTCGAAGGCCCCAAGGGCGACCTCATCCCGGCCCATCTGCACACCGACACCCACGAGGTCTTCTACATCACCCACGGTGCCGTCCGACTGTTCGTCGAGGACACCGAGGGCAACCAGCAGGAGAAGCTGCTCGTCCCCGGCGACTTCGGCTTCGTGCCGAAGAACTGCCCGCACGCCTACCGCATGGAGCGCCACCACAGTCAGGTCGTCGGCGTCGCCGCCGGCCCCGGCGGCACCTTCGAGCGGTTCTTCGAGAACCTCGGCGCGCCCACCGAGCAGCTCGGCCTGCCGCACCAGCCGGTCGTCCCGGACCCCCACACGTTCGCCCGTGTCCCCGAGCGGTACGACGTGCGCTTCCTGCCCGACCACCAGTGGCGGTCACGATGACAGGAACCGGGCCCTCGCTGCGGCGACTGATCACCGCGCCCCACCCCGACCACGCGCCTCTGCCGCCCGGCGCACCCCGCGATCCCGACGTACGCGAACTGCGTGGCGTCCCGTACGCCGACGTCGACGGCAGCCGTCCGCTGGAACTCGACCTGTGGCTGCCGGAGGTCGTCCGGGACGAGCCTCTTCCGCTGGTGCTGTTCGTGCACGGCGGCGCCTGGCGACGGGGGCGGCGGGACGACATGGGCATGCGCACACGCCACTGGAATCCCACACCCTTCGCGCGCATCGCGGCCGCAGGTCTCGCTGTCGCCTGCGTCGACTACCGACTCAGCGGAGAGGCCACGTTCCCCGCCCCGCTGGACGATCTGCGCGCCGCCCTGCGCTGGCTCACCCTGCGCTCCGAGGAGCTCGGCCTCGACACCACGCGCACGGTCGTGTGGGGGGAGTCCGCCGGCGGACACCTCGCCTCGCTCCTCGCCCTGTCCCACGCCGACCCGCCGCCGGCCGGCGCCGTGATCTGGTACGCACCGAGCGACCTGACCGCCGCACGGGGCTGCTTCACCCCCGAAGACGCCGCCACCCCCGAGGCGCTCCTGCTCGGCGCGGCCCCGTCAGCCGTCCCGGGGCGCGCCCGCGCGGCGAGCCCGCTCGCCCACGTCCACTCCGGGGCCCCTCCGTTCCTTCTCGTCCACGGCGACGAGGACACCATGGTGGACCGCTCACACAGCCAATCCCTGGCCGCGGCACTGGAAGGAGCAGGATCGCCGGTCGAACTGTGCACGGTGACGGGTGCCGACCACGGCTGGCACGGGCTGCCCGATGCCCAGGTGGAGGAGGTCTTCACCCGCTCTCTGTCATTCACCCGGCGTCTCGTGGCGTGAAGTACCTCCGGCTCCTCGCGGCAGCACGAGGATGCGAACCCCGGGCGAGGGACGTCGCCCGGGATCCGGATCTCCACCATCGTGGTGCATCAGCGGCCGCTCAGCCTCCTGCGCGGGCCGCCGGCCCGCGTGCGTCCCACGCTCGCGCCCCCGTCCCGTCGGGGGGCTGGAACGGCCGGCCTACTGCGCGGCCGGTACGGAGTCCTCGAAGGTCGTGCCCGCCGACCGGTACGCCCCGACCTTGGCGGCCACCTGTGCCGGAGTCAGCACCTGGTCCTTGACGTGCAGGACGTAGTCGACCTTCTGGTCGTACCCGCGCGGCGTCGTCGAGGTCTGGCCGGCGAGGTCGATCAGCCACTGGTTGAAGTTGATGGACATGGGGCGCTCGGGGAGGTAGCGCGCGTCGTGCCGGCCGAACTCCTGGCCGTCGACGTAGTAGACGATCGCGTTGTCGTCGATGGTCAGCACCAGGTCGTGCCAGCCGGCGTAGCTCGCCCGGACCTCGGAGTGCTGGTTGACGGCCTCCCACGGGTCGGGCCGGTAGGTCTCCCACGACGTGGTGTAGAGGATGTTGCCGGGCTCGCCCCAGCCCCCGTTGGGGAGGTACTCGAAGTCGTACTCGGCGTAGTCGTCGGCCATCGGCGCCTTGAGGTCGTTGATGGTGAAGAACGTCTGGACGATGCGGTCGCCGTCCGGGCCGGACAGCGGCGCGTCGGAGAACCGCACGCGCGCCGCGTACGTGCCGTTCTTGAACTTCGTCGCGCGCGTGAGGATCTCGGTGTGCCGAGTGGACTCGCCGGTTCCGGCGGTCGAGGTCCGCAAGTTCATGATCGAGTTCGTGCCCTCCTTCGCGAAGGTGACGTTCTCGGGGGCCCACGTGGCCCCGGGCACCCCGGGGCCGCCGGAGTTGGAGCGCACGCTCCAGCCGTGGTTGGTGATCGCGGGGTCCGTGTGGCCGGTGTAGTCGAAGTCGTCGAAGAGCGCGGCCCCGGTGGGCGGCGGAGTGGTCGGGCCGGTCGGAGTCGGTTGGTTGCCCGCGGGGGCGGTGCCCCAGACCGCAACGCCGGCCACGGTCGCCGTGACCTTGGACCAGTTGGCGTACGTCGTCTGGCTCGGGCCGAAGGAGTAGTCGTCGTTCTGGTTGAGCGGCTGCCAGTCGGAGCGGTGGAAGCGGAGCTGCATGTCGCCGGTGTCCGCGCCGGGCGCGAGGGACCCCGCGCCGGCGGTGAAGCCGATCTCGAGATAGCGGTCGGCGGTCGGGGTGGGGCCGGCCAGGCTGCCGAAGGTGCCGGTGAGGTTCGCGCAGCCCTTCACGGCCCACGAGCAGGCGTAGGTGTACGACGCTCCCGGATCGGCCTTGAAGTAGTAGCGCACCTTGACCTGGCTCAACGGGACGCTCGACGTGCCGGTGTTGACCACCTTGAGCCAGGGCTCGACCTGGTCGCTACCGGTGGCGCTCTGCCGGTAATGGACGGTGACGGCCTCGCCGGCCGCCGCCGCGGGAAGCGCGGTGAGCGCGGTGGCTCCGAGCCCGGTCACCGCGGCGACGGCGAGCACGGCACGGATCCGCAGACTGCTGTTCCTGGTCGGGTCGTTCATTGGGGATTCCTCTCCTTGACGGGGGTGGGGACAGGGAGTCCGCACCGGGGCGCGGGACCGGTCACGGGCGGATTCACGGGGACACGGGGGCGAGAAGGGGCGCGGACGTCGCGGACAGACGGCGCGGCACGCCGAGGGCGTCCAGCCGGGTCCTGTGGTGCCGGAGCCGGTCCCGGAAGCCGGGCCAGTCGTGACGGCCCGTCCAGACGACCTCCGCGAGGGCGCAGAGCCGAGGGAAGGCGAGGTACTCGGCGTGCGCGTCGGTGGGCACGTACTCGGTCCACAACTGCGCCTGTGCGCCGAGGACTTGCGCCGACTCCTCCGCTCTCCACTCCGCCGGCGCCGGGTCGGTGCCGTGGACGGCGCGCAGGTCGACGATCCCGCCTCCCTGGCCGGGCGGCTCCCCGGGGCCGGCGGACTGGGGGTAGTCGAGGTAGGTGGTGCGGTGGGGTGTCATGACGACCTGGTGTCCGCGGCGGGCGGCCGTGCGGCCGTGGTCGGCGTCGCGCCACGGCATGACGGTGAAGTGCGGCGGGAGATCGGCGCCGTTCTCGGTCCAGCCGAGCGGTCGGCGGCCGGCGTCGAGAAGGTGGCGACCGATCCGTTCCATGAACCAGCCGTGCAGGGCTTGAGGACCGGACAGTCCCTCATCGGCGGCGCGTCGGCGCGCGCTGGGGGAGGCGTGCCACTCGGTGGTGGGGCACTCCTCTCCGCCGACGTGGACGTACGAGGACGGGAAGACCTCCGTCACCTCGTCCAGGACGGTACGGCAGAAGTCGAGAGCTTCGTCATGGACGCCGAGGACGGTGTCGCACACGCCCCATCGATCCCAGACGTCGTACGTGCGGCCCGGCTGATTGCCCAGCTCGGGATAGGCGGCGAGGGCGGCGCGGACATGTCCGGGCATCTCGATCTCGGGCACGACGGTGACACCGCGCTCCGCCGCGTACGTGACCAGGCCGGTGAGTTCGGCGCGTGTGTAGGCGCCGCCGTGCGGCAGCCCGCCGACCTCGGTGAGCCGGGGGAGTGCCGCGACCGGCATGCGCCAGCCCTGGTCGTCGGTGAGGTGGAGGTGGAGGACGTTGAGCTTGTGGAAGGCGAGGAGGTCGACGTACCGCCGCAGGAAGGACACGGGGCGGAAGTGGCGGGCGACGTCGAGCATGGAGCCGCGCCAGGGGAAGCGGGGTGTGTCCGTGATCTGCGCGCAGGGGACCGACCACGCGATGCCGGCCGCGGGTTCCGCGCGGAGCGCTTCGACGGGCAGGAGCTGACGGAGCGTCTGCGTTCCGGCGAGGAGGCCCTGAGGGCGGGCCGCCCGCAGCAGCACCCCTTCGGTGCCGATGGTGAGACCGTAGCCCTCCTCGCCGAGGCCGGTGAGGGCGCGGTCGAGGGCCAGGACGACGGAGCCGTCCGGACGCGCGGGGAGAGGCAGGCCGGTGGCCGGGCCGAGCAGGGTGCGCAGCAGTCCGGCCGCGGCCTCGGCGCCGGGCGAGACCTTGAGCGCGGTCGTGCCGTCGAAGGTGAACCTGCCGGGCAGGAGCGAGAGATGGGTGGGTTCGGGAACGAGTCGGGGCTGGGGCATCGCGGTGCGTTATCCCTTCACGGCTCCGCCGGTCATTCCGGCGGCGACCCGGCCTTGCAGGACCAGGAAGAGGACGAGGACGGGCAGGGCGAAGAGGGTGGAGGCGGCCATCGTGGCGCCCCAGTCGGTGCCGAAGACGTTGGAGAAGGACGAGAGCCATACGGGCAGGGTGCGGTCGTCCTGGTTCTTGATGATCAGCATGTTGGCGAAGGCGAACTCGTTCCAGGCGGTGATGAACCCGAAGAGCGAGGTGGCGAGCAGCCCGGGGGCGAGGAGGGGGAGAGTCACCCGGCGGAAGGCGGCGGCACGCGTGCAGCCGTCCACCTGCGCGGCCTCTTCGAGCTCGGCCGGGACGGCGGCCAGGAAGGAGCGGAGGGTGACGATGGTGAAGGGCAGGGTGACCATGAAGTAGATGAGGCTGAGGGTCGTCAGCCGGTCGAGCAGGTCGGCGTCCCGGGCTATGACGTACATCGGGATCAACAGCGCTTCCCAAGGCGCCACTTGAGCGATGAAGACCATGAGGATGAAGCCGCGCCGGCCGCGCCATCGCATGCGGGCGACGGCGAACGCGGCGGCGAGCGCCACCACCAGCGCGAGCAGGACGCACCCGGCGGTCACGAGGAGACTGTTGCGCCAGAAGATCCAGAAGCCGTCGGCCGCGACGGCGTCGCGGAAGTGCTCCAGGGTGACGGAGACGGGCAGGAGGTGGGGCGTCTCGGACTGGATGTCGCGGGTGGGCCGGAAGGCGGTGAGGACCATCCAGTACACCGGGAAGACGGCCAGGACGAAGACGAGTGCCGCCGCGGTGTTCAGGGGAAGTCGGCGCAGGGGAAGTCGGCGCGGGCCGCGCGGTTTCACCGGTCGGCCTCCTGTCGGAGCATGTGGCGGAAGTAGGCGATCAGCGCGGCCACGAGGATGAGGACGGTCAGGGTGGAGACGGCCGCTCCGAGGTCGTACCGGTGCAGGGACTGTGCGACCCGGTAGGCGTAGACGGGCAGCGTGGTCGTCGCCTCGCCCGGCCCGCCCTTGGTGACCGCCCAGATCTGGGCGAAGCAGCGGAAGACCCAGATGACTTCGAGGCAGAGCACGAGTCCGAAGAGCGGCCGAAGGAGCGGCAGCGTGACCGAGCGGAAGATCCGCCAGCCGCCGGCCCCGTCCAGCCGGGCCGACTCGTACAGTTCGGAGGGCACGGTCAGCAGCGCGGAGTGGAGCGTGATGGCGGCGAAGGGAACCGACTGCCAGACCACGAGCATGACCAGGACGGTGAACGCGGCCGGGCCGTCGGCCAGCCAGGAGTAGCCCTCGAAGGACTCGAATCCGAGCCGCACGAGCACCCAGTTGACCACTCCCAGCCGGGAGGCGAAGAGCCACTGGAAGACGGTCGTGGTGGCGATCACCGGGCTGGCCCACGCGAGCACGAGCCCGCTCGTCACCACGATCCGCGTCCATCGGCCGAGTCGCTGCATCATCAGCGCGACCAGTGTGCCGATCACCATGATCAGTACGACGTTGACCAGGGTCCACCAGAAGGTGCGCCTGACGACCTCCCAGAACGTGGGGTCGGCCAGGACGGTCTGGTAGTTGCGTAACCCCACGAAGCCCGCGTCGCCGCGGATGAGTTCGCCCATTCCGTACTGCTGGAACGAGATCAACAGGTTGCGCACGAAGGGGTAGGCGAGGAGGACCGCCCCGCCGAGGACGGTGGGGGCGACCAGGAGGTAGGGCCAGAAGACCGGCCCGTTCGGCCGCGTCACGGGTCGTGCGTCCCGTCTCACGAGCCGAGGGTCTCGGTGATGCTCCGGGACGCGTCCGCGGCCGCCCGCGCGGGATCGGTGCCGGTGAGCACGGCCGTCATGTACTGCTTGATCGGGTTGGTGGCTTCGACGGCCGCCCACCGCGGGGAGTTCGGCGTGGCCCGGCCCTGCGCCGCGCCCGCCGCCATGGCGGCGGTGCCCTCGTCGTTCTGGATGACGGCCGCGAGGGAGGTGCGGTTGGGGACGTAGCTCATGGTTCTGGCCAGGTCCGTCTGCCACTTCTCGCCCGCCAGCGCCTCGACGACCTCGTAGGCGGCCTCGGGGTGGGTCGAGGCCTCCGGCACGATGAGGTCGGAGCCGCCGGTGAAGACCGCGCCGGGCTTCTCCGCCGTCCTGCCCGGGATCGGGAAGAAGCCGAGCTTGCCCTTCAGCGCGGGGTTGACCTCCTCGACGATCTTCGCACCGCCGGGTACGGAGATGATCTGGGCGACGTCGCCCTTGGCGAAGACCTCGGCCTGCGGGGGCTTGGCCTCGTCGGAGTCCTTGGGCCCCTTGCCGAGGGCCTGCAGCTGTCGGTAGAAGTCCATGCCGGCGAGGGCCTGGGGGCTGTCGAGCGTTCCCTTCCAGGCCGTGCCGTCCTTGACGGCGAGATCCCCGCCCTCCTCCCAGATGAAGCCGGACAGGGTGTACCAGTTCTGGCCTGGGAGGTAGATGCCCTGCGACGTGCCCCGGTTCAGCTTCGCGGTGACGGCGAGCCACTCGGCCTGTGTCTTCGGCGGCGCGGTGACGCCCGCGCGGGAGAAGAGGTCCTTGTGGTAGATCACGACGCGGTTGGCCGCGTACCAGGGGATGCCGTACTGCTTGCCGTCGACCTTCCCGGGCTCCGCGAGTCCGGGAAGCCAGTCGGCGCCGTTCAGCTCGTCCGTTCTGTCGGTGAGGTCCCGAACGCCGCCGCTCGCCGCGTACTGCGCGACCTGGGTGTTGCCGACCTCGATGACGTCCGGGGCGTCGTTGCTGGCGAGGGCTGCCGTGACCTTCTCGCCGATGCCGTCCCATTCCTGGATCTGGATGTCGAGGTCGATGTCCTTGTGCTCCGCCTCGAAGCCGGTGCGGAAGCGCGTGAGGAAGGCGTCGGTGACGCTGTCCTTCATGATCCATACGGTGACCTTCTCCGGTCCGCCGGAGGCCGCGGGATCGCCCGATCCGCTACAGGCCGTGGCGGCGATCGCGACGGCCGCCGCGAGGGCGACGTGGGCGACGAGGGGACGAGTCTTCACGGGCACCTCGATGCATGGTTGACCAATTGGTCAAGTGGTCAGGTGTGTGACCAGAAGGTGGCATGGAGTGCGTCGGCCGTCAATCCCTTGGAAAACATGGGTTGTTCACTCAGTGACAGGGCGACCGATGCCCGTAGTATCGGACTTACCAGTTGACCAGTCAGGGAGAGCGGCATGAAGGACGGCTCCTCCAGTGGAGTGCTGAAGCGGGAGCGGGTACGAGAACACCTGCTGGGCCTCATCGAAGGAGGCGGCCCGGGTGACCCGATCCCGTCCGAGCGCACGCTCTGCGCCACCCTCGGGGTCTCCCGCCCGACCCTGCGCGCCGCCGTCGACGAACTCGTCGCCACGGGCGCGCTGGTACGGGAGCACGGCCGCGGCATGTTCGTCGCCCCTGCCAAGATCACCCAGCAACTCGCCCCCGACGACGTGCCTTTCGCCGTGCCCCGCGCATCGGGCAGTTGGTCCAGCACCGTCCTGGAGTCCGCCAGGACCCGGGCGGGCGCCCGCATCGGCCGCCGGCTCCGCCTCTCACCCGCGGCCGAACTGCTCTACGTCGCACGCCTCCGCCTCGTCGACGGCGCTCCCATGGCCATCGAGCACCTGCACATCCCGGCCGACCTGGTCGGCACCGCCCTCACCCCGGAGGAGCTGGAGGCGGGCGACCTCTACGACCACCTGCGGGAGCACCACCGGGTCCACGTCCAGGAGGCCACCCAGTCGATCGAACCCACCGTCGTCAGCGAGGACGAGGCCGCGCTCCTGGACGTCCCCGTCCTCTCGCCCGCCCTGCTGATCGAACGCCTCACCCTCGACACCGCCGGCCGTCCCGTCGAGTACGTCCACTCCGTCTACCGCGGTGACCGCTACCGCATCGTCTCCCGCCTCGACTTCACCCGCGACGGCCTCGTGACCTCCTCCACCGAGGGAGATGCATACTGACCCCAGCCGACGGCGCACCGGGGAGGGGACAGGATGGAGTTCAAGCGGGAGCGCGTCCGCGAGCATCTGCTGACCGTGATCGACAGCCGCCGTCCCGGTGACGCCATCCCGTCCGAGCGCACGCTCTGCGCCACCCTCGGGGTCTCCCGCCCGACCCTGCGCGCCGCGGTCGACGAACTCGTCGCCACGGGCCTGCTGGTACGGGAGCACGGCCGCGGCATGTTCGTCGCGCCCGACAAGATCACCCAGGAGCTGGTCGCCGAGAACCACGCGGCCGACGCCCCGCCGAGCCGGGGCAGTTGGACGAGTACGGTGCTCGACCTGCGTACGGTGCACGCGGGCGCCCGGATCGGCCGCCGACTCGCGATCTCCCCGGCGTCGGAGCTGGTGCACGTGACCCGCCTCCGGCACGTCGACGGCGCCCCGATCGCCCTGGAACACCTCCACGTCCCGGCCGACCTCGTCCCCGGCCTCACCGCCGCCGACATGGAAGGCGGCTTCTACGCCCACCTGCGCCGACGGCGCGGCATCCGACCGGCCCACGCGGTCCAGTCGATCGAGCCGACCGTGCTGAACGAGGAGGAGGCCGCCCTCCTGGACGTTCCGGTCCTGTCACCCGCGCTGCTCTTCGACCGGACCACTTCGGACACGGGCGGCAGACCGGTCGAGTACGTCCGCTCCCTCTACCGGGGCGACCGCTACCGCATCGTCTCCCGCCTCACCCTCGGCGAGGGCCGGGCCGACCCCCCGGCGGCGGACGTGGCGGGAGGCGGGGCCTGGTGGGGGACGGTCGAGTGACGGCCGGCGCGGTGGACGGGAGGGCGGTGGCCGGAACCGGCGCGGTGAGCGTGGCATGGCGGGGACCAGCACACAGGCCACGGCTTGCGCGGCTGCCGCGACGGTCGCATAGTCCGGAGTATGGACGCGCGCGAGGCGGCGCTCCGACGGGCGCATGACCATGCCGTCCGGTGGCTGGCGAGTCTGTCCGACCGCCGGGTTCCCGCCCGCGCCTCGGTCGACGAGATCGTGCGGGCGCTCGGTGCCGAACTGCCCGACGGCCCCAGCACCCCCGCCGACGTCGTCGACCTGATGGCCACGGCCTGTGAGCCGGGGCTCACGGCGTTTCCCAGCGGTCGCTTCTACGGGTTCGTGGTCGGCGGCACCGAACCGGCCGCGCTGGCCGCCGACTGGCTGGTCAGCGCCTGGGACCAGAACTGCGTGATGCGCGCCGTCTCGCCCGCGTACGCGGCGGCGGAGGACGTCGCCGGAGCGTGGCTGCTCGATCTGCTCGGCCTGCCGAGCGCCGGCTCCGTCGGCTTCACCACAGGTGCGACGATGGCGAACTTCACCTGCCTCGCCGCAGGGCGCGACACCGTGCTGCGGCGCACCGGCTGGAACGTCGACCGCGACGGCCTCACCGGCGGCCCTGCCGTACACGTCGTCGCCGGCGAGTCCCGGCACATGGCCATCGACATGGCGCTGCGCTACCTCGGGCTCGGCAGGCCGGACCTGGTGAAGGCGGACGATCAAGGGCGCATCGAGCCGGACGCCCTGCGGCACGCGCTGACGGCCGGAGGACAGAGCCCCACGATCGTGATCCTCCAGGCCGGCGACGTCCACTCCGGCGCCTTCGATCCCTTCGTCGAGAGCGTGCGTGCCGCGCGCGAGGCGGACGCGTGGGTGCACGTCGACGGCGCCTTCGGACTGTGGGCGGCCGCCTCACCGCGGTACGCCCACCTGACGGCGGGCTGCCCGGACGCGGACTCCTGGGCGACGGACGCCCACAAGACCCTGAACGTCCCCTACGACTGCGGCCTCGCGATCGTGCGTGATCCCTCTGCGCTCCGGGCGGCGATGGGCGAACGCGGCGACTACCTCATCCAGCACGAACACGGCGACCCCATCGACAAGGTTCCCGAACTCTCCCGGCGCGGCAGGGCCTTCACCGTGTGGGCCGCCCTCAGGTCTCTCGGCCGCTCAGGTGTGGCCGACCTCGTCGAGCGGCTGTGCGGGCACGCCCGTACGTTCGCGACCGGCATCGCGGAGATCGATGGTGCGACGGTGCTCAACGAGGTCGTGTTCACCCAGGTCTGCGCCGAGTTCGGAAGTGACGAACGCACGGACCGCGTACTCGCCCGGCTGCTCGAAGACGGCACGGCGTGGATCAGCGGCTCCACCTGGCACGGCCGGCGCGTCATGCGTATCTCGGTGAGCAACTGGTCGACCTCCGACGACGACGTGAGGCGCACGCTCGACGCCATCCGGCGCGCGGCCGTCAGCGCCTGACGTACGACTTCGCACGTGACGTGCGGGCCCGCGAAGCCCAGGCTCAGCGGGGACCGTACGTGACGTACGGGCTCGCGAAGCCCAGGATCAGCGGGACGTGTCGAGGATGAGCTTGCCGACGGTCCTGCGGGCTCGGAGGTCCTCGTGCGCGCGTGCCGCCTCGGTCAGGGGGTAGACGCCGCCGACCTGTGGCTTCAGGCGTCCGTCACCGACCATCTCGAGCAGCTCGGACATCGGTTCGCGGTACATGCCGGGACGCCCGACCGCGTGCATCAGCCAGAAGCCGACGACCGCGCGGGAGCGGCCCATCAGTTGCGCCGCATGGACGGGACGCGGGGGCTGCCGGCTCGCCATGCCGTACGTGACAAGTCGGCCGAAGGGCGCGAGTGCGGCGAGGGACTCGTCGAAGACCGGCCCACCGGTCATCTCGAGGACGACGTCGACCTTCCTGCCCTCGTTGGCCTCTGTCAGCCGGTCCTTGAGGCCTTCCGCGGCGGCGTCGACGGCGACGTCCGCGCCGAGGGAGAGGGCGAGATCGCGCTTCTGCGAGGTGGAGGCGGTGGCGATGACGCGTCCGGCCCCGAACATCTTGGCGAGCTGCACGGCGAGGGATCCGGTGCCGCCCGCGGCGGCGTGCACGACGAGCGATTCGCCCGGAGCCACGCGCCCCACGGTGCGCAGCAGGTGCCAGGCGGTGAGGCCCTGGACGACAAGGGCCAGGGCCTCACCGTCGCTCACCGCCTCCGGGACGTCGATCGCCAAGTCCTCCCGTACGGACGCCTTTTCGGCATAACCGCCGTAGTTGTCGGCGAGGGCGACGACCCGACGTCCGTCCTCCGTGCGGCCGACCACCTCACCGCCCGGGATCATCGGCAGAGCGGAACGGGACAGATACGAATCCTCGACCGCGTGCGTATCGGCGTAATTGACGCCGGCTGCCGAGACGTCGATCAGCAGACGGCCGGGCTCGGGCCGGGGATCTGGTACTTCCACCAGCCGCAGCACCTCGGGCCCGCCGAATTCGGTGACGTGTATGGCACGCACAGTCGCTCCTCACACCCTGCCATGTCCGGCGGAGCTCTCCAGCGGAGCCCGCCGTCCTCACGTTCCCATCGGGCGAGAGACATTACCAACTGCTCAGTATGTGAGCTGCGCCACTCCTGAGGCATCGGGACGCCTTATGGATTCCCCAAGCAACTGTTTCTGATTCGCACCATGCGTGATGGCGGGAATTCTTTGGAGTGAGGCATTCCGTTGACTGCGAGTCAAATAGCGGCGTCGTTTATCTCGATCGGATAACGAGAAGGCCGTCAAAGACTGAACCATTCTTGCCTCTATGTCTCAACTTCCGTGTGACACAAGCAATTTGATGGATCGTCATTTCGAACCACCAGGTAACGGAACGCACATATTCGTTCGGCCCCTCTATGTCTGAATTTTCTGTCCCGGCGTTCTGGCAGGCTTCCGCGCACTGTTCTCCGATCACGGAAGAGGTGCCACTTGTCAGGACGTCGAAGACTGAAGCCGCGTCGCCGTAGGGCCCCCGGTCTCATACTCGCCGCGGCCGTCGCCGCCATGGCGGTCGTCGCAGGCGTGACCTACGAGGCCGCCGGGCCGGCGGCCGGGACCGACCGCCCTGTGCCGCTCGCCCAGCCCGCCGGTACACCGACCACGGCGCCCGTGCCGGCCGCCGGACCCGCGCGGGACGAGAAGCCGGAACCCCTGGTCAAGAAGCCGAAGAACGAGCCCGAACGCGGACTCGTCTACGAGGGTTTGACGCCTGCGCCCGAGGGGGATCCGTGCGCCGGCGTCTACCGCACGACGGCCGGCCACTGTACGCACGGCCCGGACGCCCCTCCGAAGGGCGTCGACATCAAGAAGGACACGCCTCCGGCCGTCGAGGCGGTTGCCCCCGCCGAGGACCCGGCCAAGCAGGCGCCCGACCGGTCCGACGACAAGGCGTCAGGCGCGGAACTGCCCCGGACCTCCACCCCCGCGCTCGACGCCGCCGCACCGGAGCAGGGCGGCCCGCCGGAGGGGACGGCCTCCGGCACCCGCAAGGCAGCGGCGACCGGCCCCGCCGGGCAGACCGTGCAGTGCGACGGTGACGGCACGACCGGCAACCGCGTCCAGGTGGTCTACGTCCACGCCCCGGGAACGGACCGGTACGCCACGTACCTGGCGTCCTTCCGCAAGTGGGCGGCGGACGCCGACCTGATCTTCTCCGTGAGTGCCCAGGACACCGGCGGCGTACGGCACATCCGCTATGTCACCGGCTCGGACTGCGTGCCGACGGTGCTCAACATCGAGCTCCCCGCCTCGGCGCTGGCCGAGTTCAGCGCCATGAACCGAGCGCTCGCCGCCCGGGGTCTGGACCGCCGTGACCGCAAGTACATGATCTTCGCCGATGCCCAGGTGTACTGCGGCATAGGGACCTTCGCCGGTGACGAGCGGCCCGCCCAGAACAACCTCAGCAACTTCGGCCCCTCCTACGGACGTACGGACACAGGCTGCTGGGGCGGCCACACCGCCGCCCACGAACTGGGCCACAACCTCGGCGCGGTGAACAACAGCGCACCCAACACCAGCCGGGGCGCCCACTGCACCGACGAGTGGGACGTGATGTGCTACTCGGACAGCCCGTACTACCCGCGGATGCGTTCGATCTGTCAGAACGGCGCCTACGAGAACCGGCTGGACTGCAACCACGACGACTACTTCCACACCAACCCCCGGCCCGGCAGCTATCTGGCCACGCACTGGAACATCGCCGACAGCCAGTTCCTCATGCGTACCAGGGGAACCACCCAACCCGATCCGACGCCCACACCGACACCCACCCCGACTCCGACCGGCGGGCCGACGGGCGGTCCGTCCACGGCGCCTTCGGTCACCATCGGGCAGATCGCGCCGGACTCGGTCGTGGCCACCTGGCCGGCCGTGAGCAACGCCGCCTGGTACCAGCTCTTCCTTGACGGCAAGGCCATCGGATGGGTGAAGGGGAACAGCGCCCGCGTCTACAACCTGAAGCCCGGCAGCGACCACACCCTCGCCGTCTCCGTGCGGGACCTGTCCGGGAAGGACAGCGGTCCGGGCAAGGCCACATCCTTCCGCACCGCCGCCGACGGCGGCACGACGCCGAACACGCGCTACGTCCTCACGAACGGCGCCACCGGCACGGCCGCGGAAGTGTGGGGCGGCCGGACCGCGGACGGAACCGTGCTGGTCGGGTCACCACGCACCGGCTACGCCCCTCAGCAGTGGTACGTCGACGACGCGGGCAACGGTTACGGCCGCATCCGCTCCGGCGCGTCGGGCAAGTGTCTCCAGACAGGCGGTACGGCCGGCCCGGGCATGTGGGTGTCCCAGCAGCCCTGCGGCAACGCCGCCGCGCAGCTGTGGAAGCTCGCTCCCACCGGCAACGGCCTGATGATCACCGCGGGTGCGAGCCGCTACGCGCTGGGCGTCAGCAACCGGCCGTACTACGGATCCTGGCTGATCGAGCTTCAGCACGCGGTCGGGGCGCCGGCGCAGATCTGGACGTTGCAGAAGTCCGCCTGACCCACTGACCGGCTCCGGCCGGAGCGCCCGCCGCGATGACGGCCGGCGGACGGTGCCTGACCGTCCGCCGGCCGTTGCCCCCTTCCGGTCCCCGAACCCTTCCGCCCTTCGGCTCCTCACACCGAACTGTCCTTTGGAGGACGCTGTGCACTCCCTGCGTTCAGCGACCGTGGCCACCGCCTTGGCAGCGGCCGTCCTGACGGTCCTCGCGACCACCCCCGGCACCGCCCGAGCCCACGGAGGCACCCTCGCGGTCGACATCGCCGGGCATGACCACGGACGCGTGACGGCCCAGGTCACCTGGGAGAACGACAAGGACTCCGTCGACGAACGGGTCGCCGCCACCGTCAACGCCGTCAGTGTGGACGGCGGGCGCACAGAGGGACCGTGGATCCTGGTGCGTGACCCCTCCGACGAAAAGCGCTTCACCACCGCGGAGGCGCTGCCTCCCGGCCGCTGGAAGGTCTCGGTCGAGGTGGGCCATCCCGCCCTCGGCCGCGACGAGGCGGACATCACCGTGCCCGCCGCCGAACGGACGAAGACCTCACCCGCCCCACCCGCGCCCGCGCCCCACCGGCCCACGGTCACGACGACGCCCCGGCCCACGGTCACGACGACGCCCCGGCCCACGGGCACGACAGTGGCCGCCGAGGCGCCTTCCTGGCTGCCCGGCACCGCGGCGGCGGCCGGCGGAGTCCTCCTGGCCGGCGGCTCGGCTGCCTTCCTCGTCGTCCGGAACAAGCGCCGGGGCAGAACGTGACGCCGTGCGCGGACCCAACGCCTACCGGTGGTCGACGCGGCTGGACTTGTGGGGGTGCTCCCCGTCGTCGGGGGCGCTGTTCACGGGCGGCCTTTCCTCTTCGAGTCGAGCGTCTGCTCCTGACCACCAGCCCTGGGTCATCTCGGCGAACCACCACGTGCCCGCTATCACGCATGACCACAACAGTCCGCTCCCCACCGCTGTGGGCCAAGGCGCGTGCTCCGCCCACCGCTCCACGGCGGCCAGCGTGGCCCACCCGATCAGCAGTACGCACGCGAGCCGTACACGTCGATGCTTGAACATGCGCACCCGGCTACCCGAGGCGGGAAGGATCACACACTCGGCGCCGGCTTCGAGAGCAGACATCCCACTGCCGCACGGTAGTCAACTCCTCGGCTCACGGATGCGCGGTCCGACAACCCGACGCGGCTTTGCGAAACTACTTCCGTGGCATACGAAGCACCTGATGACGCAGCGGTCGCGACCATGGCCGCCCTCTTCGATCCCGAGCCGGCCAGGTGGGGTATGCGCGGAGACCCCCACGTGTGGCGGGCCTTGCGTGACCACCTGTCCGGTACGGACGTCCCGCCGTCGGTCGATGAAGTCACCGCCCTGCTGCGGGCGGCGTTCAGCGAACTCGTGGGTCTCGACCTCGCCGCGGCCGAGCCTTCGGCCGTCTACCGGGAGCAATACGCCCACGGCGGGATGTCCAGCGGCATGGTCCACCTCGACACCTGGCGCGAGAACCTGATGCCCCTGCTCACGGAGCGTGCCAGGGCCCTGTCGGAGGGCTGACCGCGACCGCGCCGCAAACCTTCGGGCATACACATACGTGCCGCTCTGCCGCACCGGGAGCCGCCGCCCTCCGTGTCGCCCGCCCACGCCGTGAACGTCCGACGGGCGACGCGAGAGGGGGCCACCCACGACTACCAGGGCAGGTCGCGGACCTGTTGGACGCAGAGCACCAGGAACAGCAGGCCCGCCGCCCCCAGCATGCCGTTGCTCAGCAGGCCGTTGCGCCAGTCGGCAGGTGTGCGGGAGGAGTTGAGCAGCCACAGCAGGGTGAGGGCCAGGAACGGCATGAAGAGGGCGCCGATCACCCCGTACGCGACGATGAGGCCGAACGGCTGGTCGAGGAAGAGCAGGCTGATGGGCGGGAAGGTGAGCCAGAGCAGGTAGGCCCGGAAGGGCAGGGACTTGTCCGGGCGCGTGCCGGGGCCGGTCAGGGACGGCCGGTACTTCGTCACGAAGTCGGCGAACATCAGGCTCACCCCGTGCCAGACGCCGATCAGCGAGGTGAAGGACGTGGCGAAGAAGCCGATCAGGAAGAGCTTGGCCGTCGCCGCCCCGTAGCGGTCCTCCAGGACGGCGCTCAGGTCGAGCAGACCCCTGTCGCCCTTCGCCAGCGCCACGCCGGACGAGTGCAGCAGCTCCGCCCCGACGAAGAGCATGGCCACCACGAAGATCCCGGTCGTGAGGTAGGCGACGCGGTTGTCGAGCCGCATCACCTTCATCCAGCTCGTGTCCGTCCAGCCCTTGGCGTTGACCCAGTAGCCGTACGCGGCCAGCGTGATCGTGCCGCCCACGCCGCCGATCAGGCCGAGCGTGTAGAACAGCGACCCGTCCGGAAGGACGGGCGCGAGGCCGGCGAAGGCGCTGTCGAGACGGGGCGTGACCCTGATCGCGAGGTAGACGGTGACGAGGAACATCACGCCGACCAGGACCGTCATGACCTTCTCGAAGACGGCGTACCGGTTGAACCAGACGAAGACCAGACCCACCAGGCCGCACAGCACGGCCCAGAGCTTGAAGTCCATCACGTCCGGGAAGAGCGCGGCCAGCGGAAGCGCGCTGGACGACATCGCCGCGGCGCCGTAGACGAAGCCCCAGACGACGACGTACCCGGCGAAGTAGACGGTGGTCCAGGAGCCGAGGCTGCGCCAGCCGTCGAAGAGGGTACGGCCGGTGGCGAGGTGCCAGCGGCCCGCCGCCTCGGCCAGCGAGATCTTGACCAGACAGCCGATCACCGCCGCCCAGAGCAGGGTGTAGCCGAACTTGCCGCCGGCGATGAGGGTGGCGACGAGGTCGCCGGCACCGACGCCGGTCGCCGCCACGACGATACCCGGCCCGATGGACCGCCACGACGCCTTGCGCTGCGCCTCGTTCCCTCTGCCCGCGGTATCGGTCTGCTTGGTGTCCGCCATGCGTGGCCGCCCTCTCGTTCGCCCCGGAGATGATGATGACGGGGCCACCAAAACGGGTCGGCGGCGGTCGCGCAAGAGGCCCGCGCATGGCAGCGGGCCCCGCACGTGCGAGAAGGCACCGGCTCGGGGCTTCGGCCCATACGGACAGTCACCTCGTGCGGGCGGCCGGAATCCGGCCGGAGGCGAACCCGGGGGGCACGGTGCGACCGGTGAGCGGCGCGCGGGGACACCGGCCGGAGCACACCCGAGGCCGCCCCCGCCACCGGCCCGGGGGCGGCCGGCGGATTCCGGTCAGCGGTGTTTTCCGCGCACGGCTGGGGCGCGCACCCGCCTCCACCCCCTTCCGTTCCGCCGCCTTCCCGCGCACCGACGACTTTCGGCCGAGCGTTCTCGGCCTTGCGTGCGGGGGCTGATACCAGAGTGGGACGCTCTACGGGTAAGTTTGCCAACTGCGCACCGCACATGAACGGTTGACGACTACAGTGTGTGCTTGGTGATCATCGGTAGGCTCATCGCACCCACGTAGTACAGACCCGTCAGTACACATCGCAGTACGCCGATTCCTGGGCACGTACCAAGGACACTCATGTCTCAACTTCGCGCACCCGCCTCGCGGTCCGAACGCCGCGAGGGCGGGCGGCACGGCCGGACAGGCGCCCGCTCCGCTCCCCCCGCGGGCGCCCCCAACCCGGCGCAGCGCTCCGCGCCGCTGTCGATGGAAGCCCGCATACGCCCCCAACTCCTGCGCACCTCCGTACTCCCGGCCGTGGCGGTGGCCCTCGGCGGCGCCGCCGCCGTGCTCTTCACCATCCGCTCCACCGGCGCCAGCCCGACCCCGGGACTCTGGGCCGCGCTGACGGGCGCCGCCGCCCTCACGATCGCCTCCGTCACCGCGGCGGCGCTCGGGGCCGACCGGGCCGCCAAGGCGGTCCTGGACCGCTGCAACGCCCTGCGCCGCTCCAGCGCCCGCGGGCAGAGCGAACTGCGTACGATCGTCGAACAGTTGCGCCGGGGCGACGGACCGCCCGCCCGCCCCGCCGCTCCGCCCGCCGCCGCGTCCGGTGACGAGTTCGACCTGCTGGCACAGGAGCTGAACCGTTCCCACGAGGCCGCCGTGGCCGCCGTGGTCCAGGCGTCCCGGCTCTCCAGCAGCGTCGGCAACGAACAGAAGGTCGAGGTCTTCGTCAACCTCGCCCGCAGGCTCCAGTCCCTCGTGCACCGCGAGATCCAGCTCCTGGACGAGCTGGAGAACGAGGTCGAGGACCCGGAGCTGCTCAAGGGCCTGTTCCACGTCGACCACCTGGCCACCCGCATCCGGCGTCACGCCGAGAACCTCGCGGTGCTCGGCGGCGCCATCTCTCGCCGGCAGTGGTCGAACCCGGTCACCATGACCGAGGTGCTGCGCTCCTCCATCGCGGAGGTCGAGCAGTACCCGCGCGTGAAACTCGTCCCGCCGATCGCCGGTACGCTGCGGGGCCATGCCGTGGCCGACGTCATCCACCTTCTCGCCGAACTGGTCGAGAACGCGACGCTGTTCTCCGCTCCGCACACCACGGTGCTGCTGCGGGCCCAGTACGTCACCGCGGGCCTCGCCATCGAGGTCGAGGACCGCGGCCTGGGCATGCCGGTCACCGAGCAGAACAAGATGAACGCCCTGCTCTCCGACCCCGACCAGGTCAATGTGGCTCATCTGCTCCAGGACGGCCGCATCGGACTCTTCGTCGTCTCGGCGCTCGCGCGGCGCCACGGCATCGCCGTACGCCTCCAGTCGAACATCTACGGCGGTGTCCAGGCCGTACTCGTGCTGCCGCAGGGGCTCCTCGGCGCCGATCCCGAGGGACTCGCGCAGAACGACGGCCAGGCGACGGGCGCCGCGGCCCAGGCCCAGGCCGCCGCTCAGAGCCAGCCCCCGGCCGTCGGTCCGGCTCCGGCCCAGCCGACCGCCGCCCCGTCGCACACGGCTCCGGCGGTGACCGGCACGCCCGCTCCCGTACCCGTACGGACGCCCGCGACCACCCCCGTACGGGAACCGCTGGCCGCACCCGTACGGGACCCGCAGGCCACACCGGAGCCCGAACCCGCGCAGCGGGCGCGGTCGTACACCGCGTCGGCGTCCGCGGTGCCGCTCCAGCCGACGCGCACCGGCGACCCCTACCCGGCCGCCGACCGTCCCCGCACCGGAGGCGCTCCGCTCCCCCCTCAGGCACCTTCCGGCCCGCCGGCCCCGCCGGCGTCCACGGCGGCGCGCGCGGAAACGCCGGCCCGCCCCCTCCTCCCCAAGCGGCGTGCCCAGGAGCACCTCGTCCCGCAGCTGCGCGACGAGCCCGCGGCCCGCAAGCCCGAGGAGCACACTCTGCACGACCCGGGTCTGATGGCCGCGTTCCAGCGCGGCATCGGACTCGCCGAATCCCAGCCCTCCCCCCAAGAACCGCTGCGTCCCGGTGACGCGCACAAGGAGTAGATGCACCATGGCGAGCAATGCGCCGAACGGCCATTCCTCGGATCTCGACTGGCTGCTGAGCGGTCTGGTCCAGCGGGTCCCGTACACCCGCAACGCTGTACTGCTCTCCTCCGACGGCCTGGTGAAATCGGTTCACGGCCTCGACACTGACGCCGCCGACCACATGGCCGCCCTGGCCTCCGGGCTGTACTCGCTCGGCCGCAGCGCCGGCGCCCGCTTCGGCGACGGCGGCGAGGTGCGGCAGGTGGTCGTCGAACTCGACTCCACCCTGCTGTTCGTCTCCACGGCCGGCTCCGGCACCTGCCTGGCGGTGCTCGCCGGGCGCGAGGCGGACGCCGCCGTGCTCGGCTACGAGATGGCGATGCTGGTCAAGAGCGTACGGCCGTACCTCGTCACGCCCGCCAGGCAAGCGGCGGGTGCGGCGGGCAGCGCGGGGCAGTGAGCGTGACGTCTCCACAGGAGGGACCCTGGCTCGACGACGCGGCCGGCCGGCTGATCCGCCCGTACACCGTGAGCGGCGGGCGGACCCAGCCCACCACGGCGCTGGACCTTCTCTCCATGGTGATGGCGACGGGCTCCTCCCCGCAGCCGCACATGGGTCCCGAGCACAGCCTGGCCCTCGGGCTGTGCGACGGACCCACCTCCGTGGCGGAGATCGCGGCGCACTTACGGCTCCCGGCGGTCGTCACCAAGGTCCTGCTCTCCGATCTCGTGGACTGCGGGGCTCTCACCGCCCGCGCCCCCCGTTTCCACGCCAATCCAACCGACCGTTCCTTGCTGGAGGCAGTGCTCGATGGCCTACGACAACGGCTCTGAGCGCCACGAGAGTTTCGCGACCGACCCGTTCCCCACCGCTCTGAAGATCCTGGTGGCGGGCGGCTTCGGCGTGGGCAAGACGACTTTCGTGGGCGCGGTCAGCGAGATCGAACCGCTGAGCACCGAAGAGCTGCTGACCCAGGTCAGCGCGGCCACCGACAGCCTGGAGGGCGTGGAGTCCAAGACCACGACCACGGTCGCGATGGACTTCGGGCGCATCACCCTCGACGACCGCCATGTGCTGTACCTGTTCGGGACTCCGGGCCAGGAACGCTTCTGGTTCATGTGGGACGAGCTCTCCGAGGGCGCCCTCGGAGCGGTCGTCCTCGCCGACACCCGCCGACTGCAGGACTGCTTCTCCGCGGTCGACTTCTTCGAGCGGCGGGGCATCGGATTCGTCGTGGCCGTCAACGAGTTCGACGGCGCCCACCGCTACGAGCCGGACGAGGTGCGGGCCGCGCTCGACCTCAAGCCCGAGGTGCCGGTCGTGATGTGCGACGCCCGGATCTCCAGCGCCGGAATCCGCACGCTGCTCACCCTCGTCCAGCATCTGCTCACCACCATCCCGGCCGCCGTGCCGAGCTACGGAGCACCGACATGACCTACGACCCGACCGGTCATCTGCTGCTGACCCCCATCGACCGGGAGGCGCCCGTCCGTGTGCGGCGGCTGCGCGAACTGGGGCTGGGGGAGCGGCCGGAGCCTGCCTTCGACGAGTTCGCCCACCGCCTGGCGGAGGTGACCGGTGCCCCGTACTCGATGGTCAACTTCATCGACGAGAACCGCCAGTTCTTCGCCGGGCTGCACACTCCGGCCGGTACCCACACGGGCAGCGATCTGGGCGCGGCGGCGGCCGGCGGCAACGTCGGCCGGTTCATGGCCCGCGACCACGGCTACTGCCCGCACGTGGTGGTGCGCCGCAAGGCCCTGGTCCTGGAGGACGTCTGCGACTACCCGCGCTTCGCGGGGAACCCGGTGGTGGACGAGATCGGCATCCGTTCCTACATGGGAGCGCCGCTGATCGACCGTACGGGCGTGGCGCTGGGCACGATCTGCGTGGTCGACACCGATGTACGGCCGTGGGGCCGGGCCGGTCTGGAGACCATCAAGACCCTGGCGGCAGAGCTGGTGGAGCAGATCCACCGCCGCGAGGAGGGCCTGATCTGACGCACGGCGGCGCCCCGGAACGGCATGAGGCCGAGCCGGGGCGCTTCCGTGTCCGCGCCCTGCGCGTGCCGAGAAGTCCTTCCGTGGCGGTGCCGCCCTCTGGTCAGACGTGAACGGGCTCCAGCTGCACCAGCTCGGACAGCTTCTCGGACCAGCTTCCCTTGGCGGTGCCGAGGGCGACCTCGGCGAGACGGAGCAACTGGATGTCCGAGGTGCCGGCGGGGGCGAAGATGTGGTGCGCGTCGCGCAGGTAGCGCTCGATCGGGCGGTCCGTGAAGAGCCCCGCGGCGGCGTGGATCTCCATCGCGTTGCGGGCGGAGTCGAGCGCCGACTCGACGTTGAACAGCTTGGCGTTCATCAGCTCGGCGTCGCAGGACAGACCGCGGTCGAGCAGATGCACCGCGTGGTACGCGGTGAGCCGGGCCGTCATCAGCCGGGACTGCATCTGGCCCAGTTTCAGCTTGACCGAGGGGAGTTCGTGGAGCGGCTTGCCGTAACGGTGGCGCTCGGCCGAGAAGCGGGTGGTCTCCTCCAGGATCGCCTGGTGGATGCCGAGCGAGACGGCGGTGAGGTTGGCGCGGCCGTAGAGGACGCTGGAGGAGTACGCCACGGACAGCCCGTCGCCCTCGTCGCCGAGGCGGTTGGAGGCCGGGACCCGGCAGTTCTCGAAGATGAGCTCGCCGAAGCTGAAGCCGTGCAGACCCATGGCCGGCTTCTGGGGGCCGGTCCGGAAACCGGGGCGGTCGGATTCGACCAGGAAGGCCGTGAGGCCCTTGGAGCCGGGACCGGTCCTGACCACCACGCCGTGCAGGTCGCCCACGTGGCTGTTGCCGACGAACACCTTGCTGCCGTTGAGGATGTAGTCGTCCCCGTCGCGGACCGCGCTCGCGGTCATGCCCAGGACGTGCCCACCGGACTCGGGCTCGGTGACCGCGATGGTGGGCAGGCACTCGCCGGCCGCGATGGCCGGGAGCCAGGTCTTGCGCTGCTCGTCGCTGCCGAAATGCACGATCTTGGCGGTGCCGAGCTGGGAGGCCTGGACCATGGCGCCCATCGCGCCACTGACCCGGGAGAGCTCCTCGATGATGATGGTCTTGGCGAGATGTCCCGCCCCCATGCCGCCGTACTCCTGGCTGATTGTCGCTCCCAGCCATCCCTGTTCGGCGATCAGCCGTGACAGTTCATGGTGTACGGATCGGGACGCCTCCATGGCGGGTATCCGTGGCCGAACCTCACTCTCCGCGAAGGCTCGGACTGTCTCCCTGAGCTGATGATGGAGCCGGCTGCTGAAGTAGCTGTCCATACGAGTCCTCCTCTGCGAACGCCTGCTCGTTCGGTTGTTCGAGCAGGTGGTGCATCGGCAGTGGTCCCGTCCCGAACAGGCCGACCACTTCATGGTGTTGATCTTTCGGGAGTGGAGCAATATCGCCACGGAGTTTGTCTGAAAACGGAGTGGTTGACTCTTGAATCTGACTGTGTTTCGCGTGGTCTTGGCATGCTGGGTCCGGCCACCACGTCATTCCCACGGGGCATCTTTCTGCCACATGCCAACGGCAAGCGTTTCCGGGGCATATGGCCTTGAGGGCCCCCTGGTCACCTCATAGGCCCCTTCTTCACCAAAGGGGTGCTGTTCCGGAAGCGTCCCCGGTTCCGGACGGGTGAGGATCCACGGGCCTTCCCGGCGCTCGAACCCCCGGGCGCCGGCTTCGGACGCCGCGTACAGGGGTGACCGGCGGCGCCGGGGCGCTTCACGTAGCGTGACGGTCGCGTGCTCCGGCGCGTACGCCGGTTTCCACGCCGGTTCCGCCCCCGGTACCTCCCCCTCCGTGCCCGCCCCGGTGCCGGCCCCGGTGCCCGCGCCGAGTCCTCCGCTCAACGGGCGAGGAACCTCGTGATCCGCTCCCGCAGGCCCGCCGGATCGAGGGCGTGCGCGGCCAGGTGCTCGTCGATGCTTCCGTACTTGCGCAGCTCGCGGCGTGAGACACCCAGCCCCAGGAGGCGGTGCGGGACCTCGGCGAGCGCGTCATTGGCGGCGGCCGTCGAGGTGCCGGCGAGGTAGGGCTCCACCAGGACGACGTCCGCGCGGGCCGCCGCGGTCGCCCGGCGCAGGGTCGCGGCGTCGAAGGGGCGGATCGTGGAGGCGTAGAGGACGGTCACGTCGAGGGCCTCGGTGGCGGCCAGCACGTTGTCCAGCATGGGGCCGACGGCGACGACCACTCCGGAACGGCCCTCGCGCAGCTCGGTGAAGCCCGTGGACACCGGGCGGGGAGAGGCGTTGGACTGCAGCGAGAGCCGGATGTAGACGAGATCGTCCCCGGCGACGGCTCCGCGCAGCAGGGCCTCGGCCTCGTCCGGGTGGCCCGGGACGTGCACCGTCCAGCCGTCCAACGTGTCGAGGAGGGCCACGTCCCCGGGCGACATATGGGTGAAGCCGCCGGCCGGCCAGTCGTACGAGGCGCCGGCGCTGACGAACACCCCGCCGACCCCCTGGTGCCCGAAGTCCAGCTTGAGCTGCTCGAAGGGGCGCTCCACCAGGAAGCTCGCGAACGTGTGCATCACCGGCCGCATCCCGGTCAAGGCGAGGCCGCCGCCCGCGCCGATCAGGAGCTGCTCCCGGATGCCGACGTTGATCACCCGGTCGGGATGGCGTCGCTCGGCATCGCCGAACCCGTCCCTGCTGATCTCCGCGAGGACGAGCGCGAGGCGGGGATCCTCGTCGAGAAGGCGGCTGGTGGTCGAGATGAAACGGTCGCGCATGGTGTCCATGGAACGGCTCTCCTGAGGGGTGCGGATCTGGCGGGGCCGACCGGCTGCCCGGTCGGGCCTGGTCAGGGGGTCTTCGGCTCGACGCGGGCGACGACCGCGCGCGGCCGCCCCGGGTGCGGCGCGGTGAAGGCGGCGTACAGCGCCTCGTGATCGCGTCCGTCGACGGTCTCGGCGGACCACCCCGCCGCCTCGAAGCGCGAGGCGATCCCGCCGGGCCAGCCGTGGGTGGCGGAAGCGTTGTCGATCACCAGCGTGTGCAACTGCTCCAGGCCGGCGGGCCCGGCGTAGGCGATGGCCTCGTGATTGCTGCCCTCGTCCAGCTCGGCGTCCCCGATCAGCACCCAGACCCGCGGCTCGACCAGCCCCTGCGCCCGCAGCCCGAGCACACTGCCCACGGCCAGCGGCAGCCCGTGCCCCAGCGACCCGCTCCCGATCTCGGCTCCGGGCACGAGCGTCCGGTCGGGGTGGTGCCCGAGCGGGGAGTCGTAGGAGCCGAAGCCGGTGAGCAGCTCCTCGGGGAAGAACCCCTTGGCGGCGAGGACGGCGTAGTACGCCATCGGTCCGTGCCCCTTGGACAGCAGGAACCGGTCCCGCCCGACCTGGTCGACGGTCTCGGGCGACACCCGTAGCACCCGGTCGTAGAGCACCCAGAGGGCGTCGAGCGTGGAGGTGGCGGCGGGGGAGTGCTTCTCGTCGCCGGTCATGAGCCCCATGAGTCGCATGAGGCGGCCGAGGTCGGCGCGGTGATCGCGGGGGGTGAGCGTCTCTGCCGTGTTCGTCATGCCTCACAGCGTTCAACCTCAAGCAAGCTTGAGGTCAAGCCCGTAAAGGGGTTCGTGACCACCGGGCGAAGTGCGGTATTGTTCTCATGCGCGTTCGGCCGGGGGAAACCCCAGGTCAGACGGGCATCGGGACGTGGCGCAGCTTGGTAGCGCACTTGACTGGGGGTCAAGGGGTCGCAGGTTCAAATCCTGTCGTCCCGACCATGCGGAAACGCAGGTCGGAGGCCGTTCTCTCATCCATGAGAGGGCGGCCTTTCGTGCGTTCGGGGGCATGGTGGTCGCAGTGTGGTCGCAGGCCTGAGCCGGGGTTGATTGGCTGCAGCGCTGGTGGCGGGCGGTGCGGGGGAGCGGAGCCTGCCGAGGGCTTCGCGGAGGCGGTGGAGGTGGTCGCGCGGTGGTCGCAGCCACGCGGGCCGGTCCGAACGGCCGGCCGTCTGCTCGGCTCCGCTGAGAACATGGTCGATGGTGTCGACGGCTTGGCGGGCTGCTTGTTGAGTGAGGTGGCTGTAGAGGTTCGCGGTCGTCGACAGGGTGGAGTGCCGCAGCGTCTTGGAGACCACGGTGAGCGGGACGCCGGCGGTGATGGTGATGGTGGCGGCGAGGTGCCGCAGGTCGTGGACCGTGACCCGGGGGACGCCGGCTTCCTCGGACAGCCGGTAGAGCCTGTCGAGCACCAGATGCGGCCCGAGCGGACGGCCGTCGGGCCGGCAGAAGACCAACCCCGCGAACGGATCGCGCGGGTCGCCGCGAAGAGTTGGAGCGGATCGAGCCCGATGCCGCAGCGCGGTGGCGACCCGGGGCGAGATGGCGACCCAGCCTCTGCTCGACCGGGTCTTGGGCGTGGTGATGACCAGGCGGTTGTTGTCGACGGCGGAGAGCGTGCAGCGCACGTAGAGCACGCCTTGGCTGAGGTGGACGTCGTCCCAGTGCAGTCCGAGGGCCTCGCCCTTGCGCATGCCGGTGCCGATGAGGACCTCGAACAGGTCGGCCATCTCCGGGTCGGCCTGGTGGCAGTGGGTGAGGAAGCGGGCGGCCTCCTCCGCGGTCCAGATCTGCCGTTCCGGCGACGGCGGCCGGCGCAGGACGGGTGGAGAGGCTGGGTTGTGGGGGAGGCGGTGCTGGCGGACGGCGTCACCGAGCGCGCTGGAAAGGCTGGCCAGGCACCGATACAGGGTGGTACGGCCGCGGCCGGCGGCGAGCTGGCCGGTGACGAAGGCCGAGATATGCCGGTGCGCGAGCTGGTCGAGCTTGAGGGTGCCGAACGCAGGGACGAGATCGTTGCGGACGTAGTCGCGGTACCGGGCCATCGTCGTCGGCTTCAGCACCAGCGCCTTCGCAGCCAGCCACGCGTCCAGGTACGCGGCGACGGTCTGGTTCGGGTCCGCGTCGAACCCGCCGGCCTCGCCCTCGAGGAACCGCCGCAGTGCCTCCTCTGCCACGTCCTGGTCGGCGAAGCCGCCCCGGCGCACCGTCGTCCGACGGTGGCCCGGGGCGGGGACGTCGACGGCGAAGCCCCAGGTCCCGTGGGTGCTGTCGGCGAGCAGATGTGGACAGCGGGCACCGACCTGGTGACGGTGGGTGTCCCGGCAGCCACAGCGACGGTAGATACGGCCGCGGCCGGCGCTGGTACGCATGGCGATCGCCTCCACGAGGCGGAGAAGAGCCTGACACACTCAGCGTGCGACCACACGCGACCACCACGCCCGTCAGAGAGGTCGTGACCAGAGATTTTCCCTTCTCTGCGCGCCAAGGGATCCGCTCCCCCTGCTCTGCAGGTTGCACGGACCGATGTGGATGGCCGCTTCCACTGGGATGAGCAGGCTGACGAGAGGCGTCGCGAGCCACAGCCTCAGTTGCGGCTGCCTCCGAGTGACCACCTTCTGTATCGTTGCGCGGGACGAGGCACCTCAGGTGTTCGAGGTTTGATGGCGCAGAGCCGCTGCTGCGCGGACACTATGCCGTGCGTCCTGCCTAAGGATGTCCAGGACAGTACTCACCGCCCCTTGCGGCTGCCCCGGCGCGTCGGTGACTGCCTCCGCCAGTGTCCGCCGTACACGGTGGTTGCTGTCCCGGGCCAGTCGCAGCGCGAGTTCTTCGTGACGAACCAGGTGCTGGGCTGCCAAGACGGCGCTGGTCTGGCGGACGCCGACGTGCTGGTGTGTGGCGAGCAGGTTGATGTCGATGTTTTCCGTGACGTCGCCTCGGATGGCGCTGAGAGTCACGGCGGCTGCCTGCACGATTGACCTGTCGTCGCTGTGGAGGAGGTCCAGCGCTCGGTCACGTACCCATTGCCGCTCGTCCGGAGTGGTGGCCGTAACGGCAGCCAGGTGCAGGCCGTGGCCGCGCAAGGATCCGGACGCTCCGGTGATCTTGAATGAACTCAGTGGATGGGACGTTCCGGTCACCTCGTCGTCGAGGCGGCTGCCGTCGTGTTCACCGAGCACGAAGGGCTTGCTGACGTGGAAGGTCGCGTGTCGGGCGCCTTCCGGGAGATCGTCGACGAGGTTGCGGGCTCCGGTGAGTGCGTCCTGCCGGTTGTAGGCCGCTTCTCGTGGGTCTGCCGCGATCTCGAGGAGCTTGGTGAGGCACGTTTGCCGGTCCTCCGTATCGAGAGAGAGTGCCAGGAAGGAGTCTTCGACCATGCGCGAACCGAACTCGACGTGGTGAGGGTCGGGTTCCGGGCGCTGGAGGATGCGTTCGCTGGCTTGGGCCGCCGCGTCGTGGAGGGCGGGGTGGCCGGGGTCGAGTACGGCGAGGATGACGTCGGCCAGGTGATGCTGCCCGGCCAGGAGATCCCCTGCTCGGGCAGACAGTGTCGCGCGCTGCGCCTCAGTGAGAGGGCTTGGCGCGCCCGCAGGGTGGGCGCTCGTCTGACGGTGGGAGGTGGCTGCCAGTAGCCGGCCGACAGTGTCCTCGAGGATCAGGCTCGACGCCTTCTGCACTCCTTGGCTCACAAGGTCGAACAAGCGGTTGAGAGACGTGCTGGCCAGGCTCGGGTGGGTGGCTGCAATGGTGCCACAGGCGTTGGCGTGGTCGTCGTCGATGGGCTTGTGGTGACCCGGTGGGCGGGGGACTTCAGAGGCCAGGAGGTCGAGCAGGGTGGCGGCTTGTGCTCGTGTGCCGCGGGATGCGAGGGCGCAGGCGCTCTTCACCGCCTGGATGGTCAGGCTCTGCGTGCTGGGCTCGGTCAGCTCGCCGGCCATGCCTCTCGCGGCCAGACCGATCAGGTCGTCGAGAAGTCTGGCGGCTTCGTCGTCCGGAATCAGATCCGCCTGGGCTGCCACCAGCGCCGCTCGAGCGTGCAAAGTCCACCAAGGTCCTCGCTCAGGGAACCCACCGGCAGGCGGCTATCACCGGCCGCATCGGCGAGAACCACGAGCTCCTTTGTCCTGCCTGCCCGCTCGTAGTAGGAAGTGGCCAGCGATGCCTCTGTGTTGTTCGCGTACAGCCGTCCGAGGAGAGCGGACGCATCGGCTTCGTTTGCCCAGCTGCCCGTGATAACGCTGTCGGTGAGCCAGCACTGGGCCGAAAGCACCGCTTCGGTGGGCTGCTCTCGTACCAGGGAGGACATGGCTTGCTCCCGCGGTTCCCGCACGCGATCCAGAAGGCGTACACGGGTTGTCCCCGCCGCGCGCAGTGCCTGCGCCAGTCGGTGTTCCTCGTCGATCTGCTCGGTCAGCGGGCCGTAGCGTACGTTCACGGCGCGAATGGCGTAGAGCCAGTCGGCCGCCTCTTCGGTCAGTCCGGCGTGGATCGCGTCGGCGACGGCCTCCCGCCAGGTATCCGCCGCCTCATCGGCTCGGCCTTCGAGGCAAAGTCTTCGCGCTTCGCGAGACTTGATCAGCGCGGCGTGCCGTCGAGGGACGCTACCCCGCCGAGCGGCGCCGAGGAGAGAGCGCCGCTCGGCGGCGTCGTACTCGGCTCGTACGAGGTGCAGCCTCATGACGATGTCGTCACCTTGGTCGTCCTTGCTCTGTTGGCCGGCCTGGGTGATGGCGCTGTCGATGAGGAAGCGGTGTGTCTCTGGCTGATTGAGCCCCATGGCCATTCGGCGCTCGGTGAGGAGGAGGACGAGGAGAGGGAGGTAGGGGACGACGTGATTCCGCTCCGCGTGCAGGACGTCGGCGAGTGTGCCGTACGACGTGCCGAGGGGGTGGAGCACCGCGTCGACGGCTGCGCGAATGAGCCGTGCGTGCCGTCGAAGGCCGACCCCGCGCTCCGTCTCCGCCGACTCGTCGCCTCGGGCCAGGGTGTCCAGAAGCCGCGCCAGCCTTTTCGGCTCGCTCCGATCTCCGACGTGGAGTGCCGCGGCGGCCAGGGAGCCGGCGAGTTCCGCGACCTGATCACTCGCCCCGGCCTCTTGCAGTGCCTCCAACTGCCGTTGCCTCAGTACGGTCGCATGGCCTCGAAAGCCGGCTTCCTCCAGGCGTACCGCGATGTCACCGTACTTCTGTGCCGAACGCTCCGGTGCCGTGGCTCGCTCATCTTCGGCCGCGCGCAGTATCGGCCTTACGTCGCTGGTCATGAGCGGTCCGACGAGGATGCGGTCCGCCTGCTCCTGACGGTCGATCGTGGGTGCCGGTACACCCGCGAGCGGCGCTCCGGTGCAGAACGAGTCTGCCGTCTCCCGAGTCCAGAAGCGGGCTACGACGTCAGCCTGAGAGCGCAGGAACTCGTTGATCTGCTCGGCCCCCACAGATCCAGCTCCAGGTCTCGGTGCTCGTCCTGGAGCCTGGCGAGCTCATCGGCCAGCTGGGTGCGCTCGGTGCTGGCAGAGGTCGCGACGATCAGATGCCGTGCGCCGAACGGCCGGTCTCCGCTGGTGAACGTCCTGACGGCTGCCCGCAGCTGTCCGGCCGTGAACTCCTGATAGTCCTTGCACTGGACGACGACGAATTGCCCCTCCGGATCCCGGCCTGCCAGGTCGATGCCATGCTGTGCCTGCCCTTGGACCCCGTACCGCCGGAATCTGACCCCTCGGATGGCGAGCACCCGACCCGCCACCGCCAGCATCAGTTTCTCGAAGCGGTCCCAGCCGATCGCCAAATCGAGATCCTCACCCGGTGGCGTCATCCCCGGGCTGCCACCGCGGGGTGGAAGCCCCAGCTCGGGATCCCCCGAGACCGGCTGCCACCGGTCCACCGCGCCGGCGACGCGGAATCGGATGTCCCCGGCAGAGGGGGGCGGGGAAGTTCGGACTGATCCATACCCAAGATTGTCCCACCGAAGGCCGGACGTCCGGGATGGCAGGCGGCTGGGCGGTGGGGCCAGCACGGCACCTGCCGTATGGCACTGGAAGAGTATGGAAGCCCGACGGGAGCCGACGGCCTTCCAGGTGCGGGCGGAACCTCGTATAGACGTGTCGCCTCCTGCAACCAGGTGGGCTGCTGTCTTTGTCGCACAGTGCGAGAGAGCGTTTTCAAGGGGGGGAGACTGCGGAACCAGAGACCATGGCTGCTCTCGCAGCGATTCTCGGTGCATACTCAGGCATGCTCGGCGCTCCCGGTGCCGCGCGACTGAACGGCACCATGCATCGCCGCTCGCAACACGAGCGGGAGCACCGGCGCCGGGACGGGCGGCGGCAAGCGTATGCAGCCTTCGTGGAGGCTGCTGTGGACTATGCCAAGGCTATCGGAACGGTCCAGGCCGATGGCGGAGCCCGAGCCGACTACGCGGGGCCGGACGGGGAGGAGCTGTGTGAGTAAGTCGACGCGTTGCGACCGTCCATCAGCCAGGCGCTGGTGCTGGTTCTGGTGGAGGGGCCAGAGGAAGTGACGCACGCCGCCCACCAGGCGATGCGCGCGATCCCACGAGCCGGCCGCCGTACGTTCGTGTCGTCGCCTCACACTCCATGACTCTGATCTCACCCAGGAATGATTCAGCCAAAAAGTTCGGTTCTGCTCAGGAGCGTGACGCAGCGGTAGCCGGGCTCTTTCTGGAAAACCCGCAGTAGACGAGCCTATGCGGTGGCAAGCTACTCTCGGGTCATCGGGGACAGGTGTCCTTGCGATTCCCGCCATGCCTTGTGGATCACAGGACATCTACCGCTTTAAGCCTGTCTAGTGGCTCCATGCATGATCACGGCGGCGAACGGAGCGTATGGGCCGACGAAGGGCTCACGCGCAGGCTCAAGGCCCTGGCCTGCACAGCGCCCTTGCATGACCTCGACATTCGCAAGACGAAACTGCCATGGCTGGACGGCTCTCAGTACCAGATGGCCGAGGTGGCTCTGCAGATCATCGATCACGTGGCCATCGCGATGGACTACGACACAGGGGCGAACCACGAACAGGTCTTGCTCAGGGCCGGGGGTTTCGTCGGCTGGCAGGCGCCTGACCGCCCCGTCGACGAGCACAAACGCGTCGCCGGATGGGTGCTGGACTCCCTGATCAACGTACGGGATACCGACAGGGGCTTCCGCCGCTTTTACGGAGAGGTGGACGGCGCGGGCGCGTACGCGCTGAGGCAGTGGGATTTCAAGCTGATCGAAGAGCGTTCGGACAGCAACGGAGACCTGTATCTGCGTGCTTCCAACGAGGCGTTGAATGTTCTGGTTGGCGCGTTGGACACGGATGTGGAATCAGCTCAGATCGCCGCCGAGGTGAGGTTGCGCAACCTCATCGGCAGGGGGCGGCTGGCCGACGCTAAGGCCGTGGCCGAGCAGGCCCGTATTCGCACCATTCAGTACGCGGAGATCATCCGAGCCCAACTCGACGCCACGAGCCGGAATGTGACGACAGTCGACTGGGCCGACGAGGTTCCGGACCTTCTCAACGAGGCTCTTGACCACGTCGACCACCGGCTCCAGGAAGAATCTGCGATCGCCCGGTCCGTCTCCATCACGCGTGACCAGTCCGAGGATCCGGTTCACAGGAGACAAGCCGCCGACCTGGTCGACATCGTGGAGGACTGCATTCGCCGGCACACCCGGCTGCAGATCCGTTTGCGCGGAGCTCGCACGCTCTTCTTGGAGGAACAGGACCGCCAGCAGTTTTCGGGCACCGTCCTCAGGGCTTCGGTGGACGTGTATGGCGACCTCCTTCAGCCGGTGCTCGGACTCACACTGGCCGATGCCTTCCAGCCGGTGCGCTCCTTCTATGAGCAATCCATGGGGCCGACGGCGGATGACCAGCTCTGCCTGGCCGCGCTGGTTCCTGCGTTGCTCACGCCGTCACTCGAACGAGCCCGGTTCACGGGCGAGGAGGAGGAGCCGGAGCTCGTTCCGGTCGTGGAAGTGCGCGGCTACACCGACGAACAGCAGCGCCTGGCAGAGTCCTTGCTCTATCTGGCGGACCAAGCGCGCCCGTTGTCAGAGCTGCTGGAGGAGGCCGCCGCGCTCGATCCCGAACTCCCGGACGTAGTCGCCTTGTTGGCGTTGCGGGCTTTCAGTCCGCAGTTGGGGGCGGCGTTGAGCGAGGGAGTCGACCGCGTCCTGCTAGCCGTATCGGCAGGGGTCCCCTTGGAGAGCCAAGGGTACGAGGGGGACGACTTGTTGCTGACGTCTGCGGCATTCGACCGTGCGGCTTTGGACGCCGACCGCCTGGAGAGGAACAGCGGGCAATCATGACCATCGAGACCATGGCCGAGGAAGCGGAGGCCGCGGGCAGACTCATCGGCTACGGCTTCAGGCCCAAGATCCGACCCGCGCGCGACAGTGCCTATGCCTCACTTGTGAAGCGCTATGCCGAGGATCCCGACTTCGAGACGCTCGTCACCCGGTGCGCGGCGGGGATGGGGCTGAGGATCATAGCGGTCACCACACGGGCCGGCATGGTGCACACCGCGCTGCCGGGGTCGGCCTTCGAGACTCGGCTGGATCAGTACGCCCGGCACGTGCGGATGCGGGAGAGTCGGGAGGCCGAGCGCATCCTGTACGGCATCACGCACCTGGCTGTCGCGGCCCTGGCCTTCCCCCGGCCCGAGGATTTGGCCGATGACGGCTACCAGGGCAAGGTCCGGGTGTCGTCCATCGACCGGCTCGTGCGATCGGTGTGCCGAGTGCTGGCGGAACGCGTCGCCGAAGGCGAGGAGTCGCAGGATCCACTGGCTCAAGCTCCGGAACTGGAGAGGGCTTGGCGGGCCTACGAGCGCCGCCCCGAGGTCGCCCCCACCAAGGGGGGACGATCAGGGGCATCGGCCACTCGCAGCCTTATTGGCCGGGCTCTCACACACCTCGTCGACCGCGGAATGTTCCATCAGGGCAGAGCCGATTCCGAGAACGGGGAGAAGGTCTTCGTCGCCACCCACCGCTATCAGGTCCATGTGCGCGAACTGGCCAGCACACGTGCCTATGAGGAACTGACCGAACTCGGGGTGCTGCCTCCCATTGCTGGGACCGGGACGCTCCGCACCCATCGCGCCGAGACGCTGTACGACTAGGAGAACCGCGCCATGTACGAGCTATCCCGTGTCCGGCTGAGAACCGTCGGACCGGCCGGTGCCCGCTTCCACGACGTCACCCTGGACCTCAGCGGCGCGGGACGCCCGGTGGGTGCCGAGCAGGAAGCCCTCTTCGACTCTAGTGCCACGACCTGCCGGCCTTCGCCCGCCAGCCTGGTCCTGCTGGAGAACGGGGGCGGCAAGTCCGTTCTTCTCAAGCTCGTCTTCTCCGTCGTCCTTCCCGGGCGTCGTCACACCGTGGGAACGACCAACACGCGCGTGCTGGAGAAGTTCGTCATGCCCAAGGACGTGTCCCACATCGTTCTGGAGTGGATGAACCCGCTCACCGGTGATCTGCTGCTCACCGGCAAGGTGCTGGCTTGGCGTAAGCAGGTCGCCTCCGAAGTCTCGGACAACCTGCGTGAACGCTGGTACTGTCTGCGGCCCAGTGACGAGATCAACCTTCGAACCCTCCCGATGGCCGTTGGTACGAAGTCGTGCACGTTGGACGCATACCGGGACGAGCTCCAGGAGGCGTACGCGGCCGACCAGAGCGTGGACCTGTACTGGACACGGCATCAGGGCGACTGGACGAATCGGCTGCAGCTGCTTGGCATCGACCCCGAACTCTTCCGATACCAGCGGGAGATGAACGTCGACGAAGGCGAAGCGGCGAACTGGCTCAAGCTCGATTCGGACGTGAAGTTCGTCGACTTCCTGCTGCGGGCGATCGTCAGGTCCGAGGAAATGGACGACCTGGCGGCGCTGGTCACCGAACACGTGGAGCGGCTCGCGGGTCGTGGGTTGCTTCTCACCGAGAGGGAGTTCGTCGCCGGCGCGCTCGATCTCCTGGGCCCGATCGTGGAACTGGCCGAGGCGGCCCGGTTATCGCGGCGCCGAGCGGAGCAGGCTGCCCGTGACCTCGCGGAGCTGGGCGGACGGCTTCGGGTGCGCGCCCGTAAAGAGCAGGACGTGGTGCTCGGGCAGCGAGCAAAGGTTGTCAAGTCGCAAGAGGAACTCGATGAGCTGACATACGCCGCGGACCAGGCCGGGGCGATCGTAGCCGAACTGCGACGCCACCTGGCCGACTTGAAGCACAAGAGGGCCCAGCGGGAGCTGACGGCGAGCGAGAAGGGACTGTCCCACGCGCAAGCTCTCGTCGCCGCGTGGCGAGAGACCTCGACCGTGCATGAGTACGGCGACAGTATCGCCCAGGTCAAGGCGCTGACCGCTCTCATCGGCGCCAAGGAGGAGAAGGCGCGCCCGGCACTGGAAGAGCGCGACGCTGCGGCTCGTCGCCTTGCGCGCAGCCTATGGGCGACGGCTGACGAGGCTGCCCAAACTTCCTCCGACGAGCTGGAGCGGGTGGCAGCGGGGGAAAAGGAGAAGAGCGCGGCACAAGAGCGTGCTCGTGCGGCGCACCGGGAGGCCGTGAAGGCCGAACACGAGGCGGCCCAGTTCACCCAGTGGATCACACGTCTGCGCGGGGACATCGAGGCAGCCGTCGCCGAAGGTCTGCTGCATGACGCCGCCGCATTGCCCCGGACCGTGGAGACCATTCAGGAAGGACGCGACAAGGCAGCCCAGCGCGTCACGGACCTGGAACGAGAATGGGTGGACCTCGCAGATCGAGAGGCCCTCGCGCAGGACGAGTTGCGGAAGGCTGAGGCGGAGGAAGGAGGCCTGCGGGGGCGTCGTGACCACCTCACCGCCCGTCTGGACGAGGTCCGCACACAAACAGCGCGCTTCGAGGCGAACCCCCGGCTCGCCGCGCTTCTCGACGTACCGCACATCGCCCTCGACCGAGACGTCACCGCGCTTCTGGATGCGTTGAGCATCGCACGCGGTGAGGCCGAACGAGAACTGACCGAGCTCAAAGTCGCCGAGTCCATCGACGAACAAGCACGCCTCGCTCTGGCCGCAGGCGACCTCCTGCCGCCTGCCCAAGTGGTCTCCGACGCCGTCAAGGCCCTAGAGGATGCACAAGTGGTCGCGGTTCCGGGATGGCGTTACCTCTCGTCCATCCCCGATGCCGACCGGCGACGAGACATCGTGGAGCGACTGCCGCACCTGGCCGCGGGTATCCTCCTCCACGATCCTGACGACATCGACCGGGCCCAGGAAGTACTCACGGCACTGCGTCCCCAACCGACCGTCTTCGTGCCAGTTGCGACAACCAAGACCTTCACCGACCCCGAGGCGGAACTGAAAGACGGAGTCGAGGCAGTGATCCCGCCTCACCCCGCCCTGTACGACGTGGACGCTGCGGCCGCCGAGCACGAGGCGATCGACGCTCGGCACGCCGCACGCCGCGCCCGGGCCGAGGAGCTGGCCACTCGCAACGAGCAGGACGGAGGCCTGACCTACGCCCTCACGGATTGGCGGATGCGCTATCCGGAAGGAAGCATCACCGCACTCACCGAAGAACACGCGGGTCTGGTGCGGGAGCACACAGCCGCCGAATCGAAGGTGGTCGAACGCCAGGAAGTGCTCCAGACGCTCCAGGCACGGCGGCAGAAGATCAAGGAGGAGCTCCCGCCCCAGCGGGAGGCTCGGGACTCGCTCACCAAACGGCTGGAGCGTCTCAAGGAACTCGCCGAACGGCACGGCCACCTGGCGGAATGGACAGAGCAAGCCTCAGTCGCGAAGGAGAGAATGCGGGAGCGCCAGGAAGCCGCCGGGAAAGCAGAGGATGAGGCCACCGAGCTGCAGAAGCTCGTCACGGACCATCAACGCAGAGCAGACGAACACCGACGCACCGTGCGTATCGTGAACGACGAACGGGCCAAGCTACCCGGTAGCGAGGACGTCCGCCGCTCCGATCCTGTTCCCGAACTTTCCACAGCCTTGCTGCGGAGCGCGTACGAACAAGCCGCAGCGCGATACCTGCGCGTTCAGGTAGGGAGTGACTTGCTCGAGGAGCGCGAGCGGGCCAACGAACGTGCTGCCAAAGCGAAAGGTGCCTACTTCGGGCTCTCCGAGGGAATCCGCGACAAGGCGGCCGTGCTGCTGAAGAGCCCCGAGGGTTCCGACGAAGCCGCACGAGCGACGGCTCTGGAGGGCGCAGTCCAGGCCGAGCAGGAAGCCGATATCGGGGCACGGAAAGCAGCATTGGCCGCGTCCCGCTGTGCGGACGAACTGACTGCTGCGACGGATCGCGTGACGACTCGAGTACTGCTTCCCAGGTACCCGGCCGATATCGAGTCCTGTATCGAAGCCGTCGATGAAGCCGGCCGACAGCAGACGTCGAGCGCTCGCAAGGTGACGGACCAACAGGAACTGCATACGCGGCTCGGACGCCAACTGGAGGATGTCGAGGCGTCGGCGAAGGTCTTCCAGTTCATAGTTGACGGTCTCGCCACAGATCGGCCCGAGGGCGACAGTAACACCGTCGACACCGTGCCCTACGAAGGGGACGCGGACACCGCTCAGGACCTCGTCACCCGGCTGACCAAGGAACGTACGACCCGGGAAACCAACGCCCGCACCGACGAGCAGACCCTGCGCGCGGCTACGGAGAAGCTCACGCACCACGCTGCTGCCCAGGAGTTCAAAGACCTGCACGTCCGCGTGCAGACACAGATCCGTATCGCGGGTTGGGAAACGGTGGCGGCCCGCGCCACAGAGTGGTCCGACGCCCTTCGGCCGCGCCTGCGCGCCTTGAACGAGGAGATCGACCAGACAGAGCGACACCGCACACTGATCATGCGAAACCTCAAAGTCCAGGTCGACAAGGCATTGGCCTCGTTGCGTCAGGCGCAGCGGATGTCACGGCTGCCAGCGAGCCTGGACGACTGGGCCGCTCAGGAGTTCCTCCGCTTCCGTTTCACCCCGGCACAGGACGAAATCGCGCACCTGCGCATCGGCGAGGTCATCGACGAGGCGGCGAAGGGACATACCACAGATGGGCGGACGGTGCGGAGGGATGGCATGTCGCTGCTGCTCGCCGGGGTGAGGGCAGCGGTCCCCAAGGGGTTTCGGATCGACATGCTCAAGCCTGACGCCGTGCTGCGCAACGAGCGCATCAGAGTTTCCGAGATCAAGGACGTCTTCTCCGGCGGGCAGCACCTGACCGCGGCCATCCTCCTGTACTGCACCATGGCAGCCCTACGGGCAAGCAACCGGGGCAGGGAGAAGGACACGCACTCCGGTGTCCTGTTCCTCGACAACCCGATCGGCCGGGCCAACGCGGACTATCTGCTCGCCCTCCAACGTAAGGTCGCCGAGGCATTGGGCGTGCAACTCATCTACACCACAGGGTTGTCCGACGACGGCACGCTGAAACGCTTCCCTCTCATCCTGAGATTGCGCAACGACGCCGATCTGCGGGCGGGGCGCAAGTACCTCACCGTGACCGACCGGATCCAGGAGGCGCTCGACGCATTGGCCGAGCCGGATGGCACAGGCAACGTCACCGCCACCAGAATCTTCAAGCGAGAGACGGAAGATGGACAGTCCCGTGAAGCACAGGCAGAGTGAGTTCATCCGTCACCTGAGAGCTGGTGCGACCGAGGCGGGCTGGAACGGCGCACGCAGGACGCGCGTCGTGCTGGACGACATCTGGACGGCATTCCGAAAGGTGAACAACCGTAACCCGGACGGAGAATACGAACCCCTGCTCATGTCCAGGTTGTTGGACGAACTCGAAGAGCACGGCCTTATCGAGCAGATGAAGCAACGTACCCGGGACAAAGTGTCCCTGCCTCTCAAGATCTGGCTCTGTGCCACCGCTCCACCCCGACCTGCCGTACCGCCCATGCCGCACTGGCACCCTGACCTCTACCGGCTCGCCCGGGAGTGGCCGACGGCGACTTCGAAGCAGCGCTCCGCATACGTGGCCGTCAATCAGTGGCTGATGAGCGATCCGGACCTGTTCCCTGTGCCGCTCCGGGAACGGGCTCTGGAGATCTTCGGAACATACGGAAGCGAATCAGATTTCCCCATGCCGGAAAAGACGTTCGACACCCTGCGCTCGGGGCCGATCTTCGGCGACCCCGATCGGCTGCATGCGACTCTGCGTACGTTCACGACGCACCCGCCGCTGCTCACAGAGACGTTTCTGACCGAAGTCGGGGACGGCTACTATCAGCGTGTCGGCTCGGGAGACATCCTGCTCGTGGTCGAGAACTCGGCCACGTGGTGGTCTCTCGTTCACTCCCTCCCCGACAACCACCGGCTGGGGTACGTCGCCTGGGGACTCGGTGGCACATTCCGCGCATCGGTCAACACGCTCGCGGCCAAGCATCGCATCGCGGAGATTCGCTACTTCGGCGACCTTGATCTCAGCGGGATCCGCATCCCGCACGCGGCATCCAAGACAGCCAGCGATCGAGGGCTTCCAGCCGTCCAACCCACTGAACGCCTTTACGGCGCGCTGCTGGAAATCGGACGCGACCGCGGCGCGAAGGAGAAGGGTATCGACGTAGGGGAGGCTTGTGCTCTGGCCGAGTGGATGCCCACGGCGTACCGTGCGAAGGCGGCTGGCCTCCTGGCTGCAGGCCGGCGCTTGGCGCAGGAGTGGGTCGGCTACCGGTACTTGACCCGCAACACGGCTTGGCACGCCGATCTCGTTTGACTCGGTCGGGCGCACAGGCATACGAAGCCTGTGCAGGGTGATCGGTGCATCGCAGACCGTGCGGCATCGTGGAGGGCGCCGCTCAGAGAATGGTCCGGCAAGCAGGGCAGGGCCGGATTCCTGCGTAACGCCGATCTCGCCCACGCCATGGACCGGCTCGCCCAAGCCCGCTTCCACCATGGACTTGTCGGCGATGCCGCCATCGCCGCGCGCGAGGCGCTGAAGATCTACGACCGGCTCATCAAGAACGGGCGCGTCGGCCTGGCCGCCGAAGCCTCCGGAACCCGGTGCTGCTTGGGCAGTGCCTGCTCAGGGTCGGCGACTCGCCCCGCCGCAGAGGCGCTGGCGACGGCTCTGAGGGCATACGAGTCCATGTCCGACCGGGATCTGGACCTCAGCATGCCTGGGCGCCACCGTACTTCCCGGATGGGAGTGTCTTGTTCAGGACAGTCCCGACTCTCCAGGAGCTGATCGGTCCGGAACCGGGGGCCCGGCATCACACCGGCAGCGCCGTCAGCGGTGCCTGCGCCAGTTGTTGGTTGTCCGCCGGTCGACCGGGGCTCGGGCAACCCCCGATGCCTTCGTAGGCGGTTGGAGGGATTGCGATCCCGGGGCGGCTTGAGGTGCTCGTTCAGGACCTCGGTTGGACAATGGGAAGAGGTCTCCTGGGGACCAGTTGGGGACCACACGCTGCGTGCGGTGGTGCACGACGCATGCTTCCGTGCACAACTTGCGCCCGGATTAAGTCTGCTATATCCAGAAAATACCCCTGACCCACACATCTGGGGGTCAAGGGGTCGCAGGTTCAAATCCTGTCGTCCCGACTCGAAAGAGTCGCAGGTCAGGGGCCGTTTCAGAGCAATCTGAAACGGCCCCTTGATCGTTTCTGGGGACCACTTGGGGACCAGGCCGGTCCGAGTGGTCAAATGACGTCCATTGCCGTGACTGGCAGCGAACGGGGTGCACGGAGCACCATGAGGTGCGCAGACAGCGCGGCACCAGCTGCGGTGACCTGGCCGGCGTCGGGGCGCAGGTAGCGCTGAGTGGTGGTCAGCGAGCCGTGCCCGGCGATCTTGCGCAGGACGTGAAGAGGGACCCCGGCGTCCGCGAACCACGTCAGCCCGGTGTGGCGCAGGTCGTGCCGTCCAAGGTGCTCGAAGCCGAGCTCGGTGACGACGTCGTCCCAGTGGGTCGCGTCGCGCAGGACAGCGGTTGAGATGCGTCCGCCGCGAGGATCGAAGCAGACGGGGCGTCCGGGCTGTCACCGACCGCGAGCAGGCGCGGGGCACCATCGGCCGGACTTCTTCGATGAGGGGCACCTTGCGGGCGCGCTTGCCCTTGGTGGCCTTGTCGACAAGGCCACCGCGGGCGGGGGTGGTCTGCCGGCGGACGGTCCAGATCCAGTTGTCGGTGTCGATGTCCCGGACACGGACCCCTGAAACCTCACCGATGCGCGCTGCTGTAGAGGCGGCGAAGGTGACCACATCGCCCCAGCCCTGGTACTGGCCGTGCGAGCGGGCGACCAGGGACTTGGCAAGACTAGTCACCCTTCTGTAGCTGTCCCGGACCTTCGGTCAGGGACAGCTACAGAAGGTTGGTCCGCGATGGAGAAGACCAGTTCGCGGAACCTGCCCCGTACGGCGGTGAGCGGTTCGCAGTCGCGAGTGAAGAACAGTTTGTCGGTGAGGAGTGCTGCCCAGCGTTGCTGCTCAGGACTGATCCACATGCCGGTGCCGGTGAAGCCGTAATGGACCCAGATGTCCTCACGCAATTCGGTGCCGGGAGCGGGGTGCCAGAAGAGGCCCCGACCGGGGGTGGGTTCGCCGGTGCGGATGCGGAGGGAGTCGGCGATCCAGGACTGGCCGAAGGTGGCCTGCGTCGGGGTGAGCGTGTGGCGGAGGAAGCGGGTGAGGTCGGCGAGGGCGGAGAAGGTGCCGGCGATGCCGCAGGTGCCGCCGAGGAGGCGGGCTGAGAAGTCATGGGCGGTGCCCTTGAGGTGGGTGCCGGTCTCCTCGTCGAGTTCAGTGGGGGCGCAGTGGGTGACTTCGTCCGCGGGGAGGGGGCCGAAGCGGGTCTCGGCCATGCCGAGGGGTTCCTAGATCCTGTCTTGTGCCAGGTGGTCGAGGGGTGGGCCGGCGAGGTATTCGGCCAGGTAGCCGAGGATGAGGGCGGCTCGGTCGGTGTACTCGACGGCTTCGCTGGGGGCGCGGTGGAGGGCCTCGTGGAGGACGCCGTCGCGGATGTCCTGAGGGTCGGTGCCTACAGGTTCCTGAGGTTGGCTCGCAGAGGTAGGCCGGCGGTGTGGGTCAGGAGCTCGTGGGTGGTGACCTGGGCGAGCGGGTGACCGGTGGCCTCGGGCCAGAAGGTGCCGACCGGGGTGAGGAGCTGGAGCTTGCCCTCGTCGACGAGGGTGCCGATGACGGCCCATACGGCGACGATCTTGGTGAGGCTGGCGATGTCGAAGACGGTGTGGGGTCGCATCGGCACGTCGGGATGGGCCGGGTCGAGGAGACCGACTGCCCCGCTCGCCGTCGTGCCCGCGGCGTCGCCGACGGCCCAGACAGCTCCCGGGTAGACCCGGTCGCGGACGCGGTCCTCGAGGAGCTGCTCAATGCGCGGGATGTCGAGCCCTCCGGCACGCGCCACCGCGGCTCCGGTCGAGTGCGCATGACTCCATCATGCCGAAACGACGCCTGACCCCCTTCCGCGAGGCCGTGTGCGGGACGGGGGATGGCCGGCGGCTGAGGGGGCACACGGTGCACAGGTGCTCGCACCCACGCGGCCGGGTACGCCATCGGCAGCGCACACGTGGGCGGGCGGACGACGGCAGGTGACGACAGGACGCAGGGAGCGCAGTGATGAAAGTCCGCTCGTGGCCGATCCGACCGGACCTCCGGCTCACCGCCCACACGGTGGCCGGCCGCTACCGACTCGACGACCTGCTGGGTCGCGGTGGTGCCGCCGATGTGTACGAGGGCATGGACCTGCGCCTGCGGCGGCCGGTCGCCGTGAAGGTCTTCCGCCCGGACGGTGCCGCCGACACGGAGGAACGGTTCGACGGGGAGGGCCGACTGCTGGCCCAGCTGCAGCACCCCGGCCTGATCACCGTGTACGACTGCGGCCGGGACGACGGAACGCCCTACCTGGTGATGGAGCTGGTCAGGGGCACGACGCTGCGCCGGCGGATCGCGGCGGCCGCCCTGGCGCCCGCCGAGGCGTGCCGGATCGGAGCCGCCCTGGCCTCGGCGCTGGCCCATGTGCACCGGGCCGGAGTCGTCCACCGCGACGTCAAGCCCGCCAACATCCTGCTGGACGAGGCGGGCGCCCCCCGCCTGACGGACTTCGGCATCTCCCGGCTGCTCGGCACCACGGCCCAGACCGTGACGGGAGCCCTGGTGGGCACCGCCGCGTACATGGCCCCGGAGCAGGTGCTGGGCCGGGGCGCCGGGCCGGCAGCGGACATCTACAGCCTGGGCCTGGTGCTCATCGAGTCGATCAAGGGTGAACTGGAGTACGGCGGGGCGCCGCTGGAGGCTGCGATCGCCCGCCTGCACCGTTCCCCGGCCATTCCTCCGGACATACCGGCGGCGGTCGTGGAACTGCTGGAAGCCATGACCGACGCGGACGAGAGCCGCCGGCCGGACGCCCGGACCTGTGGGCGCGCCCTGGCCGCCATGGCATCGGAGGATCTCGCGGGAACGGCCGACGCGCCCGCGGGATCCTCCGTGTTCGCGGCTCCGCCCATGAGCGGCGAGGACGGCGACGGCGAGCGGAATCCCGACACGCTGAGGTCGCACGGGGCGGGCGCGGCGGTGGGGGGCGCCGGCGTCGAGGCCGGCGTATCCGCACCCGGCGGGCCGGTACACGCACGATCCTCTTCCGACCGGCCCGGCGTGAGGCGGGCCAGTCGGCTCCTGGTGACCGCCGGCGCGGCACTGACCGTCCTCGGCGTCGGACTGGCCGGTTCGGTGGGCGGGCCGTCCGCCGAGGCGGAGAACGCCGAGTCCGTTCCGTCTCGCCCTGCCGCGACCGAGCCTGCCTCCCCGACCGCCTCGCCCGCTCCACCGGCCGGAGCCGCCGCCGTATCCGCGTCCGCGCCGCGTTCCCCCTCGTACACCGGGGACCGGCGGCCCGCCGGCTCCGAGGGCGCGGCGGCCGACAGCGGTACGCCGTCGGCTCCCGGCGTCTCGGAACGGCAGCGCGGCCGTGCGCGCGGCGGGGCGCCGGCCGGGCCGTCCCCCGAGAAGGGCGAGGCGCGGCAGGGCAAGCCGAAGCCGGCCAAGGGCAGGCACGCGCGGTGACACCACCGCGGCTCCCGGCATTCACGTCGCCTGACGGAGCACCAGACAGTCGACTCGCCGGCTACCGGCCCGGGGCGGTGGCGGCCGGGTGGCGGCAGGCCCTGAAGGTAGCGGTGGTGTCATGACGACCGGTGTACCCCCGAGGGGCACCTCGCCCCATCGGCGCGAGCCCGGGGCGTACGCCAGGGCCATGGCCCGTACACCGGTCGCCGTCTGGGAGGACGACCTCACCGACTGGGCGGCGGCGCTGACGTACTACGCGGTGCTGGCCGTCTTCCCGGCGCTGCTGGTGATGGTCTTCTCCATCACCCTGCTCGGCACCGACACCCCCCAAGAGGTCGTCGTGCAACTGGCCGCCTTCGTGCCGAAGGCGGCGCGTCCGGTCCTCGCCCAGGCCCTGACCAATCCTCAGGAGGGCCCGTCGGTGCGCTGGCTGCTGCTCCTGGTCACCGCCGGCGCCGCGCTGTGGTCCGCCTCCAGCTATCTGGCCGTCTTCCGGCGCGCGCTGCACGCGATGTACGGAGTCTCCGACTGCCGCCCGGCGTGGCGGGCCTTCCCCGCCATCGTGCTCAGGGCGTTGACCGTGCTCGCACTGCTGGTCAGCGGGGTGCTGACGCTCACGGCCGCCGAGCGGGTCGCCCGGGCCATCGGCCGGGGCACGGGAACGGACCACCAGGCCGCCCTCATTTGGGCGGGCTTGAAGTGGCCGCTGTTGTTCACGGTGGTCGTCGCCCTGGTCCTGCTCCTCTTCCGGTCCGGGCCGCCGGAGACCCGCCGTGTACGGCAGACGCTGCCGGGCGGAACACTGGCGGTGCTGCTCTGGCTGCTGGCGTCGGCGGGCTTCGCCTTCTACGCGTCGCACATCGCGACGTACGACCGTCTCTACGGCTCCCTGGCGGGCGTGGTGGCCTTCCTGGTCTGGCTGTGGGTCTCCCACGTCGTGCTGCTTGCGGGCGCGCAGTTCAACGCCGAACTGGTGCGGGACGGGGGAAACGCAGGTCGCAGGCCGTGCTCTCCTCCGTGAGAGGGCGGCCTTGCGTGCGTCCGGGGCCGTGCCGAGGGCTTTCCCGGGTAGAGGGGCCGCGAAGAAAGGACGGCCGGCATGGGTGAGTTTCTGATCGGGACGTGTTCATGGACGGACAAGGCACTGGTGGCCAGCGGATGGTACCCACCCGGGCGGCGTGACCCGGAGGGGAGGCTGCGGCACTACGCCGAACGCTTCTCCGTCGTGGAGGTCGACGCCGGCTACTACGCGCTCCCCAGCGTGCGCAACAGCCTCCTCTGGAGCGAACGCACTCCGCCGGGCTTCCGGTTCGACGTCAAGGCGTTCTCCCTCCTCACCGGCCACCCGACCCGCAAGACCGCCCTGCCCGCCGACCTGCGCGGCCGTGCCCTCGGCGACCCGGAGCTGCTCGACGAGGTCTGGCACCGTTTCGGCGCGGCCCTGCGGCCCCTGCGCGAATCCGGCCGGCTGGGCGCCGTACTGTTCCAGTTCCCGCCGTGGTTCGGTCCCGGCGCGCGGGCGGAGACCGTGCTCCACGCCACCAGGAAACGGGCGTACGAGTGGCCGATGGCCGTGGAGTTCCGCCATCCCGACTGGTGGCGCGAGGACCGGCGGGAGCGCACGGCCGCCCTGTTGAGGGACCTGGACGCCACCGCGGTGGCCGTGGACACGGTCCAGGGGCTGCCCACCTCGATGCCCGCCGTCACACCCGTCACCACCTCGAAGCTCTCAGTGGTCCGCTTTCACGGCCGTAGCGCCGCCTGGGGGACCGGAAGCAAGGAGGACCGCTTCCGCCATACCTACACACGGGAGGAACTGGCCGCCTGGCTGCCGCGCCTGCGCTTTCTGGCGGACCGGACGGAGCAGTTGCACGTCCTGTTCAACAACTGCTGCGGGGACGCCACGGTACGCGCCGCCGAGACGCTGCGCGGTCTGCTGGAAGGTTCCTGAAGCGACCGTCCGGTTACCGCCGCCGCAGTGGCGCGGGGCGCTCACGCCGCAGCGGACCGGAACGCGGCGGCGGGAAGCCGGCCTGTCTCAGGACGTGCTGCTCCACCCGGCGGTCGGGGAGTACGAGTCGAGCAGGTCCACCACGAAGACGAGGGTCGAGTGCGCCGGGATCAGGGGTGAGGGCGACTCCTTGCCGTAGCCGAGACGCGGAGGAACGACGATCTCGCGTCGACCGCCGACCCTCATCCCCCGCACACCCCGGTCCATGCCCTTGATGACCCGGCCGCCGCCCAGGGCGAACTTGAACGGCTCGCCGCGGTCCCAGGAAGCGTCGAACTGCGTCCCGGACTCGAAGGTCACCCCCACGTAGTGCACCCGGACCACCATGCCCGGCTTCACCTCGGCCCCGTCCCCGACGATCAGATCGCGGACGGTCAGCTCGGTGGGAGCGGCACCCTTCGGAACGTCGACCTCGGGCTTCGTCTGCTCACCCATCACAGCCTCATCACTCTCCGCCGGCGCCCCGCACGGGCCGGCCGGGACGCACGGACTCTCCATGGCAGCCTATGCCCACGTGGACGGGGTACCGGGTGCCGGCCGGGACGACTTCACCCCCCGGCGGACCGGGGCGAGGAACGGGACCGCTGCGATCTCCTCGTCGATGCGGCCGATGCGGCGGGCGACGGTCGTGCCGTCGAGCTCGACGCCCGGGTAGCCCTGCTCGGCGATGTGGGTACACGTCCGGCGGTACTTGCCGACACCGCCCACGTCTTCGGCGAGAAGCGCCTCATCGGCTCCTGCATGGGCTGCGGTCAGGTACGGCAGGACATCGCCCGGCTCGCGCACCTGAACAGGCAGGGGCGGCTCCTGTTCGACGGCGGAAAGGCCCGGTCAGGCTCGTGACGGACCTGCCCATGACCGGCACCGGAAAGATTCTCAAGCGCGAGCTGAGCTGAAGCCCACCGGGCCCGAGCGGCGCCCCCTGCGTACCGCCGGAAACGGCTGCCCCGATGTTGACGGGTGCTCACCAGCGTCCGTTCGGCGGAGCCTCACGTTAGCCACGGAGCGCCGCGGATGTGCCTGGTCGCACGGTTGTCTGACCAGGCGAGAGTACGCAGCAATGCCGCTGGGGAGTTCCGCGGTGGTCATGAGGACCAGATCCGTCTCCTCCGGGTCCAGCTGATGGCTCGCGATGGCGTGCGCCCAGATGCGCAACGTCTTCCACAGGTCGGTGCCGGCGTCCGTCAGGCTGACTCCCGGCGCCCTGTGCTTCAGCTGGTAGTAGACGGTGCCGCCCTTGGAGACCTCTTCGATGTCGTCCCCGGCTTCGATCGCCACTGACCATTCGCCCCCCGCCCACGGCGATCGACGCAGAGGTGCAGCGCCTTGCGTAGCTGGTACACGTAACCGATCGCTGAGGCCGATGCCTCGAACGGGTCCGCTTTCTCTGCCACGGCGCCCCCTAGTGCAGCGAAGCTCACTGAACGTGACCCCGTTCTTGGCACGGCAACCCGGTTTGGACATCCCCTTGGAGCGAATCGGTCGCCGTGATCCCCTTCTACGCGGCGTTCCTGGTAGTCATGGCCTTCGCCGGACGGGTTGTCGTCCGCCTCTTCCGCCTGGATACCCGGGCCTCGCGGGCGGTCGTCTTCACCGGCGCGACCCGAACTCCCGGCTCGGCGAATACCGCATTGCGCAGGTGAGGGGCCGCTACACCGCTCTGAAGAGGACCTTCTGCTTGCCGACAAAGAACGGGTCGGCGCGCTTGAGCTCGGCGCGGACGCTCGCGCCCAGTTTGAGGGGCGTGCCGGACGTGATCTTGCCCATTACGGCGGGCTCCGCCAGGTGCGCCGTGCCCTCCTTCGGACTGCCGACTTCCCTTTCGGTGTTGATGATCGTGACGTCGAAGACCTCGCCCACGCGGTTCTTCAACATCGCGGCCTCCGCCAGGTCCACCGAATCACGGTCGGCCGCCTTCCCCTTCCCCCGCTCCATGTCGCAGGGCAGGCAGTACAGGGCCTCCAGCACCCAGTCCGGCGGGGCCTCGTCGGCGCACGCGGCCACGCACAGTTCACCGGCGTACCGGTCGACCAGGCGCCGGAGCGGAGCCGTGCAGTGCGCGTAAGGGGCCGCGATGGCCGCGTGGATCTTGTCGTCCGGGATCTGGTGGTCGCGGAAGACGGTGTACTTGGCCCTGAGCAGCATCGCGGTGGCTTCGCTGAGGAAGGCCATGTGCTTCTGGTCGTTCGGATCGAGCTTGCGTACCAGCTGGGCGTACGAGAGGTCGGCCTGCCAATCGATGCCTAGTGACGTGGCGATGTCGTGCACGCGCTGGACCACGTTCTGATCGGACGTCTCCTTCTGCGTCCGCAGGATCCCGGTACCGCTGTCCAGCATGATCTGGGCCGCCGCCATCCCGGTCATGAGGGAGATCTGCTCGTTCCAGCCCTCCACGGGCAGCGTGGCCACGTAGCTCAGCCGGAACGTTCCGTCCTCGAGGGTGACCTCCTGGTCCGGCAGGTTCACCGAGATCCCGCCGCGGTCGGCCTCGACGGCCTCCCGCAGCTTGCCGATCTCGCGCAGCAGCGCGATGGGCTCCTCGGCCGTTCCGGCGTCGATGGCCTGCTGGACGCCCTGGTAGTGGAGCTTCGCCCGGCTGCGGACCTTTGCCCGGCCCACGGACGAGGCGGTGACCCTGCCGTAGGCGTCGAGGTCGTGCTGCCACAGCAGGGCCGGCACGACCTGGTCGGGCAGCAGGCTCGCCGGTCCCTCGGAGATGGCCGGCGGGTACAGGGGGACCTTGAGGTCGGGGAAGTACAGCGTCTCGATCCGGTCGTGGGCCTCGGCGTCCAGCGGCCTGCCGGCCTCGACGAAGGCGGCCACGTCGGCGATGGCGTAGTGCACGCGGTAACCGCCGCCGGCCCGCCGCTCCAGGTGCATGGCCTGGTCGAGGTCCTTGGACGTCGGCGGGTCGATCGTGAACAGCGGCAGGTCGGTGCGGTCCTCGGCGGGCGGCTGCGGTTTGGCGACGGCCTCGTCGGCCGCCGCGAGCACGCGCTTGGGGAACTTCGTGGGGATCTTCAGTTCCGTCCGGAGTTCCTGCAGCGCGGAGAGCAGGGCGGCCTGGGCCTCGTCGGACATGTGCATCTGGCGGCGTCGCATGCCCCGAGCGTAGGTCTGGGGCCACGGGCGGGCACGGTGAGCGTGTCCGGTCGGGGGAGGCCCTGCAACCACGAGTGACGTCGGGGGAGGGGCTGCGGCCTCGGGCGACGGGCGGACGGCCGGGAGGTGACCGTCGCGTGAGGGCTGAGGCGTGTCCGCTAAGTGGGTTGGTCGCTCGCCCGCTCGTGGTGCGTCGTCATGAGGAGACCGATCAGGCATCGGCGGTGATCGAGCCGCTGCTGGCATGGCCCGGGAGTTGGGGTGTCGCCTGCAGCCCCAGGTGAGGAGGGTCATATGCGCGCTGAGGTGCACGGGAGAGGGCGGTGCCGGCGGCGGTGATCTTGTGCATGTCGGGACGCGGGTACCGCTGGGTGGTGGTCAGTGAGCCGCGTCCGGCGATCTTGCGCAGGGCATGCCCCTGGACGCCGGCGTCGGCGACCGGGTGAGCCCGGTGTGCCGGAGGTCGTGGCGGCGCAGTGGCTCGTACCCGAGTCTGGTGACGCCGGCGACCCGGTGGGTGTCGGCCGGTCTCGCCGGGGCCTGATCGCCCACGTTCACCCCACCGAGCCCTCAGGCGGCGGACGAGGGGTGACCGTACGGGGCGGGTGGCCCCCGCCCCGTACCGTGTCCGCTACTTCAGGTACGGGCCCAAGGCGCCGATCTTGCCGGGGCCGTTCAGGACGTACACCCGGAGGTTGCCCTTGCCGGGCGCGGCGACCGAGAGGGTGCCGTTCGTGACGGTGCGGACGTCGCCGGTGACGGCGTCGGTGTACGTGCCGTTCGGGACGCCGGAGAAGGTGGCGCCGCCCGAGACGGTGACCAGGGCGAAGCTGTCCGTCGAGCCGCTGGTGTAGCGGCGCTTGTACACCATGCCGCCCGAGATGCCCTCGGTGGAGTACTGGCCCGTCTGGAGCGCGGGGATCGCCCGGCGGATCTGGTCGAGCCGCTGCACGTGCCGCACCAAGGGCTGCTGGAGCGTGGTGGCGACGGCTCCCGAGGCCGAGGAGACCTGGGAGAAGTCGGAGGCGGTGACGGAGCCGGCGACGTGGTCGCCGTAGTAGGCGCGGCCGGTGGTGGCGAGCGGGCAGGTCGGCCCGCAGTCGATCTTCCTGCCCTTCTGGAACTCGATCTCCGAACCGTAGTAGAGCGTCGGGATACCGCGGAAGGTCCACATCAGGGACATGTTCTCGGCCCAGGCGTCGGTCCCGCCCGTGTACCGCTCGCTCGACTTGTCGGGGCCGTAGTCGTGACTGTCGACGTAGACGACGTTGTAGGTGGTGTCGTTGTAACTGTCGTCGGAGTCCTTGCCGTTGGAGAAGGCGTTGTACGCGTCACCGAAGTTCATGTGCATGCGCATGTCGATGACGTTCATGCCGGAGAAGCGGCTGTGGTCGGGTGTGTGGTAGCTGTTGCCGTTCAGGAACGCGTTGGTGGAAGTGGGCTGGTTGCCGGTGCCCTGCTGCTGCTCGTAGTCGTACATTTCGAGCGCGGCCTTGGCGTCGTCGGCGTCGTACTCCTTGCGTTCCTTCCAGGTGAAGAACTGCGCCGAGTGGTTGACCGAGCCGCGGTTCCACTTGTCGTTGACGAAGGCGGCGACCTCGCCGAAGACGAAGAAGTTCTGCGCGGCCTGGGCGCCGTGCTGCCGGGCGACCCGCTCCTGGATGGCGGGCAGGAAGCGGCGGCCCCAGGTGGTGCGGGGGATGTGTACGGCGGTGTCGACGCGGAATCCGTCGACGCCCATGTCGATGTACTTGTTGTACGCGCCGATCAGGTAGTTCTGGACGGTCGGGTTCTCGGTGTCGAAGTCGGCGAGGTCGTCGTGCAGCCAGCGGGAGCGGGAGTCCTCGCCTTCCCAGTTGCGATCCAGCACTGGTGGTAGAGCGCCTTGGGGAACATGCCCGAGGTGGGGCTCGGCCACTGGCAGTTGTAGAGGGTGTAGCCCTCGGGGCTCTTGCCGCCGGTGGGCTTGTCCCGGTTGACGCAGGTGTTGCCGGTGGGCTCGGCCGTCGACCACAGGTCGCCGTTGTAGTACGACTTGCCGGTCTTCGCGTCGATGGTCAGGCCGTCGTACTCGAAGCCGGGCTGCTTCTCGTCGTAGTACCAGCTCCACCGGCTGTCCCGCACGCCGTAGACGGTCGGGACGAAGAGGCCCTTGGCGCCCCAGCGGGAGGAGTGGTTGTGGACGACGTCCTGGTAGATCTTCACGCCCTTGGGCGGCGTTTGTCCCAGGTGCCGTTGCCGTTGTTGAAGGCGGCCTGGAGTCCGGCGCGCGTGCCCGGACGTCCGGTGGCCGTCACTGATGTGACGTGCGGCGTACGCCTCAAGACGCTGGTGCCCGCGGACCAGCCCCTCGGGCCCGGCGAGCGCCGCAGCCGTCCCGCCCGGGCGAGGGGCCGTCCTCGAACCCACGCTCCGTCACCTCGCCCTCGCCCGCACCCTGCTCGCAGGACCGCGCCGCCGATCCCGGTGCGGGTGGTGTATGCGTCAACTGACGGGAGGGGCGCGGGATGGCGGGGCAGATCCATTTGCCGCCCTCCCCGGCCGGGGGGACGATGAAAGTGCGCTGCGGCCCACGGCCGGGCCCCGGACCTCTTGGTCGCGCTGGCGGCCCGCACGCCACGGCCCCCCGCCCGCCGTGATCCCGCATCCGCGTTCCTGCGACGCCCACCTGGTGGCCCGGATGGCGAGAGTTCCGCGCGGCGTGGTCGATGCGCGCGGCCGGCAGGCCGTCGTACACGATCACGAAGGCGCGCTGATGGCACTGGACCTGGAGAACGGCGCACTGCTGTGGCGCCACGGGCCCAGCCTGCGCCCGTGCGCGCTGCTCGCCGGTGCGGTCGTGGCGCTGCGGATCAGCCCGTCGCCGACGCTCGTGGTCGTGGTGCTCGACGCCGCGACCGGCGAGGACCGCTGGGCTTCGGAGCCGGTCGACCTGCCGTCGTGGGCGCGTTGCACCCTCGACGACACCCGTGACTTCACCCTGCGGACCGAGGCGACCGACGACGCCGTGGTGCTCCGCTGGGTCGTCCGGACCTGGTACCGCGGGGGTGCCGCACCGAGCGCGCGCGTCCTGGCGGAGTCCCGGCGCGCGGCGCACGGAGCCCTGCGGGTCGGTCTGGCGGGCTCCCCTTCGCTGGAAGTGCTCCCCGCGGCGGAAGCCGGGGCGGAGGCATGGGCGGAAGCCGGAGCGGAGGCGGATGCGCTCCCGGAGACGGCCGACGCCGATGTACCACCCCCCGTACCACCGGCGGCTTCGACCGACGGGCAGTCCGCCGTACTGGACCAGAGTCTGGTCGGCGACAAGCGCATGGAACTCCTCCTTCGCCCCGACCCCGGCGCCGTCGTCCTGAGGGCCGTGGATCCCCGCACCGGCGTGCTCGCGTGGGAGGTGGAACTGGACCGCGCGACCCCGAGGCGGGCGCCCAGGCTCCGGCCCTAGACGCGTCCTCACCCCACCGCACCATCTCATCCCGATCGGGGTGCCATCATGGCCATCTCAGACGAAGAAGTCGCCCAGTCGAAGAACATCAGCGTCGCGCAGGTGCAGTCGCTGTGCCGCTCCCGCGGTACGACGAACGAGACGCTCGCGGCCCTGCCCGAGGCAGCGGTACGGCGTGCCCTGCTGCGCCTCGACTTCCCCGACCTGCCCACCGCCCGCGGGCTCTTCCGCCTCAAGCAGGAGCGCAGTGACGACGGAGACGTCCGGCCGCACGGTCTGGGCGCGGCCTACGCGCAGGCGGAGAGCCTGCTGACTCGCGAGGCGCCGCCCATGACCGCCGGTGTGCCGACCGGTCTGAACGGCCGGCCTCGCCGGGCCGGACCGGCCCCGACGGCCGGCATGCAGCTGGCCAACTGGGTGTGGCTCGGCCCCGGGAACATCGGCGGCCGGACCCGCGGCATCGTGATCGACCCGGCGGATCCGGACAGCATGTGGGCGGTGAGCGCCGGCGGAGGGGTGTGGCACACCGAGGACGGCGGTGCCCAGTGGGCACCGGTCGACGACTTCCTGGAGAACCTCTCCTGCGGCTGCATCGCCGTGGACCCGTCCGACGCGTCCACGATGTACGTGGGGACCGGCGAGGCCTTCCGGAACCTCGACGCCATCCGGGGCAACGGCATCTTCCGCACCACCGACGCGGTCGCCTGGGCCCCGATCCCGGCCACCCAGACCCCGGACTTCCAGTTCGTGAGCCGGATCGCGGTGTCGCAGGACGGTACGGTCCTCCTCGCGTCCACCTCCACCGGCCTCTTCCGCAGCGCCGATCCCGCGCGGGCCACCTGGACCAAGGTGCTCGGTCACCCGCTCGGCGACGTCCGATTCGATCCGCAGGACAGCGACAAGGCGGTCGCCGGGGCACTGCGCGACGGCGCGGCCTGGTTCAGCCGGGACGGGGGTCTCACCTGGGACCTCGCGACCGGCGGCCCGTGGGCCGGCCGGGTCGAGCTCGCGTACGCGGCGAAGGACCCGGACATCGTCTACGCGTCGGTCCAGATGACCACCGGCCAGATCTGGCGGTCGCAGGACGGCGGAGCGTCCTACGAGAAGAGGAAGACGCTGACCCCCGACGGCCTGCCGTCGGACTACCTCAGCGAACAGGGCTGGTACGACAACGCGATCTGGGCCGGGGACCCGACCGACGCCGACCTGGTGATCGTCGGCGGCATCGACCTGTACCGCAGCACCGACGGCGGCGACCATCTGGCCGAGATCAGCACCTGGTGGGAGCCCTCCTCGGTCCACGCCGACCACCACGCGATCGTCGCGCACCCCTCGTACGACGGGGTCACCAACCGCACGGTCTTCTTCGGCAACGACGGCGGTGTGTTCAGGGCGGACGATCTGGCGGTCGTCGGAACCGAACCGGAGCCCCCGTTCGTGAACGGCTGGACCGAGCTGGTGAACGACTACGGCGTGACGCAGTTCTACGCCGGGGCGGGCCACACCGGCAGTGGGAAGATCATCGGCGGCGCGCAGGACAACGGCTCGCTCGTCTTCGACCCCGCCCTCGGCACCCAGGACTGGCGGGAGTTCTCCGGCGGTGACGGCGGCTGGTGCGCCTCCGACCCCACCGACCCGGACGTGTTCTACGGCGAGTACGTCTTCCTCAACATCCACCGCAACACCGACGGCGCCACCACCGAAGACACGCAGGGCGACCGCTACATCAGCGGTCAGTTCTTCAACTTCGCGACGCGCGAGTGGTCCTGGAAGCCGGTGCCCTTCAGCATCCCCGACGCGAAGAACGAGAACGCGCTCTTCATCGCACCGTTCGTGCTCGATCCCAACGACGAGAACCGGATCCTGGCAGGTGGCGTGTCGCTGTGGCGGACCGACAACGCCAAACAGCCCAACACCCCCGTCTCCGGACCGACCTGGCGCGCGATCAAGCCAGGCGCCGGCACGCTGATCAGCGCGATCGCGGTGGCGCGCGGCGACTCGGACGTGGTGTGGGTGGGCCACGAGGACGGCATGGTCTTCCGCACCGCCAACGGCACCGCGGCGACGCCGACCTGGGCGCGCGTAGGCGCGACGGGGCCGAGCCCGCTGACGCCACGGCGCTACTGCACCGGCATCACCGTGCACCCGACGGACCCGGACACCGCCTACGTCACCTTCGGTGGATACGAGCGCGGCAACCTGTGGGTGACGAAGGACGCCGGAGCGGCCTGGACCGACCTCGCCACCGCTCTGCCGCGCGCCCCGATCCGGGCCCTGGCGGTGCATCCCCGGCGGACGGACCTGCTCTACTGCGGCACCGAGGTGGGGCTGTTCGCGAGCGAGGACGCCGGGGCGAGCTGGTCGCCGACGAACGAGGGGCCGACCAACTGCTCGGTCGACGACCTGTTCTGGATGGACGAGGTGCTCGTCTGCGTGACCCACGGTCGCGGGATGTTCCGGATCGACCTGTCGACGATCCCGTAAGGCGAGCAGCGATGGAGCCGCTTCTGATTCCGGTCGTGTTCCTCGCGGTGGCGGCCGCGTTCCTCCTGTCCGCCTCGGCCGGGTTCGGAGGCAGTCTGATCCTCGTCCCCACGCTGGCGCTGGTTCTCGGCACCAAGTCCGGGGTGGCCATGGCGGCCCTCCTCCTGGCCGCCAACAACCTGGTGAAGGTCTTCGCCTACCGGGCGACGCTTCCCTTCCGCAAGGCCGCGATCGTGATCGTGCTGGTCGCCGCGGGGGCCTTCCTGGGGGCCAAGTTGCTCGTCTCCGCCCCGGAACGGGCCGTGGCGCTCGCGGTCATCGCGAGCTTCGCCGCCGCGTTCCTGGCGGAGACGTTCGATCTGACCCGCTGGCGGCGGGCCGGCTCCCCGCTGCTGGCCTTCGCCTCGGGTGCGACGTCCGGATTCAGCGGTACGTCCGGTCCCCTGAAGGGGCTCGCGGTCCGCGGACTGGACCTGGACCGCCTCCACCTCGTCGGCGCGCTCTCCCTGGTCTCGCTCGTCGGAGACGTCACGAAGACCGCCGTCTGGACGGACGCCGCGCTGCTGACGGGCGGGGACTACCTCGTCGCCCTGATGTGCGTGCCGCTGATGTTCATCGCGACCTTCCTCGGCAGGCGCTTCAACACCAGAATCGGTGAGCGGGGCTATACGGGCCTGTTCTGGACCGTGATGGTCGGCTACACCGGGCGTCTGCTGGCCGGCCTGTGACCCTGACCGTCACCGCCCGAGTCCGCGGGAGGTGGCGATCAGTCCGGCCAGCGCGACGAACATCCACGCGGTGAGGTACGCGAAGGCCGCCGCGGCGGAGAAGGCGGTCCAGAGGATGCCGGCGAGGGCCGAGGCGGCGAGATTGCCGAAGGACTGGACGGCGGCGAGCATGCCGAAGGCGGAGCCGCGCATGTCCGCGGGGGCGAGGACCGCGACGGCCGAGTGCTCGGCCGTCTCGACCGCGCCGATGCCGATCCCGCCCAGGACGAACGGGACGGCCAGGAACGCGACGGCGGTGGTGTCGACGACGAACAGTGCGTAGGACAGGGCGAGGCCGGCGACGCCGCCGGCGAGGACGACCACCGGCCCGCGGCGGCCGAGCCTGTCGGCGAGCCGGCCCGCCGGGACGGAGACGAGCGTGGCGGCGAGGTTGTACGCGGTGTACAGGCCGAGCGCGATCGTCGTCGCGGTCCTCGCACCGTGCTCCACCGCGAGCAGGTCGGACGCCCGCAGGATCAGCAGCGTCGCCGCGACGTTGCCGACCTCGAAGGCCGCCACCGCGGCCGTGAGCCTGCCGAGGTCGCCCCGCAGGACCGGCCGGATCCGGATCCTGACGGGCACCTTGACCCGGCCGGTGGGACGGGGCGTCCGGCGGATCGCGTAGACGATCGCGGCCGCGGCCAGCAGGCCGGGGACCACGGAGAGGCCGATGGCCCAGTCGACTCCGAGCCAGGCGACCAGGCCGAGGGCGAGCAGCGGGCCGAAGATCGCGCCCAGGTTGTCCATCATCCGCTCGAAGCCGTACGCGCGTCCGTACGCCGCCGGCGGGACGATGTCGGCGAGGAGGGCGTTGCGGGCGGGGACGCGCAGGCCGCGGGCGGTCCAGGCCGCGGCCCGCAGCAGGCCGACCTGCCAGACCGAGGTGGCCGCGGCGGTCGCGGCACCGAGCACGGCGGTGGCGGTGTAGCCGCCGACGGCGACCTTGCGACGCCGGGACGGATCGTCCGCCAGGGCCCCGCCGCCGAACCGGGCCGCGCCGGCCAGGGCGTCGGAGACCCCTTCGATCACGCCCAGCGCCGCGGCGGGCGCGCCGAGGGAGGTCAGCAGGGACGGCAGCAGGGCGGTGGGGATCTCGTGGCCGACATCGGCGAGGAGACTGGCGGAGCCGATGCCCTTGACGCCCGGTGTGAGCCAGCGGTCTCCGTCACGGCCGGCGCCTGCGGGCGGGACGATCTCGTTCATTCCCGACAGTCTGCCCGGTCCGCCGGAGGCGCCGCCCGAAGTGCCGGACGAGGCGCCGCCCGAACCTGCTCGGCGCGCGGAGCGTCAGGTCGTCGCAGGCCGAAAGCCGTTCCGGAGGGATCCGGAACGGCCCTTCGCATCGTCGGGTCGGCCCACGGGATCACGGTCCCCGCGCTGAGGGGGACACGGGGGACGAGGCGACGAGGGCGTCGGTGACCGCGAAGCCGACGCGGTCGAAGGCGGCCGTGATGCCGGACCGGACGCGGACCCGCACGCCGGCGTCGGTGGACCCGGTGAGTCCGGCGGGCCCGAGGTCGTGGTGGCGTCTGCCGCGCGTGGCGGGACCGACGGACCGGGGCCGCGCTTCCGGGGAGGACGATGTGAAGCCGAGGCGGCGCACACCCGGCCGGCCTGTGGGGTTCCGGACGGCCGGCTGCGCGCCTGAGGGGCGCCGGTCGCTGGCGGCCCGTCACGGCGCCGCACGGGGGGTGGGGATGCGGCGCCGCCCTGGGCGATCCTCCTGCCATCAAGGCCCCTGGAGTATCCGGAGGCGGTTGTTCACGGATACGTAATCAACTCGAAGCCGCCTTGAGGGCCTGGGAGAGCTGTTGGCGGGAGAGGACCCCGGTCTTCTGCAGGGCGCGGGCGACGTGCTGCTCGATGGTGCGTGGGGAGAGGTGCAGCGTGGTGGCGATCTCCCGGTTGGACATGCCCGAGGCGGCGAGTTCCGCGACCTCCGCCTCCCGTGGCGAGAGCAGGTCGCCGTATCGGGGACGGCCGGGCGGGCGGCGTTCCCCGGCCGGCTGGTGACGGCGCAGTTCGGCGCGGGTGCGGGCGGCGTCCCAGGTCGCGCCCAGCGAGTCGAAGACCGTGGCGCGGTCGGTGAGTACGGCGACGGCGGGAGCGATGCCGTCCCCCAGGGCGAGGGCGCAGCGCGCGGCGCCCGCGGCGGTGAGCGCCTCGTGGTAGGGCCGTGGCAGCGTTCGGTACGCGGTGGCACTCGACTCATAGAACGCGGCGGCCTCGGCGGTCCCGCCCATGTGCTCGGCCAGGACGCCACGGGTCCACGCGAGCGCGGCGTCCGCCGAGGGCGCGTCGCGGCCCTCCAGCCCGGCGGCGAACTCGTCGGTCATCGCGCTCGCCGCGGCCGTTTCCCCGGCCCGCAGGGTCGCTTCCACCGCCCAGGGGGCGAGTTCCGCGGCCCAGGACCAGATCCCCTTCGCACGCAACCGTCTCCAGCCGGCGGCGGCCTCAGCGGCGGCGCCGTCGGTGTCGTCGTGCGCGAGGGCCAGTCTGATCAGGGCCCCGGACGCGGTCGCCGAGATCGGGACGGGGCCGGTGTCGAGGTCGGCCGCCTCGGGGCCGGTCAGGTGGGTGACCGTGTCGGCCCACTCCCCGCGGGAGAGGGCGAGCAGGCCGAGGACCATCCGGGCGTCGGAGGCCAGGTAGGGCATGGCGCCGGCTTCCTCGACGAAGGCGCGGGCCCGCTCGGCGAGCCCGGCCCACTGTCCGGTCGCCCAGTCGAGGACGAGGGTGCAGCCGCGGCCCGTCTGTTCGGCGTAGGCGGCGCCGCTGCGGGCGGCCAGAGCGACGCCCTCGGCCAGCAGCCCGCGCGACTTCTCGTAATGCCCGAGCCAGACCGCCGCGTCCGCCGCGTTGCAGAGGCCACGGGCGGTCTGCTGACGGCACCCGACGAGATCGCTCTCCCGGGGCAGGCGCTCGGCGAGCGTCCAGGCGGTCGGATCGCCGCTGTTGAGCAGGACGCTCACATGATTCGCGGCGACGGCGGTCTGAACGACGGGGTCTCCCGACTCCTCCGCGACGGCCACGGCACGCTCGATCCAGGCGACGTTCTCGGCGAAGGAAGGGCCGGGTCCGTACGGCATCGCGAGCGCCGACATCGCGCGAGCCAGGAGGGCCGGCCGGCCCTCCAGCTCGTCCACCGCCCGGGCGAGCTCGGCCCGCCCTTCGATGACCTGGCCCATCTGGTTGCACTGCATCAGCCCGAGGTCCAGCCGGATCTCGCCGCGCACGCCGGGGAGGAGGCCGGGGTCGGCCACGATGTGCCGGAGAACCTTCAGAGTCTGGTCGGAGCGCAGGCCCACCACGGCGCAGCGGGCCAGCAGCAGGGCGAGCCGGGAGCGGGCATGCCCCGGGACCGGACCGGTGGCCAGGGCCGACTCCAGCAGGGCCGCCGCCCGATGCTGCTCGCCGGCCTCCTCGAAGTGCCGGGCGGCGTGTTCGATGGCGTGCAGCCAGCCCCGCTCGTCGCCACACGCCCTCCGATGGCCGGCCACGCTCTCCCAGTCGACCGGCTGACGCCTTGCGAGGAGCCGCGCGGCCCGCCGGTGCAGCACCTCGCGCGCCGGTCCCGTCGCGATGCCGCGGACGGCGGCGGCGGCGAGCGGTGAAGTGAAGCCGTACCGGCCGTCGCCGCGCTCTTCGAGGGCAGCGGCCCGCAGGGCGGCGATCAGCGCGTCGTGGCCTGCTTCACCGACGAGGCCCGCCACGACCGCGAGGTCACGGGAGGGGGCGGGCTCGTCGAGGACGGCGGCGGCGAAGACGATCTGCCGGTGCTGCTCGGGCACGGCGGCGGTACGCCGCAGGACCAGGGCCTCCAGTCGGGGAGGGACGTCCGGTCGGGCGGGGTCGACGAAGAGCGGCCGGCCCGCGGCGGGCGACCGCGCGACCAGTTGGTCGAGAAGATCGGAGAGGGTCTGTGCGACACCTCCGGAGGCGCGGTGCAGGCTTTCGACGAGGTCGGCCGTGCAGCGCTCGGCGCCGAGCGCGTCCTCGGCCATCCTGCGGGCGGCGGTGACGTCGAGGGGTCCGACGACATGCCGCAGGACCGTGAGCGCGGCCGGGTACTCCGTGTCCGGCCCCAGCGGCAGCCCGGGAGCGGAAAGTTCTTCGGGGCGGTAGCTCAGGACGCAGGCGAGGTGAGCGGGCGGGGTGGCGAGCAGGGTGCGCAGGGCGGCGGTGCCGGCGACCGTCCCGCGGTGCACGTCCTCGGCGATGAGCAGCACGGGTCCCGAGTCGGGCAGGGGTCCGTCGGGCGTCGCACGAGGCACGGTCGGGGGCAGGGCGGCGGCCAGCCTGCGCAGCAGCCGGCTCTTGCCCGTTCCGGCGGCGCCCTCGACCAGCAGCAGCAGGGGTCTGCCCGGCGCTTCGGGGGCGAGAGCCGACGCAAGCCGTCGCAGCAGCGTGGCCTCGGCTTCGTCCGCTGCTCCGGGGGTCTCCGGCATGGCCGTCACCGGTCCTCACGCGCGTCGACGTTGTTTGCGTATCCGTACTCAGTGTGCCCTGATTGCCAGGGGCTCCGAGCGGCGGGCACCGTGGAGGTCCGTAAGGTCTCGTGGTCCCCAGGACCGGCGGGGCCCGACGCCGACGGAGTCGGCCGCCAGGCAGGAGTCCCGCGTGAGAAACGTGATGCGTTCGAGCCGCGGTGGGCAGTCCCCGGGAGTGTGTGAACCACCGGGATCCGAGCGCCTCCGCGAGCAGGTGCCCGTCCCTGCCGGGCGCGCCCTGGCCGTGGCCGTTCTTCCGGCGTGTCCGCTGGCCGTGTCCCGGCTGCGCCGACTGACGCGAGCGGTGGCACACAGCCGACGATTGTCCGAAGCGGCCGAGGAAGCGCTCGCCGTGGTCGTCAGCGAACTGGCGACCAACGTCGTCCTGCACAGCGGCAGCCCCGACCTGGTGGTGACGTTCGAGGCCGACGACCATGCGCTGACCGTCGGCGTACGCGACCGCGGACGGTGGCGGGACCGCCCCGCGGCCCGCTGCGAGGCGGCCGACATGGACGCCGATTTCGGCCGTGGCCTGACCCTGGTCGACGCGTACGCCGTGGACCGGTCCGTGTGGTCCGATGCCCACGGCACCCTCGTGCGGGCCGTGATCGCCATGTGACGCCGTGCACGGCAGCGGTACTCGATGCGTCGGAAGGTGACCAGTAAGAGGGCGCCCGGGCGCTCGCGGCGTCCGCGGGAGCGCCGTCAGGCGCCGGTGATCATGCCGGCGCCATGTTCGTGATTCAGGGGCGATCGCCGCACTCCGTGACGGCGAGGACCTCTACCAGGCGGTTCAGTTTGGTGCGGGCCCGCACGGCGTTGGTGCGCGGCACCCTGATGCGGGCCGTGGCCTGCGCTGAGAAGGAGGCCGCGTACGACATCTCGGCGACGGGGATGGTGCCGAGTGAAGCGGTGACCCGGCGCAGGGCTCCGGGACTGTTGTGCAAGGTGACCGCCAGGGTGCACTCGGACGTGTCGTCGCCGCCCCCGGCGTCCGGCCCCGAGTGCCGCAGCAAGCCGTGGGTGAAGGACTCCTGGAGCGCTTCGCACGAGGCCGCGACGATGTTGTCCGCGACTCCGACGGTGTGCCACACGCTCTGGCCGTCGGTGACGCCGATCAGGACGCGGATCCGCGCCCCGGTGCCGCGGTGCCCTTCCAGGATGCGGACCTTGTAGTCGACCAGTTCGAATCGGTCCACGTCGGGGTGTGAGTGCTGGAGTGCCTGGCGCAGAGCCCGGTCCAGGGCATCGACCGGTCCGTTGCCTTCTGCCACGGCCGTCGACCGCCTGCCCCGAGCGCGCAGTTTCACCGCCGCTTCGGATTTCTGTCCTCGCCCGCCGTTCGCGTCTTCGCTGATCACGCGCCACGACTCGAGCTCGAAGAATTCGTTTCGGTGGCCGAGGACTTCGCCGCGCAGCAACAGGCCGAAGGAGGCGTCGGCGGCCTCGTAGGTGTAGCCCTTGAGCTCGCGCTCCTTGACCCGCTCGACGACCCGGCCGACCAGCTCGCGGTCGTCGCCGAGGTCGACGCCGAGCTCCTTGGCCTTGAGTTCGATGGAGGCGCGTCCGGCCATGTCGGAGACGAGCGTCCGTGTGGTGTTGCCGACCAGTTCGGGGTCGATGTGCTGGTAGAGGTCGGGGTCGACCTTGATGGCGGAGGCGTGGAGTCCGGCCTTGTGCGCGAAGGAGGAGACACCCACGTAGGGCTGGTGGGTGGAGGGCGTGAGGTTGACGACCTCGGCGATGGCGTGCGAGATCCGGGTCGCTGCAGCGAGCCGCCCCGGGGGCAGCACCTGACGGTTCAGCTTGAGTTCGAGGGCGGCGACGACCGGGAAGAGGTCGGCGTTGCCGACCCGTTCGCCGTAGCCGTTGGCGGTGCACTGGACGTGGGTGGCGCCCGCGTCGACGGCTGCCAGCGTGTTGGCGACGGCGCAGCCGGTGTCGTCCTGGGCATGGATGCCGAGCCGGGCACCGGTCCGCTCCAGCACCTCGGTGACGGTTCGTTGGACCTGCCAGGGCAGGGTGCCGCCGTTGGTGTCGCAGAGCACCACCACGTCCGCGCCGGCCTCCCGCGCGGCCCCGACCACGGCGAGTGCGTAGTCCTGGTTGTCCCGGTAGCCGTCGAAGAAGTGCTCGCAGTCGACGAAGACCCGGCGGCCGTGGTCGCGCAGGTGCCGCACGCTGTCGCGCAGCATCTCCACATTCTCGTCCAGGGTGGTGCGCAGGGCGAGCTCGACGTGCCGGTCATGGGACTTGACGACCAAGGTGATCACGGGGGCGCCGGAGTCGACCAGTGCGGCCAACTGGGGGTCCTCGGCAGCACGGATGCCCGCACGGCGGGTGGCGCCGAAGGCGACCAGCTGTGCGTGCCTCAGGTCGAGTTCCTGGCGGGCGCGGGCGAAGAACTCGGTGTCGCGGGGGTTGGCCCCCGGCCAGCCGCCTTCGATGAACCCCACGCCGAAGTCGTCCAGGTGCCGGGCGATCGCGAGCTTGTCCGCGACGGTCAGGTTGATGCCTTCCCGCTGCGCGCCGTCGCGCAGAGTGGTGTCCAAAATGTGGAAGGTCTCGTGAACCATGTCCGTGTGTTCCTGTCTGCCGGGCCTGTGAGCCGAGAGGGAGCGAGTTGCCGTCGGCACAAACAAAAAGACCCCTCGCGGAGCGCGAGAGGTCTGCGTGCGGGCGGTGAGTTGCCTGGGAGGGGTCTCCTCCCGGTCACCTCGTTGCCGGCACGCTGCCGCTGATAATGAGCCGGTACAGCACGACAGGGATTCTCACATGCCCGAGTGGTCGCGGTAAGAGTGGTCTCACCATGTGGGAAGGGCCGGTCGGATCGGTCGAGACGGAGCGGACGACCGGGCACACGGGCCTTGGGCGACCCGCCACATGGTCGCGGGCGGCACCTTGGGGTGGCGTCAGCGGGCTCGGTGAACCGAGCCCTCGCGAGGGTCAGCGGCGGATGAGGCCCTGGGCGGTGGCGGTGGCGACGGCTGAGGTGCGGGAGTCGACGCCGAGCTTGGCGTAGATGTGGGTGAGATGGCTTTTGACGGTGGCCTGGCTGAGGAACAGCCGTTTGCTGATGGCGGCGTTGGACAGGCCGTCGGCGACCAACTGCAGGATCTCGGTTTCGCGCGGGGTCAGCGTGGTGGCGGGCTCGCGCATGCGGTCCATCAGCCGCAGCGCGACGGCGGGGGCGAGGGCGGACTTCCCGGCCGCCGCGGTGCGTACGGCGGCAGCGAGTTCCTCGGGCGGGGCGTCCTTCAGGAGGTAGCCGGACGCGCCGGCTTCTATGGCGGCGAGGATGTCGACGTCGGTGTCGTAGGTGGTCAGGATCAGCACCCGCGGCGCGCCCTCGCGAGCGGTGATGGCGGCCGTCGCCCGGGAGCCGAGCATCTGCCTGTCGAACTGAAGGTCCATCAGCACCACGTCCACGGCGAGGTCCGGGTCGGCGGCGAGGGTGACGGCCTCTTCGGCCGTGGGCACGTCGGCGACGACGGTGAAGCCCGGTTCGGTCTCCAGCACGGCGCGCAGTCCGGCCCGGACCACCGGGTGGTCGTCGGCGAGCAGCAGCCGGACGGGGGAGGGAGGAGTCATGCGTCGGTTCCTTCGCGGCCGGGCAGGGGGAGGGTGACGGCGAGGGCGGTGCCCTGGCCAGGGGCGGTTTCCAGGGCGAGAGTGCCGTGCAGGGCGCGGGCGCGGGCGCGCATGGCGGCCAGGCCGAAACCGGAGCCGGTCTCGTTCTCGCCCGGCTCGGGGAGAGCGCTGGGATCGAAGCCGTGTCCGTCGTCGACGACGTCGAGAGCGATCTCGGTGTCCATGTAGCTCAAGGTCATCTCGACATGGGTGGCGTGCGCGTGCTGGACGGTGTTGGCCAGCGCGGACTGAGCGATGCGCAGCAGCGCGACCTCGTGCGCGGTGGGCAGCTCGGCGGGGGTCCCGGAGACCTGGCAGTGGACGGTCACGGAGGAGGTTCGCGCGGTGGTGGCGGACAGCCGCTCCAGAGCGGCCGGCAGGCTGCCGGCTTCGAGGTCGGGCGGGCTGAGGGCGCGGACGAACCGCCTGGCCTCGGCGAGGTTGTCGACGGCCGCCTGGCGGGCTTGGCGCACATGGGCCAGTGCCCCCTCGGGCCGTCCGGACAGCTGGGCTCGCTCGGCGGCCCGCAGCAGCAGCTGGATCGACGACAGGCCCTGGGCCAGGGTGTCGTGGATCTCGCGGGCGAGGCGCTCGCGTTCGGCCATGACCCCGGCGGTGTGCTCGGCCGCGGCCAGCTCGCTGCGGGTCGCGGTCAGCTCCTCGATGAGACGTCGGCGCTGCTCGCTCTCCCGGTACAGGGCCTGGTAGCCGAGCGACACCGCCACAGCGACCGCGGCGCCCAGCACCGGGCCTATGACGGTGCCCGGGTTCAGCGTGTGGGTGTGCCACCCGAACCCGCCGATCGCCAGCGCGGTGGTGACCGCGACGGCCGGCAGGGACCAGCGGCGTGGCAGCAGGTGCAACTGGACGAAGAACAGGGGGAAGGCCAGCCAGATGCCGTCCGCGGTGAGCGCGAGCAGCACCACCCAGGCGGTCGTGACCGCTGCCAGCCACCACGCCGCGACCGCCGCGCGGGTACGGACGGGCCGCAGCAGTGGTCCGACGCCGTAGACCGCCGCGAGCGCGCAGGCCGCGGTGACCACCGCCGGGGCGTTCGCGCCGCCGGCCACAGCCCGTACCGCCGCCAGCACCAGCAGGCCGGCGACCAGCAGATGCAGGCAGACGCGCAGCACCCGCAACGCGGGTGTCAGGGAAGAATCGCTCACAACATCTCTCATCGACTGCCGGACACATTTCTCTACGTCGTGCTCCTCCCCAGGTCACGGTAGTGACGTGCCGTAGGCGGTGGCATCGATCAAAAGGTGGAGGCGGGGGTGAACCTTCGGGCCGCCTCGCGGCAATCCTCGGCGCGATGCCGCGGCCGGGTCCGCCGGGCGACGGTGGGGACACGCCGCCGGGCATCAGTCCGGCCCCGGACCACACCGAAAGAGGCAAGGCCGTGTTCGTCGCCTGGAGAGACCTCCGATTCGCCAAGGGCCGCTTCGCCCTCATGGGCGCCGTGATCGTGATGATCACCCTGCTGGTGGGCCTGCTGTCCGGGCTCACGGCCGGGCTGGGCCGGGAGAACACCTCCGCCATCACCGGCCTGCCCGTCGACCACCTGGCCTTCTCCGCCCCCGAGGGCGGCCAGGACGTCTCCTTCACCGACTCCCACGTCGACCGGAACACCTGGGAGCAGTGGGCCCGCGTCCCCGGAGTGGAATCCGCCCAGCCGCTGGGCATCGCGATGGCCAAGGCCCAGGCCGGCTTCACCACCGCCTCCTTGTCCGCCTTCGGTGTCCAGGAAGGCTCCGGCCTGGCCCCCGATGCCGGCAGCCTCCAGGACGGCACCGTGGTGATGTCCACGCAGGCCGCCGACGAGATGAAGGTGAAAGCCGGGGACACCCTCACCCTCGGCGGGCGCACGGTCACGGTCGCCGCCGTCGGCGGAGAGGCGATGTACAGCCACACTCCCGTGGTGTGGACCACCCTCGGCGACTGGCAGCGATTCGGCGCTCCGGCCGAGGGCAGCGGCGAACAGGCCACCGTCGTGGCCCTGTCCACCGCCTCCGGAGCCGACCTGGCGGCAGCCGACCGGAAGCTGAACACGAAGACCGTCGGCAGCGACGAGGCACTGCAGGCGATCGGCTCCTTCACCGCGGAAAACGGATCCCTGCAGCTGATGCGCGGCTTCCTGTTCGCCATCTCGGCCCTGGTCATCGGCGCGTTCTTCACCGTGTGGACCATCCAGCGCAGCGGCGACGTCGCCGTCCTCAAGGCGCTGGGCGCCTCCACCCGCTACCTCCTCAAGGACGCCCTGGGCCAGGCCGTGATCCTCCTCGTGCTCGGCACCGGCATCGGCACCGTCATCGCGTCCGGCATCGGCGCCGCCGTAGCCGGCGGCGCCGTCCCCTTCGTCCTGGACGCCGCCACCGTCCTCATCCCGATGGGCGTCATGATCGCCCTCGGCGCGCTCGGGGCGGCCCTGTCCATCCGGCGCATCACCTCCGTCGACCCCCTCACCGCCCTGGGAAGTGCCCGATGACCACCACGACGGCCACCAGCACCGGCCTGCACCTGGCCGACATCACCCTCACCTATCCCGACGGCGCCGGCCGCCTGACCGCCCTCGACCACGTGAGCCTGAGCGTGCCCGCCGGCACCATCACCGCTGTCGTCGGCCCCTCCGGCTCCGGCAAGTCCAGCCTCCTCGCGGTGGCCGCCACCCTCATCACCCCCGACTCCGGGCTGGTGAACATCGCCGGCACCGACACCCATGGGCTGGGCCGCGACGAGCTGACCGCCCTGCGCCGCACCACCATCGGCATCGTCTTCCAGCAGCCCAACCTGCTGCCCTCCCTCACCGCCGCGGAACAACTCCAGGTCATGGCCCACCTCGACGGCCGCAGCCCCGCGAAGGCCCGCGTCCGCGCCCTGGACATGCTCGACGCGGTCGGCCTCGCCGACCAGGCCGAGCGGCGCCCCCACCAGCTTTCCGGCGGTCAGCGCCAGCGTGTCAACATCGCCCGCGCCCTCATGAACGACCCCGTCGTCCTCCTGGTCGACGAGCCCACCAGCGCCCTCGACCACGAACGCGGAGCTGCCGTCCTGGACCTGATCACCACCCTGACCCACCGAAAGGCCACCGCCACCGTCCTGGTCACCCACGACCGTTCCCTGCTCACCACCGTCGACGCGGTCGCCGAGGTCCACGACGGCCGCCTCACCGCCCCCGCACCCGCCCGCGCCTGACTCCCTTTCCGGAGACGGGTACGCCCGGCACCCCCGTGCCCACCGGCGCCGGGGCACCGGGCAGCCACGCCGAGGCGGTCCGCGGACCGTTGCCGCAATGCGGTCGCGGCGCGCCACCGCTGTCCCTCAGCCGGCACCGGGTGGAGGGGCGGTCATCGGGGCAGCCGCTGGGTGACGCGCCACAGGCGGCGGGGGAGGTCTCCCTCCTCGAAGGGGTGGACCTCCTCCAGGGTCCAGCCGTCGGCGAGGGCGTCGACCAGGTCGCGGGGGAAGAAGTGGACGGCGAAGCCGCCGTGTTCGTAGATGTCGTCGCCGTGGGCGGTGCCGTTGCCGTAGTGGGCGTCACCCGTGTGGCGGACCGTGTAGACGAGCACCCCGCCGGGGCGCAGGACCCGGCGGATCTCGTCCACCGCGGTGGCGATCTCCTGGGTGGACAGGGCCATGCACAGCAGCATGTGCGCGAAGACGGCGTCCACGGAGGCGTCCGGAAGCGGCAGCGGGCCGCGTACGTCGTGCACCGTGGTCGTCACCCGTTCGGCGACACCCTGCGTTCGGGCCGCCTCGGCCAGCTGGTCGAGGCCCGTGGCGCTGAAGTCGGTGGCGCGCACGGTGAACCCCTGGCGGGCGAAGTGCAGGGCGTCGCGGCCGTGTCCGGCGCCCAGCTCCAGTACGTCCTTCGCGCCCGCCGCGCGGAAGACCCCGGCGGCGTGGACGGCCGGGGCCGAGGGCTGCTCCCCGTACATGCCCGGGTGGGCGGTGTAGGTGTCCTGCCAGTGCCGCCGCTGGGCATCCGCCAGTTCCCGATCGCTGTCCGCCATGTCCCTCATCGTCCTTCTTCAGCGCCGGTACGTGCCGGACACCGGTAAGCGTAGACGCGGCTGAGTCACCCACATGTGTGGTTGATCCCCACACGCCGCCCCATGGCACGTCGACGGTCCCCTCCGCCGACGATCATGCCGACGTGATCGCTCCCGCTTCCGCCCCAGCGCCCGCTTCCCCCCTCCGCTCCCCGCGCGGACCGCGCACCGCGGCCGTGGTGGGGCTCGGCGCCCTGACGCTGCTGGCGTCGTTGTCCGCCCTGCCCGCCCGAGCCGTTCCCGCCACGCCCGGACCAGACCGGGCGGTACCGCCGCCGTGGCCGGCGAACGTCCTGGAGACCGGGACGGCCGCGCACCTCGACGCCGTCCGCGACGACCCGCGGCAGCTGCGCGCCTTCTTCCGCCACCTGCCCAAGGGCGGGGACCTGCACAACCACCTCTCGGGCGCGGTGTCCACCGAGTTCCTGATCGAACTCGCCGCCGAGGACGGGCTGTGCGTCGACACCGCCTCGATGACCGCCGTCGCCGCGCCCTGCGGCGCGGGGACCCGGCCCGCCGCCGACGCCCGTACCGACCGCGCCTTCCATGACGCGATCGTGCGCGCCTGGTCCATGCAGGACTTCCCGCCCGGAGGCAACGGGCACGACCACTTCTTCGACACCTTCGGCAAGTTCGGCGAAGTGACCTGGCGCCACCGCGGCAAGCTCCTCGCCGAGGTCGCCAAGGACGTCGTCGCGCAGAACCAGTTCTACCTGGAGACCATGGTCAGCCCGGCCTCCGACGGTGCGAAGAAGCTCGCCGCCGAGGTCGGCTGGGACGACGACCTCGCTGCCCTGCACGCCAAGCTGGTCGCCGGCGGCAAGCTGGACCGGCTCGTGGCCGAGGCGCGCCGGGAGGCGGACGAGGCCGACGCCGAGTTCCGCACCGCCGCCCACTGCGGCACGAGCCGCCCCCAGCCGGCGTGCCGCCTCCCCGTCCGCTGGATCTCGCAGGTGTCGCGCGGCAGTTCACGCGAGCGGGTCTACACGCAGATGGCCCTCGGCATGCGGCTGGCCGAACGCGACCCCCGGTTCGTCGCGGTCAACCTCGTCCAGCCCGAGGACGGGGAGAGCGCGCTGCTCCACTACAGCCTGCAGATGCGCATGCTGGCTCACCTGCGCGGTGTCTACCCCAAGGCCCATGTGACGCTTCACGCCGGAGAGTTGCGGCCCGGACTGGTCAAGCCCAAGGACCTCACGTTCCACATCAAAGAGGCCGTCGACGTCGCCCGCGCCGAGCGGGTCGGCCACGGCGTCGACCTCGTCCACGAGGACGACTGGCAGCGCACGGCCCGCACCATGGCCGCCCGGGAGATCGCCGTCGAGGTCCCCTTCACCAGCAACGCCCAGATCCTCGGCGTACGCGGCGCGGACCATCCGTTCGCCACCTACCGCGCCTACGGCGTGCCCGTCGTCCTGGCCACCGACGACCCGGGGGTCAGCCGGATCGACATCAGCCACGAGTACCAGTACGCCGCCGAGACCTACGGCCTGTCGTACCGGGAGCTGAAGGACCTGGCCCGGGCCTCGCTGGAGTACGCCTTCCTGCCCGGAGCGAGCCTGTGGCGGGGCAACCCCACCCGCGACGGCTACCGCGTCGGCGACGTCTGCCGCGGCGAGCGCCCGGGCACGGCCGTGAGCGGCCCCAGCTGCCGCCGCCTGCTGGCCACCAGTCCCAAGGCCGACGCCCAGTGGCGCCAGGAGACCGCCTTCCATCACTTCGAGCGGACCTTCGGCACCGGCCGCTGACCCGGCTGCTCCCACGCCCCCACCGAAACCGCCGAACCCACCGAACCCACCGAACCCACCGAACCCACCGACCCCGAACCCGGCACCCGCCACGAGTAGCCCCCGCACCCCGAGCGCACCCCCTGCCCTCTGAGCAGGGGTGATGCGGCTCACCCACTACAAGCTGCTCCTCTCCGGCGCCACCAACCGCTCGGGCGACAACCCGGACCTCATCCGGTGGGTCGAGGACGCCAAGGCGGCCGTGATCGAGGACAACTCCGTCGGCGGCCACACCGTCGAGCCGTCCGACGTCCCCGCCGATGCCGTCACCTCCTCAGGTTCCGGCCTCGACCCGCACATCTCCCCCCGGTACGCGATGCTCCAGGTCCACCGCGTCGCCCAGAAGAACCACCTCGACGTCCGGACGGTGGAGCGGCTCGTCGCCGACCACACCGTCGGCCGGATCCTCGGCTTCATCGGCGAACCCCACGTCAACGTCCTCCGGCTCAACATCGCCCTCAAGGAGCTGACCACGAGCTGACCGTCCGGTGATACGTGTCAGCGCGCGTCGTCCGAGCTGCCCGGGCGGCCGACCAGGGGGACGATAGAAGCTGTCGGGCCCGGAGCCGGCCCCATGGCGGCCGGGCCGGGCCGGGTACTTCTCCGGAGAGGGCCTCCGGCGGCCGGCTGGACGGAGGGAGACCTGACGTGGACGCGGCTGACGCCCTGGGCGCCGCCACGCCGTCCGAGCCCGGGGGCCTGCTGGACATGCTGGGCGTGGCGGCGGTGGTGCTCGACGCCGACGGGCGGATCCGGCTCTGGAGCCCGCAGGCGCACGAGCTGTTCGGCTGGAGCGCCGAGGAGGCGCTCGGCCGGCCCGCCGCCAAGATGCTGGTCGCCGAGGACCACGCCGGTCTCGCCCTGGACCTCTTCGCCCAGGTCATGGCCGGGGGAGGCAGCTGGGCGGGAGTCTTCCCGATCCGCCACAAGGACGGCTCCACCCGCCTCGTCGAGTTCCGCAACATGCGGCTGCAGGACCAGGACGGCGCCCGGTACGCCCTGGGGATCGCCGCCGACGACTCCGTCGTCCGCGGGATCGAGCGCAATCTGGCGCTCTCGGCGCAGCTCGTCGCCCAGTCCCCGACCGGGGTGGCGGTCGCGGACACCGACCTGAAGCTCGTCCTGGCCAACCAGGCCCTCGAGCGGATCACCGGCCGCCCCGCCCAGAGTTGCCTGGGCCGCCCCGCCGTCGAGGCCCTGCCGTTCGAGGACGGAGAAGACATCGAATCGGCGATGCGACGGGTCCTGGCCGACGGAGCGCCGCTGCTGAACCTCGCCGCCACCGAACGGACGGCGGGCGACGGGAAGGACGCCCGCGCGTGGCGGGTGTCGTACTTCCGGCTGGAGGATTCCATCGGACGGGTGATCGGCGTCGCCGTGACCCTGATCGATGTGACCGAGCAGTACCGGGCGGACCTGCGGAGCGCTGAGGCCCGCCGCCGCCTGGCACTGATCGCCGACGCCTCCACGCGCATCGGTACCACCCTCGACCTGGAGCAGACCGCACGCGAGCTCGCCGACTCCGTGGTCCCCGATCTCGCCGACATCGCCGCCGTCGACGTCCTGGACACCGTCATCCAGGCCCGGAGCACCCATCGCGCTCCCACGGCACCCGCCCTCTTCCGGGCCCTTGCGGTCAAGACGGCGTACCCCACCAGCGCCGCCGACGTCGCCGACCCGGTGGGCGAGATCACCCGGTACGAGGCCGACCGCCTGGTCACCCGCTGCGCCACCACCGGCCGGACGGTCCACCTCGCCCACGTCCGCGCGGAGGATCTGCCGCACATCGCCCGCGACGAGGAGGCGGCCACCGTCCTGGCCGGTGCCGGCGTCCACTCGTACCTGGCCGTGCCCCTGATCGCCCGGGGCGAGGTCCTCGGCGCGCTCGACCTCAAACGCGCCCGCAACCCCCTGCCCTTCAACGAGGACGACATCCTGCTCGCCGAGGAACTCGCCGCCCGCGCCGCCGTGTGCATCGACAACGCCCGCTGGTACCAGACCCAGCTCCAGGCCGCCACCACCCTCCAGCGCCATCTGCTGCCACGCACCCCGCCGGACGCGCCGGGGCTGACGGTGGCCTGCCGCTACCAGCCGGCCGGAGCGATGGGCCACGCCGGCGGGGACTGGTTCGACATCATCCCGCTCACCGACGGCACCACCGCACTGGTCGTGGGAGACGTCATGGGCTCCGGCATCAAGGCCGCCGCCACCATGGGGCAGCTCCGCACCGCCACCCGTACGCTCGCCCGGCTCGGCCTCCACCCCGCCGAGATCCTCCACCACCTCGACCTGCTCACCCGCGAACTCGAGGAGACCATCGCCACCTGCGTCTACGCGCTGTGCGACCCCGACGCCGCGACGTGCCACATCGCCCTGGCCGGCCATCCTCCGCCGGCGCTGATCCTGCCGGGGAAGGATCCCGCTCTGCTCGACCTGCCGACCGGTGCGCCCCTGGGAGCGGCCGAGGACGTGCCCTTCACCACCACCGCCTTCGACTTCCCGTCCGGCAGCCGCCTCTTCCTCTACACCGACGGCCTCCTGGAGACCCGCCGCCACTCCCTCGACGTCCGTATGGACGCCCTCCTGCACCAGCTCACCGGCCTCCCGATGCCGCTCGAAGCCACCTGCGACCACCTCCTCGCGACGCTGCCCGACCCCGAAAGCCACGACGACATCGCCCTGCTCATCGCCGAAGCCACGGCCCCGCCCCGGGCCCCGGCCCCGGACTCGGGTGCCTCCGCCATCAGACCCAGTTGATCTCCGTCCGGGCCAGCAGGGGATCGTCGACCAGCTCCCACAACGGCACCGAGACATTGCCGAGGCGGTAGCGGCCGCCGAAGTGGAGGGCGAGGACACGGTGGTCCGCGAGGTCGAACACCGGGGAGCCGCTGTTGCCGCCGAGGGTGGAGCAGTCGTGCTTCATCACGAGGCCGCCCGGGGCGAACTCCGTGGCCGTACCCGGCTGGAGACGCTTCACGTTGTACACGTCCATGAAGATCCGGCGCATCGACTCGGGTTCGTTGCGGCGCCCGTCCCACGCCGGGTAGCCGATCACGTACACCGGACGGCCCGGCACACTCGCGGGCGCGTCCGCGGCCACTGCCAGTGGGGTGGGCAGCGCCGCGCCGTCCGGCGGGGCGACGCGCAGCAGGGCCAGGTCCACGTCCGGGTGGATCCCGATCACCTCGGTGATCTCGTACGGGAGGGGCCCGGCGGCCGGAGCGGCGGACGGTTCCACGACGAGCTCCTCGCCCGGGTCGACCCGGGCCGACATGCCCTGCTGGAAGGCCCAGCCGGCGCCGTCGGTCCGGCTGAACTCCACTGCCACGTGCCGGTTGGTCATCACCGTCTCCGGACCCACGAGGAACGCCGTACCGACCCAGTCCAGGTTCGGATGACCGGCGACCTCCACGCGGCCGACACGGGCGATCGACTCACGGATCGCCGCCCGGCCGGCGTCGAGCACGGACCAGTCGCCGGGCTGGGAGGCGAAGTCCTGGCCCTGCACGAGGATCGCGGGCCGGCCCTCCAGGAGGACGATCGCCTCCACGCCGAAGTACTCGTCCTCGTCGATCTCGTCCGCGCGGTCGCCGGCCAGTTTCTCCAGACCGGAGACGCCCGCTTCCAGGACCCGGGCCCGCTCCTCGTGGGCGAAGCGGGAGATCTGGCCCGCCGGGGCGTCGTCCGCCGGACGGTCCTCCACCGACTCGGAGATCTCGGCCTCCAGGCCCTCGCGCACCCGCGCCGCCACGCTCCTCAGATCGTCGAAGATCCGCTCGGGATCGGTCGCGACCGGTGATCCGTACCGCATCTCCCGCCACCTCCGCCTCTGCTTCCGCCTCTCACGCCTCGGGGCCGTGGCGCGCCGAGTGCGTCGACCACGCCGACTGCGCCACCGTGATCTCTTCGTACAACTCCGGCCTGTGCTCCCGGAGATGAGCCAGGATGCCGCTCATCTGCGTGCCGACGTTCACGAACGCCGTCGTCCTGCCCTGGTAGTGGACCTCGTCGACGCGGCGCGTGCCGCGGTGGAGCGCCACCACCGTCCAGTCGTCCGTGAACACCGGCGAACCCGAGGACCCGCCGCGGGTGTCGGTGAAGTAGCGGACGTCCCGCTCGTCCGCCTGGTAGACGAGGTTGTTGCGCAGCGCGACCCGCTTGGGCTGGCCGCCGGGGTGCTGGATGATGTTGACCGCCACGGGCTCGGTCCCGCGCAGCAGCAACGGGGCGGTGGCGACGCGCAGCAGGGGCCGCGGCGGGGTTCCGGCGGTCAGCCGGAGGATCGCGTAGTCGAGTGCCTCGTCCCAGGCGACCAGGGCGCCCGCCGTCGCCTCCTCGGTCTCGGTCTCGTCGGCGCCGTAGTCGAAGCGCGAACGGGAGTTGCGCACCTGCAGCTGGAGGTCGTCCTCGGCCACCGATACCCGTGCACCGGGCGAGCGGGTACGGGCGTTGACGACATGGTGGTTGGTGATCAGCAGGCCGGGCGCGATGAGCCAGCCGGTGCCGGCGTGCGGATAGGCGGGCTGGAGCGGCGCGCCCGACTCGTACGGCGGGACCTTCAGCCGGGCGACCGACTCCCCGGCCAGGACGCCGCCGTGCAGGAACTCGAAGGGCACGGTGTCGTCCCGGAAGATGATCTCCTCCTTGGTCTCGTCGGGCATGCTCCCCGGGGGCAGATCCGGCTCTCCGGCGGCGTCGCGGGCCACGTCGTCCAGAGCGCGCTGGAGCACGGAGAGCGGTCCCGCCTCGACCGTCTGGGCGATCGCGTTGCGCAGCCAGATCTCCAGCGGAACCGTGCCGTCGATCAGCCGTTCCACCTGGTTCATGACATGCAGGTCGGAGTGCATCTGCCGTAGTGGGCTGTCCATCGTGGGCAGGCCGGCGCGGAAGTGGGCGGTGGTCCCGGCGAAGAGGAGCGGCCGGACGGCGTTGTCCGCGAGCCCGGCGTCCAGGGCCGCGTTGCGGACGCGGACGACGTCCTCGGGGGAGAGGTACGGAACCGTGCGGACCGCCCCCTCGGCGGCGTCGGGCGGCGGCTGTGACCACAGACCGGCTGCGCCGCCGGGCCGGGTGGTGGCCGGTCCGGTGCCCGTGCCGACGCCGACACCCGTCTCCGCGGCGAGGCCGACGCCCGCGTCCGGACCGGGGCCGGCCGCCGGTCCGGAGACGGTGCCGGTGTCCGGTACGGGGCCGCGCGGCGGGGAGTCCGCGTCCATCGCGGCCGCCACCCCGAGGAGCAGGTCACCGCTGCGGTCGCGGAGCATCAGGGCGCGCCAGGCGAGGCTGTCCAGCGTCCCGTGCCGCCGTGCCGCCCACAGGGCTTCTTCCACCTCCGCGTACGGCATCCCCGGCCGGGCCGCCTTTCCGGCCGGGCCGGGCCCCGCGTGCGGTCCGGCGGCGCCCGGCCCGTCCCCGTCCGGCATCCCCGGGCCGTGCGGAGTCCCCGGGTGTGCGGTCTCGTACGGCGCGTGGTCCTCGAACGCGCCCGGGCTCCCGGGCTCCCCGGGGCTCCGCGGGCCGCCCGCCGCGGAGCGCAGGATCCGGGCGAGGGGCTCGCGCAGCTGCGGTTCGTCGGTCATGGCGGTGTCGATCCAGCGGGCGAGCGCGTTCACGACGGCCTCGTCGTCGGCGGGAAGTCCGACCAGCCGCAGGGTGTGCTCCAGCAGCCGCGGATCGACCCGGGAGGCGCTCGCCGCGGCGGCCCGCGCCAGCGCCGGCTGCCGGGCAAGCTCCTCGTCCGGCAGCTCCCGCAGGGTGCGGGCGAGGCGTACGTCCGCCTCCGCCGAGCCCTCGTCCGTCAGCGCGGCCAGCCGGGACCTGGCCACCAGGACGCCCATCGACTCGTGGGCCAGACCGAGCCCCGCCGCGATGTCCTCCGCCTCCTGGAGATCGCGGTCGGCGTCGGCGAAGTCGCCCTCGTCCTGGGCGAGCCGCGCGGAGAGCTGCAACAGCTCCAGCCGGGTCTCCGCGCAGCCGGCCTCGCCCGCCCGGTCCACGGCCCGCTCCGCGGTCGCCCGCGCGTCGGCGGACCGGCCCGACCTCGCCAGCGTCTCCACCAGGAGGGTGTGCAGCTTGCTGCACGGCGTCCAGGGCTGCCGTTCGGCCAGCCGTTCCGCCGCCGCCTCCACGTACCCCTGGGTGAGCAGGTTCTCGACCTCGCGGGCGGCGATCCGCTCCCAGTCCTCCTGATCGGCCTCGGCCATGATCTGGTCCGGCACGTGCCCACCGATCTTCCCCAGCAGGAACGCGGCCGACCGCGCGGGCATGTCCCGGTCCGCCCCGGCCAGGTGCCCGCCGACCCCGGCGACCCAACGCCGTTCCACCGTACGGGGGTTCTCGCCGAGCCTGAGCCGGTGGTAGATCTCCTCGGCGCGCGACCGCGGGTCCTGACGGGCCGCGTAGTACTCCACCGCGCGCCGGTCCACGGCCCGCATCAGATCGGTCCGCGCGCTGTCCGAGAGGCGCAGCATGATGCTGCGCAGATCGGCCCGGTGACGGATCGCCTGGGGCCCGGCAGACTCCATCAGGTCCAGCCGGGAGACCAGCCGGCCGAAGAGCGAACGGGCCTCCTGCGGGGAGGCGATGTCCAGGCCCGCCGGTCCGGCGAGGACGTCCTGGATCAGCTCCGGGGTGATGACCCGCAGGGCCAGGCCGGCCTGCACGAGGACGCGGACGCGGTCGTCCGCGATGTGCTTGAGGATCCGGTCGTACAGCGTGCCCTGGATCAGCAGCTGGTCGACCTTGTGGTGGAAGTAGCGCCTGCGCGAGGGCAGGCTCTGCACGAGTTCGCCGAGCGACTCCGAGCCGGAGCCCAGGACGACCGCGGCCTGGGCCGCCAGTTTCAGGCTGAGCGGGTGGCCGCCGACCCGGTCGACGAGGTCCCTGGCGACTGTCTCATCGCGGACCCCGCACGACATCAGCAGCTCCACGGAGGCCCGTTCGTCCAGTTCGCCCAGCTCCATGCTCCGCGGCGCCAGCACCTTGGCGGGATGGTCGATCGGGGCCCGCCCGGAGACCAGGAACCGCAGCCGTGGATAGGCGGCACGCAGGGCGGTCCAGATCGCCCACATCCGCGCCATGACCGGTGAGCCGCGGTACTGCGCCTCCTCGTACGAGTCGACGGCGATCACCAGGGGCGGGTCCATCTCCCCCGGGTGGGTGCGGACCGCCTCGGCGACCAACCTGGCCACCGCTTGCGCGAGTTCCTGCTCGCGGGCGCTCGCCCGGGCGTGGAATCCGGCCGAGTAGTCACGGCCGAGCGTCGCACGGGTGGCGGAGAGCTGCCGCAGGTCGTCGAACTGGTTGAGCTCTCCGCGCTGGGACGCCGCCGTCTCCGCGCACTCGTCGGCGAGCGCGTCGAACGCGGTGCGGTGGTCCGGGTACTGGATGCCGAGCTGTCGCGCGACCTCGGCGATGACCGTCGCAGGCTCGTGGATGGAGAGCGTCGGCCGCTCGAAGTCGATGTAGGCGAAGGGGAATCCGGTCGGCGAGGCGCGCAGGCTGTCGAGGAGGAACCTGGCGAGGAGGGTGCTCTTGCCGATGCCGCCCACGCCGTGGAGGAGGAGGGGCGGTTCGGCCGGTTCGGCGGGCAGCTCGATGTAGGCGCGCAGGGAGTCGAGTTCACGGGCGCGGCCGTGGAACGTGCCCCGTACCAGCCTTTCCATCGGCTGGAACAGCCGTGCCCGCTCCAGGCGGTGCTGTACGTCGTCGAGATCGGGCAGCCCGGTGACACCGGGGACCCGGCTCAGCCACAGGGCGGCCTGAAGGGTGTCGCAGAGTTCTTCGACGCCTTGGGCCTCCAGGGCCGGCGCGGTGCCGGAGAGCAGCGCGAGGGCGGTGCGCTCGGGTCCGGGGCCCTCCGGGAACAGGGCGGTGTTGGCCTCCAGGGCCCGGCGGGCCGCCTGCGGTCCCGCCAGACCGCTCAGCGCCTCCTCGCGGACCTGCGTTCTGAGTACCCATGCCGCGCGGGGGTGCGCGGAAGGCGTCGTGCAGTCGTCGACGAGGGCCAGGGCGGCCCCTCCGGTGGGTTCCGTCTCCCCGGGCAGCCGCAGCAGCGCGGGGTCGAACTCGTGGAGCAGACAGGCCGCCTCCCGGTAGGACCTGCGCAGATCCGGGAGCGGGGGAGGCGGCAGGTCGACGGCCGCCCGCACGGCGCGGCGGAGGAGGGCGGTGACCTCGCTCGGAGGAAGGCCCGTGGGAAGGGAGCGGTGCAGCCGTACCGTCTCCTCCACCGCCGTGCACACCCGCCGCATGTAACTCTCGCCGTGGCCGGGGGCTTCGGCGGCCTCCAGCACCTCCGTGACGGCCACGTCCACCAGTTCCGGGACCGCCTCGTCGTCCGGCGCGGTCCCCTCCTCCTCGGTGAAGAACCGCCGGAAGAACTCCCGTAGATCGTCCTCGTCCGCGACGCGCGCGGTGTCGCGGCACTCGTTCTTCCGTATGTCGTACGGGAGTTGACGCATCGCGGGGGAGTAGCCCAGCAGGACGAGCCGCGGCACGGCGTCCTTGCGTACCGGCGTGTGCTCGTAGATGGCCAGGGCGAGCTTGCCGATGCAGTCCCAGACATCGGTGTTCGGGTCGAGCGTGTCGCATTCGTCGAGCACCAGCCAGAGCCGCTCCTCGGCGGCGGTGGCGCGGCTCACGATCCGGTGCACGGCGTCGTCGATCGACGGAAGTGGATCGTTCAACTGTGTGGGATTCAACGGGAAGGAGTTCGCGTCGGGGCCTGACACGAACTCGGCCAGCCGCTCCACCACCCGTGCGGCCGTCGAGGTGCGCGACAAGGTGATCCGTATCGGACGGAACCCCAGGTGCTGACCGAGATGGCGGATCAGCCGGTAGGTGTACGAGCGTCCGCTGTCGGGCTCGCCGTCGACGACCAGCACCGTCTGCTCGGGGTCGGCGACGAAGTGACGGAGCTTCTCGCGCGACTCGGCCCGGTCGATGAACACCTCGGCGCCGGCGCCATGACCGAGCACAAGGGCGCCGAAGGGGTCCCGCGCGGAGCGCTGCGTCCGCTCGTCCTCGCGCAGCCGCGTCAGCAACTCCCTCGCCTCGGCGCCCCGCTCCAGCCGGCCGGGGCCGTCCGCCTGCGTGAGCGCGTCCATGCCGGCCAGCGTCGCGAGCAGCCGGCGCTGGTGCGCGATGTCCTTCCGGGCGAACGCGACCAGCGTCCGTGCGTTCTCGTCCCGGTCCGGGGTGAGCGGCAGATCCGCGACGAAGTCAGCGGAGAGCCCGCTGCGCAGGAGCGTGGTGTGGGGGTCGGGGGTGTCGAGGACGTAGTCCCGCACCCAGTTGGTGACGAGTCCCCATTCCGTTTCGGTGAGCGGCATACCGCACCTGCCCGGCCGTCCCTTGCGCGCCGTCAGACGGACTGACTGACACCTGTCATGCTTTCACCGGCAAGGAGCCGTGGCAAACGCGCGAACGGTCCGTACCCGGCGCTCGGGCTGACCGCGGGCCGGCCGTACCCGGCGTCCGGGCAAGCGCGCGGCCGTATCCGGCGCTCGGCCCGCGCGCTCGCCCGCCGGCCCGGCGTCCGGCATCCCGGCCAGGCGCTCAGCCCTGCATGACGATGTCGTCGAAGGTCTCCAGGCGCCGCCAGCGCTCCTCCGGTGCCCGCAACGGCGGCATCAGATCCACGTCGGGCAGCGGCCCCAACTCCAGCTCCGTGATCTCCGCGACGTCCGAGACGGGCACCTGATACGTCCGGAAGGCGCCGAGCGGCGGCGGCGCGCCCGCCTTCGCCCCGGCGAGCGCCCGCTCCGCGTCCCGGCTGAGGTCAGGGCTCTGGTCGAGGACGTACGCGGTCGAGGCCAGCGCCCCGTCCTGCATGAACGCGGCCACCTTCCAGAAGCGCAACGGCACCTGGATCCCCCGGTAGGGAGGGTCGGAGTCCTGCAGCACGGGCCCGGTCAGCACGCACAGCCTCCGGTCGAACTCGGCCGCGTGGTCCAGGAGATAGTTCTCCAGACCCTGCCAGAGCTGCTTGCCCTGGTTGAACACATCGGCCTGTGGAGCGGCGTTGGTGTAGAAGAACGTGTCCGTGTTGGCCTGGCCGGCCACCGCCACCGCGCCCCACACCGGATCGAGCCTGCGGACCAGATGGCCGCGGTCCAGACTGTTGTTCCGGTAGACGTCGTTGCCGGCCTGCTGCTCCTCGGGCAGGCGCGGATCGTACTCCCAGATGTCGTCACGGGCCACGTCCTCGACGAGCTGCCGGCCTTCGATGCAGACCGCCGTCGACGCGGCGAGCCGCCGGTCCGGCCGGAAGACGACCGTGAAGTGGGTGTACGGAAGGATCACCGTCTCGACCGAGGTGCGCGCGGGCAGCGCAAGCGGCACGACGGGGCCGAGGAACGCCTCGTCGTAACCGGAGCGGCCGGCCAGCGCGTCACGGCGCGGACCGCCCGCACGGGGAGGCGGCGGGGAGGGCGGCTGAGAGGACGGGGGATCGGTCGGGTTCATACCATGTAAGTACCGCGCAGGGAGGGCCGTGCTCGGCGCCGGGCCGCAGGCCACTCGATCAGACGCCCCCGGTGCACGCCCCACCCTCCCCGAGGAGGCACCCCATGCCTACCGGAATCTCCCTCCACATCGGGCTCAACACGGTTGACCCCGACCGCTACGAAGGCTGGGACGGTGCGCTCCTGGCCTGCGAGAACGACGCCAGGGACATGGCCGCCCTCGCCCGCGCCGCCGGCTTCTCCGACAGCGTCCTGCTGACCGCCGACGGCACCGTCGACCAGGTCACCGCCGCACTGCGCCAGGCCGCCGACAAGCTCGGCCCCGGCGACATCCTGCTCCTGACCTACTCCGGCCACGGCGGCCAGGTCCCCGACGTCACGGGCCAGGACGACGAACCGGACGCCCTCGACGAGACCCTCGTCCTCTACGACCGCCAGTTCCTCGACGACGAGCTGTACCAGGAGTTCCGCCGATGCGCCGACGGCGTGCGGATCATCGCCCTGCTCGACTGCTGCCACAGCGGCAGCGGCATCGAACTCCCCGGCGGCGGCCCGCTGCCGGCGACAGGAGTCCGGCTGATGCCCGTGCCGAAGCAGCAGCAGATCTACGAACGGGACCAGGGCTTCTTCGAGGAGCTCCAGCGCTCCCTCGAGAAGACGGCGCCACCGGACGCCGAGGCGGGGGAGCCGGCAGCGGTCCTCATCTCCGCCTGCCAGGACAACCAGTACGCCTCCGACGGCCCGGTCAACGGCGCCTTCACCGAGGCCCTGCTCGGCGTGTGGGACGGGGGAGCCTTCCGGGGCGGCTACCGCGCCTTCCACCGCGCGATCCAGCACCGGCTGCCCGCCACCCAGAGCCCGAACTTCTACACCACCGGCACCCCGGCTGCCACGTTCCTGAGCCAGAAGCCGTTCACCGTATGACCGACGTCCCCGGGGCCGCCCCCATACCCCGGGCCCACTTCAGCCCCGGAGCGCGGTGGCCAGCTGCGCCCGCGAACGGACGTCGAGCTTCTGGTAGATCCGGGTCAGCCGCGCCTCGACCGTCTTGACGCTCAGATAGAGCTTCGCCGCCGCCTCCTGGTTGCTGGCGCCCTGCCCCACCAGACGGGCGAGTCGCAGTTCGGCGTCCGTGAGCGAGGAGAGCGCCGGAAGGGTGTCCTCCGCGACCTCTCCGGCCGGTGTCTCGCTCGCCAGGGCCAGCCAGGGCGCCGCACCGGCCCGCTCGAAGACCGAGGCCGCCGTCTGCAGCGCGCTCTGCGCCGCCGACCGGCGACGGCGGCGGCGCTCCACCCTGGCCAGGGCGATCAGAGCCCGGCCCCGCTCCAGCGGCAGCCCGGCCTCGGCGAACCGCTCGGCGGTGCGGGTCAGCAGCTCCGCCGCCTCGTCGGTCTTCCCGGCGGCGGCCAGGTAGAGGGCGTACGCGCGGTCACAGCCCAGGAGCACGGTCGTACGGCCCAGGCGTTCCGCGACCGGACGCACCTCGGTCAGCAGGTCCGCCGCCTCCTGCGCCGCGTCGTTGGCCAGCAGCGCCTCAGCCAGCTCCTCGTGCCAGCGCAGCATCGACGGGTCGACGTTCGCCTGGGCGCGTTCGTTGACCTGCACCCGGCGCAGCGTCTCCAGAGCCGAGGCGACGTCCCCGTTCACGAGCTGGACGCGGCCGAGCGCGTACAGGCTGCGGGAGAGGAAGACCCGGTCGCCCTCCTCCTCCGACGCCTGGACACTGCGCCGGGCGTAGCTCGCGGCCCGCCCGAAGCTGCCCCCGGCCGTCTCCGCGAGCGCCAGCGTGTACCAGGCCGGTCCCGGGGAGAGGCCCGCCTCCAGGGTCAGCGCGAGGGACTGCCCCGCGTGCGCGAGGGCCGCCGGGCACACGCCCATCCGGGACTCGATCGCGGCCAGCGTGGAGAACAGCTCGATCGTGTCCTCGACCGAGCCGCGCCGCCGCACCAGCGGCAACAGCGCGTTCAGCTGGTCGCGGGCATCGCCCAGACGGTCGTCGAAGAGAGCGTGGCGGATCGTCAGGATCTGGGCGGCGTTGCGGATTCCGAGCGGCCGCTCGGCCATCTCCAGACCGCGGGCCTGGGCGAGCACCGACTCCGCGTCCGGCGCTCCCAGCGCCCGCTCCATCCGCGCCTGTACGGTCAGGGCCTGGGCCGCCGTACGCGGGTCGCCCATCGAGGCGGCCAGCGCGGCGGATTCGACGGCGGCGGCCCGCGAGTGCGACGGATCGCCGTCGGCCAGCACGTACTTGACGGCCAGTCGGAGCTGTACGGCCGCCCTGAGCGCGGTGTCCCCCTCGGAGTCCTCCATGGCGTGGACGTACATGTCGTCGAGGCCGGTGAGGCCCTGGCCCGCGGTGTCGAGGACGGCGAGCCGGGCCCGTACCCGGTCGGCGGGTGCCGCGTCCCGGGCCAGCAGATCGGTGGCGGCCCGCATCGCCAGGTCCGCGCGGGCCGCGCGGGCCGCCTCCTCGGCCGCGTCGACGAGCCGCGCGATCCGCTGCGGACCGTGCTGGACGGGGGTCGAACCGGCGGCGAGCAGGGCCAGTTCGGCCGCGAGGGCGCTGTTGCCGCGGCGGCGCGCGAGATCGGCGGCCGCGGCGACCTCCGCCGCGAGGTCCTCGTCGGGGATGTCCGTGGCCAGCGCCCGGTGCCGTACCGCCTCGACCGAATCGTCCACGACCTTGGCGAGCGCGGCGTGTCCGGCGCTGCGCTCGGCCCAGCAGGCGTCGTGGACCAGGGTCGAGGGGAGGAGCCCGGCCGTGAACGTGACCGTGCCGTCCTCGGCGAGGGAGACCAGACCGGCGCGCTCGGCGGCGGCTAGGTCCGCCTCCGCGTTCGGCCGCCCGGCCCGGCGGACGAGGGCCGCGGTGGGGCGCAGCGCGAGCGCGGCCAGCAGCAGCGTCTCACGGACGGCCGGCGGCGCGGCGCCGAGCAGCTGCCGCGCCAGGTCCCGGGCGCGCCCGGACAGGGTGAGCGCCTCGGCGTGGTGGACGGGGGTGCGGGCATCGGCCAGTGAGCGGCCCACCGCGAGCGCGAGACGCGGGTTGCCGCCGCTCGCCTTGTGGATGCGGCCGGCCATCCGGGACGGCAGTCGGTGGTGGATGAGGAGTTCGGCGATCTCGTCGGCCTGGAGCGGGGGCACGAGCAGGATGTCCGCCTCCGACGGCACCCACAGATGGGTGTCGTGGGCGTCCTCGGAGCCGTACGCCTCCGGGGTCTCGACGGCGACGACGCGCAGCGCGGGCGGGGCCAGGTGGAGGGCGAAGCGCAGCAGGTCGGCGCTGTCGGCGTCGATGTGCTGCACCCCGTCGACGACGAGCAGGGCAGGACCGCGGACGGTGAGGCCGCGCAGAATCCGCGCGATGCCGAGGCGCAGGGCGATCGGGTCCCAGCCGCCTTCGTGCAGCGGCGCCTCGCGGCAGAGCATGGCGACGGCGGTGCGCTGGGGGCCGGGGAGCCCGTCGAAGACGCCGGACGCGCCGGCGCCACGCCCCGGGAACCGGTCGGCGGTCGTCGTGGGATCGGACGCGCCGTCCACCGCACCGCCGTCGGTCTCCGGCAGGGCCACTCCGGGCCAGGTCACCGTCGCCGCGACGGAGGCGACGAGCGCGGCCGCCGCCGCTCCGGGTATGTCACGGTCGGCGGGGAGCGTCGCCAGCCACAGGACCGTCTCGCCCCGGGCTTCGGCCCGGGCGGCCTCGGCGAGGGCCACCTCGGTCTTGCCGACCCCTGCGGGACCGGTGAGCAGGGCGCGGCCCCGGGTGTGCAGCACGCGCTCGAGGCGGGCGAGAAGCTCCTCGCGGCCCACCGGCGCCGGGGTTCCCCCTCCGCCGGCATGGCGCAGGGAGAGGTGCGACGCTGTCGTCACGTGTCCACCACCCCTCCGGCGCTCGGGCCCGGCCCCGTGAGCCCCGTGCGCAGAGGATACGGAGCGTACGGGCGCAGTCCAGGCCCCTTGTCCGGCATACGGACAACGCGCGCCGGTCACCACGCCAGGACGCGCCCGTGGTGTAGACCACGAGCGCGCCGCTGACCAGCAATGATGCTGTTGTGGGGGGTGGTTCGGGTGGGATCAGAAGGTCAGGCTCCACGAGTCGATGTAGCCGGTGTCACCCGAGGCCACATCGCGGACCTGGAGCTTCCAGGTGCCGTTGGCGACCTCGCTCGACGCGTCGACCGTGTACGTGGTCAGGACGTTGTCGGCGCTGTCGTTGGAGGAGGACGCCTTCAGGTTGCGCACGGTGCCGTCGGGGGCGATCAGGTCGATGACCAGGTCCCCGCGCCAGGTGTGCTTGATGTCCACGTCGACCTTGAGGGCGGCGGGCGCGTTGCCGGTGCGGCCGGTGACGGCGATCGAGGACGACACGGTGGTGTTGTCGGAGATCGTCACGTTCGTCGCGTTGGTGAAGGTGGTGCCCGCCGGCGGGGTGGTGGTGACGGCGTTCACGGTCTTCGCGGCGTCGGCGATGCCGGTTCCGCAGCCGCCGGTGCAGGTGCCGGGAAGCGGCCTGGCGTTGGCCTTGATGGCGGACTCGATGTCGGCCGGGGTCAGGCTGCTCTTGGCCGACTTCAGGAGGGCGGCGAGGCCCGCGATGTGCGGCGCGGCCATGGAGGTGCCCTGGTAGGGCTTGTAGTTCTCCAGCGACTGCGTCGTGGTGCCCGAGTTGAGCGTGGAGTAGATGCCGTTCTCGGGGGTGGTCACCGTACCCGGCGTGTCGGTGGCGCGACGGGTCTCGCCGCCCGGTGCCGAGACGTCGATGCTCGTGCCGTAGTTCGAGTAGTACGACCGGTTGCCCTCACGGCTGGTCGAGGCGACGTTGATGACGCCCGAGCAGTTGGCGGGGGTGAAGCCGGACGCGTTGGCGTTGCTGTTGCCCGCGGCGACGACGACCGTGGTGCCGCGCGAGACGGCGCCGTTGATGGCGGTCTGGTAGACGCTCGGGCAGGTGGAGCTGGCGCCGCCCAGGCTCAGGTTGATGACCTTGGCCGGGGTGGGGTTGGCCGCGACGCCGGGGACGGTGCCGCCGGACGCCCAGGTGATCGCGTCGGCGATGTCCGACGAGGAACCGCCGCACTTGCCGAGGACACGCACGGGCTGGATCTTCGCGTTGTACGCGATGCCCGCCATGCCCTTGGTGTTGTTGGTCACCGCGCCGATGGTGCCGGCGACGTGGGTGCCGTGCCAGGAGGAGTTGCTCGCGCGGGAGCCGGTGCCGCACTCGCCGTCCGTGGCGTTCCAGTCGCCCTCGTCCTTCGCGTCCGCGTCACGGCCGTTGCCGTCACGGGCGTCGGCGGAGGAGGAGATGAAGTCGTAGCCGGAGACGACGTTGGCCGCCAGGTCCGAGTGGGCCGCGTAACCGGTGTCGATGACGGCGACGGTCACGCCGCTGCCGGTCGTCTTGTCCCAGGCGGTGGGGACGTTCATGCCGCCGGTGGCCTCGAAGAGGTCCCACTGCTTGGCGTAGTCGGTGTCGTTCGGGGTGACCGCCATCGCGTACGCCCGGATGTCGGGCTCGACGGAGGCGACCTGCGGGTCGGCGCGGAAGGCGTCCATGACCTCGGAGACGTCCTGCTTCGTGGCGCTGTCGCCCAGGTCGACCAGCGCGGCGCCGCCGGCGAGGCGGCGCTCGAAGGAGAGGGCCTCGCCGGTCTCGGCGCCCTTGGCGGCCGCGTCGCTCTTCGCGGCGGCGTTGGAGCCGGCCTCGGCGGTCCGGGCCTTGTAGGTGACGATGACCTTCTCGACCGGCGCGCTGGGCAGCGTGGTCATGGCCTGCGAAGCCGGGGCCGGCTTCGGGGTGGAGACGGCCGGGGCGGCGGCGAACGCCCCGGTGGAGGTGGCTGCGGCACCGAGGATCGCGGCGCTCGCGACCACCACGGATATGACTCTCCGCCTGGAACTGTTCAAGGTGTTCCCTTTCAAGCACGACGTAGGTGCGGAGCAGTGGCGGCGGCGCGGGAGCCTCGGCGCGAAGTGGGGTCGCGGTCCGCTGCACCCTGGGCTTGGGGGGCCCGTGCGCCGCCACCGGCGCGACGGCCCGGGTCAAGGCCGTCACCGGCGGACACCACCCCCCTCTCCTCATGCACCTGACAGGGCCTGAGCACCTGAGGGGGGCGTGGATCGGGGGATGGGATCTGCCGGTGCGGCAGACAGTAGGGAAAGAGCAGGTGAACGCGATACGGGGAAAACCCTTGTCACCCCTCGGAGGGGGGTGGGGGGAGGGGGAGGGGCGGTGCTTGGGCGCCCGCGCCGCCGGGAATCACCGGGGGATGAAGTCAACGGGGTCCAGGCGAAGTTGGTACGAGAGACGACTTCCCCTCTGGTTACGGGGACTGATCGTCCTCGCGGCCGGATGGGGGGTCCTCCTCTGCGGTCAGCAGATCGCAGAGGGATACCGGGCGACCATGGTGTACCGCGAAGCCCCGGTCTGTGAGGGCGAGGGGTGCGTACGGACCGCGGCGGGCACGGTCCTCGACCGCCGGACGGGCGAACGCTGTACGTCCAACGGCACGACCGGGGGCACCAGCGTGGGCGGGACCGCGGCCGGTATGACGGCCGGCGGCGGCATGGCGACCGCGGGCGGCAGCATGGGCGGCGCGGGGGCCGGCGGTATCACCGCGGGGGGCGGGGGGAGCGGCGGCACCACCTGTACGCGGTACTACCACGTCGAGGTCGAGTGGCCGGACGGTACCGCCTGGCTCACGGTGGGGTCGGACACGTACGACGAGGTCAGAACGGGCGATCGCGCGGAGCTCAGGCTCTGGCAGGGGGAGGTCGTGCGGCTGGTGGTGCGCGGCCGCACCCACGAGTACGCGCCCTCCTCGCAGGACAGCGTCATGCCGTGGCTCGCGCTCGCCTGCCTGATTGTCGCAGCGGGGGCCTGGGCGCTGGTGAGCGGCCGGCCGTCGGGGATCCTCGCCTTCCCCAACTTCGGCTGGCTCTTCGTGGCGGTCGGGGTGGGATGGCTCGGCTCGATGGCTTTGTTCGGAGGGCACGTTCTCATCTGGGCGTTCGCGATCGTCTGGACGGGATTCGCGGTCTTCTGGATCGTGACGGCCTGGCGGGACTGGTGAAGGGCGGCGGGTAGGGGGGTGGGCGTGGGGGAGGGCCGGCGCGCGGGCCGGCCGGGCGGCGGGGCACTCGACCGGTGAGGGCGGCCCCCCTCGGGGGAGGGTGTCAGCCCAGTTCGAGGGTGGTCACGCCGAAGATCCGCTCGTGCGCGACCGGCCTGATCGGGCCCGTGTACATGCGGGCCGTCTCGAACGTCGGCTCCAGGCCCCGCTCCCGCGCGAGGCGCGCCGCGGCCGGGTTGGCCTCCGGCATGTCGACGGCGATCCGCCGTGACCCGAAGGCGCGTGCCTCGGCTGCCAGCGCGTCCAGGAGCGCGGCGGCGTCGGCGGGCGTGTCCGCGAACAGCGGCCCGACACGGGCCTCTTCCTGGGCCGGCCGCACCACCCCGTACCCCGTCGGGCGTCCGTCGACGATCCGCGCCAGGGCCCGGTGGCCGGGCGTGGTCAGCCACGGTGCGAGGAAGCGTGGCCGTCCGGCGGGATGGCAGGCGTCGTCGTACGCGGCGATGGCTGCCGGATCGACCCGCGCGGCGGGGACCACGTCCGGCGCCACCGCGGCCGTGACCGGGATCTCGCCCACGTACCGGGCTGTCCGGTAGGCCGTGGAGAAGCCGGAACGGCGGTAGTTGGCCTGCTGGGCCGGCACACCGTCGAGGCCGACCGTGCGGTCGCCGGCGTGGGCGAGCGCGGCGCGCCAGGTCGCGAGACCGTGGCCGAGGCCGCGCCGGTCGGGGCGGACCAGATAGAAACCGAGGAAGGCGTATCGGTCGTCGTAGTTGACGACCGAGATGGCCGAGACGGGCTCCCCGTCGACCCGCCCGAGGAAGAACCCCTCGGGGTCCTGCGCGAAGAACGCGGCCGCGTCGGACACGCCCGGGTTCCACCCCTCGTCCGCGGCCCAGGTGCGCACCAGCGCCCAGTCGTCGAGCGTCGCGGGGGAGACCTGGAGCGGGCCGGGGAGGGGCAGGGGCATGGCGTTCCTTCGGCAGCCGGTGCGGTGGGCGGTGGCCGGTCGGGGACAACCGGGCGAAACGGCCCGAGCATAGCGGCGCCTCGACTCCGGGGCCGCCCCGGACGATCGTTTCCGGCCGGAGACGGCGACCGCGCGTCGAGGGCCGGGTGTTGGGGTGGTCCTACCGGCCGGAGCGGGGTCGCGAGGGGGCCGGGTGTGGGGTGGTCGTGCCGGCGGGAGTGGGGTCCCGAGGGGGCAGGGCGAGGGGGGCCTGCCGGTGGGAGCGGGGCCGGGTGTTGGGGTGGTCCTGCCGGTGGGAGTGGGGCCGGGTGTTGGGGTGGTCCTGCCTGGGGGAGCGGGCCCGCGAGGGGGGCCGGGGCCGCCAGGGGTGCCCGGGCCGTTCCCGTACGACCCGGTCGGCTCAGCCCACCAGTCTCAGCACGCTCCGCGACCGGCCCACCCTTACCGTCCGCCCCCACGTCAGTTCCAGCGCGTCCGACTCCATGCCGTCGCCGAAGGCGACCAGGCGGTCGGACGCGACGGTGAGGCACAGGGCCTCCCCGGGGCTCAGGAGACCCTCCACACACGCCGTGCCCGTGGTCGGGGACGGCCAGGCCTCCCGGACGAACCAGGCGAGACGGGGGTCGGTCGCCGCGGGCAGCCGCAGCGGGCTCGCGCGCTGCTGCCAGAGGGAGCGGAGCCAGCCCGTCGCCCCCGTCCCGGTGCCGACGAGGACCCCGGAAGAGGCCTGGGGTTCGGGCGCCGCCGCCCGCGCGCCCTCGACGAGGAGGGTGTAGCGGGCGGTCTGGTGGCCGGGCGGGCCGACGTAGATCTCGTTGAGGGCGAGAAGCCGCTGTGCGTCGTCGGTGACCGCCTCCACCATCGTCAGCTCCTCGGCCACCGTTCTCGCGGCGGCCGGCAGCAACCTCCCCGCGTCCACGGGCCGGTGGCGCACGAGGACGCCCGGGTTGCGCCCCGGATCGGTGTCGATCCCGACGACCGGCTGGCCGGTCAGATACTTCGCCGCGTTGGCCACCAGGCCGTCCTGTCCGACCACGACGACCACGTCCTCGGGGCCGAACAGGAAACGGTCCAGATCCGCGCGTTCCACCCGCGCCTGCCGCCAGGACAACGGCACCGCCCCCGCGACCTCCGCCAGCGCCCGCCGGGTCCGCTCGTGCCGCTCCCGCACCTCCCGGATGTCCAGACCGCGACCGGCTGCGAAGAAGGCGGCTTGCCCGTGCGTACCGTGCCGGGCGAGCAACTCCTCGTACTCCGTGGTCCGATGGACGAGCACCGCGCGTGGCGCCAGACTCACGACGCGCCCCCGGCGCCGCCACCCAGCTTCGCGAGCAGCCCGGTCAACACGTCGGGCGAGAGGGTGACGCTCTCGATCCGCGGAAGGTTCTCCGCGGCCCGGGTCGCCGCCAGCGCGTGCAGCGTCGCCGCGTCGGCCTCCCCGTGCACCCGCAGCCAGGCGGCCTGCGCCTGGGCGCGCGCCGCACCGACCTCGCGCGCCGCCTCCGCCTCCGCCCGCGCGAGCCGGACCTTCCGTACCGCCTCGGCCTCCGCCCGTACGGCATCGGCGGCGGCGCTCTCCTCCGCCTCGCGCCGCGCGTTGGTGCCGCGCTGATCGACGAGGCGTTCCTCCTGGCGGGCCAGCTCGATCTTGCTGGCGAGCTCGTTCTCGGCGATGGCACGCTCGCGCTCGACCGCGACCGCCCGCCGCTCGTAGGTGGCCCGGTCCGCCTCTTGCTGGATCTGTTCGCGGGCCGGGGTGCGCAGCGCCCGCTCGACCTCCGGCTCCGGGCGGATGGCCACCACCCGTACCGCCACCACTTCGATGCCGGTGTCCGGCAGCCGGGGCTCGGCGGCCAGCCCGTCCGCGATCCGGTCCCGTACGGCCGCCACGCCGTCGACGAGGGCCGCGGCGAGCGGCGTGCGGGCCAGGACGTCGAGCGTGTGCTGCTGGGCGGTCTCGGTGAGGAGACCGGCGATCTGCTCCAGCGGAGCGCCGCGCCAGGCACCCGTGTCCGGATCGATGGAGAAGTCGATCCTCGTGGCCGCCGCGTCCGGCCGGCTGACGCGGTACGTCACCGTGCACTGCACGCTCACGTCCTGGAAGTCGGCGGTCCTGGCGTGGAACGCCATGCCGAGCTCCCGGTCGTCGACCGGCACTTCGGAGAGCGCGGCGGACAGCGCACGGAACCAGAAGCTGAGCCCCGTGCCGTCGTGGACGAGCCGGCCCCGGTGGTGGTGCCGGACGTGGGCGGTGGGGGCGGAGCGCAGATGGCGCCATCCTGCGCGCCGGGTGATGTCGGCCATGAGACCCTCCCTTGTCGTCACTGTGACGATAGTCGGGTGGTCTGATTTTCGTCAAGATGACGAAATGGGGGTACCGGGGCTTCCCCGGGGGTGATCGGCGGCCTGCACGGCCGCGTGCGCGTGACCTTCTGGCCCGTCGCGGGGTTCGAGCAGGTGGGCTCGCAGGGAGCGTGGGCGCGACGCAGTCGCGGCTGCCGCAGCCGGGGCGTCAGCCGGCGGCGGGGGCAGTGGCGGTGGCGGGATCGAGCGCGAGGGTCGAGGCGTCGGTACGGGACGGCGGCACCGGCCTCGCGGTCTCGGCCGGCGGCTCGGGGGGCGTACGGGGACCCGGGGCGGCCGCAGTCAAGCGCGAAGCCGTAGCCGTAGCCGGGAGCGAGGGCGTGGGGGCTGCCGCCCCTGCGGTGGCCGATGCGGGTAGGCGTGAGGACGGCCCGTGCCCGGACGCAGGGGCGGTGGTCGGAGCCGCCGCCGAGGGGGCGGTGGCGGCAGCCGCTCCCGGACCGGTCGTCAGCAGGACCACCCCGCGTGCCGCCACGACGGACGCGACGCCCGCGATCAGCCATCCCCAGGCGCCGGCGCGAAACGTTTCGCCGAGCAGTGCCACGCCGATGACCGCCGCGGCGGCCGGGTTGGAGAGGTTCACGACGGCCAGCGGCGCCGCGAGGCCGCCTCGATAGGCGGTCTGCGAGAGCAACAGGCCGCCCACCGCGAACCCGGATATGAGCACGGCCACCAGCGCTGTCTGCCACCAGGTCATGGTTCCGCCCGGCACTTCGAGTGCGAGCGCGGCGGTCAGGGTCTGCGTCAGCGCGGAGGCGACACCCGAGGCGATACCGGAGGCGGTGGCGTGGCCGAGACCGCGCGCCATGATCCCGCCGGACCCGGACCCGGACCCGGACCCGGACCCGGACCCGGACCCGGGCGCGGGCCTCGTGCTTTCGTCGGCCGCTGCCCCTACGGACCTGGACCCGGACCCGGGCCTTGTGCTTCCGTGGGCCGCTGACATTACGGACCTGGACCTGGACCCGGGCCCGGAGGCCGGGCTTCCGGTGCCGTGGGCGCCCGCCCGGCGCCCGCCGCGCGACCCGCCCCCGTACAGCCGCCCGGAGGCGAGCGCCGCGATCAGCAGCGCCGTCGCCGCGGCCACGATCAGCGCCTCGCGCAGGCTCAGCGCCTCACCGGGCTTCGCGGGCCCGGTGACCGAGACCAGGCCCACGAGCCCCGCGAGCGTCCACAGCGCTCCGCGCCACTCCGCCCGGGTCACCCGCCGCCGCGCGCAGTGCGCGCCCAGGGGCAACGCGGCGACCAGCGTCAGCGCGCCGAGCGGTTGGACGAGGGTCAGCGGACCGTAGTGCAGCGCGGCCACGTGGGCGAGCGCGCCGGCCGCGTTGAGGCCGACCGCCCACCACCACTGACCGCGGGCGAGCAGCGCCCGCAGTGCGCCGCGCCCGCCTGCGGAGGCCGAGGCGAGCCGGGCCTGGGCGACCGCCGCGAGCGCGTACCCGGCGGCGGAGACCAGGGAGAGGAGCACCGCGAGCACGGTGCCGTCGAGAGCGGTCATCGCAGGGCTCCTGCCGTACGGGGCGCGGTGGGGCGCGGGGGAGGGGCCGGGGCGAGGGAGCCCGGACCTGGGGTCCGTACGGCGGCGAGCGCGAGGGCGAGCAGCGCCGCCGCGGCGAGGGCGTCGAACCAGTAGTGATTGGCCGTGCCGACGATCACCAGGAGCGTCAGCAGTGGGTGGAGCAGCCAGAACCACCGCAGCCGGCCCCGGGTGGCCGCGATCAGACCGATCGCGACCATCAGCGCCCAGCCGAAATGCAGCGAGGGCATCGCCGCGAACTGGTTCGCCATCGAGTCCGTCCGTGGCGTCGCGCCGTACACGGAAGGCCCGTAGACCCGCGCGGTGTCGACGAGTCCGGCGGCGGTCAGCATCCGGGGCGGCGCCAGCGGCATCAGCAGATGCAGCGCGAACGCGGCGGCGGTGAGGAGCGCGAGGACGCGGCGGGCCCAGAGGTAGTGGCCGGGGCGGCGCCAGTAGAGCCAGGCGAGGAAGGCGATGGTCGCCGGGAAGTGCACGGCGGCGTAGTACGTGTTCGCGGCCCGGACGAGGAGGTCGCCGTGGAGGAGCAGGGCCTGGATCGAACCCTCGCCGGGCAGATGGGCGGCCCGCTCGGCGTCCCACACGCGGTCGGCGTTGTGGAAGGCGCGGGATTCGTGGCCGTTGGCGAGGAGGCGGCCGCACTTGTAGACGAGGAAGAGCACGGCGACGAGCAGCAGCTCGCGTATCAGGGGCGGTCGCGGGGCGGAGGGCGACTTCGGTGACGGTTCACGGCGAACCGCACCGGAGTCCTGGGTGGCGGCCGTATCCCGGGTAGCGGTCGGCTCCGGTTCGGCGGGACGCGTCCCGCGTGTCCCGCGTATCCCGGCAGCCATGGCGCGGCCCCTTTTATCCGTCAAATCAGCAGCAAACGGGGGAAGCGTAGATCCGATTTCATCGAGACGCAAACGTCTCGATACGTTTGCGTCTCGATTGTGCGCCCCATACTCTCGTATGTGCAGAGAGCCGACCGGGAGCGAAACCGGACGACGACGGGAGGAACCGGTGTCCCCACGGGCCGCCACAGAGGCCGCGACCGCCGCCGCCCGCCGAAGCAAGATCACGCCCGAGCGGGAGACCGAGCTGTTCGAGGCCGTGATCGACCTGCTCCGGGAAGGCGGCTACGACGCGGTGACCATGGAGGGAGTCGCGGCCCGCACCAAATGCGGCAAGGCGACGCTCTACCGGCAGTGGGGCACCAAGCCGCGGCTCGTCACGGCCGCCCTCGCCAAGCGGCGCTGCGCGTTCTTCGCCGGTATCGACACCGGATCGCTCGCGGGTGATCTGCGCGAGGCCGCGCGGACGGCCGCGTCCCGACGGGACCGGGACGCCGAGCTGATGGAAGCCGTCAGCCAGGCGTACATCCAGCACCCCGATCTGCGCGAGGCGTTGCGGGAGACGGTCATCAACCCCGAGGTCGCGGCCCTCGACGAGATGCTGCGGCGCGCGGTCGAACGCGGGGAGATCGAGGCGGACAACCCGGCGATCGGCTTCGTCGCGCCCTGCTTCCTCGGCATGCTCCGTGTCGAGCGGCTCTTCGAGGAGCGCTTCGCGGACGCGGCGGCGATGCGCGTGTTCGTCGACGCGGTACTCCTGCCGGCGCTGCGCGTCGACGTGTGATCGGGCGCCCCGTCCCGCACCCTGAGGGCATGGCCGCCACCACCCCCGACGTCCGCGTCCGCCGGATCTACGAACCCCCCGCTGCCGACGACGGCGTACGAGTGTTCGTCGACCGCCTCTGGCCGCGCGGCCTCGCCAAGACCGACGCGCACATCGACGAATGGCCCAAGGCCCTGACCCCGTCCACCGAACTGCGCCGCTGGTACCACGGCGCCGAGGGGGAGTACGACGAGTTCTGCCGGCGGTACGAGGAGGAGCTCGCCGCCCCGGCCGCCGCCGAGGCCCTCGAAGGCCTGCGCGACCTCGCCGCCCGGGGGACGGTCACCCTCCTCACCGCCGCCAAGGACCCCGCCGTCAGCCACACCTCCGTACTCGAACGGGCGCTGTCCACGCCGAACGGCTGACAGCCGACGCGCACCGAGCGGCTGGCGGCCGACGCGCACCGAGCGGCTGACGACGGGCCACGCCGAACGGCTGCCTCCCGGCCGGCGACCGGCCGCAAGACAGGGCCGCCTCCTGGCCGCAAGACAAGGCCGCCTCCCGGCCGAACGCAGCCGCCTCCCGGCCGTGAGACCGCCGCTTCCCGGCCTAAGACGGTCTCCGGGGCGACGCGGAGCCCTCAGGGCGTAGCCAGGGACCCGCGGGGACGGTCACCATGGCCGGACCGCACCGAGTTCCGCACGTTCCCTTCCGAGAGGCGCCGCGTGGACCCGAAAACACACGAACGACTCGACGCGCTGCAACGAGATCCGTATCCCCTCTACGCACATGCGCGACGGACCCCGGGACTCACCTTCGTCCCCGAACTCGACGCCTGGCTGGTCGCCCGGGACGCCGACGTCCGTGAAGTGCTGCTGCGGCCCGAGGACTTCTCCTCCGCCCAAGCCCTGCGCCCCGACGTCCTGCCCTCACCCGCCGTCTTCGGCGTCCTCGCCCGCGGCTTCGGCAAACGACCCACCGTCGTCTCCACCGACGGCGCCGCGCACCGCCGTCACCGCGCCCCGATCAACAGCGGCCTGTCCGCCGCCCGGGTCGCCGCCCTCACCCCGTACGTCACCGAGGTCGCCACCGGCCTCGTCGACTCCTTCGCCGACGACGGGCACACCGAGCTGATGTCCTCGTACGCCCGCGGACTGCCCGGCGCCGTCATCGGCCGGCTCATCGGCTTCGAGCCGGAGGACGTTCCCGCCGCGGTGCACGGAGGACACCGCGCCGAGCAACTCCTCTTCCGCCCCATGGACGAGAAGGAACAGCTCGCGGCCGCCGAGGACGTCGTCGCGCTGCAGCACCTCCTCGACCGCTACGCCCGCGCCCGGCGCGCCCGGCCCCGCGACGACCTCTGCTCGGCGATGGTCGCCGCCCTGGCCCCCGACACCGGCCTCGGGCCCGGAACCCGTGACCTCACCCCCGACCAGCGCAGCGAACTCGTCTCCAATCTGCAGAACCTCCTCATCGCCGGACACCTCACCACCACCGCGCTGATCGGCACCACGCTGCTCCACCTACTGCGCCACCGCGACCAGTGGGAGCTGCTCTGCGCGCGGCCCGAACTGATACCCGGGGCGGTGGAGGAAGCAGCCCGCTACGACACCGCCGTCCAGGGATTCCGCCGCACCACCACCCGTCCGGTCATCCTGGCCGGCACCGAACTGCCCGCCGGAGCGACACTCTTCGTCGCCTACGGCTCCGCCAACCGGGACGAGGCACGTCACGAGGACGCCGACGTCTTCGACATCACCCGGTCCCCGACCCCCACCCGGCACGTCGGCTTCGGCCACGGGGCCCACGGCTGCCCCGGCTCCCGGCTCGCCCGGACCCAACTCCGCATCACTCTGGAACTCTTCACCCGCAGGCTGCCCGGCCTGCGGCTGGCGGAGGACCACGAGGTGGTGATGCGGCCGACCCTCATCCACCGCTCGCCCGAGGAGCTCCGTCTCACCTGGTGAACACCGCGCGGCCGGGTGACATTCGGGCGAGACCGTATCGAGATGACATCGGCCCGTGCCCGGCCGCGCATCACCGGCATATCCTGCGCGCATGCGCGTCGCACTCTTCGTCACCTGCGTCAATGACGCCCTGTATCCGTCCACGGGAGTGGCGACTGTCCGCATTCTGGAACGGCTGGGGATAGAGGTCGACTTCCCGGCCGCGCAGACCTGTTGTGGCCAGCCGCAGTTCAACACCGGTTACCGGCGCGAGACGGCACCGCTGGTCCGGCGGACGGTGCGGGCGTTCGAGGGGTACGAGTACGTGGTGACACCGTCGGGCTCGTGTGCGGCGATGGTGCGGCGGCATTACGCCGATTTCGGCGCGGAGGCGGCGGCTCTCGCGCCGCGCGTGTACGAGCTGACGGAGTTTCTGGTGGATGTGGTGGGGGTGACGGATGTGGGTGCGTACTTTCCGCACCGGGTCACCTACCACCCCTCGTGTCACGGCTTGCGGGCGTTGGGGCTGGGGGAGCGGCCGAGGCGTTTGCTGGGGGCGGTCAAGGGTTTGAGGCTGGTGGAGTTGCCGGGTGCGGAGGAGTGCTGTGGCTTCGGGGGGACGTTCGCGGTGAAGAACGCGGAGGTGTCGGCGGCGATGGGCCGGGACA
>NZ_JBEXOT010000005.1:0-291419 GCF_040611675.1 Streptomyces sp. NPDC006551
AAGCTCAAGGGCGACGACACCGCGGAGATCCGTACGGCCACGGAGAAGGTCGCGGCCGTCTCCCAGAAGCTCGGCCAGGCGATGTACGCCGACGCGCAGGCGGCCCAGGCCGCCGGTGGCGAGGCCCCGCACGCCGAGGCCAAGGCCGATGACGATGTCGTCGACGCCGAGATCGTCGACGACGAGAAGCCGAAGGGTGGCGCTGCCTGATGACGGAGGAGACCCCGGGCTTCGAGGAGAAGCCCGACGTCCCCTCCGGCGCCGCCTCTGACGACGCCGCCGAAGCCGCCGAGGTCCCCTCCCAGGAGGAGGGCTCGGCGGCCCCGGCCGGGGACGTAAGCCAGACGGCCGGTCTGACGGCCCAGCTGGACCAGGCCCGCAGCGCGCTCGCCGAGCGCACCGCGGACCTCCAGCGGCTCCAGGCCGAGTACCAGAACTACCGCCGCCGCGTGGAGCGGGACCGGGTGACGGTCAAGGAGATCGCCGTCGCGAACCTCCTGACCGAGCTCCTGCCCGTGCTCGACGACGTCGGCAGGGCCCGGGACCACGGCGAACTCGTGGGCGGGTTCAAGTCGGTGGCCGAGTCGCTGGAGACCGTCGTCGCCAAGATGGGTCTGCAGCAGTTCGGCAAGGAGGGCGAGCCCTTCGACCCGACGATCCACGAGGCCCTGATGCACTCGTACGCGCCGGACGTCACCGAGACGACCTGCGTGGCGATCCTGCAGCCGGGGTACCGAATCGGCGAGCGGACCATCAGGCCCGCGCGCGTGGCGGTGGCCGAGCCCCAGCCCGGGGCGACGCCGGCCGCGAAGGAAGAGCAGACGGCCGACGAGGAGAGCGGTGGCCCCGAAGAGGGGTGACGCGATGATCGTCCGAGAGGAGGGACGTCGATGAGCACGAAGGACTTCGTCGAGAAGGACTACTACAAGGTTCTCGGCGTCCCCAAGGACGCCACCGACGCCGAGATCAAGAAGGCGTACCGCAAGCTCGCCCGCGAGAACCACCCGGACGCCAACAAGGGTGACACCAAGGCGGAGGAGCGCTTCAAGGAGATCTCCGAGGCGAACGACGTCCTCGGCGACCCCAAGAAGCGCAAGGAGTACGACGACGCCCGCGCGCTCTTCGGGAACGGCGGCTTCCGAGCCGGACCCGGCGGCGCGGGCGGCACGTTCAACTTCGACCTGGGTGACCTCTTCGGCGGTGCTCAGGGTCCCGGCGGCCCGGGCGCCGGCGGGTTCGGCGGCGGTCTCGGGGATGTCTTCGGCGGACTGTTCAACCGGGGCGCGGGCGGCGCGGGCACGCGGACGCAGCCGCGCCGCGGCCAGGACATCGAGTCCGAGGTGACGCTCAGCTTCACCGAGGCGGTGGACGGGGCGACCGTTCCCCTCCGGATGTCCTCGCAGCAGCCCTGCAAGGCGTGTTCGGGCACCGGCGACAAGAACGGCACGCCCCGCGTCTGCCCGACCTGTGTCGGCACCGGCCAGGTCTCGCGCGGCGGCAGCGGTTCCTTCTCGCTCACCGATCCGTGTGTGGACTGCAAGGGGCGCGGCCTGATCGCCGAGAACCCCTGCGAGGTCTGCAAGGGCAGCGGCCGGGCCAAGTCCTCCCGCACCATGCAGGTCCGCATCCCCGCCGGGGTCTCCGACGGGCAGCGGATCCGGCTGCGCGGGAAGGGCACGCCGGGCGAGCGCGGCGGCCCGGCCGGCGACCTCTATGTCGTCGTCCATGTCGACGCCCACCCGGTCTTCGGCCGCAAGGACGACAACCTCACCGTCACGGTGCCCGTCAGCTTCGACGAGGCGGCGCTCGGCGGGGAGATCAAGGTGCCGACCCTGGGCGGCCCGGCGGTGACACTGAAGCTGCCCGCCGGCACCCCCAACGGCCGGACCATGCGCGCTCGTGGCAAGGGCGCGGTCCGCAAGGACGGCACGCGCGGCGACCTGCTGGTGACGGTGGAGGTCGCGGTGCCCAAGGAACTGGACGACAAGGCCCGCGAAGCCCTCGAGACGTACCGCGAGGCGACGGCGGGCGAGGACCCCAGGGCAGAGCTCTTCCAGGCCGCGAAGGGAGCTTGACGCGATGGACAGCCGACCGGGGCGCAGCCGCAACCCGTACGAACTGACCGACGAGACGCCGGTGTACGTCATCTCGGTGGCGGCACAGCTCTCGGGTCTGCATCCGCAGACCCTGCGCCAGTACGACCGTCTCGGTCTGGTCTCCCCGGACCGCACGGCTGGGCGTGGCCGGCGCTATTCGGCCCGTGACATCGAACTGCTGCGCACCGTCCAGCAGTTGTCGCAGGACGAGGGCATCAACCTGGCGGGCATCAAGCGCATCATCGAGCTGGAGAACCAGGTCGCGGCGCTGCAGGCCCGGGTCGCCGAGCTGTCGGCGGCGGTCGAGGGCGCGGCGGCGACGCTGCGTCAGCGCGAGGCCCAGGTGCACGCCTCGTACCGGCGCGACCTGGTGCCGTACACGGATGTGCAGCAGGCGAGCGCCTTGGTGGTCTGGCGTCCCAAGCGCGGCGAGTAGCTCTTCGAGCACGGCGACGGCCCCCTCCGCCCGGAGGGGGCCGTCGTGTTCTCCGGGTCGCCGCGCTACGGGATCAGTTCGCCGACGATGTCCCCGACGGTCTCCCACCACGGCGAGGCGCCGGTGCCGAACGCGGCGGCGAGGGCGGTTCCGACGGCGATGTCCCGGGGCCGGACGCCGGCGCCCGTCTCCCAGTCCGCGTCGACCGTGCCGTCGCCCGAGGACTCCAGCCGCCCCAGCCGGCGGCCGTCCCGGGTGAGCCGGCTCTCGGCGTACGAGCAGGGCACGAGCCGGTACCGGGTCCCGTCGACGCGGACGTCGACGCGGTACGACCGCCGCAGGAGGCGCCCCCGCGCGGGCCGGATGCGGGCGGGCCGCCCGTCGACCGTGAGGGTGAGGGCGGCGCGGTCGCGGGTCCCGATGGGGACGAGCCGGTTCACCGTGGCGCCGGGCGCGCGGACGAGCTCCACGGTCGGCAGGTCGTGACCGGTCACGCGCAGGGTTCCGGCGGGGCCGTCGAGGTCGATCTGTACGTACAACGTCAGTTGTCCTGCTCCAGGATCCCGGACCGGGCGATGAGGTAGCCGAGTTGGGCGCGGCTGCCGCTGCCGAGGGCGGCGGCGAGCTTGGCGATGTGGGCGCGGCAGGTCCGGACGTTCATGCCGAGACGGCGGGCGATGGCCTCGTCGACGTGGCCCGCGACGAGGAGTCTGGCGATGGAGCGCTGGACTCCGCTGATGTCGTCGGTCTTGATGTCGTAGGGGATCTCCTCCTTGATCGGCACGGCCAGCTGCCAGAACTGGTCGAAGACGCCGACGAGGTAGGCGACGAGGCCGGGGTGGCGCAGCTCCAGGGCCACCTGACGGTCGCTCCGGGCCGGGATGAAGGCGACCTCCCGGTCGACGATGATCAGCCGGTCGATGATCTCCTCGAGGGTGCGGACCTGGACCTCCGGTCCGACGTGTTCGAGGTAGGCGAGGGTGAGTTCGGTGTGGCGCGCGGTGTGCTGATAGAGCGTCCGCATCCGGATGCCGCGCCCCAGGAGCGGTGACACCCGCTTGAGGGCCTCGCTCAGGGCGTGGGCGGGGCGTCCGCCACCGGGCTGGACGGTCAGCAACTCCTGGCTGCAGTTGGCGACCACGCGGTCCAGGGTCGCGTTGATCCTGCCGATGCCTTCGAGCACCGTGATGGCGTGGGTGGCGGGCTGTTCCTGGGCGCTGATCGCCATGAATGGCTCGAACGCGTCGGAGAGCGCGACCGTGAGCCGCCGACGCTCCAGGATGTCCCGCTCGATCGGCTGCAACAGCTGGGCCAGCGCCGAGGAGGGCGGCACCGGTCGAAGCCACTGGGCGTCGTCCGGATCCGGGTGGAGGAGCGAGAGATCGAGGAGACAGGGCGTCTCCGCCGCCTCTGACCGGGGTATTCGTCCTGTCCGCAAGGCGCTCGCGTACAGGTCCGCGCCTGCCTTGCACAGTTCCGCATGCGAATGAGGGTGACCGGTTTCGTCCGGTTGTTTCTGCATTCGTACACCCCCAGGCTCCTGCATCTCAGGAACATGATGCATGGGTTTGGTGGTGGAAGAGGAGAGAGTAAGCCATCGTCTTAGTCGCGGGGGTCGGAAAGAGACGTTGCCTTCAAGTGAGGTTGCTCGGTGATGATGAAGAAGCTCATACGCGCGGTGGCCGGAGTCGCCTTCATCGCGGCTGCCACAGTGGGAGCGCTGGGGGCGGTCGAGGATCCCGGTTGGCACTCGGAGCGGGCGAACACGCAGGCCGCTCCTGACGACCCGGGCTGGCACTCCGAGCCGGCGCTCGTGACCACTGCCCTGGGCGACCCGGGCTGGCACGTGGCGCCGGCCGCGGTGAATGACCCCGGCTGGTCCTCCGTGGGCGCATGAACGTTCCTGACGATTCTCGCTTCCGTCGCGAGATGGCGACGGCGTACCGCTCCGGGTGGCATTTCATCGACCTCGTCACGGCTGTGCCGCACAGTGGCGATTCGTTGATGGTCACCCTCTTCGGTGAGCCGATCATCATCACGCGAGGAGAGGACGAGGACATCCGCGCCTACCGGTGTCTGCGGCGGCCTCGTGGCGCCCCGCAGCCCGTCCGCTGTGCCATCCGGTACGGCATGATTTTCGTCAATCTCGATCAGCGCGACCATCAGCTGGTCGAGTCCGAAACCATCACCGCCACCCCCCGCAGTGCCTGAGCGGTTCCCCCGTCGTTGTAGATCGCTCAGGTACTACCCCCACACAGCGGCGCCATCGCGGACCTGAAACGCGATGGCGCCGCTGTGCTGTGCGCACACATTTCCGTACGGCCCCGACCCATACGACGAGACCCGCACGGCGTGGCCGCTACGCGCGGCCCATCGCCCGGGTCAGCGCGATCTCGATGACCACCCGGTCCGGGTTCGGGGAGGGCGTGCGGCCGTAGCGGGCGGCGTAGCGGTCGACCGCGTCCGCGACGACCTCCGCCTCCGTGCGGATCCGGGCCACGCCCTCCAGGGTCGCCCAGCGCCCCTTGTCCACCTGGCAGACCGCGACCCGCGCGCCCTCCGGACCCGCCGCCAGGACGTTGGCGACCTTGTGGCTGTGCTTGTTGGTGATCACCCGCGCCAGCCCGTTCTCGCCCCCCTCCGGGTCGTACGTCACTCCCACCGCCACCACGTGCGGAGTGCCGTCCGGGCGGGGCGTCGTCAGGGTGCACATGTGGTACTCGCGCCAGAAGCTGAGGTACGAGTCGTCCGGGTTCCTCGGGTCAGTCGCCATGTCGCGAACCCTATCCTTGAGCGGAATAGACTCAACTTTGTGTACGCTGGACGAGTCATACGCGATGACAGCGCCGCGACAGGAGGAGAGACCGCACGTGGACGCCGAACTGACCAACAGGAGCCGGGACGCCCTCAACGCGGCCACCAGCCGTGCCGTGTCCCAGGGGCATCCCGACCTGACCCCCGCGCACCTGCTCCTCGCGCTGCTCGCGGGTCAGGAGAACGAGAACATCATCGACCTGCTCGCCGCCGTCGAGGCCGACCAGGCCGCTGTACGGTCCGGTACGGAGCGGCTGCTCGCCGCCCAGCCCAGCGTGACCGGCTCCACGGTCGCGCCGCCGCAGCCCAGCCGTGAGCTGCTCGCCGTCATCGCCGATGCCGCCGAGCGCGCCAAGGAGCTCGGGGACGACTATCTGTCCACCGAGCACCTGCTCATCGGGATCGCGGCGAAGGGCGGACAGGCGGGCGACGTCCTCGCCCAGCAGGGGGCGAGTGCGAAGAGCCTCCTCGACGCGTTCGAGAAGATCAGGGGAGGGCGCCGGGTGACCACACCCGACCCGGAGGGTCAGTACAAGGCACTGGAGAAGTTCGGTACGGACTTCACGGCGGCCGCGCGGGAAGGAAAGCTCGACCCCGTCATCGGGCGCGACCAGGAGATCCGGCGCGTCGTCCAGGTGCTCTCCCGCCGCACCAAGAACAACCCCGTCCTCATCGGTGAGCCCGGCGTCGGCAAGACCGCCGTCGTCGAGGGCCTCGCCCAGCGGATCGTGAAGGGCGACGTCCCCGAGTCCCTGAAGAACAAGCGCCTGGTCTCCCTCGACCTCGGCGCGATGGTCGCGGGCGCCAAGTACCGCGGCGAGTTCGAGGAGCGCCTGAAGACCGTCCTCTCCGAGATCAAGGAGAGCGACGGCCAGATCATCACCTTCATCGACGAGCTGCACACCGTCGTCGGCGCGGGCGCCGGCGGCGACTCCGCCATGGACGCGGGCAACATGCTCAAGCCGATGCTGGCCCGGGGCGAGCTGCGCATGGTCGGCGCGACGACCCTCGACGAGTACCGCGAGCGGATCGAGAAGGACCCCGCCCTGGAGCGCCGCTTCCAGCAGGTCCTGGTCGCCGAGCCCACCGTCGAGGACACCATCGCGATCCTGCGCGGCCTCAAGGGCCGGTACGAGGCCCACCACAAGGTCCAGATCGCCGACTCCGCGCTCGTCGCGGCCGCCACGCTCTCCGACCGTTACATCACCTCCCGCTTCCTGCCCGACAAGGCCATCGACCTCGTCGACGAGGCCGCCTCCCGGCTCCGGATGGAGATCGACTCCTCACCCGTCGAGATCGACGAGCTCCAGCGCGCCGTGGACCGGCTGCGCATGGAGGAGCTGGCGCTGAAGAACGAGAGCGACCCCTCGTCCGTGCAGCGGCTGGAGAAGCTGCGCCGCGACCTCGCCGACAAGGAGGAGGAGCTGCGCGGTCTGACCGCCCGCTGGGAGAAGGAGAAGCAGGGCCTCAACCGCGTCGGTGAGCTGAAGGAGAAGCTCGACGAGCTGCGCGGCCAGGCCGAACGCGCCCAGCGCGACGGCGACTTCGACACCGCCTCCAAGCTGCTGTACGGCGAGATCCCCGCCCTGGAGCGGGAGCTCGCGGAGGCCAGCGAGGCCGAGCAGGAGGCCGCCAAGGACACCATGGTCAAGGAGGAGGTCGGCCCGGACGACATCGCGGACGTCGTCGGCTCCTGGACCGGCATCCCCGCCGGCCGCCTCCTGGAGGGGGAGACGCAGAAGCTGCTGCGCATGGAGGAGGAGCTGGGGCGGCGGCTCATCGGCCAGTCCGAGGCCGTCCAGGCCGTCTCCGACGCCGTGCGCCGCACCCGGGCCGGCATCGCCGACCCCGACCGGCCCACCGGCTCCTTCCTCTTCCTCGGCCCGACCGGTGTCGGCAAGACGGAGCTGGCGAAGGCGCTCGCGGACTTCCTCTTCGACGACGAGCGGGCCATGGTCCGCATCGACATGTCGGAGTACGGCGAGAAGCACAGCGTGGCCCGGCTGGTCGGCGCGCCTCCCGGCTACGTCGGTTACGAGGAGGGCGGCCAGCTCACCGAGGCGGTGCGCCGCCGGCCGTACAGCGTGGTCCTGCTCGACGAGGTGGAGAAGGCGCACCCGGAGGTCTTCGACATCCTGCTCCAGGTCCTCGACGACGGCCGGCTCACCGACGGCCAGGGCCGGACGGTGGACTTCCGCAACACCATCCTGATCCTGACGTCCAACCTCGGCAGCCAGTACCTCGTCGAGCCGCTGACCTCCGCGGAGGTGAAGAAGCAGCAGGTCCTGGAGGTGGTGAGGGCCTCGTTCAAGCCGGAGTTCCTCAACCGGCTGGACGACCTGGTGGTCTTCTCGGCGCTCGACAAGGCCGAGCTGGGCCGGATCGCTCGGCTCCAGGTCGACCGGCTCGCCAAGCGCCTGGCCGACCGCCGGCTCACGCTCGACGTCACCCCGGCGGCGCTGGAGTGGCTGGCCGAGGAGGGCAACGACCCGGCCTACGGCGCCCGCCCGCTGCGCCGCCTGATCCAGACGGCGATCGGCGACCGGCTCGCGAAGGAGATCCTCGCGGGCGAGGTCGAGGACGGCGACACGGTCCGCGTGGACCGCTTCGAGGACGGCCTGATCGTGGGCGCGGCCACTCCCTGACGGCCCCCACCCGAGCGGTGCCGACCATGACGAGGGCGGTGTCCCCGCCCTCGTCGGTCACGCCGACACCGGCGGCCGGCGGCCGGACGCCGTACTCCACGCGCGCGAGATCGTGTCCGCCCGCAGCGGATCTCGCCCGATCCGGCGCGGTCGGGCTTGCGCCGTACCGCCCGGCATGGGAGAGGATGGCCGCAACCGTACGAAGGGATATTCACGGTGAGCATCGACCCGTCCTCGATTCCGAATTTCGGGGGCCAGCCCCAGCCTCAGGCCGCAGGACCGGCGGGCCCCGTCGTCCCCGACCAGGACCTGGTCAAGCAGCTCCTCGACCAGATGGAGCTGAAGTACGTCGTCGACGACGAGGGTGACCTCGCGGCGCCGTGGGAGGAATTCCGTACGTACTTCATGTTCCGCGGTGACGACGAGCAGAAGGTCTTCTCCGTACGGACCTTCTACGACCGCCCGCACTCGGCGGACGACCGCGCCAAGGTCCTCGACGCGATCGACGACTGGAACCGCCGCACCCTGTGGCCCAAGGTCTACACCCACCTGCACGAGGAGGAGGACGGCTCCGCCACCCTCCGGCTCATCGGCGAGGCGCAGATGCTGATCGGCACCGGCGTCGCCCTGGAGCACTTCGTGTCCTCGACCGTCAGCTGGGTCCGCGCGTCGATCGAGTTCGACAAGTGGCTCGTGGAGCAGTTCGGTCTGGAGTCCCCCGAGGACAAGGAGCCCGGCGCGCCCGAGTAGGACGCGCGCGGACTCACAGCGCCATGTGCGCGAACAGCAGCATGTACGCGCCGTAGCCGGACGAGAGCCCGGCCAGGGCCGTGATCACCACGATCGCGGCTCTCGGCCGGGCTCTCGTCAGTGCCAGCGCCAGCGGCAGCAGCAGCGGGAAGGCGGGGAGCAGGAAGCGCGGCTTGGACTCGAAGAAGCCGGACCCGCCGACGGCGATGAGGACCAGCACGCCCGTGTAGACCAGGACGCACAGCGGCGGGCGCTCCACCAGCGCGAGCAGCGCGAAGAGAAGCACGCCGGCCGCCGTGATCACCAGCGCCATCGCGAAGCCGAACTGTGTCGGTCCCTTCAGCATGCCCCGTACGAAGAGCAGCGCGCCGGCCCCCAGGTCGAAGCGTGAGGACCAGCCGTCCTGGACGGCGAAGTAGCCGCCGAGCAAATCACCGCGGCGGGCGCCGACCCACAGCAGGTACGAGAGCCACCCGGCCGGAGCCAGCGCCGCGGCCGCCCACATCCGTCCGCTCACCCTGCCGCGCCGCCTCCACAGCTCGCAGGCGACCGTGGCGAGGACGGCCGCCGCGACGGCGATCCCGTTGGGCCGGGACAGGCCGGCCAGGGCGGCGAGCGTGCCCGCCCAGAGCCAGCGGTGGGTGAGCAGCGCGTACAGCGACCAGGCGGCGAAGGCCGTCATCAGCGGTTCGGTGTACGCCATGGTCAGCACGACCGAGTGCGGCAGCAGCCCCCAGAGGAGCACCAGGACGACCGCGGTGGGGCGCCCGTACAGCCGTTCACCGACCAGGTAGACACCCCAGGCGGCGGCGCCGGCCGCGAGCCACGACAGGAGCAGGCCGGCGGTGCCGCCGGTGACCGGAAGGACGGTGGTGACGGCCCGGACGAGCCCCGGGTAGAGCGGGAAGAACGCCAGGTCGGACTGGACCATGCCGTTGGGCCAGTGCAGGGTGCGGCCGTATCCGTGGGCGGCGATCCGGATGTACCAGTCGGAGTCCCAAGATGTGGCGAGCAGCGCGCGCGGTGAGCGTCCGACGTGCCAGGCCCAGAGCGCGAGAGCGAGCGTCCCGGTCAGCCGCGCGGCGGCGAAGAGACCGAGCGCGGGTGCGGCCCGGTGCAGGGAGGCCCGCCAGCGGGGGACGCTCCTGACACCGGCGGACGCCGGGCGGTCGAGAGTCTCGGCGGACAGGGTGCACCTCCGTGCGCGCGGGAATCAGGTCGGCCCGACAAATCGGTCTACCTGACGATCGGCACGGCACGGAGGGGGCGCGCGAGCACGGTGAGGCCACCCGGGTGAAAGATTCCCGGGTTGTCCGGGTCAGGCGGCCAGCGTCTTCAGCCGGGAGACCGCCTCCTCGAGCACGGGGCGCTGCTTGCAGAAGGCGAAGCGGACGAAGGGGGCGCCCGCGTCGCGGTGGTCGTAGAAGACCGCGTTGGGGATGGCGACCACGCCCGCTCGTTCGGGCAGGGCGCGGCAGAAGGCCACGCCGTCGGACTCGCCGAGCGGACGGATGTCGGCGGTGATGAAGTAGGTGCCCGCCGGGCGGTAGACCGCGAAACCGGCCTGGGCGAGCCCGTCGCTCAGCAGGTCCCGCTTGGCGAGGAGATCGGCGCGCAGGGTGTCGAGGAACGTGTCGGGCAGCCGCAGCGCCTCGGCGATCGCGTACTGGAAGGGGCCCGAGGTGACGTACGTCAGGTACTGCTTGGCGGAGCGGACCGCCGTGGTCAGGGCGGGGCTCGCGGTGACCCAACCGACCTTCCAGCCGGTGAAGGAGTAGGTCTTGCCGGCCGAGCCGATGGTGACCGTGCGCTCCCGCATGCCGGGGAGGCTCGCGATCGGGAGGTGCTCGGCGTCGTCGAAGACCAGGTGTTCGTAGACCTCGTCGGTGACCACGAGCAGATCGCGCTCGACCGCCAGTTCGGCGACGGCGGTGAGTTCGGCTCGGGTGAGGACCGTGCCGGTCGGGTTGTGCGGGGTGTTGAGGAGGATCAGCCGGGTCCGGTCGGTGACGGCGGCCCGCAGCTCGTCCAGGTCGAGGACGAAGCGGCCGGCCGCCGGGCGGAGGGTGACCGGGACGCGGGTGCCGCCGGCCATCGCGACGCAGGCGGCGTACGAGTCGTAGTACGGCTCCAGGGCGATCACCTCGTCGCCCGGTTCCACGAGGGCGAGCAGCGCGGCCGCGATCGCCTCGGTCGCACCCGCCGTGACCAGTACCTCGGTGTCGGGGTCGTACTCCAGTCCGTACCGCCTGCGCTGGTGTTCGGTGACGGCCGTGCGCAGCTCCGGGACGCCGGGCCCCGGCGGGTACTGGTTGCCGCGGCCGTCGCGCAGCGCCCGTACGGCGGCCTCGCGGATCTCCTCCGGGCCGTCGGTGTCGGGAAAGCCCTGGCCGAGGTTGATCGCCCCGGTCCGGACGGCCAGCGCGGACATCTCGGCGAAGATCGTCGTCCCGAACTCGGCGAGTCGGCGGTTGAGCAGCGGTCGTGTCATGCCGCCATCGTGGGTGGAAGCTCTGGACTTCCTCAAGTGCGCTTTGGGCTCGAGTGGCGCGGGGCATCCCCCTTTCACACAGACACACGGGGGTGAAACTGATGGCGGCACTGCTGATCGGGGGCGTGATCCTCATCATCGCGCTGTCCCTGCTGGCCGGCGGAGGCAGCCGGGGCGGGCGGCGCGGGCGGCGGCGCAGCTGGTGGGAGGGGGGCGGTTCCTCCTGCGGTGGCGGCTCGTCGTGCGGCTCCTCCTGCGGGAGCAGCTGCGGCGGCGGAGGGGGCGGCGGCGACTGACACGGGGCAGTCGCGCCGCGATCCCGGACAGGTGCCCGATGGGGCCGAGGTGCCCGGTGGGCCAACGCCCCACGGGCACCTTCTTGTTGAAGGCGCGCGAGCGATTCCGACTGAACAGTTGAACCGTGGGGCCCCCGAGGGGATGGAAACCACGCCAAGTTGGGTAAAAACGCTGTGAGCTTCCCGTAGTTCATGATTCCCTCGCTGTTGAGAACATCCAGCCCTCGGACCGTGTGTGGACCCGAGTCGGCGATCCCCCACTCCCGTTGAACCCTTTCTCCGGGGCGCCCCCGGCCCACCCGTCAAACCGTGTTTGCGGAGCCGACCCATGCTCACGACCCTGAAGACCTCCTATACCGACACGCGCGCGGCCGACCTGGCCTGGGCGCTGGGGCGCGAGCCGCTGCCCGCCCTCGCCGTGCTCGACCTCGAACTGACCGGAGCGAAACTGCAGTTGCGCCTGCTCGGCGCCTCCCATCAGGTACTTCTGCAAGAGGAGGGCCGCAGTTGCTCGGAGACCGTCGCCTGTATGCCCGGCAGCAGTACGCCGCTGCCGCTGGGCGTCTCCAAGCGCGTCGGCGAGTGGGAGTACGAATTCGCGGCGCGCGTCGAGACGCTGTCGCACGGCTCCTTCGCGGGCCGTGCCCAGGAGTTGCTCGCGCTCGTCGCCGACCATCCCAACGGCCTCGCGGGGACGTTCCCCGGCTCGCCGCACGCCTTCACGGCGATGCTGGCGCAGCGCCACGAGGGCCAGGTGCGGTGGCGCACCTGGCACGCCTATCCACAGGAGGGACAGTTGGTCGTCACGCGGACCCGGATCGGCGGTCGTACGCCTGCTTCACTCTGATGCGCCGCCGGGACGCATCAGGTGCACTCGTGTGGGTGACAAGCAGCGATACGGGTGTCACGTAGCGTTACGCGCATGATCGATTCGCCCGTGACCATGCCACCCAAGAGGGTGACACGGCAGCCCGTGCGTCCGGGTGCGGTGCGGTATCCGGTCCTCGCGGTGGTCTTCGTCTGCGCCGCCTGCGGACTGGTCTACGAGCTGGAACTGGTCGCGCTCGCCTCGTACCTGACCGGCGACTCGGTCACCCAGGCGTCCGTCGTGCTGTCCGTGATGGTCTTCGCGATGGGCGTCGGCTCGCTGCTCGCCAAGCGGCTGCGCTGTCGCGCGGCGGTCGGCTTCGGCCTGGTCGAGGCCGGCCTCGCGCTGATCGGTGGCTGCTCGGCGCTCGTCCTGTACGCGGCGTTCGCCTGGCTCGGCGAGTCCCGGTACGTCCTGGTGGCGTTCTCGCTCGCCATCGGCGTGCTCATCGGGGCCGAGATCCCGCTGCTGATGTCCCTGATCCAGCGGGCGGAGTCGACACGCGCCCCCGGTGCGGGGGACGAGGACGACGCGGCCGGGACGGTCGCCGACCTGTTCGCCGCCGACTACGTCGGAGCTCTGGTCGGCGGCCTCGCCTTTCCCTTCCTGCTGCTGCCCTGGCTCGGCCAGCTCACGGGAGCGCTGGTCACGGGGGCGGTGAACGCCGTGGCGGGCGGCGGCCTGGTGCTGTGGCTGTTCCGACGCGACCTGACCGCCCGGTCCCGGGCGCTGCTGATCGGCGCCAACCTCACCGTCCTCACCGTCCTCGCCACCGCCACCGTCCTCGTCGACGACTTCGAACGAGCGGCGCGGCGCGCCGTGTACGGCGACAGCGTGCGGGTCGCCGTACAGACCGAGATGCAGGAGGTCGTGGTCACGGGGGCCCCCGGAGGGCCGCCGGATCTGTTCTTCGACGGGCGGCTGAGGGTCGGCGGACAGGACGAGTACCGCTACCACGAGGCCCTGGTGCACCCGGCGATGAACGGGCCGCACGCGCGCGTGCTGATCGTCGGCGGCGGCGACGGCCTCGCCGCGCGCGAGGTGCTGCGCCATCCCGGGGTCCGCTCGGTCACCGTCGTCGAACTCGACCCCGGAGTCGTACGCCTCGCCCGGACCGACCCCCAACTCGCCACGCTCAACGAGCACGCGCTCCGCGACCCGCGGGTACGGGTCGTGTACGCGGACGCCTTCCACTGGCTGCGCGGGGCGGGCGAACGGGCGGAAGCGGGGCCCGCCGCCCGCGAGCGGTACGACGTGATGATCTCGGACCTGCCCGACCCGGGGATGACCTCCAGCACCAAGCTGTACTCGGAGGAGTTCTACGGACTGGCGGCGCGGATCCTCGCGGACGGCGGACGGCTCGTGGTCCACGCCGGATCGGCCTCGGCCCGCCCCCGTACGTACTGGACCGTGGACTCCACCCTGCGGGCCGCCGGTTTCGCCGTCCGGCCCTACGGCGCGAGCGGGCGGGAAGCCGGATTCGTCGCGGGCCCCGACCGGGACGACCGCGCCGGGGACGAGGGCGCGGGGGGCGAGGGCGCTGGGCCGGCGGACTGGGGATTCCTCCTCGCGGCCCGGGGACCGCACCCGCCCGCACTGGGTCTCGCCGCCGGCACACCCCCGCTGCGATCCCTCACGGCCGAAGCCCTGGCGACGGGGGCACGGACCGTGGAGCGGACCCGGGGCGGCGACCTGCCCCCGTCGACCCTGGTGCACCCGCGCTACGGCGGCTGAGACCGGTGGGACGCGAGGACTCGCGAACGAGGCCGGGCCGTCGAAACAGGCGACGGGGCGGGCGGGGCTGAGTAGGCTCGGCTTCCATGGAGCATGAGGTGTTCGTTCCGGTTCCGGCCGAGGTCCTGCGCGAGACGCTGACGGACCCGGCCCGGGTGGCGCGCTGCGTCCCCGGCCTCCAGCAGGACGCCGACACGGAGGCGGGCCCCCTCTCGGGCCGCCTCAGGATCCGGGCCGGCGGCAACACCATCACCTACCGGGGCACGCTCCGGCTGACCGAACGAGACGGCGTCGTCGCCGTCGAGGGCAAGGGCGCCGAGGTGCGGGGCAAGGGCTCGGCCCAGCTGTCCCTGACGATCGCGCTCGCCCCGGTGCCGGACGGTACGACGCTCACCTTCACCGGTGCGCTGACCTCGGACGGCCGCCTCGCCGACCTCTCCGCCGAGACGCGCGCGGCGGCCGGCGGGCGGCTCCTCGACAGGTTCGCGGAGAGCCTGGCCGCCGCGGCCATCGACCACCTGCGCGCCGATGCCGACGCCGACGACGCCGAAGCCCCCACCACGTCCGGCCTCGACGCCGACCTGGAGGCGGAGGACGACGTCGACAGCGACGGGGTCGACGACGGCGTGGAGGAACCCCACCGCCCCTCCGTCTACGACACCCCCGTCCCCCCGCCCTCGCTCGACCCGCTCGGCGAGGAAGAGTTCGACGAGGCGACGGTCGAGTACCCGGCCGAAGCCCCCGCCGCCGAGGCCGCCCACGCCCGGCGGACCATGATCGGACGCAGCGCGGAGGAGGTCGACCACGCCCCGCCGCGCGGCCGGTACGCCCCCGTCCCCGCCCCCGACTCCTCCACCGCGGGCGCCACGCTGCGCTGGATCGCCCCCGCCGCCGCGCTCGCCCTCGCCTCCGCGGTTGTCGTCGGCCGGGCCCTGCGCCGCCGCCGCTGATCCCGTACGCCCCTGAGCCGCCGGACAGGCTCTAAGGTCGGAGTCGTGAGCAAGCAGACGCGACTGACGGCGGGCGACGCCGAGTTGACCATCAGCCCCGACAACGGCTGCCGGATCGAGAGCCTGCGCATCGGCGGTACCGAACTGCTGCGCCAGGGCGAGCGGTACGGGTGCTTCCCGATGGTGCCCTGGTGCGGGCGCACCGCGAACGGGCGCTTCCGGAACGGTGCGACCAGTCATCAGCTGCCCCTCAACGCGCCCCCGCACGCCGTCCACGGCACCGGCCGCGACACGGCGTGGAAGACCGCCCGCGCCGGCGAACGCGAGGCCGCCTTCACCTACGACCTCGCGGAGCCCTGGCCGTACACCGGTCGGGTCACCCAGCTCTTCGAGCTGACCGAGGACGCCCTCACGCTCACCCTCGGGGTCGAGACGGTCGACGACTCCTTCCCGGCCCAGGCCGGCTGGCACCCCTGGTTCCTGCGGAACCTGGGCGACGGCGGCGCGGACGTACGGATCGACTTCACCGCCGACTGGCAGGAGGAGCGCGGCTCGGACCACCTCCCCACCGGCCGCCGGATCGGCCCCACTCCCGGCCCCTGGGACGACTGCTTCGGCATGCCCGACGGCGTCGACGTGACCCTCACCTGGCCGGAGCAGCTGGAGCTGAAGGTGACCAGCCGGGCGGAGTGGGTCGTGATCTACGACGAGCAGAAGGAGGCCGTCTGCGTGGAACCGCAGTCCGGCCCACCGAACGGCCTCAACACCCACCCGCGCCACGTCACCCCGATCGACCCCCTGGAGATCACGGCGACCTTCGCCTGGCGCAGGCTCTGAGCGTGCGGCGCGAGGACACGCCCTAAGCTCATGGGCATGACTGACGTACGCGCTGACCTGCTCCAGCAGATCAAGGACAAGGCCGTGGTGCACGGCAAGGTGACCCTCTCCTCGGGTCGGGAAGCCGACTACTACATCGATCTGCGCCGGATCACGCTGGACGGCGAGGCCGCGCCGATGGTCGGTCAGGTCATGCTCGACCTCACCGCCGATCTGGACTTCGACTGCGTGGGCGGCCTGACGCTCGGCGCCGACCCGGTGGCCACCTCGATGCTGCACGCCTCCGCCGCGCGCGGGCAGCGCCTGGACGCCTTCGTGGTCCGCAAGGCGCAGAAGGCGCACGGTATGCAGCGCCGTATCGAGGGCACGGACGTCAAGGGCCGCCGCTGCCTGGTCGTCGAGGACACCTCCACCACCGGCGGCTCGCCGCTGACCGCCGTGGAGGCGGTCCGCGAGGCGGGCGGCGAGGTCGTGGCCGTGGCCACGATCGTGGACCGGGGCGCGGCGGGCGCGATCGCCGACGCCGGGCTGCCGTACCTCACGGGGTACGAGCTGACCGACCTCGGTCTCGCCTGAGCGGCGCCGACCGACGCGAAGTCGTGACGTAGGTTCCGGGCCGCATGCCCAACGGGTCTGACCTGCGGCTTTGACAGGGGGTGGACTGTTTCACGTGGAACGGTCCACCCCTTCGTCATGGTGTCCGGGAGAGAGTCTGGAAAGATGGGGCCCGACGATGACGTCGCCCCAGGTCAGGGCCAAGCACGCCACGCACACACCGCACATCACAAGGAGCGGACGAATGCCCATCGCAACCCCCGAGGTCTACAACGAGATGCTCGACCGGGCGAAGGCAGGCAAGTTCGCCTACCCGGCCATCAACGTGACCTCGTCCCAGACCTTGCACGCTGCGCTGCGCGGCTTCGCGGAGGCCGAGAGCGACGGCATCATCCAGATTTCGACCGGCGGCGCCGAGTTCCTGGGCGGCCAGTACAACAAGGACATGGTCACGGGCGCCGTCGCCCTGGCCGAGTTCGCGCACATCGTCGCCGCGAAGTACGACATCACGGTCGCCCTGCACACCGACCACTGCCCGAAGGACAAGCTGGACGGCTACGTCCGCCCGCTGCTCGACATCTCCGCCGAGCGTGTCAAGGCCGGTCGCGACCCGCTGTTCCAGTCCCACATGTGGGACGGCTCCGCCGAGACCCTCGCCGACAACCTGGCCATCGGCCAGGAGCTGCTGGCCAAGGCCGTCGCCGCAAAGATCATCCTTGAGGTCGAGATCACCCCGACCGGCGGCGAGGAGGACGGTGTCAGCCACGAGATCAACGACGAGCTGTACACCACCGTCGACGACGCCATCCGCACCGCCGAGGCCCTGGGCCTGGGCGAGAAGGGCCGCTACCTGCTGGCCGCCTCCTTCGGCAACGTCCACGGCGTCTACAAGCCGGGCAACGTCGTGCTCCGCCCCGAGCTGCTCAAGGACCTCCAGGCGGGCGTCGCCGAGAAGTACGGCAAGGCCTCCCCGTTCGACTTCGTCTTCCACGGCGGCTCCGGCTCCACGGCCGAGGAGATCGCCACCGCGCTGGAGAACGGCGTCGTGAAGATGAACCTGGACACCGACACCCAGTACGCCTTCACGCGTCCGGTCGCCGACCACATGCTGAAGAACTACGACGGTGTGCTGAAGGTCGACGGCGAGGTCGGCAAGAAGTCGACCTACGACCCGCGCACCTGGGGCAAGCTGGCCGAGGCGAGCATGGCCAAGCGTGTGACCGAGGCGTGCGCGGCGCTGCGCTCGACCGGCACCAAGCTGAAGTAAGCGCGTTTCACGTTCCGCGTTTCGCGGGAAGGGGCCCGGCACCATCGCCACCGCGGTGGTGCCGGGCCCTCCGCATGTCTGGAGGCTGCGAGTGACGACGTACGACTTCGACCGAGAGATCGACCGGCATGGCACCTGGTCGGTCCAGTGGGACGGGATCGCGGACCGCTTCGGCGTCGGCGACCTTCTTCCCTTCACCATCTCCGACATGGACTTCGCCTCCCCGCCCGAGGTCCTGGCCGCCCTGCGAGAGCGCGTGGACCACGGGGTGTTCGGCTACACGGACTGGCGGCTGGGAGAGTTCCGGGAGGCGATACGGCACTGGTACGCCACCCGGTACGACACCGCTCTCGACGTCTCGACCCTGGTGTACGCCCCGTCGGTGCTGAGCCAGCTGTCCCAGCTGCTGCGGATGTGGACGGAGCCCGGCGACGGGGTGGTCGTGCACACCCCGACGTACGACGGCTTCCGCAAGGCGGTCACCGGTCTGGGGCGGGACCTGCGGGGCGTACCCGTCGGGGACACCGAGGCGCTGGCGGCGGAGCTGGCGCGGCCGGACGCCCGGATGCTGCTGCTCTGTTCGCCGCACAACCCCACGGGGAGGGTGTGGCGGGAGGACGAGCTGGCGGAGTTCGCCCGGCTGGCCGAGCGGCACGGCGTCGCGGTCGTCAGTGACGAGATCCATGCGGACCTGGTCGCGGACGGCCACCGCCATCTGCCGTTCAGCCGTTTCGTCGAGGCCGGACACGGCCGGCGGTGGGCCCTGATCACCTCGGGCACCAAGGCCTTCAACTTCCCGGCGCTGACCGGCTCGTACGGGATCGTGGGCGACCCCGGCGAGCGGGAGGCGTTCGTCCGCCGCATGGAGACGGGTGAGGGCCTCGCCTCCCCGGGCGTACTCTCCCTGACCGCGCACATCGCCGCCTACCGGCACGGCGCTCCCTGGCTGGACGAGCTGCGGAGGTATGTGGCCGGCACGATGCGGATGCTCGCGGAGCGGCTGGCCGACGGCCTGCCCGGGGTGGAGTGGACGCCTCCGCAGGCCGGCTATCTGGCCTGGATCGATCTGCGGCCGCTCGGCATCGACGAGAGCGCCCTCCAGCGCGAGCTGATCGAGAGCGAGAAGGTCGCGATCATGCCGGGCGCGGTGTACGGAGCGCCGGGATGCGTGCGGCTGAACGTCGGCTGCCCGCGGAAGAAGGCGGAGCGGGGCGTGGACGCGCTGGTCCGGGCGGCGGGGAGGCTGCGGACCCGGTGACCCGGTGACCCGGTGAGCCGGTTGGCCGGTGGGCGGGGAGGGAGGCTGCGGACCGGGCGGGTCGGTGGGCGGGGAGGGAGGCTGCGGGCCCGGTGAGTCGCTGGGCGGAGTCGTCGCGTCGGGGGCAGCATGCAGTCATGGAGGACATCAGGCTCGCCTCGGGGACCGGCCGGTGGATCGTGCTCACCACCGTCCTCGGATCGGGGATGGCGCTCCTCGACTCCACCGTCGTGAACATCGCCCTGCCCCACATCGGCCGGGAGTTCGACGCCGACATGGCCGCCCTTCAGTGGACCGTCAACGCCTACATGCTCACGCTCGCCGGCCTGATCCTGCTGGGCGGGGCGCTCGGCGACCGCTACGGGCGGCGGAAGGTCTTCGTCGTCGGCGTGGTGTGGTTCGCGGCCGCGTCGCTGGCGTGCGGGCTCGCCCCGAACGCGGGGGTGCTGATCGCCGCCCGCGCCCTCCAGGGCGTCGGCGGTGCCCTGCTCACCCCCGGGTCCCTCGCGCTGATCCAGGCGAGCTTCCACCCGGACGACCGGGCGCGGGCGGTGGGGCTGTGGTCGGGGTTCGGCGGCGTGGGGGCGGCGGTCGGTCCGTTCGTCGGCGGCTGGATGGTCGACGGACCCGGCTGGCGGTGGGTCTTCCTGCTCAACGTGCCGCTGGCGGCGCTGTGCGTGCCGGTGGCCCTGCGGCACGTCCCCGAGTCGCGCGACGAGAGCGCCCACGGCCGCTTCGACGTGACCGGCGCCGCCCTCGGTGCCTCGGCTCTCGCGCTCCTCACCTACGCCCTGATCGTCGAGGCGTGGTGGCCCGGGGCGCTCGGCGCCGTGGTGGGTGCCGCGTTCGTGTGGGTGGAGCGGCGACGGGCGGACCCGATGGTGCCGCCCTCGATCTTCGCCTCCCGTCAGTTCACCGCGGTCAATCTGGTGACGCTGTGCGTGTACGCGGCGTTCGGCGGCTTCTTCTTCCTCGCCGCGCTCCAGCTCCAGGTGGTGTCCGGTTACAGCGCGCTCGGCGCGGGCACGGCCCTGCTGCCCACGACCGTGCTCATGCTGCTGCTCTCGGCGAAGTCGGGCGAGCTGGGGGAGCGGATCGGGCCGAGGATCCCGCTGACCGTGGGCCCACTGCTGTGCGCGGCCGGGATGCTGCTGATGCTGCGGGTGGGGGAGGACACCTCGTACGTACGCGATGCGCTGCCGGCGCTCGTTGTGCTCGGCCTGGGCATGACCGTCCTGGTGGCGCCGCTGACCGCGACCGTGCTGTCGTCCGTGGAGGTCTCCCGGGCGGGCCTGGCGAGCGGGATCAACAACGCGGCGGCGCGGGCGGCGGGGCTGCTGGCGGTGGCGGCGCTGCCGATGCTGGCCGGAATGGGCCCGGAGGCGTACCGGTCGGCGGCCGAGTTCGGGGAGACGTTCCGGCGGGCGATGCCGATGTGCGCGGGGATCCTGGTGGCCGGTGCGGTGCTGGCGTGGGCGACGTTCCGGATGCCGGTCGCGGCCCCGGGATGCCACCCCGAGTGCCGGGTCCACTGCGGGGTGACCTCGCCGCCGCTCGACCCGGGCGAACAACACGACTCCCGGGGCCGGTGAAGCGAGGATGAACGGGCGGACTCCGGGGGCCGGCGCGGTGGGGCGCTGAGGCAGACTGGGGCCATGGCCATCCACGAGAACCTGCTGGGGGGACCTCCCCCCACCCACCTGCCCGACGATCCCGAGCCGCGCGAGCTGCTCGCGAACGGCACGGCACCGGCGGACGTCGCCGCGAAGTACCCGACCTCCTCGCTGGCCTGGGCCCAGCTCGCCGACGAGGCGTACGAGGGCGGCCGGGTCATCGAGTCGTACGCCTACGCCCGTACCGGGTACCACCGCGGCCTGGACGCACTGCGCCGCAGCGGCTGGAAGGGCCACGGCCCGGTCCCGTGGGAGCACGAGCCGAACCGGGGCTTCCTGCGGGCGCTGCACGCGCTGGCGCGGGCGGCCGGCGAGATCGGTGAGAAGGACGAGTACGAGCGCTGCTCGACGTTCCTGCGCGACTCCTCGCAGACGGCGGCCGACACCCTCGGCTGAGGCGCGGTGACCCGGGGGCGCGCCCGCCCCCGGGTCAGCCCCGGTTCTGGTGCCACCCTGCGCCCCCGGCCCTGGGGCGCCGGAGGAAACCGGTCATAGTTCCGCGAGCGTTCGAGAGCCGTTCGAAGGGACGGTTACGATCCTCCGGACCGTTGTACCGATCCGCCGGCACAGAGGCCCCACCCTCTCCCCCCATTCCGGCCGACGCAGGGGAGAAGTCTGTCTTGGGCAAGCGTGCCGCCGCACCCACGGGAAGACGACGAGCGCGGGGCCGCGGACGCGGCCGGGGGCGGTCCGGGCGGCGTCCGGTGGCGCGGCTGCTCTTCCTCGCGCTCGGTCTGGTCGTGCTCTCCCTCGGCGGCGGCGCCGCCCTCGCCCACTTCCACGGCGGCGGGAACGCCGACACCGCTGCGAGGCCGCCCGAGCCCACCACCGAGGCCCCCATCCCGCGAGCCGCACCGCCGAAGCCGAAGCCCACGCCGACGCCTCCCGCGAAGCCCAAGCCCAAGCCCAAGCCCAAGCCGAGCACGAAGCCCACGCCGAAGAAGACGACGGTTCCCGCCTCCGGCGCGGGCACCTTCACCACCGCCCGGTCCAGCGGCGACCCCGTCGGTACCGGTGGCTCGCTGCGCCGCTACCGCGTCCAGGTCGAGGACGGCATCGACCTCTCCGCCCGCGATGCCGCCGCCGAGATCCAGCAGATCCTCGCCCACCCGCGCAGCTGGGCGGCCCACGGCCGTGGCAGGTTCCAACTGGTCTCGGAGAACGCCGACTTCGTCATCAGGATCGCCACGCCCGCCACCGCCGACCGGCTCTGCCTCGCCAATGGACTCAACACCCGCGGCGAGCTGAACTGCGAGACGACCACCGGTGTCGTGGTGAACCTCAAGCGCTGGGTGCTGGGCTCGCCGCAGTTCGCCGGTCCGCCGTCCGAGTACCGCCATCTGATCATCAACCACGAGGTCGGCCACGAGATCGGGATCCGGCAGCACATGGGGTGTCCCGGGCCGGGCCGGCTCGCGCCCGTGATGATGCAGCAGATCAAGGGGCTCGACGGCTGCCGTTCGAACGCGTTTCCGTATGACGAAGACGGCACCTACATCACCGGTCCGATCGTGTCATGATGCGCGTGGGACCGCGTGCCCGCAGCGCGCGGACCCGAGGGGACCGGGGCTCCACTGCCACACGGAAGGAGCGGACCGCTACCCGGTAGTACGTATCGAGGAGACAGCGATGTCCACCTTCCCCGATGCCTCCGGAGCCGGTTCGGTCGATGACCCGAACCTCGACTTCGCGGGCACGACGCCGTACGAGGACTACGTCCAGGCGGACGTTCTCACCCACCTCCAGCATCTGCGCTCCGACGATCCGGGCGAGATGGTCTTCCTGGTCACCACCCAGGTCATGGAGCTGTGGTTCACCGTCATCGTCCACGAGTGGGAGACCGCGAGCCGCGCGCTGCGCGAGGACCGCATACCCGTCGCGATGGACGCGCTCAAGCGGTCCGTCCGCGAGCTGGAGGCGCTGAACCACTCCTGGCGACCGCTCGCCCAGCTCACCCCGGCGCAGTTCAACTCCTACCGCGGCGCCCTCGGCGAGGGTTCCGGCTTCCAGTCGGCGATGTACCGGCGGATGGAGTTCCTCCTCGGCGAGAAGTCCGCGTCGATGCTGGTGCCGCACCGCGGCGCGCCCCGCGTCCACGCGGAGCTGGAGAAGGCGCTCCAGGAGCCCAGCCTGTACGACGAGGTGCTCAGGCTGCTCGCCCGGCGCGGACTGCCGGTGCCGGCCGCCGTCCTGGACCGCGACCTGGCGAAGAAGTACGAGCCGTCGCCCGAGATCGAGGAGATCTGGGCCGGGATCTACGCCGAGCCCGACCAGAACGGTGAACTCGTCCGCCTCGGCGAGGCGCTGAGCGATGTCGCCGAGCTGGTCTGGCGATGGCGCAACGACCATCTCGTGGCGACCCGGCGGGCCATGGGCTCCAAGACGGGCACCGGCGGTTCCGCGGGCGTGGCCTGGCTGGAGAAGCGCGCGCAGAAGAACGTGTTCCCCGAGCTGTGGACGGCGCGCAGCCATGTCTGAGACCTTGCGCGAGAAGGCGCTGCGCCTGGACGCCGAGGACGGACTGGGCAAGCTGCGCGAGAAGTTCGCCCTCGACGAGGTGACCTACCTCGACGGGAACTCGCTCGGTGCCCTGCCCGCCCACGTCCCCGCCCGGATGGCCGACGTCATCACCCGTGAGTGGGGCGAGCTGCGCATCCGTTCCTGGGACGAGAGCGGCTGGTGGACCGCGCCCGAGCGGATCGGCGACCGGATCGCGCCGCTCGTCGGCGCCGCCCCCGGCCAGGTCGTGGTCTCCGACTCGACCAGCGTGAACGTCTTCAAGGCCGTCGTCGGGGCCGCCCGGCTCGCCGGTGACGACCGGGACGAGATCCTCGTCGACGCGACGACCTTTCCCACCGACGGGTACATCGCCCAGTCCGCGGCCCGGATGACCGGGCACCGGGTCGTGCCGGTCGCACCCGCCGAGGTACCCGACGCCGTCGGCCCGCGCACGGCCGCCGCGCTCGTCAACCACGTCGACTACCGCACCGGTCGTCTCCACGACCTGCCCGGCATCACGGCCGCGCTGCACGCGGCGGGCGCGCTCGCTGTCTGGGACCTGTGCCACAGCGCGGGCGCCCTGCCGGTCGGCCTGGACGAGCACGGGGTCGACCTGGCCGTCGGCTGCACCTACAAGTACCTGAACGGCGGCCCCGGTTCGCCCGCGTACCTGTACGTCGCCGAGCGGCACCAGGCCGCCTTCGACTCCCCGCTGCCCGGCTGGAACTCGCACGCCGACCCGTTCGGGATGACCCCGGGCTACGAGGCGGCGGCGGGCGCGCTCCGCGGCCGCGTCGGCACCCCGGACATCCTCTCCCTCATGGCGCTCGAAGCGGCGCTGGACGTGTGGGACGGTGTCGCGATCGAGGACGTCCGGGAGAAGTCCCTCGCCCTGACGGACTTCTTCGCGGAGTGCGTGCGGGAGTACGTGCCGGCCGGCCGTGTCACGTCGCTGACGCCCGAGCCGCACGGCGAGCGCGGCAGCCAGACGGCCCTGAGCTGCGCCGAAGCGCCCGCCGTCATGGCGGAGTTGATCCGGCGCGGGGTGGTGGGCGATCTGCGCCGCCCGGACGTGCTGCGGTTCGGTTTCACGCCGCTGTACGTCGGCTTCGCCGACACCGAGCGGGCCGCGCGCGTCCTCGCGGACGTTCTCGGTGACGTGCCCGCCTCCTGAGGTCGGAAGGTCCGATGATCGCTTGATCTGTGGGGGCCGTACTCCTGGTACCGTCCCCGCAGGTCAGGCCAATTCGGCCCCGTCACCGAGAGGTTGGAACAGCATGCCGGACCCTGCCGCGCGCGACGCCGCCGAAGAGGCATCGGCCTTCTCGCACCCGGCCGTCCCCCCGGACGCCTCCGCCGCGTACGGCGAACACCCCGACCAGGTCGTCGACTTCTACGCCCCCCGCGACGGCCGGCAGCGCGCCCCGCTCGTCGTCGCGCTGCACGGCGGCGCCTGGCGGGCACCGTACGACCGGACGCACCTGACCCCCTTCGTGGACTTCCTGGCCCGCCGGGGTTTCGCCGTCGCCAACGTCGAGTACCGGCGCGGCAGCGACATCCCCCGGCAGGGCGGTACGGCACCGGTCGCCGGGCGCTGGCCCGAGACGTTCCACGACGTGGCCGCCGCCCTGGACGCCGTACCGAAGCTGGCCGAGGAACATCTGCCGCAGGCCGACGCGCGGAGGATCGTGCTCACCGGCCACTCCGCGGGTGGCCACCTGGCCCTGTGGGCCGCCGCCCGGCACGTCGTCCCGGCGGACTCGCCCTGGCGGCTGCCGGTGCCGCCCGCGCTGCGCGGGGTGGTGGCCCTGGCCCCCATCGCGCACTTCGACCGGGCGGTGGAGCTCGACGTGTGCGGCGACGCGGTGACGCAACTCCTCGGTGGACAAGGTGAGTTCGACGTGCGGGCGCGGTACGCCGACCCCGCGCTGCTGCTGCCGACCGGGATCGCGACCACGGTCGTCCAGGGCCGGGACGACATCGTCGTCCCGCAGGCCGTCGCCGAGGCCTATGTGGAGGCGGCGGCGAAGGCCGGGGAGACGGTCGGGTTCACACTCCTCCAGGACGTCGGCCACTTCCCGCTGATCGATCCGGCGGCGGACGCGTGCGCGGTGGTGGCGGAGGAGATCGCCCAGCTCGCCTTCTGACAGGGCCGGACGCGTTCCGCGCGGAGGGCCCGGTAGTACTCAGGGAGGACGCGGAAGGATCCCCATTCCTGGTGACGACCGCGTCCCCCCGGCCCGCCTACCGTGGACGGCGTGACCCAGACCCGTGAAACGAGCCGCAGCCCCGAGTTCCGCCTGGCCCAGGGCGCACTCGGTGGGCTGCGCAAGGACCTCTTCCACAACGCCTTCGCGTACCGGCCGCTGCTGCCGTCGACGCAGGACGGACGGCTGCTCCGGCGGCTCCCGGAGCGGATACGGGGCCGGATGGCGTGGGCCCCGCACGCGGCCGTCGCCGTCTGCGCGTTCTTCGTCTTCCTGATCGGCGCGGCGGTCGCCGACGGGGAGGCACCCCCCGTGATGGTGGTGTACGCCTTCCTGCCCGCGGTCATCGTGCTGCTCACCCTGGTCCGCCCGGTCCTCGCCTTCTGGGCCTCGCTCGCCTCCACCCCCTTCCTCGGGTACATGGGCGAATCCGGCGACGGCTGGCCCTGGGCGCCGAACTCCTTCGCCGCGCACGTCGTCGTCCTGACGGTGGTCGCCGCCCGCACCCGGCCCCGCACCGCGGGCTGGATGTGGCTGCTGACCTGCGGGTACGCGGTCTTCGCCGAGTTCTTCCTCGGGGTCGGCGACGGCACCGACGCCCCGCAGCTCCTCTTCTTCTCCGCGCTCGCCCTGCTCGTCGTGACCGTTCTCCAGGTCCGCCGCCAGGCCGAGGAGGAGGTCACCGCCCAGCAGACCGTGACGGCCCACGAGCGCTCCCGCCGCACCCTCCTGGAGGAGCGCACCACCATCGCCCGCGAACTGCACGACGTCGTCGCCCACCACATGTCGGTGGTCGCGATCCAGGCCGAGGCCGCCCCTTATCGGGTGGAGAACCCGCCGCCGGAGCTGGAGCAGGCGTTCGCCACCATCCGCGAGAACGCGGTGGCGGCCCTCACGGAGCTGCGGCGCGTGCTCGGAGTCGTACGGGCGGAGGACTACGAGGCCCCCGACGCCCCGCAGCCCACGCTCGCCGACCTGGAAGGGCTGGTCGCCAACGTCCGCGACGCCGGCCTCGACGTCGAGAAGACGGTCACGGGCGCGGTGCGGGAGCTTCCGCAGGGCGTCGAGCTCTCCGCGTACCGGATCATCCAGGAGGCGCTGAGCAACGTCCTGCGGCACGCGCCCGGCGCGGCGGCGAAGGTCGAGGTCAGCTATGTCCTCGGCGGGCTCGGCCTGCGGATCGTCAACGGCCCGGCGCGCGGCCTCGTCAAGCCCGCCCGTCACCCGGCCACCACCCCTCAGGGAGGGCTTCGCCCGCCCCCACCGATCGGGGCCGGCCACGGCATCACCGGCATGCGGGAGCGTGTGACCATGCTCAACGGCGAGATGACCGCCGAGCCGACCGAGGACGGCGGCTACGAGGTGACGGCGTTCATCCCCGTGACGCGAGAGGGAACCGAGAAGTGATCCGCGTACTGATCGTCGACGACCAGATGATGGTCCGCGAGGGCTTCTCGGTGCTGCTCGGCGCCATGCCGGACATCGAGGTCGTCGGCGAGGCCGTCAACGGCCGGGAGGCGATCGCGCAGGTGGCGGCGTTGCGCCCCGACGTGGTCCTGATGGACATCCGGATGCCGGAGCTGAACGGCATCGAGGCGACGCGGGAGATCGTGGCGGCCGACGCGGACGCGAAGGTGCTGGTCCTGACGACCTTCGACCTCGACGAGTACGTGTACCAGGCGCTGCGCGCCGGAGCCTCGGGCTTTCTGCTGAAGGACGCGTCGGCACGGCAGCTGGCCGACGGCGTGCGGGTGGTGGCGGCCGGTGAGGCGCTGCTGGCGCCGACCGTCACGAAACGGCTGATCACCGAGTTCGCGAAGGCGGCCGAGACGCCCAGGCAGCCGGCGTTGTCGCAGGTCGGTGAGTTGACCGAGCGGGAGACTGAGGTCCTGGTGCTGATCGCCCAAGGTCTGTCGAACGCGGAGATCGCGGACCATCTGGTGGTGGCCGAGTCGACGATCAAGACGCATGTGAGCCGGATCCTGGTGAAGCTGGGGCTGCGGGACCGGACGCAGGCGGCGGTCTTCGCGTACGAGGCGGGACTGGTGCGGGTGGGCGGGTAGCGCCGGTAACGTCCGGTCATGGACGTTGCCTTCGACCCCTGGTCCCCCGAGTTCGTCGCCGATCCGTACCCCGCCTACGCCGAGCTGCGGGCTCGCGGCCGCGCGCACTGGTACGCGCCCACGCGCCAGTGGCTGATCCCGCACCACGAGGACGTGTCGGCGCTGCTGCGGGACCGGCGCCTGGGCCGTACGTACACGCACCGCTTCACGCACGAGGAGTTCGGCCGTGAGGCGCCGCCGGCGGCGCACGAGCCGTTCCACACCCTGAACGACCACGGGCTGCTCGACCTGGAGGCCCCGGACCACACGAGGATCCGGCGGCTGGTGTCGAAGGCGTTCACGCCGAGGACGGTGGAGCGCCTGGAGCCGACGGTGCGGCGGCTGGCGGCCGCTCTGGTCGGCGGCCTGGTGGGCAGAGGCGGCGGGGACCTGCTGGCGGAGGTGGCGGAGCCGCTGCCCGTGGCCGTGATCGCGGAGATGCTGGGGATCCCGGACGACGAGGAGGAGCGGGGGCGGCTGCGGCCGTGGTCGGCGGACATCTGCGGGATGTTCGAGCTGAACCCGTCGGAGGAGACGGCGCGGCGGGCGGTGCGGGCGTCGCTCGAGTTCTCGGCGTATCTGAGGGAGCTGATCGCCCGGCGGCGGAAGGAGCCGGGCGAGGACCTGATCTCGGCGCTCATCGGGGTGGAGGAGCTCACCGAACAGGAGATGATCTCCACGTGCGTGCTGCTGCTGAACGCGGGGCACGAGGCGACGGTGAACACGACCGTGAACGGCTGGTGGACGCTGCTGCGGCACCCGGAGCGGCTGGCGGCGCTGCGGGCCGATCCCGCGGAAATGTTGTCCACAGCTGTGGAAGAACTGCTGCGATACGACACCCCGCTGCAGATGTTCGAGCGCTGGGTCCTCGATGACATCGAGATCGGCGGGCAGGTGATCCCGCGGGGCTCGGAGGTCGCCCTCCTCTTCGGCTCGGCCAACCGCGACCCGGCGCGCTTCGGCGCCACGGCCGACGAACTGGACCTGCGCCGGGCCGACAACCCGCACATCACCTTCGGTGCGGGCATCCACTACTGCCTGGGCGCCCCGCTGGCACGGCTGGAACTGACGGCCGTCTTCGACGAGTTGCTGCGCCAGGCGCCGAGGCTTCGGGCGGCGGCGGAGCCGCGCCGGAAGCCGGGCTACGTGATCCGGGGGTTCCACGAGCTCCTGGTGGAGGTCTGACCCACCGGGTTCCGAGCCCGGCCCCGAGGGCGAGCGAAGGGGCCCTCGGTCGCTCCGGTCCTCTTCGCTCAGCCCCTCGGCAGGACCAGGCCCCACGCCTCCGGCCGGACCGTCCAGGTCCGGCGGCGCACCGGGCCCGACACGACGGAATCGGCCCGGTAGCGGAAGTCCGGGCCGGAGACGGTGAGGGTGCGGGCGGTCGCGTGGAGGGCGGGCCCGGACGGCGGGTGGACTGTGACATCGGCCACTCCGCCCAGCGAGCGGACCGTCACCCCCTCCACGGGCGCGCCGACGTCGCTGAGCAGGACGCCGTCCGCCTCCACCCGGAGTCGGTGGGTGCGCACCGCCAGCTGCGCGGGCGACGGGCGCACCAGCGTGCGGACCAGGGAACGGCAGGTGTCCCACACGGAGGGCTGGGCGAAGGCCAGGGAGCCGCCCGGCACGGCGGGGACGCGCAGGTCGCCGAGGACGACCCCGTCGCTGTCGTCGACCAGCAGGTCCAGACGGCGTACGGCCCCGTCCAGGACCGCGCGGGCCGCCGCCACCGCGCTCTGCGGCACGCCGAGGGCGTGGGTCACTTCGAGGGAACCCGGAGCGCCGATCGGAACGAGGGCGAGCATCCCGTCCGCGAGCTCACGCTCCCGGTGCAGAAACGTCACGGTGCGTAGCAGCGCACGGTCGTCCCCTATCACCACAGGGCGGCGCGAGCCCCGCCGTGCAAGGGCCCGGGAGAATTCTTCCGGGCTGTCCGGGAGGCAGATCTTCGCTTCCGCTCCCGCACACAGCACATCTTTCGCGATCCGTACGGACTCGCCGTCACTTCGGCGGGCGACCGGGTCGATGACCACCAGCAGCTGGTCGTGAGCCGACACCTCGGTCCTTCCTCGGGTAGCATCTTTGTGCAAGAGCCCCTTGCGCTATTGCGCCAGGGGCTTCGTCTATTCCGGGGCACACCGGTGAGGCGGCGGAAGCCCGCTGACCTTGACATGCCCCGCCCGGAAGGGGTGTACGCCTGTGCCCGCACTTGTGCTGCTCGGTGCTCAGTGGGGTGACGAGGGCAAGGGAAAGGCCACCGACCTCCTCGGTGGATCCGTTGACTATGTGGTGCGTTACCAGGGCGGCAACAATGCCGGCCACACCGTCGTCGTAGGCGACCAGAAGTACGCGCTGCATCTTCTCCCTTCCGGAATCCTCTCCCCGGGGTGCACCCCGGTGATCGGAAACGGTGTCGTCGTCGACCCGGCGGTCCTGCTCTCCGAGCTGAGCGGGCTGAACGAGCGCGGCGTCGACACGTCCAAGCTCCTCATCAGCGGCAACGCGCATCTCATCACGCCGTACAACGTCACCCTCGACAAGGTGACGGAACGGTTCCTCGGGAAGCGCAAGATCGGCACCACCGGTCGGGGCATCGGCCCGACCTATGCCGACAAGATCAACCGCGTCGGCATCCGGGTCCAGGATCTCTACGACGAGTCGATCCTCACCCAGAAGGTCGAAGCGGCGCTGGAGGGCAAGAACCAGCTCCTCGCCAAGCTCTACAACCGCCGCGCGATCGACGCCGCGCAGATCGTCGAGGAGATGCTCCAGTACGCGGAGCAGATCAAGCCCTTCGTCGCCGACACCACCCTGATCCTGAACCAGGCGCTGGACGACGACAAGGTCGTGCTCTTCGAGGGCGGCCAGGGCACCCTCCTGGACGTCGACCACGGCACGTACCCCTTCGTCACCTCCTCGAACCCGACCGCGGGCGGCGCCTGCACCGGCGCCGGCGTGGGCCCGACGAAGATCAGCCGGGTCATCGGCATCCTCAAGGCGTACACGACCCGTGTCGGCGCCGGTCCGTTCCCGACGGAGCTGTTCGACGAGGACGGCGAGGCGCTGCGCCGCATCGGCGGCGAGCGAGGCGTCACCACCGGCCGTGACCGCCGCTGCGGCTGGTTCGACGCGGTCATCGCCCGGTACGCCACCCGCGTCAACGGCCTGACCGACTTCTTCCTCACCAAGCTCGACGTGCTGACGGGCTGGGAGCAGATCCCGGTCTGCGTCGCGTACGAGATCGACGGCAAGCGCGTCGAGGAGCTGCCGTACTCGCAGACCGACTTCCACCACGCGAAGCCGATCTACGAGATGCTGCCGGGCTGGACCGAGGACATCTCCAAGGCCCAGACCTTCGCCGACCTGCCGAAGAACGCGCAGGCGTACGTGAAGGCCCTGGAGGAGATGTCGGGCGCCCCGATCTCCGCGATCGGCGTCGGCCCCGGCCGTACCGAGACGATCGAGATCAACTCGTTCCTGTAGGGACACGCGCGTGGAGGGCCCGTACCCCGGCCGGGGTACGGGCCCTCACGTCGTCCCGCTCCCGTGGTCGCGGACCGCCGGCCTACGCGTCCAGCTTCGTGTCGCGGCCGACCTTCTCCCAGGTCTCCAGGTCCGACCGCACCTGGTCCAGGTGCCCCAGGATCGTGTCGATCGAGTCGTCGCCCAGCGCGAGGCGCAGCGGGGTCTTCTCCGCGTTCAGCGCCGCCAGGACCGCCTGCGCCGCCTTCACCGGGTCACCGGCCTGGGTGCCGCCGCCGGTCTCCACATAGCGGCGGGTCGCACCGACCGACTCCGCGTAGTCCGGGATGCCGTCCTCGCTCATGCTGTGGTTGCCGAACAGGCTGGTGCGGAAGGCGCCCGGCTCCACGATCAGGACGTCGATGCCCAGCGGGCGCACCTCGTCGGCCAGCGCCTCCGACATGCCCTCCAGGGCGAACTTGGTGGCGCTGTAGGCGCCGAAGCCGGCCATCGACATCTGTCCGCCGACGCTGCTGAGCTGCACGATCGCGCCCGAGCGGCGGGCCCGCATGTGGGGGAGGACCGCGCGGGTCAGCGCCCACGGGCCGAAGACATGCAGGTCGAAGAGGGAACGCAGCTCGGCGTCGCCGGTCTCCTCGACCGAGCCGACGTGCGTGCGGCCGGCGTTGTTCACCAGGACGTCGATCCGGCCGTGCCGCTCGGCGACCTCCCGGACGACCGTGTCGATCGCCGCGCCGTCCGTGACGTCCAGAGTGACCGCGTCGACCTGGTCGGGGTGGGCGGCGACCAGGTCGTCCAGCGTCTCGACGCGGCGGGCAGCGGCGACGACGACGTCGCCGGCGGCGATCGCCACCTCGGCGAAGGCGCGCCCGAAGCCGCTGTTGGCGCCCGTGATCAGCCAGACCTTGCTCATGTCCGTACTCCCTCGTTCGTTCCCTCGGTGGCTCAACCAGCCTGTGGCACGAAGGCGTTGTGCGTCCAAGATCTGTCGTGATAACCCATGGTCATGACCATGGACGTGCACGGGCGGGAGCTGCGGTACTTCGTCGCCGTCGCCGAGGAGCTCCACTTCACCCGGGCCGCCGACCGGCTGTTCGTCTCCCAGCCGGCGGTGAGCAAGCAGATCCGGGTCCTGGAGCGGCAGCTCGGCGCGCCCCTCTTCGACCGCGACCGGCACGGCGTGCGGCTCACCGCCGTCGGTACGGCCCTGCTGCCGCACGCCCGCGCGGTGCTCGCCGCCTGGGACGAGGCGTGGGCGGCGGCCCGGCGCGCCGGGGAGGCCGCGAGCGCCACCCTCGTCGTCGGGATGAGCACCAGCCCGGGCCGGGGCGGGCTGCTGCCCGCCATCCGCTCACGCTTCACCGCGCTGCGCCCCGAGGCCCGGCTGAAGCTGCGCCAGGTGGGCTGGGAGGACCCGACCGCCGGCCTCGCCGACGGAACGAGCGACGTGGCGTTCGTCTGGCTGCCGCTCGCCGCTCCCGAACGGTTCCGCTGGATCGTGGTGGCCACCGAGCCACGGCTGGTGGCCCTCCCGGAGACGCACCGGCTCGCGGGCCGTGCGAGCGTCGACTTCACCGAGCTGCTCGACGAACCCTTCCTCGCCCTGCCGGCGAGCACACCCGAACTGCGCGACCACTGGCTGGCGATCGACGCCCGGGACGGTCGTCCCCCGGTCGTCGGAGGTGAGATCGCCAGTACGGACGAGACCTACGAGGCGCTCGTCGACGGCCTCGGCATCTGTCTGGTGGCCGCCGGCAACGCGCCCCTGCTCACGCGCGGCGGCGTCGTCACGCTCCCCGTCCACGGGGTGATGCCGAGCCGCTTCGCCCTCGCCTGGCGCGCGGACGACCCCAGCGAACTGGTTCGCGACTACTCCCGCGCGGTAGCGCATGGCGTCAACTCAGATAGCCGGCAACCCGCTTGAGGCGTGAGCGGAACTTGTGCTGAGATCATGTCAGGTACTTAATAGTGGCTTCATTCGACGAAGCGGTTCACCTCGAGGGGGAATCATGGAAGCCACCGGGTCGGCATTACCGCCACCACCACCGCCGCCACCTCCACCGCAGCACGCCCCCTTCACTCCGGCGGCGCCCGCGAGGGGTATCGACCTGACCATCAGCAAGCGCATTCTGTGGGTGGGTGGAGCGGCGTACCCGCTCCACAACATCGCCCGGGTCTACACCTTCACGCTGCGCCCCCGACGCAAGGAAGCCGTCCTGCTCTTCCTGAAGAGGGTGGCCCTCACGCTCGCGGTGGCGGCCGTGCTCACCCTGCTCGGCGGTCTGGCGACCATGGGCAGCGAGGGCGGGGAGACGATCCTCACCTGGGTCTGGTTCGTCGCCTTCGGCGTCATGATCTACGCCCTCGTCGAGATGATCACCGTGCTGTCGGCGCAGTCCCACTTCGTGCTGGCCGTCGAGACGTCCGGCGCGTCGACCGCCCTGGTCACCGCCCAGAACCCCGAGCAGCTGCGGCAGCTCGTCCACTCCATCACCCACGCCATCGAGCATCCGGAGACGGAGTTCCAGGTGCGGGTGGAGACCCTGACGATCAATCCCACCAACTACTACTTCGGCGACAACGTCAACATGTACGGCGGATCGGGCAACGTGGGGATGGCGGGCGCATGAGCGAGAACAACCACTACTACGGCAACACCGTCAACATGCACGGCGGGACGGGCAATATCGGCATGGTCAATCACCAGTCGGGGACGGTCGGGGCTCAGGCCTCCTCGCCCGCGCTGGAGGCGGCCGTGCGGGAGCTGATCCAACTGCTCCAGGAGCTGCGGAGCAACGTGACGCCGGTGACGGCGCAGTCCATCGACGAGGCGCTCCCGGCCCTCGCCGCGCCCGCCTCCGAGGCACCGCCGGAGGACCGGCGCCGCGCGCTCATGACCGTCGCGGGCATCGCCGCGACGGCCGGGGCGATCGGCCAGCCCGTCCTCGACTCCGTCCGCGCGGTCCTCGAACTCATCGGCGCCTGACGGCCGTCAGCGGCGGTAGTACTCGCCCGGCTCCCCGTCGAACATCGGGTAGACGAGCAGCCGCTCTCGACCCTTGAAGCGGTCCACCATCACATAGCCGGACGTGCCGGCCTGATCGCAGTCGCGGTCCGAGGAGTCCGGGTCGGACGTCGCCGGGCCGATGATCAGCGGGGTGCCGGCGCCGGCGAGAAGGGCCGTGGAGGAGCAGTTGACCGCGTCTGCCGTGGGATTGCCCTCTTCGTCCAGGCGCGGGAAGCCGCGCTGGAAATGGAAGAGGGGAGCCCCTACAGGGCCCTGGGTGACGGTCACCTCGTCGGAGTAGCGGTCGGCGTTCGGCCCGTACACCACCGGGTCCGGCTCGGTCTTCCAGACGCCGACGAACCCCGCCGGGACGACCTCCGCGCCGGCCTTCGCCTTGCGGAACGTGGCCCTCGCGGCCCCCGAGCTCCACTCCAGGACGTCCGGCGAGCGCAGGGTGAGGGTCTGGTGGGCGGCGGCGGTGCAGCGCTGGGCGGGCACGCTCGTCGTCACGTCCGACTCGCCGAGGACGACCTTGTCCTCGTCGGCGGAGACCAGCCGGGAGCGCCCCATGCACAGCCGCTCCTCGGTGACATGGACGTAGACGACGTTCTTCGCCCCCGCCGCGCCCTGGGCGATCTCGATCCGGGAGGTCTCGCGGGGGTGGTCGGCGGAGCCCCGCAGCGCGCCCTCCCAGGCGCCGAGGAACGCGGCCGGCACGATGCCGGCCGGGCGGGCGGAGACATCGCCGGTCTCGCCCCGGGCGCGGTTCTTCGGCTCGTCGGCACCGGTGGCCGAGTCCGGCCAGAAGACATACGTGAGGGAAGCTGCCACCGCGACGACGAGCGCGGTGGCGGCGGCGAGGACCGGACCGGTGCGGCGGTGGCGCGGTGGTTTCGGAGCGGGTACGGGAGTGGGGTCGCCCGCGGAGCCGGTGCCGACGGGGAGGGCGCCACCGGTCCGGGAGTCCGCTCGGGCCGCCCCCGCCTTCGGTTCCGTCCCCGCTTCCGCCGCCGCCATCGTCTCCGTCTCCAGGAGCCGCGCCGCGTGCCGGCCGAGGCGGGCCAGCAGATCGGCGGGGAGCCAGGGCTCGGCGACCGTGATCGTCTCGACCAGCTCCGTCGCCGCGGGCCGTCCGGCCGGATCCTTGGCGAGACAGGCCCGTACGAGCCCGGCGAGTTCGGGCGCGAGTCCGGTCAGGTCCGGCTCGTCGTGGGCGATGCGGAACATGGTGGCGTGGACGCCGCTGTCCGCCGTGCCGAACGGGGAGCGGCCCGTGGCCGCGTAGGCGAGGACCGAGCCGAGCGAGAAGATGTCCGAGGCCGGGGTCAGCTTCTCTCCGCGTACCTGCTCGGGCGACATGAAGCCGGGCGATCCGACCACCGCGCCGGTGCTGGTCAGCCCGCCGTCGGTGACCGTGTCCACGGCGCGCGCGATGCCGAAGTCGATGATCTGCGGGCCGTCGACGGTGAGCAGGACGTTGGAGGGCTTGAGATCGCGGTGGACCAGCCCGGCGGTGTGCACATGGGTGAGCGCCCGGGCGAGCCCGGCCGCCAGCGCCCGTACGCTCGCGGGCGGCAGGGGCCCCGACTCCTCGCCCACGACCTCCCGCAGCGAGGGGCCCGGGACGTAGCCGATCGCGACCCAGGGCGGTTCGGCCGCCGTGTCCGAGCCGAGCACCGGAGTCGTCCCCGTGCCGCCGACCCGCTCCAGGGCGGCGACCTCGCGGGCGAACCGGCGCCGGAACTCCTCCTGCGCGGCCAGTTCCGCGTGCACGACCTTCACCGCGACCGTACGGCCGCCGGCCGAACGCGCCAGGAACACCCGTCCCATCCCCCCGACCCCCAGACGGCCGAGCAGGCGGAACGGGCCGATGCTGACCGGGTCTTCCGCGTTCAATGGCTCCACGTCGAAAGAGGATGCCAGACGGCCCGCAGCCGGTTCTCACCCTCGGGGCGTCCCGCCGGTCATCCCTCCCCGCAGATCCGCAGGCCCTTGGGCGTCGCGCACGGCAGATGGCCATGCGTACGGATGATGTCCTGGCCGCCGCCCCGGCTCAGATAGGTGAGAAAGCTGGAGGTCAGCGAGTCGGCCGGCGGCTGCCCCCAGGTGTAGGCGTACTCGATCTCCCGGTACGGGTACGTCGACTCGCCGATCTCGTCCACGTTCGGCACCCGGCCGTCGATGGCGACCCGGTGCAGGCCCTTCAGGCCGCTCGCGGCGCGGAGTTCGGCGTAGCCGATGGCCCCGGGCAGCCGGGCGACCGTCGACAGCACCTGCTCGGTGCTGTCGAGTTCGCAGCGCAGGACGGGCGCCTCCGGGTCGTCCCGGGTCTCGCAGTCGCGCGAGGAGTTCGCGGGCTCGTTGCGGCCGAGCACCCGTCGCTGGAAGACCTCCCGGGTCCCGGAGTTGGCGTCCCTGCTCACCAGCAGGACCCGCCGGGCGGGGCCGCCCCCGAGCCGGCTCCAGTCGGTGATCTCGCCCCGGTAGAGGCGGCGGACGTCCTCGAGGGAGAGGTTCTCGATCGGTACCTCGTCGTTGAGGACGAGGGTGAAGAGGGAGACGGCGACCATGCTCTCGCGCAGCTGGGGGTAGCCGCCCGGCTTGCGCCCGTCGGAGAGCGCGATGACGGCCGGGGAGCCCTTCCCGCTCCTGGCTCCGGCCGCGGCCAGCTCCCGTATGCCCGCCGTCGAGCCGTGCGCGTCCACGAGGACGGTGGCGCCCTCGCACTCCTGCTCGTACTTCTCCGCCAGCTCCCGTACGACGGGGGCGAACGCCGTCGATCCGGTGACGGTGAGCGTGCCCCGGGCGCAGCCCATGGGCGGCGGGGTCTCGTCCCGGACGATGATCGCGGCGAGGGTCACCACGCAGGCGGCGAGGACGAGGGCGATGTTGCGGGCCGCGGGGCTGAACGTCGGCGTCCTGTCGTCCACGCTCCGGCTGTGGTTGCGGTGGACGTCGGTCTCCCTGAGCGTGCCCGTGAGCTCGATCTCGTCGAGGGCGACTCTGCCGGAGAGCAGGACGAGCAGCTTGAAGTACTGCTTGCGCCCGAGCGACACCTTGGGCATCAGGACGGCGTTGCCCTCCCTGCGCAGCCCGGGCTCCGCCTCCAGGTGGCGCTTGACCCGCTCGAAGGCCTGGGGGACGGTGGCGACGACGGCCTGCACGGTCTTGTCGTCGAAGGTGACCTTCAGCCCCTCGAAGCCGTCGGACCGGTCGTAGTCCGCGTGGGTGATGTCGCGCAGGCCGTCGTTCTCGATCCGGAGCAGGACGAGGGTGGAGCCCTCGGTGCCGCCGACCTCGCCGACCCGCACGGTCAGGTCGCCGACGGTCTGGTCCCCGTCGCGAAGGGGCGTGTTGAGCTGGACGCGGTAGCCGAGCCGGCTGCCCCGCTGCATGAAGCGTTCGTACGCGACGACGCCCGCCGAGACGAGGACACCGACGAGCGCGGTGACCACCGCGATGACGTTCTCTGCGGTTATCCACTCCATGGCCGCGACGGTACGGACGCCTGTGCGCCTCGGGGGGCGGTGTCGCGGCCCGCCACCGGGAATTCTCCCTTCCTTCAGGTGGCGGCGCTTCTGTTGCTGGGGGTGGGGAGCGTGGGTGTAATGGCCACGAGGGGGCGCCGTCGGAGAGGAACCCCATGCGTGTCGTCGAAGTGACCGCCTACGGCGGCCCTGAGGTCCTGAGGATCGCCCGCCGGCCCGAGCCGGAGCCCGGCGACGTCCCGGGCCGGGTACGGGTGCGTCTCAAGGCGGCCTCCGTGAACCAGGAGGACCTGAAGATCCGCTCCGGCGCGCGGGCCGCCGCCCTAGGCGCCCTCGCTCCGCCGCTCGTCCTCGGCTCCGACTTCGCGGGCACCCTCCTCGACCCGGCGCCCGGAATGCCGACGGGAACCCGCGTGGCCGGGTTCGTGCCCTGGATGGAGACGGGCGGCCAGGGCACGTACGCCGAGATCATCCTGGTCGAGCCGGAGTGGCTCGCCCCGATCCCGGACGACGTGGACTACACCGCGGCGGCGTCGCTGCCGCTGTCCTCCGTGACCGCCCGGCAGGCGGTCGACCAACTGGGGCTCCCCTCGGGCTCGACCGTGCTCATCACGGGTGCGAGTGGTGTGGTGGGGCGGTTCGCGGTGCAGCACGCGGTGGCGGACGGCCTGCGGGTGATCGCTCTCGGCCTCCCGGGCGACGAGTACGAACTCGGTGTGCTCGGCGCCGCGCACGTTCTGCCGGTGCCCCGGGGCGCGTCGCCGGCCGAGATCACGGGAGTGCTCACGTCCCTCCCGGAACCCGTGGACGGCATCTTCGACGCGGCACTGCTCGGCCCCCCGCTGCTGTCGGTGCTGAAGGACGACGGTGTCTTCGTCTCGGCCTCGCAGGAGCGGATGCCCACCGCCGAGCGGGGCATCTCGGTCTCGGCGGTACGGGGCAGGCCGGACCAGGCGCGGTTGAAGGAGATGCTGGAGCAGGTGGCGGCCAGGAAGCTGATCACCCGCGTTGCGGACGTCATGCCCCTGGAAGAGGCGGCCGAGGCCCACCGCAGGGTGGAGGCGGGCCACCGCCCCGGCCGTCTGGTGCTGCTGGTCTGAGAAGCCCGGCCTGTGAGAAGCCTGCCCTGAGAAGCCGCTCCGAGGAGCCCGGCCTGAGAGGCTCGGCCCTGAGGAGCCCGGCCGGGCCGCTCTGAGGAGCGCCCGGCCGGACCGGCCTCACGGCGGGGTCAGAGGGCGTGGAAGCCCTGGACGTCGGCGATCAGGTCGACGCTGCCCGCGTGGTTGTAGAGGGTGACCTTCCCGTCCTTCACGGGCACGGTCACCAGGTTGGACACGGTCCCCCCGGCCGGCACGTTCAGATTGGACGCGCTGGTGCGGGTGGTGTTGTACGGGTAGACGGAGACGAACGTGGACGCGGTCGCGTTGGTCGCGGTCACGTTCAGGGTGACAGCGGTGACCCCGGTGGCCGGAATGCCCGCCTTCCCGGCGACGCTCAGCGTGACGGTGCCCTTCGCGCCTGCCTTCGCCTTGGCGACACCGGTGCCGTCACGGGTGTCCATCAGCCGGGTCGGGGCCAGCGGCTCGTAGAGCGAGCCCAGGTTCGCGCCGGTGTAGTACCCCGCCAAATCGGCGATCAGGTCGACCGCCCCGTTGTGGTTGTACAGGTCGATCCCGCCGTCCTTGACCGGCACGACCACGAGGTTCGAGCGGGTCTCGCCCGCGCTCGGGTTCAGGTGCGAACCGACGACCGGGTCACCGGTGCGCAGGGCGGCGACGAAGGTCGGCTTCGTCACGTTGGTCGCCGTCAGGTTCAGCACGACCGCGGTCACGTCCTCGCCGCCCACGGCGGTGCCCTTGAAGGACAGATGTGCCCGCGAGCCGCCCTGCACCTTCGCCTTGGGCACGCCCAGGCCGCTGCGGGTGTCCAGGGCCCGCCAGGGCGTCATCGGCCGGTAGAGGGAGCCCTCCTCGTCGGAATGGGCGTACGCGCCGGCGAGGTCGGCGATGAGGTCGACCGTGCCGCCGTGGTTGTAGAAGGTCGCCTTCCCGTACGTGAGGGGAACCACGACCAGGTTGGAGACCGTCTCGCCGGCCGGCACGTTCAGGTTCGACGCACTGGAGCGGGTCGTGTGGGCGGGGTATGCGGACACGAACGTGCCCGCGGTCGCGTTGGTGGCGGTGACGTGCAGCGCCACGGCCTCGGTGGTGTACTCGCTGATGCCCGGGAGGTCCGTCAGGTCCAGCGTGACCGTGCCCCGGGGGCCGAGCTTGGCCTTGGAGACTCCGGTGCCGTCGCGGGTGTCCATCACGCGCCGGGTCGGCAGGCTCGTGAACGAATCGCTCGCGGGCGAGCTGCCCCCGCGCAGGATGGTGGTGCCGGTCAGCTTCACGTCGCCGCCGACGCCGTCGGCGGGCCGCGCGGTCAGGGTCCAGGCGTACTCGCCGTTGGCCAGGTGGTTCCAGTCCTTGTCGTAGCCCGTCCAGATCGGCCGCAGGTAGTGAGCGTCGGTCCCGGAGGCCAGCACGCTGACCTTGCCGGTGAGGAGGTGGCGGGCCGTCAGGGACCAGTCCCCGAAGGGCCGCGACGCCGTCACCGCGGTCAGCGGCGTGTTGTTGCCCGGGAGCGTGAGGGGGGAGTCCTGCCGGGAGAGGACCTGGAGGGGCTGAGGCGCGATGCCGCTCCGGACGAGATGCACCTGCTCCTCGGCGTCCGCGTAGGCGATGTGGCCGCCGAACTTGTCCACGGTCCAGCGGGCGCGCCGCTGGGAGACGCCGGTGTCGGGCAGGTCGCCGACGACGCGGCTGACCGGGTGGGCGGCGTCGGTGCCGGTGAGGACGAGCTTGCCGGCGGCCTTGTCGTGGGTGACGACGTAGCCGTCGCCGAGCAGGGCCTCGTCCGAAGGGACGGCCTGGGAGGACTTCGCGGTACGGTCGTAGACCCCGGCGGGCCCGTTCCCGCCGCAGCTCCAGTAGAGCCAACGGCCGGTGCTCTGGAGCTCCTCGGGGACGCACGGGGCGCCCGTGTTCACCGTCTCGACGGTCTGACCGGTCTTCAGGTCTTTGGCCGTGACCGCGCCCTTCTCCTTCTCGGCGCTCCACAGCACGGAGCCCCACAGGGCGGCGGCGACCGGTGCGCGCTCCTCCAGGACGGTGCCGGCGCCGGTGCCGTCACCGGCACCTTCCGCGAGGTGCAGGACGCGCTGCGTGGGGACCGATCCCACGGTGGTGTCCACGATCAGGTACGGGCCGTTGACGTCCCGCAGCCGGGCGGTGTCGTCCTGGCGCGTGTAGCTGGAGACGTCAGGACCGCTGAGGAAGAACATGCCGCCGGAGCGTGAGACGAATCGTCCGTCGCCGGTGGCCCAGTACTCGGAGCACACGACTTTGCCCGCGAAGCACAGGGACATGCTGTGCTGTTGCTTGCGCTCGCCGTAGCTCAAGGGCCCGGTCGTGCTGACCAGCCGGTTCCACCGGCTGGGGGTGGCGGCGGTCTGCCAGCTGAAGGAGTCGCTGTGGTCGAGGACCGAGAGCTCTCCCTGGGCGAGGGCGAGACTCTCGATGCGCGCCGTGTGAGGCGGCAGCTTCTTCACCAGCGACACGACAGGCTTGCCGTCGACTCCGGCCGTGACGCGCCGGATGCCCCAGTCGGCCGGTCCCGTACCACCCACGGCGACGACCGTGCCGTCGGGCCCGACGGCCGACCGGTAGCTGTCCTTGATCAGCTCGACCAGGCCGGTGCCCTTGATGGGCACGGAACTGAGGTTGAACGAGTCCTTGCCCGAAGCGTTGAAGGTCAGCCGGTCGCCGACGATGCCCAGGTGGTCCATCGGCGTGCGGGCGCTGCTCAGGTACTTCGTGATGAGCGGTGCCGACAGGTCGGTGCGGGAGGCGATCTCGACGCTGCTGCCCCGGGTGCCGTCGTACATCGCGATGTACTTGGGCGAGAGGAGCACGTCGGTGTCCCACGAGTACACCTCGGGGGTGAGCCCCTGGATCCTGCCGGTGACGGCGGAGACCACGACGAAGCGGTGCTTCCCGTTGCCGGCGGGGCCCGGCAGCACGATCGACTCGGCGTCACCCGCCACGGCCGTCGTGTAGTCGAAGCCCCGAAGCTCCTCGATCTCCACGTCGGCGGTCGTACCGTCGGCCTTGGGCGTCAGCAGGTGCGCGGTCTTCGCCGTGGTGTCGAAGGCGACGACGGTGGAGCCGTAGACCTTTACTCCGGTCCGGCCGGCCGGCACGGCGACGGTGCGGACGGAGCCGTCCGCGTGCCGCAGTTCGACGCGGTCGGGATGGACGTACGCCAGGGCGTCGGTACCGGTGCCCCTGACGGTGCCCCCCTCCGGCGCGGTGACCGGGAAGCTTTTCCCGTCCGAGAATCGGGTCCACAGGGTGCCCTGGGTCCCCGCCTCCGAATGGAAGACGCCCTCCACGCCGACGGAGTCGGCGTCACCGGACACGGCGCTCCCGGCGCGGAAGAACTTCGCCTCCCGCGGGTCCTTGTGGTGGGCCGCCGGCACCACGACCTCCTGCGGCACCGGTGTGTCCGCGGCGGCCGATGTCGCGAGCGGCACCACACCGCCCATGGTGCAGCCGATGCCCAGCGCGGCGGCGAGCGCGCCCCGCGCGAGGGTATGACGAACCAACTGAGTTCCCTCCCCGTTTCCCCGTTCCCCCTGCTCCGGCCCCCCGTGCAGGTCAGGGGAGCGTAACAGCCAGATCAGACGAATCTGTCGGTGTTTCGAACCCGTTCAAAGGATGAGGCCGTAATCTGCGCGGCATGAGTCGCGACATGAGCGCAGAGGCCGGGGACCATGCCCACGAGACGGACGAGCGGCAGACCCCGGCCCGCCTTCGCGCGCTGCCGAGCCGTCTGCTCGCCCTGACCGCCGCGCGGGCGGACCGCCTCGTCAGTGCCGGACTCGCGGGCGAGGACGCCCGCAAGTGGCACTACGCGGTGCTCGTCTCCCTCGACGACTTCGGCCCGACCAGTCAGGCCGGCCTGAGCCGTCGCACCGGCATCTACCGCAGCGACCTGGTCGCCGTCATCAACGAACTCGCCGAACGCGGCCATGTCGAGCGCACCACGGACCCGGAGGACCGCCGCCGCAACGTCGTCACACTCACCGCGCGGGGCCGGGAGCATCTCGAACGCCTCGACCGGATCCTCGCCGAGGTCCAGGACGAGCTGCTGGAGCCGCTCTCCCAGGCCGAACGCGCCGTGCTGACAAGCCTGTTGGAGCGCCTGCTCCACCGCTGAGGGCGTCTGGCCACGCGTGTCACAAAAGCTGGTCTAGACCTTGACAGGTCCAGACCAAAGGCGCTTCCCTGGCCTTCCCCCACGGAAGGACGAGCGCATGCTGCGACGCCTGCTCACTCTCATGGCCGCCCTCTGCGCGGCGATCGGTCTCGCCGTACTCCTCCCCGCGAACGCGGGCGCGGCCCCCGCCTGTGTGGCGGGCTGGAACTCCTCCAGCGTCTACACGGGCGGCATGACCGCTTCGTACAACGGCCACAACTGGTACGCGAAGTGGTGGACGCAGAACGAACGCCCCGGCACCGCCGACGTCTGGCGCGACGAGGGCACGTGCGGCGGCGGTGGCGGTACGACGCCGCCTCCGTCCTCCGGATTCGTCGTCACCGAAGGCCAGTTCAACCAGATGTTCCCGAGCCGGAACTCCTTCTACACGTACAGCGGTCTGACGGCGGCCCTCAGCGCCTACCCGGCCTTCGCGAACACCGGCAGCGACACCGTGAAGAAGCAGGAGGCCGCGGCCTTCCTCGCCAACGTCAGCCACGAGACCGGCGGCCTGGTCCACATCGTCGAGCAGAACACCGCCAACTACCCCCACTACTGCGACAGCGGCCAGCCCTACGGCTGCCCCGCCGGCCGGGCCGCCTACTACGGCCGCGGCCCCATCCAGCTCTCCTGGAACTTCAACTACAAGGCCGCCGGTGACGCCCTCGGCATCGACCTCCTCAACAACCCGTACCGCGTCGAGCGCGAGGCGGCCGTCGCCTGGAAGACCGGCCTCTGGTACTGGAACACCCAGAACGGCCCCGGCACGATGACCGGCCACAACGCCATGGTCAACGGCGCGGGCTTCGGCCAGACGATCCGCTCGATCAACGGCGCGCTGGAGTGCGACGGCAAGAACCCGGCGCAGGTCCAGAGCCGGGTGAGCAAGTACCAGCAGTTCGCCCAGCTCCTGGGCGTTCCGACGGGTTCGAACCTGTACTGCTGAGCCGCACGACCGCGTACGACGTCGGTTCCCGGGGCCCTTGGCGGAGGGTCCCGGGAACCGCAGTGTTCGTCAGTACTTGTTGACGAAGCCCCACCAGCTCGCGCCGCTCCTCTGGCAGTAGCCCGAGGTCGCGGGAGTGGCGGCGATGTGACGCCGGACGCCGGCATCGCACTCGGCCTCGCTCCAGTACGACGACAGGCAGCGGTAGCCCGCTCGAGGCGTCGGTGAGGTGGGCGGGGGCGGGCAGGACATGATCACGACATCGGCCACCGACGCCTGTGCCGGCGCGGCCGACGCGGGAGCGGCCATGGCGCCCACCGCGAGCATGGCACCCACCCCCGCGCTCGCGAACAACGTGCGAACCATCATGCTGAGTGACTCCTCCGTCGCTTGGGCCCCGGCGTTCCGGGGCCCGACGCGGCGCCACTCTGGCCGCCCGACGGAAGCGGGCGAAAGGCCCTTCCCCGTCCGGGACATCCACGACGGCGTCCCGGACACGCCCCGAACCTGTCCGGGACGCCCTCCTGTGCGTCGGGACCCGGTGTTCACTCGGGCGAGGGCGTACGCGCGGGGGGCCACGAACCGACCGGGGGAGCGGGGTCGCTCCCGCTGACCTTCTCCAGTGCCCGGGAGAGCCGCTCCAGGACCCGTACGGTCTCCTCGAACTCCGCCTGGCCGCCGAGGGCGTTCGCGAGGCGGGCCGCGAGGGCCGCGTGGCCCGGGTCGAGGCGTTCGACGGCCGCGCGGCCGTCGGCCGTCGGGGTCAGGAGCTTGGCGCGGCGGTGGGCCGGATTGGGCTCGTACACCGCGAGGCCACGCTCCACCAGGAGGTCGGCGACGCGCTGCACGCTCTGGCGGGTGATGCCCATGGTGCGGGCGATGCCGGCGACCGGCTGGGGGTCGCGCAGTACGGCTCCGAGGACCTGCCACCAGGCGGCGGTGAGGCCGACCGGGCGGGCCAGCTCCTCGGAGACGGCGAGGAACTGGCCGTTCAGACGGAAGACGCCGAGCGCCGTGCGGGTGAGGGCGTCCTGCTGCTCGCGGTTCACGAGTTGAGCTCTTCGTACGCCGCCGGGTCCGAGTCGTGGAAGAGGCGGTACCAGGCGTCCAGTCGGGCGCCCTCGAAGGCGCCCATCCGTCCGAGCACCTCGCGGGCGAAGGCCACCGGCTCGGTCGGTCCGGCCGTGATCAGGTCGCCGGCGCCGTCGGCGCCCTTGTCGGTGACCGCGTCCGCGTCGACGTAGTGCTCGCCGCCCTTGTAGCCGGTCGCGGCCAGGTAGAACGAGACGGCGCTGGTGTGCGCGCGGTCGTCGAGGAGGCCCTCGCGGGCCAGTCCCGCCGTGGCGCCGCAGATGGCGGCGACGGGGACGCCCGCGTCGAGGAAGCGGCGCGCCGCGGCCGCGAAGGGGGCGAGGTCGTCGCCCGTGTCCCAGAGGTCGCCGCCCGGCAGGATCAGGAGCGCGCTGTCCTCGGGCCGGAGGTCCTCCAGGGCGAGGTCGGGGACGATCCGCATCCCGCCGATGGTGGTGACGGGGTCGGTGGTCGGCCCGACGGTGCGGATCTCGTGGCCCGCACGGGCGAGCCAGGCGGTGGCGTGGCCGGGCTCCCAGTCGGCGAGGGTGTCGTAGACGGCGAGGTGGACGGTGCGGGCCATGACGGGCCTCCTGCTCGTGTCGGTGCCGTTCCCTGTATGACAGAAGGCTGTCATGACGACAGAGTGCTGTCAATGGTGATACGGCCCCGGCAACGTGTCGGGTCCCTCCGGGTCTCGGTGGACAAGATGGTCATGGCCGCTCCGACCTGCGCGTACCTACCCTGGCGACATGACCCCTCATGTCGAACCCGACCCCCAGGCCGGCGCGGCCGTGAAGGCCGCCGACCGTGCGCACGTGTTCCACTCCTGGTCCGCCCAGGGCCTGATCGACCCCCTCGCCGTCGCCGGCGCCGAAGGTTCGTACTTCTGGGACTACGACGGCAACCGCTACCTCGACTTCACCAGCGGCCTCGTCTACACCAACATCGGCTACCAGCACCCGAAGGTCGTCGCCGCCATCCAGGAGCAGGCCGCGAAGCTCACCACCTTCGCGCCCGCCTTCGCCCTCGACGTACGCTCCGAGGCCGCACGCCTCATCGCCGAGCGCACGCCGGGTGACCTGGACAAGATCTTCTTCACCAACGGCGGTGCCGAGGCCGTCGAGAACGCCGTCCGGATGGCCCGTCTGCACACGGGCCGTCACAAGATCCTGAGTGCCTACCGCTCGTACCACGGCGGCACCTCCACCGCGATCAACCTCACCGGCGACCCGCGCCGCTGGGCGTCCGACACCGGCTCCGCGGGCGTCGTGCGCTTCTGGGCGCCGTTCCTCTACCGCTCGCCGTTCTACGCCGAGAACGAGCGGCAGGAGTGCGAGCGGGCGCTCGCGCACCTGGAGGACACCATCGCCTTCGAGGGTCCGGCCACCATCGCCGCGATCATCCTGGAGACCGTCCCCGGCACCGCCGGCATCATGACCCCGCCACCCGGCTACCTCGCCGGCGTCCGCGAGATCTGCGACAGGTACGGGATCGTCTTCGTCCTCGACGAGGTCATGGCCGGTTTCGGCCGTACGGGCGCGTGGTTCGCCGCCGACCACTTCGGCGTCGTGCCCGATCTGATGACCTTCGCCAAGGGCGTGAACTCCGGTTACGTCCCCCTCGGCGGTGTCGCGATCAGCGCCGAGATCGCCGCGACGTTCGACAAGCGCCCCTACCCGGGCGGTCTGACCTACTCCGGGCACCCGCTGGCCTGCGCCGCCGCCGTCGCCACGATCCAGGTGATGGAGGACGAGAAGGTCGTCGAGCACGCCGCACACATCGGCGAGACCGTCCTCGGGCCCGGTCTGCGCGAGCTCGCCGAGCGCCACCCGTCGGTCGGGGAGGTGCGCGGCCTGGGAGTGTTCTGGGCGCTCGACCTCGTCAAGAACAAGGAGACGCGCGAGCCGCTCGTGCCGTACAACGCGGCCGGTGAGGCCAACGCCCCCATGGCGGCCTTCGGCGCGGCGGCCAAGAAGCACGGCCTGTGGCCCTTCATCAACATGAACCGCACCCATGCCGTCCCCGCCTGCAACGTCTCCGAGGCGGAGGTCAAGGAGGGCCTCGCCGCCCTGGACGCCGCGCTGAGCGCGGCCGACGAGCACACGGTGTGACGGCGTAGACCGTCAGAGGTCTCCGAGGTCGCAGTGGTCTCAGGGGTCGTCCGGACTGTGTCCCGGACGGCCCCTTCGCTGTGCGGTCGCGGTCGCGGACCCGGTCGCCGCCTGGCGCGGCGCGGTCAGTGCGGCCGCGATCAGACCGCCCAACGGCTCCGCCAGCCCCAGCGGGTCGCGGTGTTGAAGGAACAGCGTGGTGAAGATCGGCCCGGTCACCAAGGCGTGGACGACGTGGACGTCCGGGCGGTCCGGCGGTGGCGGAAGTTCGCCTCGGGCGACCGCGCGGTCCAGCAGCCGCTCGACACCGGCCAGTTCGCCGACGAGGAACCGCTCACGGAAACGGGCCCCCAGGCTGGTGTCCGGCCTCATGTCCGCCAGTAGCCCCAGCGCCGCGGCGGAGGACGCCGGGCTGCTCAGCGTGACCGCGATCTCCTCGACGAGCGCGGTGAGATCGCCGACGAGGCTGCCCGTGTCGGCCGGATCGAGCGGTTCCGCCGCGTGGACCGTGGCGGCGAAGACCATCTCCTGCTTGGTGGCGTGGCGTCGGTAGATCGCGGCCTTGCCGACTCCCGCGCGCTCGGCCACCGCGTCCATGGTGAGCCGGGCGTACCCGTCCCTGGCGAGGAGTTCGCGTGTGGCGTCGAGGATCGCCGCGTCCACCCGAGCATCCCGTGGTCGTCCTGTTCCGGCTGCCATGACCCCATGTTACGGTACCCACAGTTCCGAAACTGTTGGTTTCGAAAGTGGGGGCACGGTCATGGTCGTACGCGCGGGGCGCATCCTGGTCTTTCTCGGCACGCTGCATCTCGTCCTGCTCCTGGCGATGAGCGCCGGACGCCTCGACGACTGGTTCGGCGGGGCCATGTGGTTCCTGAAGGGAGACGCGTTCTTCGAGCCGACCGGCGCGGCGAGCGCCTTCTGGATCTCGCTGGGGAGCTTCGCCCTGCCCCTGCTGCTCCTCGGGCTCCTGGTCTCGTACCTCGGAAAGGCGGGCGTGCCGGTGCCGCCCTCCATCGGCTGGGGGCTCGCGCTGTGGTGTGCCGTCTGCGCGGTGGTCGTCGTTCCCACGCCGATGCCGCTGGTCCTCGTTCCGGCGGTGATGCTGATCCGGCAGAACCAGAAGACGTCGGTCGCCGGCCCGAAGGCGGCGTAGCGCTCCGACCGGCCCCGTTCCCCGCTGGACTAGGGTGTCCGGAACCGGACGGAGGGGGAGCCGACCATCATGCCCGCGAGCGGAGCCGTCACCCGCAACACCCTGCGACAGCAGATCGCGGACGCGCTGCGTGACGAAGTGCTCGCCGGGCGTCTCCAGCCCGGACAGGAATTCACCGTCAAGCAGATAGCCGAGCAGTACGGGGTGTCGGCGACGCCGGTACGCGAAGCCCTCGTCGACCTGTCCGCGCAGGGGCTTCTCGACTCCGACCAGCACCGCGGTTTCCGTGTCCACGAGTTCTCGGTCGACGACTACCGCGGGATGGTCGAGGCCCGCATGCTCGTCGTCGACGGCATCTTCCGCCGGCACGCGCCCGCCCCGGCCCCGCTCGCGGCCGCCGTGCCGGACGTGGGGCTCGGGGTCGCGCTCGTCTCCGTACGGCGCCGGGGCGAGGCGGCCGCGCGGGCGGCCCGTGCCGGGGACCTGGACATCCTCATCGGCTACGACATCCGCTACTGGCGCGAGCTGGGCCGGCTGGTGTCCGCCAACGACTACATCGCCGACTTCCTCCACCGGCTGCGGATCCAGGCGTGGGTCTTCTCCGTGCCGTATCTGCGCTCCGACCCGGATCTGCGGGGCTGGCTGTGGAGCGGCCACGTGGACCTGGTCGACGCGATCACGCTCGGGGACCCGGAGGCGGCGGTCGCCGTCGTACGGGCGTACAACACGCAGTCGCTGGAGTGGGCGGACCGGCTGGAGCGGCCCGGCGGCGGCCGGGCGGCGCGGGTCTGAGCGGGGCTGAGCGGAGCCGGACCGAGCGGAGCCCGGGTTGACCGGGGACGCCGGCGGGCAGGTCACCAGCGGGTGTGCGACGCGGACCGCGCCGATTACCCTGGCCGTCCCTGCAACTGACGGAGAGCGAGCCTCCCTTGGCCTGTGACCTGTGGCTGGTCCCCCTTGTCGACGTGCTGTGCCACAGCCCCGACAATCCCTTCGCCGAAGAGATCGCCGCCTACGACCAGGCCCTCACCGAGTCCGGTCTGCCCACCGTGCCCGTCTTCGCCTACATGCCGGGGCTCTCCGGTGACGTGGCGCCCGTCGCCGGGTTCGACTACGACGCCCTGCACTTCCTGCGCCGCGCCTATCTGCTGCGGATCTGCGGTCTCCCCGTCGAACCGGTCGACGAGCTCGGCGGGGACTACGAGCAGCTCCTGGAGATGTTCGAGGCGACCGCCCAGCAGTCCCACCTCGTCTGGCACTACGACCACGCCGGTGCGTACGTCCCCGTGGACTTCCCCGCCCCGCTCTCCAACGACGAACTCCTGGAGGGTGGCGGCCCGCTCGGGTCCTCGCACGGGCTGCTGCGGGAGCTGGAGTTCGTCGCGCCCGCGATCGGGATCGACCCGGCCAACCCGCCGGCCGCGCCGCTGCCACCGGAGCGGCCGACCGAGCTGGAGGAACCGGCGGGACCCATTCCGTACGACGACAGTCCGTTCGCGCGGGAGCGTCATGTGTGGCTGGGGCTGCACGCGGCGGCGACCCGGAGCCTCGGACAGGGCTCGATGATCATCCTCAGCTGAGCCTTCGCCGTGGAGGGCGGCTCGCTCCTCGTCGCCCTCCACGGAACGGGGTCAGCGCGGCTCGCGCCTGTTCAGCACGGCCGCGCCGGGGTCAGCGCGGCTCGGGCTTGTTCAGCGCGGCTCCGCCGGGAGCACCGCCGCTTCGGCCTGGTCAGCGCGGCTCCGGCGGGCGCTGTCTCGGCATGTTCGGGCGGGTGCCCGGGGGCAGCGGGAAGCGGGCCGGGGGCTGGCCGGCCTCCTGACGGGGCGCGGGGGTGCCCACCGCCTGGAGGGCCGGCGGCGCCGGGCCGGAGCGGAACTCGACCATCCAGTCCGCGGTCTCCGCCCGTACCAGCTCCGTCACGTCCTCCGAGAAGCGCCGCAGCACCCCCAGGCACCGCTCCGCGGCCTCGCTCGCCGTCCCCTCCGTCGGCCCGAGGACCTCGCGTACGCTCTCCGACGCCCAGTCGAACTGCAGCGTCTGCAGCCGGCGCTGCACCGCCTGTGCCGTCGCCACGTCCCTTATCCAGCCGGACGTCAGCCCGAAGTACCGGTCGCACGCCATGCAGGCCGCGCCGAGCAGCAGGGACAGGTACCCCCACCCCGCCGCCCCGTCCGCGACCTCCGTCAGGTCGAGCAGCGGCAGCGCGGCGCCCGCGATGACGCCCAGCGCCGTACCGAGCCGCAGCGCCCGCGCGCAGCGGCGCTTCCAGACGCGGTCGGACAGATACCACTCCGCCGTGCGCAGCGCGTTGGACTCGACCCAGCGGTACAGCTCGTCCAGCCGTTCCGCGGGCTCGCCCCAGTCGCCGAGCGGGAAGGGCGTCCCGGTCAGATCACGGCGGACCGGCCTCTCGGGCTGCCCCGGCGGCGGCTGCATCTCCGGCTGCTGGCTCACCGGGGGACTCCTCTGTTCAGCTCAGCGCTCGTGTCCTTCTGTGACATGCGGTGCACGTGGTGCCTGCCCTTCCTACCGCCGAATGGTGGGCTGTGGGCCCGGAATCCCGGGATTTCCGCCCGCAAGAGGGTCTTGATCAGGTAGAGGAGCCCGCAGTTTCTCACTCGAAAGAGTTGTGGCGGCGGCTCGTGCGGGGACCACGTAGGCTCGGCGTACCGAACATCAGTCGTCGAAATGCCAGGAGTGACCGTGATTCCCGGTGGTGGTCAGCCCAACATGCAGCAGCTCCTCCAGCAGGCCCAGAAGATGCAGCAGGACCTCGCGCGCGCCCAGGAGGAGCTCGCCGCGACGGAGGTCGAGGGACAGGCGGGCGGTGGCCTGGTCACGGCGACGGTGACCGGCTCCGGCGAGCTGCGCGGCCTGGTGATCGACCCCAAGGCCGTCGACCCCGAGGACACCGAGACGCTGGCCGATCTGGTCGTGGCCGCGGTCAAGGCCGCCAACGACAACGCCCAGGAGCTGCAGCAGGCCAAGCTGGGCCCGCTGACGCAGGGCCTGGGCGGCATGCCGGGCCTGGGCTTCTGAGCCCCGCGCTCGCGTCCCCGGGCTTCTAAGGCATCGCTTCAGCCACTACCGTAAGAATCAAGCAGACCCGAGAAGGGCGTTCCGTTGTACGAAGGCGTGGTTCAGGACCTCATCGACGAACTGGGCAGGCTGCCCGGCGTCGGTCCCAAGAGCGCGCAGCGGATCGCCTTCCACATCCTCCAGGCCGAGCCGACCGACGTACGCCGGCTCGCGCACGCGCTGCTGGAGGTCAAGGAGAAGGTCAGGTTCTGCGCGGTCTGCGGCAACGTGGCACAGCAGGAGCAGTGCAACATCTGCCGCGACCCGCGCCGGGACCTGTCGGTCATCTGTGTGGTCGAGGAGCCGAAGGACGTCGTGGCGATCGAGCGGACGCGCGAGTTCCGTGGGCGGTACCACGTGCTCGGCGGCGCCATCAGTCCGATCGAGGGCGTCGGCCCGGACGATCTGCGCATCCGGGAGCTGCTCGCGCGGCTCGCGGACGGCACGGTCACCGAGCTGATCCTGGCGACCGATCCGAACCTGGAGGGCGAGGCCACCGCGACGTACCTGGCGCGGATGATCAAGCCCATGGGACTGAAGGTCACGCGTCTCGCGAGCGGCCTGCCGGTCGGCGGTGATCTGGAGTACGCCGACGAGGTCACCCTCGGCCGTGCCTTCGAGGGGCGGCGCCTGCTAGATGTATGACGACAGGGCCGACACGGCTCGTGCGCTCGCTCGTGAGCTCAAGGGAGGCACCCTCGATGTCTGACCCCACGCTGCACTCCATCATGCAGGACCCGGACGACTTCGCGGTCCAGATCGCCGACTCGATCGAGTCCTTCATCGTGGCCACCACGGAAGTGGCCAAGGGCGACGAGCCCGACAGCGCGGTGCCCTTCCTGCTCCTGGAGATCTCGCAGCTGCTGCTCGCGGGCGGGCGGCTCGGCGCGCACGAGGACATCGTCCCGGACGAGCGCTACGAGCCGGACACGGGCCCCGACCTGGACGTCGACGACCTGCGCATGCGGTTCGCGGCGCTCCTGGAGCCGGTGGACGTGTTCTCGGAGGTCTTCGACCCGTACGAGCCGCGCAAGGCGCCGGTGCCGTGCCGCATCTCCGACAACCTCGCCGACATCGTCATGGATCTGCGCCACGGCCTGGCCCACTACCGGGCCGGCCGGACGAGCGAGGCGCTGTGGTGGTGGCAGTTCTCCTACTTCTCCAACTGGGGCCCGACGGCTTCCGGGACCCTGCGCGCCCTGCAGTCGCTGGTCTCCCACGTCCGCCTCGACCAGCCGCTGGCCGCGCTGGACGGACTCGACACGGACGAGGACCTGACGGAGGACGACCTCGCGGAGGAGGCGGGCCGCGTCATGGCGGCGGAGATCGCGGGCCCGCTGGGCCTCGGATCGCTGAAGAAGTAGGAAGACGGGGGCGGCGCTCGAACCCCGGGTCGGAAACCCCCCGGCCCGAAACCCCCGGTCCGGAGCCATGGCCCCTGCCATGATGGCGTCATGACCGTCCAGGGGGAGTCGAGAGCGTTGCTGTGGACCGGCGTCGGTGTCGGGGCGGCCGGAGCCGTCGCCCTTGTCGTCGTGGCCGTCGCAGATCTGGGCAAGGCCGATCAGATCGCGAGCGTCGTCGGCGCCGTGCTGGCCGCCGTGGGCCTCGGGCTCTCGCTGTGGGGGCAGTTCGGGCGGGCCGGCGGGGTGACCGCGTCCGGCGCGGGCTCCGTCGCGGCCGGCGGGAACATCGGGTCCGTCACCACGGGAAACGGTGCGCAAGCCGGTCCCGCGCCCTCGATGCCCGCGCCTGCGACGCCCGCGCCCTCGATGCCCGCCCCTTCGACGCCCACGGCCTCGACGCCTGCGGCCTCGCGGGAGCCGGGTGGCCCCGTGACCGCCTCCGGGGACCGGTCCGTCGCCGCCGGTGGTGACATCGGCAGCGTGTCGACGGGCGACGCGTGAGCGACGGCGTGGAGGCCGCCGGGGAGCGGTCGGTCGCGGCCGGCGGAAGCATCGGCAACGTCAACACCGGGGACCATCTCACCCAGGTGGAGCGGGCGGTCCTGCTGCCACCGGAGGCTCTGGCGCCGGCGTGGTGCCCGGAGGGGCTCGTCAAAATACCGCGCAAGGCCGTGCGGTTCGTCGGGCGTGACCGTGAAACCCGGTGGCTGGACGACGCCTTCGACATACGGGCCCACCGTGTCGTCGCCGTCCGGGGACTCGGAGGCGTCGGCAAGTCGACGCTCGCCGCCCACTGGGCGTCCCGGCGCACCGACGACCACAACCCGGTCTGGTGGATCACCGCCGAGACCCGGGCCGATCTCGACGCCGGGCTCGCGGCCCTCGCCGGCGCCATGCAGCCCGCGCTGATCGACGTACTGCCGCGCGAGGCGCTGCGCGAGAAGGCGTTGCAGTGGCTGGCGGCTCACGACGACTGGCTGCTCGTACTCGACAACGTCACCGAAGCGGCCGACGTCGAGGCGCTGCTCGCGCGGGTCGTCCGGGGGCGGATCCTGATCACCACGCGGCAGGCGGGCGGGTGGGACGGGATCGCGGAGGTCATGGAGCTGACGGTCCCCGGCCGCGAGGATTCGGCCGAGATGTTCACGCGGGCCGTCACCCACCTCGGGCCAAGGGACACGGCCGAGGTGTGGACCCTCTGCGGGACGCTGGGACATCTGCCGCTCGCCGTGGCCCAGGCCGCGGCCTACTGCGCCGAGACCCGTACGACACCGGGCGAGTACCTCGACCAGCTACGGCGCTACCCCGGCGAGGTGTACGAGATCCCGGTCGAGCGGACCACCGAGGGCGGGCAGGCGGTCGCGTGGACCTGGCGGCTGACCCTGGACCGGCTCGTGGCCGCCGATCCGCTCACGGGGACGATCCTGCGGGTCCTCGCCTGGTGGGGCCCGGACCGGATCCCCCGCCCGCTGCTGGAACGGCTCGGCCCCGCGTTCTCGGTGCGGCGCGCGGTGGGCCGGCTCGCGGCGCACAGCATGGTCACGCTGCACGAGGACGGGGCCGTGTCCGTGCACCGGCTGGTGCAGGCGGTCGCGCGTACGGCGGACGAGAGCGATCCGCATCGGCGGGTGGAGGACATCGACGCCGCCCGGGTGGTCGCCGAGGAGACGCTGGCGGCAGCCACGCCGAAGGGAGCCGGGGGCGTGGCCGAGTGGGGCGCGTGGCGTGAGCTGCTCCCGCACGTCGAGGCGTACGCCCAGCACACCGACCCCTCGGCGGACACGGCCGGCACGGCCGCGCTGCTGGACGCGGCGGCCTGGTTCCTGCTGGAGCAGACCGACACGTACCAGGCGGCGCTCTGGTTCGAGCGGGCCGTCGCGTGCCGGGAGCGTGTCCTCGGCGACGACCATCCGCGGACCGCGGGCAGCCGCGAGGGCCTCGCCGAGTGCTGGGCCATCGCGTGGCACCTGGAGGCCTCGGCGGACCTCCAGGCGCGGGTCGTCGCCGATCTGGAGCGGGGGCTCGGCGAGGACCGGGCCGAGACGCATGTCGCCCGGGGGCGGCTCGCGGTCACCTGGCGCCACCTGGGGGACAAGGACGGGGCGGTCGCGCTCCTGGAGGGCGCGCTGGCGGGGCTGGAACGGGTGCTGGGGGCCGCCCACCGCGACACCCTGCGGCTGCGGAACAACCTGGCGGTCGCCTACCAGGACGCCGGTCGCCTGGAGGAGGCGATCACCCTGCACGAGCGGACGCTGGGTGCGCGCACGGAGCTGCTCGGCCCGGCCCATCCGGAGACGCTCACCTCGCGGCTGAACCTGGTCGGGTTGTACGCGGCGGTGGGCCGGACGGAGCGGGCGGCGGCGGACTTCGACGCGGTGGTGGCCGACAGCGTCCGGGAGTTGGGGCACGAGCACCCGTTCACCGCGCACCTTCTGCATGTGACCCCTCCCACAACTCCGCGTACAGCGCCGCCCCTGGGGCAGGGGGTCGACCACGGGCAGTCCGGGCCAACGGCCGAGATCACTGATTGAGCGGGACATCTCAGGATGTGATATACGGTCGGCGATTCCGGGCTGCTCGTTAAACTGAGCCGACCGCAGTGATGACTGCGGCAGAGACCGAGCGAGGAGCGCACGTGGGCCTTGTCGTGCAGAAGTACGGAGGCTCCTCCGTTGCCGATGCCGAAGGCATCAAGCGCGTCGCCAAGCGGATCGTGGATGCCAAGAAGAACGGCCACCAGGTGGTCGTCGTGGTTTCCGCGATGGGCGACACGACGGACGAGTTGATCGATCTCGCCGAGCAGGTATCCCCGATCCCTGCCGGGCGTGAATTCGACATGCTGCTGACCGCCGGAGAGCGGATCTCCATGGCCCTGCTGGCCATGGCGATCAAAAACCTGGGCCACGAAGCCCAGTCGTTCACGGGCAGCCAGGCCGGTGTCATCACCGACTCGGTCCACAACAAAGCGCGCATCATCGATGTCACGCCGGGCCGGATCCGTACCGCCCTCGACGAGGGCAACATCGCGATCGTCGCCGGCTTCCAGGGCGTCAGCCAGGACAAGAAGGACATCACCACGCTGGGGCGTGGCGGGTCCGACACCACGGCCGTGGCGCTGGCCGCCGCGCTGGACGCCGAGGTCTGTGAGATCTACACCGACGTCGACGGTGTGTTCACGGCGGACCCGCGCGTGGTGAAGAAGGCGAAGAAGATCGACTGGATCTCCTTCGAGGACATGCTGGAGCTCGCCGCCTCCGGCTCCAAGGTGCTGCTGCACCGGTGCGTCGAGTACGCACGCCGTTACAACATCCCGATCCACGTCCGTTCGTCCTTCTCGGGGCTGCAGGGCACGTGGGTCAGCAACGAACCGCGAGGGGACCGCAAGGTGGAGCAGGCCATCATCTCCGGTGTCGCCCACGACACCTCCGAGGCGAAGATCACCGTCGTCGGCGTGCCGGACAAGCCGGGCGAGGCGGCGGCCATCTTCCGGGCCGTCGCGGACGCCGAGATCAACATCGACATGATCGTGCAGAACGTGTCCGCCGCCTCCACCGGGCTGACGGACATCTCCTTCACCCTCCCCAAGGCCGAGGGCCGCAAGGCCATCGACGCCCTGGAGAAGGCGAAGGGCGCGATCGGCTTCGACTCGCTGCGCTACGACGACCAGATCGGCAAGATCTCCCTGGTCGGCGCCGGTATGAAGACGAACCCGGGCGTCACCGCCTCCTTCTTCCAGGCGCTGTCCGACGCGGGCGTGAACATCGAGCTGATCTCCACCTCCGAGATCCGCATCTCGGTCGTGACCCGCCAGGACGACGTCAACGACGCCGTGACGGCCGTCCACTCCGCCTTCGGGCTCGACAGCGACTCGGACGAGGCCGTTGTCTACGGCGGCACCGGCCGGTGACGTGCCACCGTTGAACCGCAAGCCGACGCTCGCGGTCGTGGGAGCGACCGGAGCCGTCGGTGCGGTGATGCTCCAGCTCCTGTCGCAGCACGCCGACGTCTGGGGCGAGATCCGACTCGTCGCCTCCCCGCGGTCGGCCGGCCGCAAGCTGGCCGTGCGCGGGGTGGAGACGGAGGTCCTCGCGCTGAGCGAGGACGTACTGGAGGGCGTCGACCTCGCCCTCTTCCTCGCGCCCGAGGACGTGGCGGCGCGGTGGGCGCCGATCGCCGCCGCCAAGGGCGCTGTGGTCGTGGACACCTCGGCCGCCTTCCGGCTGGATCCGGACGTGCCGCTGGTGGTCCCGGAGATCAATCCGCACGCGGTACGGGTACGGCCCCGCGGGATCGTCGCCAGTCCCGGCTGTTCGACGCTGGCGCTGATCGTGGCCGTGGGCGCCCTGCACGCCGAGTTCGGGGTCAGTGAGCTGGTGGTGACCGTCCAGCAGGCCGCGAGCGGCGGCGGGCAGGCGGGCGCCGCCGCGCTGCGCCGGCAACTGTCGCTGGTGGCCGGGACCGAGCTGGGCAACCACCCCGGCGACGTACGGCGCGCGGTGGGCGAGGACACCGGCCCCTTCCCCGGGCCCGTCGCGCTCAACGTCGTGCCCTGGTCGGGCGTGCCGATGGAGGACGGCTGGTCCTCCGAGGAGCTCCGCGTCCGCCACGAGACGCGCAAGATCCTCGACCTTCCCGGGCTGCCGGTCGCCGCCACCTGTGTGCGCGTACCCGTGCTGACCGCCCACTCCGTCTCCGTCCACGCGCGTTTCGAGCATCCGGTCACCGTCGGGCGCGCGCACGAGATCCTGGCCACCTCGCCGGGCGTGGTGCTGTACGACGACCCGGCCGCGGGCGACTTCCCCACCCCCGCCGACGTCGTGGGCACGGACCCCACCTGGGTGGGCCGGGTGCGCCGCTCGATGGACGACGAACGGTCGCTGGAGTTCTTCGTCTGCGGCGACAACCTCCGCAAGGGCGCGGCCCTGAACGCCGTCCAGATCGCCGAGGCGGTCATCCGCCCGGAGCGTCGGGAGCGTCCGGAAATCGACGCCCACTGACCGTTCAATTTTGTAGAATCCGTGAACGTCCTGTGATCAAGTCACCAGCGGAGCGCTCTTGAACTGGGACGATGCCATGTTCGAGGATGTTTTTCTCCCTTGCTGCAACCGGTGGTCGGGTGGGAAGCGTCTCCGCGTGCGCCCATGCGGTGTGCCGCGAAACGTGCTGCGAATACGGGGCATTGGGGATGAACGGGTGCGCATGACGGCAAAGGGAACACCGTCGAAAACGGTGGCGTACGCGTACAACCCTGACGGGGGGAAGCGTGTCCAACAGGCGTGGCAGAGGTACTCGACATCGCAGCGGTCGTCCCGCTCCGCGGCGCGGCGGCCGCCCCGCTCAGGGGTCCCGTCTCCGTCCCCGTACGCGGCACCGTGGTGCACCCGCTCAGGCGTCCGCGCCCGGCGGGCGGCATGCCGGTGATCGCACGCATGCCCACCAGAGCCCGGACGTCCGGAGTGATCGGCATCCCCGCGCCGCGCGAGAGCGCTGACGGCACCGTGGCCGCGGGCACCACCGTCGACCACCTGACCGAGACCTACCGCGCCCACTACCGCTCGCTGCTCGGCCTCGCCGCGCTGCTCCTGGACGACACGGCCTCCTGCGAGGACGTGGTGCAGGAGGCGTTCATCCGGGTCCACTCGGCGCGCAACCGCGTCCGGGACCCGGAGAAGACGCTCGCCTATCTGCGCCAGACGGTCGTCAACCTCTCCCGTTCCGCGCTGCGCCGCCGCATCCTCGGACTCAAGCTGCTGTCCAAGCCGATGCCGGACATGGCGAGCGCGGAGGAGGGGGCGTACGACCAGCTGGAGCGGGACGCGCTCATCAAGGCGATGCGCGGGCTGCAGCGCCGTCAGCGCGAGGTGCTGGTCCTGCGGTACTTCGCGGACATGACGGAGGCCCAGGTCGCCGAGACGCTCGGCATATCCCTCGGGTCGGTGAAGGCGTACGGCTCGCGGGGCATCGCGGCGCTGCGTGTCGCGATGGAGGCGACGGCATGAGCTCCGGCGACACGAACCCCGGCCTCGGCTCCGGCGACACGAACCCCGGCCTCGGCTCCGGCGGCGGCTCCGGTCTCGGCTCTGGCGGTGCGAGCGGGCCGCCCGACGATGAACGCGACGACATGGGACACGGGATTGTGAACGACGGGCCCGACAAAGCGCAGGCCGACGACCTCTTCGGGGGCGACGACCCCTTCGGAGACGACGAGCTCGCGCTTCGACGGTTGCTCCAGGGCGCCGTCGCCGACCTCGAGCCCACCGACGGCGCGCTCGACCATCTACGCCGCGCGGTGCCCGCGCGGCGCGCCCGCAAGCGGCAGGCCATCGTCGGCATCGCCGCCGCCGTGGTCCTGATCGGCACGGCCGTCCCGGCGTTCGTGCACGTCGCCAATTCCGGCGGGACCTCCGCCGACCAGGCCATCAACGCCGGACACGGCGAGCAGGCCCAGGGCGGCACCGGCGCCGAGACCGGGGTCGAGGGCGGCGAGAAGGGCGCGGACACGCCGACCGGCGCCGTCAGTCCCAGCCAGGGCGCGGCCGAGGGGGCCGGAAAGCCCGCGGCATCGGCCTCCGGCGAGACGGACGGCGAGGAGCCGGGCTCGAAGCCGCCCGCCGACGCACAGCCGGACGCCTCACCCGTGTGCGAGGCCGCCCAACTGGGCGTCAGCTCGGTGCGTGCAGGCGCGCCCGACGCGGAGGGGAAGGTCTACGGCACCTTCCGCATCGCCAACGTCTCCGGCCGCGAGTGCGTGGTGAGCGGTGCGGGCCGCGTCGACTTCGCGACCAAGGGAGCGGCCGACCCGTCCAAGATCATGGTCGTCTCCCACACGCCGGGGGACGCGGCGAGCGGACTGCCCGACCCCTCGCAGGAATCGCCGACGCTGCTCCTGGCGCCGGACAACGCCTACGAGGTGCGGTTCGCCTGGGTCCCCAAGGAGACCTGCCCCACCACGGGAACCTCGCCCGATCCCACCGCCCCGACGGACGCCGGCGGAACCTCGTCCGGGTCCACCGGATCGACCGACAGCGGATCGGCGAGCAACGACGCCTCGACCCAGCTCGGCGCGGAGGACGGGACGCCGGCCGAAGGCAGCGTCGAGGTCAGCCACACGGCGGAACCGGGCGCCCCGGCCGCCGCGGCGACGATTCCCCACGCCTGCGCCGGAACGATCTACCGCACGGGCGTGCTCGACGCGTCCTGACCGGGACCGTGCGGGACCGATCGGCACCGGCACCCGCCGGGGCGGCTTGCGCTCAGGGCACGGATGCCCCGGAGCCCCAAGGGCCAGGGCCCAGGACCCATGGGGCCGAGGCCGGAGGCGCAGGACCGAAGGCATGAGGCCCAGGCGACCTACAGGCCCAGCTCCGCGTCCCGCTGGGCTTCCACCTCGCGGCGCAGCAGGCGGAACCACATGAAGACGACGAAGCCCGCGAAGACGAACCACTCCGCGGTGTAGCCGAGGTTCTGGAACGCCTTCAGGTCCAGGGACGTGCCCGCCGCGGCCGCCGCCGGGACCGGGGTCAGGCCGTCGGGGGAGTCGGTGACCGTCACCCACGCGTCGTACACGTCGTCGCTGACCACATTGATCAGGGCTCCCGCGCTGATCATGCCGAGCTGGCCCTCCGGGAGCCCGCCCGCCGCGTGGACGCCCTTGGTGCCGGCGTTCTCGGACGCCTGGAGGGCGCCCACCACCGTGACCTCGCCGGACGGCGGGGCCGGCGCCTTCGCGCCGGCCGGCAGCCAGCCCCGTACCACCGGCAGGGACTTGCCACCGTCCGTCTTCAGCATCGTCAGGACGTAACTGCCACTGCGGCCGTCCAGCTCACGATCCGGCACCAGGAACTGTTGGCCGTACCGGCCGCTCGCCTCCGCGTGCCTGCCGGAGGTCTCCTTGTCCACCGGAAGGAGCTTCTCCAGCGGCTCGGTTCTCAGCGTGCTTGGGTCCGGGGCCCGCTCCGCCTCCCGGTGGGTGTCGACGCGGTCCTCGAACTTGCCCATCTGCCACGTCCCCATGAACAGGCAGAACGGGATCGCCAGCACGACGAAGACGTTGATCCCCCACCAGCGGGGTGTTCTCAGGAACCGGTACACCCCTCCACGGTACGCAGCCGCCTCACCCCTCGACCGGCCGGGTCCCCAGGTGACGCGCGGCGAAGGCGAGCTCCAGGCGGACCTGCTTGATCCGCTCCTCCACCACCAGGGAGCCGTGCCCCGCGTCGTACCGGTACACCTCGTGGACCGCTCCCCGGGCCGCGAGCCGCTCGACGTAGTTGTCGATCTGCCGGATCGGGCAGCGCGGGTCGTTGACGCCGGCCGAGATGTAGACGGGGGCCGTCACCTTGTCCACGTACGTCAGCGGCGACGAGGCCTCGAAGCGGTCCGGCACCTCCTCCGGCGAGCCGCCGAACAGCGTCCGGTCCAGCGCCTTCAGGGCCTCCATCTCGTCCTCGTACGCCGTCACATAGTCCGCGACGGGCACGGCGGCGAGCCCCACCGACCAGGAGTCCGGCTGGGTGCCGAGCCCGAGCAGGGTCAGATAGCCGCCCCAGGATCCGCCCGACAGGACCAGCTTCGCCGGGTCGGCGAGCCCCGAGGCCACCGCCCACTCACGGACCGCCGCGACGTCCTCCAGCTCGATCAGGCCGACCCGGTGCTTCAGCGCGTCCGTCCACTCCCGGCCGTAACCGGTCGATCCGCGGTAATTGACCCGGACCACCGCGTAGCCGTGGTCGAGCCAGGCCGCCGGACCGGAGGCGAAGGCGTCGCTGTCGTGCCAGGTCGGACCGCCGTGCACCTCGAAGACGGTCGGGAAGGGCCCCTCACCCTCCGCCGGCCGCTGCACGAGGGCATGGATGCGGCCGCCGGGCCCCTCCACCCACACGTCCTCCACCGGCAGCGAGTCCGGCGCCTTCCGGCCGGGCGGGTCGAGGACGACCCCGCCCGCCGTCGAGCGCACCACCGGCGGCCGCGCGGCCGACGACCACAGATACTCCACGCTGCCGTCGGGGCGGGCCGTGGCGCCCGATACCGACCCGGCCGGGGTCTCCACCCGTACCAGCGCGCCCGTGGCGATGTCGTACCGCCACAGCTCGCTGCGCGCCTCGAAGCTGTGCACGATCAGCAGCCCCGAGCCGTCCGGATACCACTCCGCCGACACATCGCCCGGCAGGTCGAGCCGGAGATCGGTCTCCTCGCCCGTCGCCACGTCCCACAGCAGCGGCTCCCAGCGGCCCCGTCGCTGGTGGCCCACGAGCAGCCGGGTGTCGCCGGCCACCGGAGCGAAGCCGAGCACCGCCAGGCCCAGCTCCTCCGTACCGCGCTTGGTGTCGTCCAGCTCGGCGAGCACGGAGGAGTCCGCGGCCCGCAGCACGCGCAGCGCCGCGTGCATGGCGTCGCCGTGCTCCGTGTGCTCGATCGCGATCAGGGACCCGTCGTGGGAGAGATCGCCGACGCCCGCCGACTCCCGGTGCCGGTATATCTCGACCGGCGCCGAGCCGTTCCGTACGAGATGGACCGTCGATCCCTCCTCGTCCGTCGAGCGGCCCACGACGACCGTGCCGTCCCGGCCGATCGCGAGCCCCGCCGGATAGGAGGGCGCGAGCCCGGGCACTGCCGGCTCGTCCGCGCCGCCCTCGAAGGGCTGGCGCATCCACACCCCGAACTCGTCCCCGTCCTTGTCCGAGAACCACCAGATCCACCGGCCGTCCGGGGACAGCGTGCCGTCCGTCGTCCCGTTCGGCCGGTCCGTGACCTGCCGCTGCGTGCCGCTCGCCCGGTCCCAGGCGTACAGCTCGTACGTGCCCGTCGCGTTGGACACGAACAGCGAACGGTCCGGCGCCTCCTCGGCCCACTCGGGCAGGGACACGCGCGGCGCCCGGAAGCGCTGCTCCCACAGGGGCAGGTCGGCGAAGTCATTGGTCTCAGTCATGGCCCCCATCATGCTCCGTGCCACCGACAAACCGCTCGCATCGTCCGCAGCCTGTGGATAACCTCCCGCCATGTACTCACCGACCCCCGCCGACTGGCGCGAGGCCAACCGTGCCCGCTGGGACGAACGCGTCGCCATCCACGCCGCCAGTGAGTTCTACGACCTCGACGCGTTCCGGGCCGGCAAGGAGGTACTGCGGGACTTCGAGCTCGCGGAGGTCGGCGACGTCACCGGCCGCTCGCTGCTCCACCTCCAGTGCCACATCGGTCTGGACACCCTCTCCTGGGCCCGGCACGGCGCCTCGCACGTCGTCGGCCTCGACTTCTCCGAGCCCGCCGTCGAGACCGCCCGCTCGCTCGCCGCCGACCTCGGTCTCGCCACGGACCGGGCCGCGTTCGTCGCCGCCGACGCCTATGACGCCGTCGAGGCCGTCCCCGACTCCTCGTACGACATCGTCTACACCGGCACCGGGGCGCTGTGCTGGCTTCCGGACATCGACCGCTGGGCCGAGACCGCCGCCGCGCTCGTCGCCCCCGGCGGCTTCCTGTACGTCGCCGAGTTCCATCCGCTCACCGACTCCCTGGACGACGAGACGGGGACGCGGGTCGTGCACGACTACTTCACCCGCGACGCCTGGGTGGACACCACCCCGGGGACCTACGCCGACGTCGACGCCGCCACCGTCCACAACCGCAGCGTGGAATGGGTGCATCCGGTCGGCGAGGTCGTGACGGCGATAGCCAAGGCCGGACTGCGGATCGAGTTCCTGCACGAGCACGACGTCTCGCTCATCCCGCGCTACGGAACGCTGCGGCGCCAGGAGGACGGGTACTACCGCTTCCCCGCCGACCGTCCGCGCGTCCCGCTGATGTACTCGCTCAAGGCGTCCCGCCCGGCCTGATCCCCGCGACCGCGGCCGACAACCCGACCGCAGAACGCCCGGCTGACGGACGCGACCTCGTAACGGGGCAACTTCCATGTCTCCGCGCCATCCTGACGGTCCCGCAGTGCAAGGCGGTCAACCTCGGGATCTGTCCGACACAGGCTCTGCCGGCGGCGGTGGCCGGTCCGGCCGTCGGCTGAGGACGGCCCTGAGCGCCCGGTTGCGTACGACGGTGGTGGCGACCGCGGCGGCCAGCGCGGTGGCGCCGAGGCCGAGGGCGACGCCGGAGGGACCGGAGTCGTCGACGGTCTCCGAGCGGGTCTCGGACCGGACTCCGGCGGGTGCGGGCTGATCGGCGGCGGTGGCCGGCCCGCCGCCGAGGACGAGGACGAGCACGACGGCGGCGGGTACGGCGGCCCGGGGTACCTGCCTGGTGTCCATGTATCCAGAGGAACGGACAGCACCCGGCCGGGCCACCCGAAGGACCCCGTTCGGGTCAACGCGCGGTCCGGCGGCCGGGGTCACCGAGGGGCGGTCGCCGTCGGGTCGGCCACGGGAATCTCGTTCGACGTGTCGTCCGGCGAGAGCCAGGCCATGCCGATGAGCAGGAAGACCACGAACGCGATGCCTCCGGCCACCGCGGCCGTCTTCCTCGGGCGGCGCCGGGAGAGCTCCGCGAGTCCGCTCTCGGCGCGCCGCGGCGCCTGCCGACGCGACGGAGGTCCGGCCGAGGGGCCGGTCTGGTGTCTCGTCGAGGGTCTGGACTGCGGTCTCGCCTGGTGCCCGGCCTGCCGCGCCGACTGCCGACCGCCCTGCGGCGCCATCCGCGCGGTCGTGTGCGGTACGGGCCGGCTCTGGGGCTGGAGAGGCGGCTGAGGGTGCTCACGCCAGGCCCCGGAGGCGAACCAGTCGGCGATGGCCCGGGCGGCGGGCCGCTGCTCCGGCTGCTTGGCCAGCAGCGTGAGGAGGTACGCCTCGAACGCGGCCGGCAGCCCCACCCCCAGCTGCCGGGGCGGCGCCGGCGGCGTGTCGATGTGCTGGTACAGCAGGGCCGTCGCGGTGTCGCCCTGGAACGGGGGCCGCCCGGTGAGGAGTTGGTACAGGACACAGCCCAGCGAGTACACGTCGGACGCCGGCGAGGCGGGCTTCCCGAGCGCCCGCTCCGGGGCGAGATAGAGGCCGGTGCCGACGATCTGCCCCGTGGTCGTGAGCGCGGCCGACGGATCGTCGACGAACCGGGCGATGCCGAAGTCGGCGAGCTTCACGGCCCCGCCCGCGTCGACCAGCAGGTTCCCGGGCTTGATGTCCCGGTGCACCACACCCTCCCGATGCGCGGCGGCCAGCCCGGCGGCGGCGTGCGCGGCGATCACGGCGACCCGCTCGGGGGGCAGCACCGAGGGGGCGCCCGCGTCCGTGGCGAGGCTGGGCCCGTCGACCAACTCCATGACGAGGAACAACTTCCCGTCCCACGTACCGAAGTCGAAGACGCCCACGACATGCGGATGACTCAGCCGCGCCGCCGTCTGCGCCTCCAGCCGGAACCGCTCACTCGCCGAAGGATCCGACTCGTGCCCGAGCATCAGCTTCACGGCGACGGACCGGCCGAGGACCTCGTCGGTGGCCTGCCACACCTCGCCCATGCCGCCACGCCCGATACACATCTGGAGCCGATATCGGTCCGCGACCAGCACCTGAGACCCAGCCTTTCGTCGGTCAGCCACCTGACAGGAACACTCCAGAGTAGAGCGATCCGATCACTGCTCCGAGTCCGAGTCGCCCCCTGGGACCACCGCCCGGAAACGAGTCAGGGGCCCGACCCGCTCTTGCGGATCAGGCCCCTGACCTGGTGTTTCAGCTGTCGGGGTGGCGGGATTTGAACCCACGACCTCTTCGTCCCGAACGAAGCGCGCTGCCAAGCTGCGCTACACCCCGATGTCGCTGCTCTGTGCTTCACGTCGCGGCGACATCGATTACTTTAGCCCACCGGCGCCCGGAGACGAAATCCGGTTTTCGCGCCCCCGCGCCGCAGGTCGGACGCGGTCCGGGCCGATGATCACCGGGCCGGGGGCGCGGAGAAGACGATCGTGAGCGCTCAGCGGCGCGCGGTCAGTGTCAGCAGGGTCGCCTCCGGCGGGCAGGCGAAGCGGACCGGCGTGAACCGGTTGGTGCCGCAGCCCGCCGAGACGTGGAGGTAGGACGTCCGTCCCTCCACGGTGTGGGTGGACAGGCCCTTGACCCGGTCGGTGTCCAGATCGCAGTTGGTCACCAGGGCGCCGTAGAAGGGGACGCACAGCTGACCGCCGTGCGTGTGGCCCGCCAGGATCAGCTCGTACCCGTCCGCCGTGAAGGAGTCGAGCGTGCGCAGATACGGGGCGTGGACCACGCCCATCGAGAAGTCGGCCGAGGTGTCGGGGCCGCCGGCCACGCGGGCGTAGCGGTCCCGCTTGATGTGCGGGTCGTCGAGGCCGGTGAAGGCGAGCTCCAGGTCCGGGAGCTTGAGCCGGCCGCGGGTGTTCGTCAGGTTCACCCAGCCCGCCGCGTCGAACGCGTCACGCATGCCCTCCCACGGGTTGTGGACCGCGCCGACCACCGGCGCGTTGCCGTTCAGGCCGTGGCGGCCCTGGGCCTTCTCCAGCAGATAGCGGGCGGGGTTGCGCAGCCGCGGACCGTAGTAGTCGTTGGAGCCGAAGACGTACACGCCCGGGAACTCCATCAGCGGGCCGAGCGCGTCCACGACCTCCGGCACCGCGTCCGTGTCGGAGAGGTTGTCGCCGGTGTTGACGACGAAGTCCGGGCGCAGGCCCGCCAACGACTGCAGCCACGCCCGCTTCTTGCGCTGACCGCACACCATGTGGATGTCGGAGACCTGGAGGACCCGCAGATCGCGCATGCCGCGCGGAAGGACGGGGACGGTCACCCGTCGGAGGCGGAACGAGCGGGCCTCGAAGCCCGCCGCGTAGACGAGTCCGGCCGCGGCCGTCGCCGTGAGACCTGCCGTGATCTTCAGGGGGATCCCGTACCGTGCGCGCATCCCCCCATCGTCGCAGACGGAGCCGGTTCCGTTGCCGTGCGGGCGGCCACCTGGGGGCGGTCCGTGCGAGCACGCGTTAATGAGCGGGCGGGCAGCGCGTCCCACCTGACACACTTGGCCCCATGACCACGCTCAAGGCCAAGCTGCAGGACGACCTCAACGCCGCCATCAAGGAGCGCGACGAGCTCCGCTCCTCGACGCTGCGGCTCACCCTCGCCGCGATCACGAAGGAGGAGGTCGCGGGCAAGACCAAGCGCGAACTCTCCGACGACGAGGTGCAGAAGGTGATCGCCAAGGAGGCGAAGAAGCGCCGCGAGGCCGCGGACGCCTTCGCGCAGGGCGGTCGCGCCGAGTCCGCCGAGCGGGAGAAGGCGGAGGGCGTCATCCTCGACGCTTACCTGCCGCAGCAGCTCAGCGACGAGGAGCTGGAGCAGATCGTCGCCGCGGCCGTCGCCGAGGCCACGGGCGCGGGCGCCGAGGGGCCGCGCGCGATGGGCGCCGTCATGAAGATCGTCAACCCGAAGGTGGCCGGCCGCGCCGAGGGCGGGCGGGTCGCCGCGACCGTCAAGAAGCTCCTCGCGGGCTGACGCCCCGGCCGTTTCCCCGTACGCCGTGAGGGCGCCCCCCGGACCAGGGGGGCGCCCTCACGCGCATGTCGTACGGCGCCGTCCTACCGGCCGTTGCCTCCGCCGTTTCCGTTGCCGCGGCCGTTGCCGCCGCCGATCAGGTCCGGCGGGATGGTGATCTCCGGCAGCCCGTCGTCGCCGTCGCCCGGCTCACGGTCGCCCGGCTTGTTGTCGCCGCCCGGCCTCTTGTCCTTCTCCTTGTCCTCGGGCTTCTCGCCGCGCGGTACGGAGATGGGGGCGAAGCTCGGCGTCTCGGAGGCGCTGAGCGCCCCGGTCATCGCGATCTTCCAGATCGGGCCCGGCAGACAGCCACCGCAGACCTTGTCGTAGGTCACGCCGCCGATGACGATGTCGTACATCGAGGTCTTCTCGCCGACGTCGTCACCGACCCAGACCGCCGTGGACAGGTTCGGCGTGTAGCCGACGAACCAGGCGTCCTTGCGGTCGTTCGTCGTACCCGTCTTGCCGGCGTTGTCACGGTCGCTCAGACCGGCCTTGGTACCGGTGCCGTCCTCGACGACGCCCTTCAGCATCTGGTTGATCGTGTCGGCGGTCCGCTCGCTCATCGCGCGCGAGCACTCGGTCTGCGGCACCTTCAGGTTCTCGCCGGACGCCGTCCTGATCGACTCGATGGCGATCGGTGTGCAGTACGTGCCCCGGTTGGCGAAGGTGGCGTACACGGCGGCCATGTCCAGCGGGGTGGCCTCCTGGCCGCCGAGGGTGATCGACGGAAGCTCCTTGAGCTTCTTGCCGAGCTCCCGCTCGTACCCCATCTTCTTCGCCATCTCGATCGTCTCGCAGAGGCCGGCCATCTGTTCCAGCTTCGCGAAGTACGTGTTGATGGACTTGCCCAGCGCGCTCGTCATGTCCCAGCTGCCGGCCTCGGACTCCAGCTCGTTCTGCAGCACCCAGTCACCGGTGCCGGCCGGGCCGCCGGCGCAGGTGGTGTACGAGTTCATCGGGAGCGTGATCTTCCACGGGGTGGCGAAGGACTGCGCCGGGCTCAGCCCCTTCTCCAGCGCCGCCGCGGCCGTGATCGGCTTGAACGTCGAGCCGACCTGGAAGCCGTAGGTGGTGCCGCCCATCTTGCTGCCGACGGCCAGGTTGAGCGTGGTCTGGTGCTGCTTCTGGTCCAGGCCGTACGGGCGGGACTGACCCATCGACAGGATCTTGCCGCTGCCCGGCTCGACCTGGACCACCGAGGCGGCGACCTTGTCGTCCTCGTTGATCTTGGCGACGGCGGCCGCGTTCGCCGCCTCCTGTGCCCGCGGGGCGAGCGTGGTCCTGATGGTCAGACCACCGAGGTTCCACAGCTTCTGCCGTTCCTCGGCCGTCTTGCCGAAGACGGGGTCGGTCAGGATCGTCTTGCGGACGTAGTCGCAGAAGAAGCCGGCGCCGTCGACCGCGGTGATGCAGCCGTTCCGCGGCGCCTTCACCTTCAGCTCGATCGGAGCGGCCTTGGCGCGGTCCGCCTCCGCCTGGCTGATGTCCTTCACGTCGGCCATGCGCTGCAGCACCACGTTGCGCCGCTTGGTGGCCTCCTGGACGTCGTTGACCGGGTCGTAGCGGCTCGGCGACTGGACGAGGCCGGCCATCATCGCGGCCTCCTCCAGCTTGAGGTCGGCGGCGGGCTTGGAGAAGTAGCGCTGGGACGCGGCCTCGATGCCGTACGCCTGCTGACCGAAGAAGGTGATGTTGAGGTAGTTCTCGAGGATCTTCTTCTTCCCCAGCTCCTCCTCGACCTGGATCGCGTACTTCAGTTCGCGCACCTTGCGGCCGATGGTCTGCTGGGTGGCCTGGGCGACCTTCTCGGGGTCGTCGCCGGCCTCCTCCACGAAGACGTTCTTCACGTACTGCTGGGTGAGCGTGGACGCGCCCTGCGCCACGCCGCCCGACTGGGCGTTGCGGTTGATCGCGCGCAGCACGCCCTTGAGGTCGACGGCTCCGTGCTCGTAGAAGCGGGAGTCCTCGATCGCGACGATCGCCTTCTGCATGTACGGGGAGATCTTCTCCAGCGGCACGACCTTCCGGTCCCGCGAGTACACGGTGGCGAGGTGGCCGCCCTCGGAGTCGAGGATCGTGGTGCGCTGACTCAGCGGCGGTGTCTTCAGGTTGGACGGGATTTCGTCGAACCCCTCGACCGTGCCCTTCGCAGCCAGCCCCAGTGCTCCGGCCGCGGGCAGGGCGATGCCTGCCAGCACGGCTCCGGAGAGCACGCTGACCCCGAGGAACTTCGCGGCCTGCTGGGTCCCGGTCAGACCTCCGCCCGAGCGCTTCTTTGCCATGGGGGCAGCCTAATCCGTAGGTGACGGCGTTCCGCAGGAGCGGGGGCTTCTCGGAGCGTTCGAGTACCAGACCGTGACATCCGCCCGTGGCGGTGGGCGTGCGGCGACGTGAGGCGTCGGCGTTCGCATTTGCCGGACACGCGTATATGCCTTGGCCTAAGCTGCTCTCAACTGTCACAGCAGTGTGGCCCCGCATCAGGGCCGGGCGTGACTTCGGCGGGAACACCCGGGAACCCGAATCCTGGGAAGCCGTGCCCGAATCCGCCCCATGCGTCACCCGACGTCCCGAGTGACCCCGTCGCGGAAGGGCGAACCGCGCCGGTATGCCTGTTTAGGCGCGCATGTCCTCGGGTCACTCCCCTGGGTGATCTGCCGCGTACGCATAGTCCGTTCGGGCCATTCAAGATTGGGCCCGAAGGGGGTGTTGCGCTGTGCCCACCTTCCGTAACGTCACCAACTGGCAGCGGTGAATATGCCGCTACCGCCGTGGGGGAGCCTCGATTCGGGAGAGGACGGCGCCGGTATGGGCTGGGTAGCTGACTGGAGTGCGCAGGCGGCCTGCCGCACTACCGATCCGGATGAACTTTTCGTGCAGGGCGCGGCGCAGAACAGGGCGAAGGCGGTGTGCACCGGGTGCCCGGTGCGGACCGAGTGCCTGGCCGACGCGCTCGACAACCGCGTGGAGTTCGGCGTGTGGGGCGGCATGACGGAGCGTGAGCGCCGTGCCCTGCTGCGCCGACGGCCGACCGTCACCTCGTGGCGGCGGCTGCTCGAGACCGCGCGTACGGAGTACGAGCGCGGCGCGGGCCTGCTGCCCGTGGCGATGGAGGACGACGCGACGTACGAGGCGTACGCCGCGGTGGGCTAGACCCACCGGACGTCCCGTACCGCTCAGGCCGAGCGCATACGTCCGGCCGTGAGCCGATCACCGATGGCCCGCAGGCCGGCGAGATCGTGTACGTCGCCGGGCAGCGCGGCCACTTCGGCGACCGCCACCTCCGGGTGGAGCGCGGTGAAACGGTCGCGCGTGCGCTGTTCGCGCGCGAGGACCTGCATCCGCTCGGCGTGCAGGCGGAGCAGTCCCGCGGTCAACTGCTGGACATCCGGGTCGTGCTCGGCTGTGGGGGCAGCCTCGGGTGTGTCAGGTCGTGCGAGAGGTACGGCGGCGGTGGCGGTGTCCGACGGCTCCGCGGAAGTCTCCCGGGAGCCACGCCCAGCAGTCTTCCCGGCTCCCTGATCCACAATGCGCCCCTCGTCAAGATTTTCCGCGGCGGCCCGCGCCCGCTCGGCCGACAGCCGGGCGGCGCCGCTGCCGTGGACGCGGTTGAGGACCAGACCGGCCAGCGGCATCTCCTCGGCGGCCAGCCGCTCCACGAAGTACGCGGCCTCGCGCAGCGCGTCCCGCTCAGGCGTCGCGACCACGAGGAACGCCGTGCCCGGGGCCTGGAGCAGCCGGTACGTCGCGTCCGCCCGGGTCCGGAAGCCGCCGAACATGGTGTCCATGGCGGCCACGAAGGTCTGCACGTCCTTGAGGAACTGACCCCCCAGCAGCTTCCCCAGGGTCCCCGTCATCATCGACATGCCGACGTTGAGGAACTTCATCCCCGCCCGGCCGCCCATCTTCGCGGGCGCCATGAGGAGCTTGATGAACTTGCCGTCCAGGAAGGACCCCAGCCGCTTCGGCGCGTCCAGGAAGTCGAGCGCGGAGCGGGACGGCGGGGTGTCGACGACGATCAGGTCCCACTCGTCGCGGGCCCGCAGCTGCCCGAGCTTCTCCATCGCCATGTACTCCTGCGTACCGGCGAAACCGGCCGACAGGGACTGGTAGAAGGGGTTCTCCAGAATCGCCCTGGCCCGCTCGCCGTCCGCGTGCGCCTCGACGATCTCGTCGAAGGTCCGCTTCATGTCGAGCATCATGGCGTGCAGTTCGCCGGAGCCCGAGCCCTTGATGCCGTCGACCCTGCGGGGGACGTTGTCGAGCGAGTCGATCCCCATCGACTGGGCGAGCCGCCGCGCCGGGTCGATCGTCAGGACGACCACCCTCCGGCCCCGCTCGGCCGCGCGTACGCCGAGGGCCGCTGCCGTCGTCGTCTTGCCGACCCCGCCGGCGCCGCAGCAGACGATGATCCGGGTGCCCGGGTCGTCGATGAGCGGATCGAGTTCCAGGGCGGGGGCGGAGTCGAGCCCGTTCCCCGGGACCACGTCCTTCTCCGTCACGCGCCCACCCCTTGCTTCCGCAGTTCCTTCGCGAGCCGGTACAGGCCGGCGATGTCCGCCCCGTCCCCCAGGAAGGGAAGTTCGTACGCCGGTACGTCGAGCCCGGCCAGGACCGCCCGCTGTTCGCGCTCCAGCTCCACGCGCTGGGCGTGGTCCGCCGCCTGTTCGAGGAGCGGTCCGACCAGCTTCGTACCGCCGCTGACGCCCGCCGCGGCGAGGGTCCTCGCGATCGCGTCCCGGTGGTCGCCGGAGGCCGCCCGTACCGCCGCCTCGTCGAGGACGTGCGGACGGACCATGTTCACGATGACGTTGCCGACCGGCAGTTCCGCGTTCCGGAGTTCCGCGATGCCGTCCGCGGTCTCCTGGACCGGCATCTCCTCCAGCAGGGTCACCAGGTGCACGGCCGTCTCGGGGGACTTGAGCACCCGCATCACGGCCTGCGCCTGGTTGTGTATCGGGCCGATCCTGGCCAGGCCCGCCACCTCGTCGTTGACGTTGAGGAAGCGGGTGATCCGGCCGGTCGGGGGCGCGTCCATGACGATGTGGTCGTAGGTGTGGCCGCCGTGCTTCTCGCGCCGGCGGACCGCCTCGCACGCCTTGCCGGTCAGCAGCACGTCCCGTACGCCGGGAGCGATCGTCGTAGCGAAGTCGATCGCGCCGAGCTTCTTCAGGGCCCGGCCGGCGCTGCCGAGTTTGTAGAACATCTGGAGGTAGTCGAGGAGCGCGCGCTCGGCGTCGATGGCCAGCGCGAAGACCTCGCCGCCGCCCGGGGCGACGGCGATCTTGCGCTCCTCGTACGGAAGGGCCTCCGTCTCGAAGAGCTGTGCGATGCCCTGTCTGCCTTCGACCTCGACGAGGAGGGTCCGCTTGCCCTCCGTCGCGAGGGCGAGCGCGAGGGCGGCGGCGACCGTCGTCTTACCGGTACCGCCCTTGCCGCTGACGACCTGGAGCCTGCTCACGCCTTCGAGACTAACCACTGGCCGTGAAGCCCGGGCGACCCCGGGCCCGATTGGGCGGGTCAAGGAGCGGGGCGAGGGCCGAGTCCGGCAAGGCGGAGGCAAGGAGTCCACGCGGTGGGTCCCCTCCCATGCCGGAAGGGCTACGGGGGAGTCGACGACCACGACAACGCGGGCAGGCGGGACTCATCGGCACGCGGCGCCGCCCGAGCCGGGTCGGGGTCGCCCGTGCGGGAGGCCGGGTGTGGCAGCGGATACAGTCGGCTCCATGACCAAGTGGGAATACGCGACCGTGCCCCTTCTCGTGCACGCGACGAAGCAGATTCTGGACACCTGGGGCGAGGACGGGTGGGAGCTCGTCCAGGTCGTGCCCGGGCCGAACAACCCCGAGCAGCTCGTGGCCTACCTGAAGCGGGAGAAGTCGTGAGCGGGGCCGTCGAGGCCAAGCTGGCCGAGCTGGGACTGACCCTGCCCGAGGTCGTACCGCCGCTGGCCGCGTACCAGCCGGCCGTGCGGTCGGGCGTGTACGTCTACACCTCGGGCCAGCTCCCGATGGTGGAGGGCAAGCTTCCGGTGACCGGCAAGGTCGGCGGAGAGGTCACCGCCGAGGAGGCCAAGAAGCTCGCGGCCACCTGCGCGCTGAACGCGCTCGCGGCCGTGAAGTCGGTCGCCGGTGACCTGGACCGGATCAAGCGGGTCGTGAAGGTCGTGGGCTTCGTCGCCTCCGCCGCCGACTTCACCGGGCAGCCGGGCGTCATCAACGGCGCCAGCGAGCTGCTCGGCGCGGTCCTCGGCGACAAGGGTGTGCACGCGCGCAGCGCGGTGGGCGTGGCGGTGCTGCCGCTGGACGCCCCCGTCGAGGTCGAGGTCCAGGTGGAGCTCGACCAGGACTGATCCCCCTCCGTGCACGAAGAGCCGGTTCCTCCCGCCCGGGGGAATCGGCTCTCGTGCATCCGGAGCGCCCGGCATACCATCCGGCCATGGCGAATGGTCAGTGGTACCCACCGGAATGGCCCGACCGCATCCGCGCGCTCGCCGCGGGCGAGCTGGCTCCCGCGGCGCCCAGACGCGCCGCCACCGTCATGCTGCTGCGGGACGGCGCCGAAGGGCAGGGACCGAGCGTCCACATGCTGCGGCGGCGTACCTCCATGGCCTTCGCGGGCGGCGCGTACGCCTATCCCGGCGGCGGTGTCGATCCGCGTGACGAGCACCCCGTGCGCTGGGCCGGCCCGTCCCGGGAGACCTGGGCCGAGCGGCTCGGCCTTCCGGATCCGGCGCAGGCACAGGCCGTCGTGTGCGCGGCCGTGCGCGAGACGTACGAAGAGGCGGGCGTGCTGCTCGCCGGGCGGACCGCGGACTCGGTGGTCGGGGACACGACCGGCGACGACTGGGAGAAGGACCGTGCGGCGCTGGTCGCCCGGGAGCTGTCCTTCTCGGACTTCCTCGACCGGCGCGGCCTGGTGCTGCGGTCCGACCTCCTCGGCGCGTGGGCGCGCTGGATCACGCCGGAGTTCGAGCCCCGGCGGTACGACACATGGTTCTTCGTGGCCGTTCTGCCTGCCGGCCAGCGCACCCGTAACGCCTCGACCGAGGCGGACCGGACGGTCTGGATCCGCCCGGCGGACGCCGCGGCCGGCTACGACCGGGGCGAGCTGACGATGATGCCGCCGACGATCTCCACCCTGCGGGGCCTGGAGCGCTTCGGTACGGCCGCGGAGGCCCTGGCCGCGGCGGAGGACCAGGACCTGACTCCCGTCCTCGCCCAGGCGCGGCTGGAGGGGGACGAACTGATCCTGAGCTGGCCCGGGCACGACGAGTTCACCAAGCACATCCCGAGCGGGGGCGGGACCCGATGACGGACGCCGCCGCCCTGCCGGGTCAGCCCAGGGGAGGAGTCCTCTCCGGGCCCGCGACCACCCGCGCCTTCAACGTGCTCGCGCCGAACCCGTCCGCCATGACGCTCGACGGCACCAACACCTGGATCGTCTCCGAACCCGACTCCGACCTCGCCGTCGTCATCGATCCCGGCCCGCTCGACGACGGCCATCTGCGGAGGGTCGTGGAGTGCGCCGAGAAGCTCGGCAAGCGGGTCGCCCTCACCCTGCTCACCCACGGCCACCCGGACCACGCCGAGGGCGCGAGCCGGTTCGCGGAGCTGACGGGGACCCATGTGCGGGCCCTGGACCCGGCATTGCGGCTCGGTGACGAGGGGCTCGGGGCGGGGGACGTGGTCACGGCCGGCGGTCTGGAGCTGAGGGTGGTGCCGACGCCCGGCCACACCTCTGACTCGCTCTCCTTCCATCTGCCCGCCGACCGGGCCGTCCTGACGGGCGACACGATCCTGGGGCGCGGCACGACGATCGTCGCCCATCCCGACGGGCGGCTCGGCGACTATCTCGACTCGCTGCGCCGGCTGCGCTCGCTCACGGTCGACGACGGGGTCCGTACGGTGCTTCCGGGTCACGGGCCGGTACTCGAGGACGCGCAGGGGGCGGTGGAGTTCTATCTCGCCCACCGCGCCGGCCGCCTCGCGCAGGTCGAGACGGCCGTCGAGAACGGCCTGACGACCGCCTCGGAGGTCGTCGCCCATGTGTACGCGGACGTGGACCGCTCGTTGTGGCCGGCCGCCGAACTGTCCGTGCGGGCGCAGTTGGAGTACCTGCGGGAGCACGGGCTGATCTGAGCGCCGGTCGCTGGGCGGCGAGTGCCGGGCGCCGGAAGCGGGTATCCAGTCCCGGGGGGCCGGGGGGCCGGGGGGCCGGGGGGCCGGGGGGCCGGGCGTCGGCGCTGGGCGCTGCGCACCCCCCGAGAAGTCGATCTTTTGGCCTGTGCTTTACGCTCCGCTTACTTCTGACCGTAGTCCTCGGGGGGCCGTCCATGTTCGTCCTGTCCATCCTGCTGCTCATCGCGGCGGTGGTGCTGTTCTTCGTCGCGCGCGCCAACGACACGCGCGGACTGAAGCTCGGCGCCCTCGGCGCGCTCATCGCCGGTGTCTTCTCGCTGATCGGCTCCACGCTCTACGTCATCAGCGCGTACGAGGTCGGTGTCCCGGTCGCGTTCGGCAAGGTCGGCTCGCCCATGACCTCCGGCATGCACTTCAAGTCGCCGTTCACCGACGTCACGACCTTCTCGACCCGTCCGGTCGACCTCAACCTCTCCGACAAGGACGTGGTCGAGGTCCGCTCCTCTCAGGGCGGTGTCATGTACGCCGAGGTGACCGTGAAGTGGGCGGTGACCCCGGCCAAGGCCGTCGAGCTCTACCGGCTCGCGGGCAGCGAGGACGCCATCCAGCAGCGGTTGGTCTACCCCGACAGCCGGGAGATCGTCCGCAACGTCTTCGCCCGTCACACGAGCGAGCAGGGCTACGCCAGTGACCGCGAGAAGATCAACGCCGAGATCGGCGAACTGATCAAGGAGCGTCTGGCGCCGCGCGGCATCGCCGTCACCACGGTCAACCTGCGCAACGTGAAGCCCTCGGACGCCCTCCAGGGCCAGATCGACCGCAAGATCCAGCAGCAGCAGGCGACCGAGCGCGCGACCGAGGCCGCCCGTACGGCCAAGGCCGAGTCCGACCGGCGCCGTATCGAGGCCGAGGGCATCGCCCGCGCCAACAAGATCCTCAACGACTCGCTGAGCGACAAGGTCCTGCTGAACCAGTGCATCGAGGCGTACAAGGAGGCCGCGGCGAAGAACCCGGTCTACGCCGTGCCGTGCGGCGGTGGCAGCGGAAACCCGCTGATCGTCGACGGTACGAAGCGGTAGTCACCCCATACGGAAAGGGCCGCCCCGGTCTCGACCGGGGCGGCCCTTTCCGTACGTACGGATCGCTTACCGCGAGCGCTTCGCGAGGCGCTCCACGTCCAGCAGGATCACGGCGCGGGCCTCCAGGCGGAGCCAGCCGCGCTGGGCGAAGTCCGCCAGGGCCTTGTTGACCGTCTCGCGGGAGGCGCCGACCAGCTGGGCCAGCTCCTCCTGAGTCAGGTCGTGGACCACGTGGATGCCCTCCTCCGACTGCACGCCGAAGCGGCGCGACAGGTCGAGGAGCGCGCGGGCGACACGGCCCGGCACGTCGGAGAAGACCAGGTCGGACATCTGGTCGTTGGTCTTGCGCAGCCGGCGCGCGACCGCGCGCAGCAGGGCGGTGGCCACCTCGGGGCGGGCGTTCAGCCAGGGCTGGAGGTCACCGTGGCCCAGGCCGAGGAGCTTGACCTCGGTCAGCGCCGTCGCGGTGGCGGTGCGCGGGCCCGGGTCGAAGAGGGACAGCTCGCCGATGAGCTCGCCGGGGCCGAGGACGGCCAGCATGTTCTCCCGGCCGTCGGGGGAGGTGCGGTGGAGCTTCACCTTGCCCTCGGTGACCACGTACAGGCGGTCGCCGGGGTCTCCCTCGTGGAAGAGCGCGTCGCCACGGGCGAGCGTCGCTTCACTCATCGAGGCGCGCAGCTCCGCGGCCTGCTCGTCATCGAGCGCCGCGAAGAGCGGGGCGCGCCGCAGAACGTCGTCCACGAGTTTCTCCTATGTCGACCTGCTCAGGGGACCTTGATCCCATGATGCCGGACGCACAAAACAGTGCGATCAATCACAACAAGTTTGACGTACCGAACCGCCCGTCCGTACGTCAGGGGCCCGATTGGGTCGTGATCGGCCATGCCCGGGGCGGATGTCGGTGGTGCCCCTTAGGCTGGCCGGGTGTCCAACTCGCCGGTGAGAGCGCAGGCCAAGGGGGCTGGGAGAGTGTCCGCCAAGGGTGATTCCGCTGTGGGCGAACAGGGTGTGCCGAAGCGGGCAAATGCGACAAAACGCCCGGCGGGCGGGGCGGTGAAGGCCGCCAAGAAGACTCCCGGGACGTCGAAGAGCGCTTCGGGAGCGACCGCGACGCAGGCTGCCGGGACGACCGCCGAGAGCGCCCCGAAGACCCGGGCGGCGAAGCCGGCGAAGGCCGGCACGGACACCCGGGCCTCCAAGGCCACGGCGACGAGGACACCGAAGGCCGCTCCGAAGGCCACGGCGACGAAGACACCGAAGGCGGCGGCCAAGACCCCGAAGGCGGTCCCGAAGGCCGCGAAGCCGGAATCCCGTCTGGCCATGGTCCGCCGGGCCCGGAAGATCAACCGGGAGCTGGCCGACGTCTATCCGTACGCCCACCCCGAGCTGGACTTCCGGAACCCCTTCGAGCTGCTCGTCGCGACGGTCCTGTCCGCCCAGACCACCGATCTGCGGGTCAACCAGACCACTCCCGCCCTCTTCGCGAGGTACCCGACGCCGGAGGACCTCGCCGCCGCCGTCCCCGAGGAGGTCGAGGAGCTCATCCGCCCGACCGGCTTCTTCCGGGCCAAGACCAAGTCGATCATGGGCCTCGCCACGGCCCTGCGTGACGACTTCGGGGGCGAGGTCCCCGGCCGGCTCGACGACCTGGTGAAGCTTCCGGGCGTGGGCCGCAAGACCGCGTTCGTCGTCCTCGGCAACGCCTTCGGCGTGCCCGGCATCACGGTCGACACCCACTTCATGCGGCTCGCCCGCCGCTGGAAGTGGACCGACCAGGACGACCCGGTCAAGATCGAGGCGGAGATCGCCGAGATCTTCCCCCGGAGCGAGTGGACGATGCTCTCCCACCGGGTGATCTTCCACGGGCGCCGGATCTGCCACGCCCGCAAGCCCGCCTGCGGCGCCTGCCCCATCGCCCCGCTCTGCCCGGCCTACGGCGAAGGCGAGACCGACCCCGAGAAGGCCGCGAAGCTCCTGAAGTACGAGAAGGGCGGCTATCCGGGCCAGCGGCTCAACCCGCCGCCGGACTATCCGGGCAGCCCGGCTCCGCCGGCCGCGGGCGTGGCACCCGGGGCGGGGGCGTGACGGGGCCGTGAGGGAACGAAGCCATGCTCCGATCGCGTTGTGAAACACGGGGGTGCCTATGACGCGCACTGAGGAAGAGACGGCGGCCGGCACGACGCACGGCGTCGGTACCGGCGGCCTGCTCACCCGAGAGGGGCTGCCCGGCTGGCTCGCCCCCGTCGACCGGGCCGCCCGCACGGTCAAGCCCGAGCAGCTCAGCCGCTTCCTGCCGCCCGCGAACGGCGCCGGACGCCAGTCCGCCGTGCTGATCCTCTTCGGCGAGGGCGAGCGCGGGCCCGAGCTGCTGCTGATGGAACGCTCCGGCAGCCTGCGCTCGCACGCCGGACAGCCCTCCTTCCCCGGCGGCGCCCTGGACCCCGAGGACGGTGATCCGGCCGACGGCGGCCTGCTGCGGGCGGCGCTGCGCGAGGCCGAGGAGGAGACCGGCCTCGACCCCTCCGGTGTCCAGATCTTCGGGGTGCTGCCCCAGCTCTACATCCCGGTCAGCGGCTTCGTCGTCACCCCCGTCCTCGGCTGGTGGCGCGTCCCGAGCCCGGTCGGGGTGGTCGATCCGGCCGAGACCGCCCGCGTCTTCACCGTCCCCGTGGCGGATCTCACGGATCCGGCCAACCGCGCGACCACCATCCATCCCAGCGGCCACGAAGGCCCGGCGTTCCTGGTCGCATCCGCTCTGGTCTGGGGTTTCACGGCCGGAGTGATCGACAGGATCTTGTACTACGCGGGCTGGGAGAGGCCGTGGGACCGCGCGAAGCAGGTCCCGCTCGACTGGCGCTCATGACAGGGTGGCCCAGGGCGACCTAAGACGAATCTGCGAGGCTATTGACGGTGAACGTGCTGGACATCCTGTTGCTGCTCGCCGCCGTGTGGTTCGCGATCATCGGCTACCGCCAGGGATTCGTGGTCGGCATCCTGTCGGTGATCGGCTTCCTCGGCGGCGGTCTCGTGGCCGTCTTCCTGCTCCCGGTCCTCTGGAAGCAGCTGACGGACAACTCGGAGGTCACCACCACGGCGACCATCCTCTTCGTGATCGTCGTCATCGTCTGCGCCTCCGTCGGCCAGGCGTTCACCACCCACCTCGGCAACAAGCTGCGCCGGCACATCACCTGGTCACCCGCGCGCGCCCTGGACGCGACCGGCGGCGCGCTCGTCAACGTGGTGGCGATGCTGCTGGTCGCCTGGCTGCTCGGCTCCGCGCTCGCGCGCACCGCCATGCCCACGCTGGGCAAGGAGGTGCGCGGTTCCAAGGTGCTGCTCGGTGTCGAGCGCGTGATGCCCGATCAGGCGTCCGCCTGGTTCTCCGACTTCACCTCCACGCTCGCCCAGAACGGCTTCCCGCCGGTCTTCAGCCCCTTCGCCAACGAGCCCATCACCGAGGTACGGCCGCCGGACCCGGCGCTCGCCGGCAGCCCGGTCGCCGCCCGCGCCCAGCGCTCCATCGTCAAGGTCGTCGGTACGGCGACCAGCTGCGGCAAGGTCCTCGAAGGCACCGGCTTCGTCTTCTCCGACCGCCGGGTCATGACCAACGCCCACGTCGTCGGCGGCGTCGACGAGCCCACCGTCCAGATCGGGGGCGAGGGCAGGCTGTACGACGCGAAGGTCGTCCTCTACGACTGGCAGCGCGACATCGCCGTACTGGACGTGCCGGACCTGGACGCCGAGCCTCTGCGGTTCACCGATGAGGACGCCCGCAGCGGCGACAGTGCGATCGTCGCCGGCTTCCCGGAGAACGGCTCGTACGACGTGCGCTCGGCGCGCGTCCGGGGCCGTATCAACGCCAACGGACCGGACATCTACCAGCACGGCGAGGTGCGCAGGGACGTGTACTCCCTGTACGCGACGGTCCGTCAGGGCAACTCCGGCGGCCCGCTGCTCACCGAGAACGGAGAGGTGTCCGGCGTGATCTTCGCCCGCTCGCTCGATGACCCGAACACCGGCTACGCACTGACGGTGGACGAGATCCGGGACGACATCGCCCAGGGCCGCACGGCCAACCAGCAGGTCGACAGCCGGGGCTGCGCGCTGTAGCCGGACGGACGCGGGTGCTCAGTCGCGGGTGTGCCGGAGCCTGGCCGACACCCAGCGGGCCCGGCGGCGCAGGATGCGCGGGATCCCGATGTCGTCCTGCGCGGCATGGGAGCGGCGGCCCGGGTCCTGAGGGCCGCTCCTCTCCAGAGAGCCCGGCCCAGCGGCCGAGCGGCGGTTGCGTGCTGTGTCACCGTAGTCGTACGTCCAGCCCATACCCCGACGTGTGCCCGGGGCCCAAGGTCGGTAACCGCCCCGGAGCCCGCCAATTGGAGTATGCGCGAGGCAATTGGCGTTCGGGGGACGGAAGCACGTTCGCCGGATCAGCGGTCGGGTTCGGGGTCCTTGAGCCAGTTGATGAGCTCCGTCGAGAACGCCACCGGGTCCTCTTCGTGCGGGAAGTGCCCCAGGCCGTCGAAGAGCCGCCAGCGGTAGGGCGCCTCCACGTACTCGCCCGAGCCCGCCGCGCTGCGCGTCCGCATCGCCGGGTCCATGGAACCGTGCAGATGCAGCGTGGGTACCCGCACCGGGCGCTTCATACGCCGGTTGAACTGGATTCCGTCCGGCCGCGCCAGCGAGCGGACCATCCAGCGGTAGGGCTCGATCGAGCAGTGCGCCGTCGACGGGATGCACATCGCCCGCCGGTACACCTCGATCGCCTCCTCGTCCGGCAGCCCCGGGCCCGACCAGTCCTGGATCAGCCGGCCCACCAGCGCCCCCTCGTCGGCCACGAGCTGACGCTCCGGCAGCCAGGGGCGCTGGAAGCCCCACACGTACGAACCGGCCCGCGACTGCGAGAAGTCGGAGAGCATCGCCGACCGCCAGCGGCGCGGGTGCGGCATCGAGGAGACCGCGAGCCGGCGCACCAGCTTCGGGCGCATGACCGCCGCCGTCCAGGCGAGATAGCCGCCCAGGTCGTGCCCGACCAGCGCCGCGTCCGGCTCCCCGAGGGAGCGGACGACGCCGGTGATGTCGAGCGCCAGGTTGGCGGGGTCGTAGCCCCTCGGCGTACGGTCGCTGCCGCCCACGCCCCGCAGGTCCATCGCCACGGCCCGGAAGCCGGCGTCGGCGAGGGCGGGCAGCTGATGGCGCCAGGTCCACCAGAACTGCGGAAAACCGTGCAGCAGCAACACGAGCGGGCCGTCGCCCATCTCCGCGATGTGGAAGCGCGCGCCATTGGCGGCCACGTCCCGGTGGGTCCAGGGCCCATCGATCCGTACGGGGCTGCCGGTGGTGCCGCTGCCGTTGCTGCTCTCAGGGACGGTCATGCAGACGAGCGTCCCACAATCGCGGGCTTCTCCTGGACCGTGCCCGGCAGGACCGCTCCTTCGGGGCGGGGGTGCGGCTTGACGTTCTGCAGCACCGCGGCCGTCTGCTTGGCCGAGGCGATGGACTTCTCCGGCGGCTTGACCTTCTTGAACTTGGCGTAGGCGATCAGCCCGAGCAGCCCTGCCAGCAGCACGTTCGCCGCGAAGGAGAGCAGGAAGCAGACCGAGATGTGCCAGCCGCTCCATGCCTGGATGCCGTAGGTGAGCGCGAAACTCAGCATCGGCAGCGAGAACAGCAGCACCGCGGCCGCCGCCCCGCCGGCGGCGCCGCCGATGACGCCGCGCTTGACGTCCTGTCGGATCTCGGCCTTCGCCAGCGCGATCTCGTCGTGCACCAGCGCGGACATCTCGGCGGTCGCCGAGGCGACCAGCTGGCCGAGGCTGCGCTCGGCTCCGTTGACCGGGTCGCTCATCGCTGCTCCCTTTTCTCTTCGACGGTCCGACCTCAGATCATGCCGGACTGTCGGCGTCATCGCGCGGTGCCCCCGCCAGTCGCGCCTTCTCGCGATGTTCCGCGGCCTTCCTCTCGTGGATCGCGGCCATCCGGAGGTGGTACTCCGGGTCGTGCTGTTCGTACACGTCCGGGATGCCGTCCTCGTCCTCGTCGCGCTCCTCGTCGGCGAGCAGCGCCTCGTACTTCCGTACCCGCAGTTTGAGCAGGAACGTCGCCAGTACGGCCGCGATCAGGGAGCCGATCAGGACGGCGGCCTTGACCTCGTCGGTCAGGGCCGCGTCGCCCTCGAAGGCCAGCTCGCCGATGAGCAGGGAGACGGTGAAGCCGATTCCGGCGAGGGTGGCGACGGCGAACACGTCCGGCCAGGCCAGGTCCGGGTTGAGCTCCGCCTTGGTGAAGCGGGCGGCGAGCCACGTACCGCCGAAGATGCCGACCGCCTTGCCGACCACCAGACCGAGGACGACACCGAGGGTGACCGGCTGGGTGAAGACGTCGCCGATCGATTTCCCGGTGACGGCGACCCCGGCCGAGAACAGGGCGAACAGCGGCACGGCCAGACCGGCGGAGAGGGGACGGACCAGGTGCTCGATGTGCTCGCCGGGGGAGTGCTTCTCGCCGTCCCGCCGGCTGCAGCGCAGCATCAGGCCCATGGCGACACCGGCGATGGTGGCGTGGACGCCGCTGTTGTACATCAGGCCCCAGATGACCAGGGCGAGCGGGACGTACACGTACCAGCCGCGGACCCCCGTGCGCAGCAGCAGCCAGAAGACGACGAGTCCGGCGAAGGCGCCGCCGAGGGCGGCGAAGTTCAGATCGCTGGTGAGGAAGACCGCGATGATCAGGATCGCGAACAGGTCGTCGACGACGGCGAGCGTCAGCAGGAACGCGCGGAGGGCGGACGGCAGGGACGTGCCGATGACGGCGAGCACGGCGAGCGCGAAGGCGATGTCGGTGGCGGTGGGTACGGCCCAGCCGTCCATCGAGCCGCCGCCGACGGCGTTCGTCAGAGCGTAGACGAGGGCGGGCGCGGCCATGCCGCAGAGCGCGGCGATCACCGGGAGCGCGGCTGCCTTGGGGTCGCGCAGCTCGCCCGCGACGAGCTCGCGCTTGAGCTCGATGCCGGCGACGAAGAAGAAGACCGCGAGGAGTCCGTCGGCCGCCCAGTGCTCGATGGACAGGTCGAGGCCGAGAGCCGCGGGGCCGATGTGGAAGTCCCGTACGGATTCGTAGCCGGCACTGAGGGGGCTGTTGGCCCAGACGAGCGCGGCGACCGCGGCGAGGAGCAGCAGCACGCCACCGACGGTCTCTGCGCGCAGCGCGTCGGCGATGAACCGCCGCTCGGGAAGCGACGGCAGGCCGAGGAACTTACGGTCGGTGGGGGTGCGAGTGGGCGCGGGCACGGTGGAGGGCCTCCGGTCGGTTGGGCAGCACGAAGCACATGCCGACCAGACTTCCCGGCGCACCTAGGTTTCCTTGTCGCGTCACTGACGCATTCTTTACTTTACCTAACGAGCCCGGGTGGTGTCCGGTGATCATCACGGTAGGTGCAAACAGCCCGTCCGGCCCGCTGTGGACAGGCGAAGGCGCCCACCCCGGGTGACCGGGAGTGGGCGCCCTCCTGGCCCTGAAAGCTCAGTCCTCGCTGGACGCGCTCGGCAGCTTCGTCTGGATCAGCGCCATGACCGAGGAGTCGGTCAGCGTGGTGACGTCCCCCAGCTCCCGGTTCTCGGCGACGTCTCGCAGCAGCCGCCGCATGATCTTGCCCGATCGCGTCTTGGGCAGCTCCTGCACCGGCAGGATCCGCTTCGGCTTCGCGATCGGCCCGAGCGTCGCGCCCACGTGGTTGCGCAGCTCCGCGACCAGGCCGTCGGTCTCGCTCGCCGTACCGCGCAGGATGACGAAGGCGACGATGGCCTGTCCGGTCGTCTCGTCCGCGGCGCCGACCACCGCCGCCTCGGCGACGGACGGGTGCGAGACGAGCGCCGACTCGACCTCGGTGGTGGAGATGTTGTGCCCGGAGACGAGCATGACGTCGTCGACCCGGCCGAGCAGCCAGATGTCGCCGTCCTCGTCCTTCTTCGCGCCGTCGCCGGCGAAGTACTTGCCCTCGAAGCGCGACCAGTACGTGTCGATGAACCGCTGGTCGTCGCCCCAGATGGTGCGGAGCATCGACGGCCACGGCTCGGTGAGGACCAGATAGCCGCCACCGCCGTTCGGCACCTCGTTCGCCTCGTCGTCGACGACGGTCGCGGAGATGCCCGGGAGGGCGCGCTGGGCCGAGCCCGGCTTGGTGTGGGTGACGCCCGGCAGCGGCGAGATCATCATCGCGCCGGTCTCGGTCTGCCACCAGGTGTCCACGATCGGGGTCTTGCCCGCACCGATGTGCTCGCGGTACCAGATCCACGCCTCGGGGTTGATCGGCTCGCCGACCGAGCCGAGGACACGGAGGCTGGAGAGGTCGAACTTGGCGGGGATGTCGTCTCCCCACTTCATGAACGTACGGATCGCCGTCGGGGCGGTGTAGAGGATCGTCACGCCGTACTTCTGGACGATCTCCCAGAACCGGCCCTGGTGCGGGGTGTCGGGCGTGCCCTCGTACATGACCTGCGTCGCGCCGTTGGCCAGCGGGCCGTAGACGATGTACGAGTGTCCGGTCACCCAGCCGATGTCGGCGGTGCACCAGTAGACGTCGGTCTCCGGCTTGAGGTCGAAGACGGCGTGGTGCGTGTACGCGGCCTGGGTCAGATAGCCGCCGGAGGTGTGCAGGATGCCCTTCGGCTTACCGGTCGTACCGGAGGTGTAGAGGATGAAGAGCGGGTGCTCGGCCTCGAACGGCTCCGGCGTGTGCTCGGCGGACTGGCGGGCGACGATGTCGTGCCACCACACGTCGCGGCCCTCGGTGAAGGTGCTTCCCGCCTCTTCGAGGGACTGGCCGGTGCGGCGGACCACGAGGACGTGCTCGACCTGCGGGCACTTGGCGACGGCCTCGTCGATGGCGGGCTTGAGCGCGGACGGCTTGCCCCGGCGGTAGCCGCCGTCGGCGGTGACGACGAGCTTGGCGTCGGCGTCCTGGATGCGGGAGGCGACGGCGTCGGCGGAGAAGCCGCCGAAGACCACCGAGTGCGCGGCGCCGATGCGGGCGCAGGCCAGCATGGTGATGGCGGCCTCGGGGATCATCGGGAGGTAGACGGCGACCCGGTCGCCCTTGCGGACGCCCAGCTCGGTCAGGGCGTTGGCGGCCCGGGAGACCTCGTCCTTGAGCTCGGCGTAGGTGATGGCGCGGCTGTCGCCCGGCTCGCCCTCGAAGTGGATGGCGACCCGGTCGCCGTTGCCCGCCTCGACATGGCGGTCGACGCAGTTGTACGCCACGTTGAGCTCGCCGTCGGCGAACCACTTGGCGAACGGCGGGTTCGACCAGTCGAGGGTCTCGGTCGGCTCGGTGGCCCAGGTGAGCCGCCTCGCCTGCTCGGCCCAGAAGCCAAGCCTGTCCGCCGCGGCCTGCTCGTACGCCTCCGCCGTCACGTTGGCGTGCGCGGCCAGCCCGGTCGGCGGCGCGAACCGCCGCTCTTCCTTGAGCAGGTTGGCCAGGCTTTCGTTGCTCACGACATCTCCCTTTCCCAGGGCGTCCTATGTGCCTATGTGTCCCGCGTCATAGCTCATCAGTCCGAGGCCCGGGTGACAAGGGTCTCCAGAAAATTGGTTTAGACCTATAGGGTGGCGGGCGTGAGGTGGCCCCTTCTCCCCGGGCGGCGGGGAGAAGGGGCCACACACACTCACGGACGGGCGCCCGTGAAGGTTCACGGCGGTTCGGGACACGTTCCGGAGGCGGTTCGCGAGGCGATTCGGGAGCCGGGTTCAGGAGTCGGACTCCGGACTCGGGCTCCGGATTCCGGCTCCCGATTCGGGCTCCGGACTCGGGTTCAGGCCCGGGTTCAGGACTCGGGTTCAGGAAGGTTCACGACGCGCGGGCTTCCTCCAAGGCGGTGGGCGGCACCAGGTCGAAGACGTCGTCGTAGCCGTGCGGCTCGTCGGAGTCGGCCAGTAGATACGCCTGTGCCTCCCCGACGTGGAAGTACATCCCGTGCAGCGTCAGGGTGCCGTCGGCCAGCCGCCGTGCCACCGACTCGTACGCCCGCAGATGCTCCAACTGTTGGATCACGTTGGTCAGACAGAGCTGTTCGACGGCGTCGGCGGGCAGCCGTCCGGAGATCCGGGCCCAGGCGTGCTTGCGGCTCGCCATCCGCTCCAGGCTGGGCAGGCCGTGGCGCAGCCAGCGGCGCAGCGGGGTCTGCGGGGCGTCCGGCCCGCTGTTGAGGAGGGCCTGCATCGCGCCGCAGCCGGAGTGCCCGCACACGGTGATCGAGTCGACCCGTAGCACCTCCACCGCGTACTCGATGGCCGCCGCGACCGAGTCGTCCCCGCTCTCCTCGCCGGGCAGCGGAACGAGGTTGCCGACGTTCCGGACGGTGAACAGGTCGCCGGGACCGCTGGAGGTGATCATGCTCGTGACGAGCCGGGAGTCGGCGCAGGTGAGGAAGAGCTGCGAGGGGCTCTGGCCCTCGCGGGCGAGGCGGGCGAGCTCGTCGCGTACCAGCGGGGCGGTGTTGCGCTGGAACTTGCCGATCCCGCTCGCCAGTTGCTCCCCGGTGGTGCGCCGGGTCTCGTCGGCGGGCTGTTCGCCCTGGCTGCCGCAGTGGTGGTTGCGCCAGGGGGTCCAGGGCCGGCAGCAGGCATGCGGCTCGTCGGCGGGCTCGGTGATCCGGGCACCGGAGGGGCCGGCCATCTCCACCGTGCCGCCGTTGCGGACGTGGGTGGCCTGCCAGTCGTGCAGCGTCTCGTAGGCGGCGTGGTCCATGAAGGAACCGTCCAGCTCGACGACCACCTGGCTTCCCTGGGGCACCTGGTGCAACGCCCGGCTCAGCCGGGGAACGGCGAGGAAGGTCAACTGGCCGCGCACGCGCACCACGTGGCATCCGTCCTGTTCCTCGCCGGTGACGCGGGTCTTGGCGAGGCGTCCCATGGCGACGGCGGTGGCCACGGCGATCCCGAGAGCGACGCCCTCCAGGATTCCGATGAGCACCACGGCGCTCAACGTCACTCCATACACGAGGACTTCGCGATGGCGGGTGACGCTGCGAATGTGGGTGATGCTCACCATCTGGATGCCGACGACCATGACGAGCGCGGCGAGCGCGGGCAGTGGGATCAGGTCGATGACGGGGACGAGGAAGAGGGAGGCGAGCACGACCCACAGTCCGTGCAGCATGGTCGAGTCGCGGCTGATCGCGCCCGCCGACACATTGGCGGTGCTGCGGACGGCGACGCCCGCGACCGGCAGTCCTCCGAGCGCTCCCGAGACGATGTTCGCCGCTCCCTGGCCGGCGAGTTCGCGGTCGAGGTCCGAGCGGGGGACGCCGTGCCCCCGGTCGGGGCGGGAGGCCACCAGCTTGTCGACGGCGACGGCCGAGAGCAGCGACTGGACGCTGGTGACCAGGGTGATCGTCAATACCCCGGCCGCGACGCCGAGGACCGGACCTTCGGGCAGGCCGGGCAGGGCGTGGCTGCTCCAGGAGGGCAGGTCGACGCGCGGAACGGAGAGTCCCGCGAACGCTGCGACGGCCGTCGCCAGGGCCACCGCGGCGAGCGCGGCCGGGAGCTTCCGCAGGAGCCGCCCCGCCCGGCCGGGCAGCTTGGGCCACAGCAGGAGGACGGCGATGGTGAGGAGGCTGAGCGAGAGCCCCACGGGATGGAGGTCGGCCAACTGGTCGGGCAGTCCGAGGACGTTGTCCACGACGGAGCTCTGGGGGCTGCCGCCGAGCACGATGTGGAGCTGGGCGAGAGCGATGGTGACGCCGATGCCGGCGAGCATGCCGTGGACGATGGCAGGCGACACGGCGAGGGCGGAGCGGGCCACCCTCAAGGCGGCGAGCCCCAGTTGGGTGAGGCCGGCGAGGACGGTGATGGCGCAGGTGGTGCGCCAGCCGTAGATCTGGATGAGCTCGGCGGTGACCACCGTGAGTCCGGCGGCGGGCCCGCTGACCTGGAGCGGCGCGCCCCCGAGGCGGCCGACGACGATGCCGCCGACGGCGGCGGCCACCAGGCCGGCCTGGAGGGGTGCTCCGGTGGCGAGCGCGATGCCCAGGGAGAGGGGCAGCGCGATCAGGAAGACGGAGATGGACGCCGACAGGTCGGCGCCCGCGATACGGAAGCGGCGGCCGCCGCCCGGCGGGCTGTGGGGTCGCTGGAAGCGAGGGCTGGGTGCGGTGCGGTCGGGCGTGCGGTCGGGTGTGCAGAGAGTCATGTTCCCGTCTCCTCCGGGGCGGCGCGGTCGCGGCTCGAACTTGGGGGTCGCGGCCGTGGGTCACGGCGTGCAGCGGCGGGATGTGGGGCGTGGATCGTCGGGGCGAGTATCAACGCTCGGTAAATGGATCGTAATGCAGAGTAAAGACTGCGGCATTATTTTCGGGGCAAACAGGGCAATGATTCACCGGTTCCGGTGATAAGTCGGCGGAGTGCCGCTTGTCGTTTCATCTTCCCGGTGGCCGTGGTGCGACGTTGGCGCCGCTCGCAGAGGACGCTCGTACGGACCGAGGAGAGGTGGGCGGATGAACGCCGTCGGGAGAACGACCGCCGGGAGAGGGACTGCCGAGAGCCCTGTCAGGGCAGGGGGCACCGTCCGCGGGAGGGTGCTCGCCGTCGGCGCCCTCGCCGTCGCCCTGATCGCCGGCCTCGCCGGATGCTCGGGTTCCGAGGACGCCCCCGGGGGCGCTCCAGGCGCCAAGAAGGGCCCCAGGGCGGCGCCGCAGAACGCGGTGCGCCTGATCGGCGACGGGTCGACCGCCTTCACCGGCGCCCAGCCCCACCAGCCCACCTGGCAGCGGCTGAAGCCGGGTCAGCGGCCGCCGCAGTTCGTCGTGTTCTCCTGGGACGGCGCCGGCGAGGACAGCCAGCGGCTCTTCTCCCACTTCCGCAAGGTGGGCAAGAAGTACGACGCGACCATGACGTACTTCCTCAGCGGGGTGTATCTGCTGCCCGAGGAGAAGCGCAAGCTGTACGAACCGCCGCAGCACGCCGCCGGACGCTCGGACATCGGCTTCAACGACACCCAGGGCATCCGTGACACCGTCCGCGAACTGCGCGGAGCCTGGCTGGAGGGCAACGAGGTCGGCACGCACTTCAACGGCCACTTCTGCGGCAAGGAGGGCGGTGTCGGCAACTGGTCCGTCGAGGACTGGAAGAGCGAGATCCGGCAGGCCAAGTCCTTCGTGAAGAACTGGAAGACGAACTCCGGCCTGACCGCCGAGCAGCCCCTGCCGTTCGACTACGACAAGGAGCTGGTCGGCGCCCGGACGCCGTGCCTGGAGGGCCGCGACAACTTCGTCCGCGCGGCGAGCGACCTGGGCTTCCGCTACGACACCAGCGGCGTCAACGACCAGATCTGGCCCAAGAAGGACCACGGTCTGTGGGACCTGTCGATGCAGCTGGTCCCGGTCCCCGGCCGCGCCTTCCAGACGCTGTCGATGGACTACAACTTCCTGGTGAACCAGTCCGGTACGACCCAGGGCGACCCGTCCAAGCACGAGTACTGGGGCAACCAGATGCGCGACGGCCTGGTGCAGGCGTTCAACCGCTCGTACCACGGCAACCGGGCGCCGCTGATCATCGGCAACCACTTCGAGTCGTGGAACGGCGGCACGTACATGCGAGCCATCGAGCAGACGATCGCCACGGTCTGCGTCCAGAAGGACGTGAAGTGCGTGTCCTTCCGGCAGCTCGCGGACTGGCTGGACGCCCAGGACCCGGCGGTCCTCGCCAAACTGCGGACCCTGAAGGTCGGCGAGGCGCCGCAGGGCGGCTGGACGACCTTCCTGGCCCCCCAGCCGTCGCGCCCGGCGGCCCCCTCGTCACCGGCGCGGCCGGCCGCCAAGCAGAACTGACGCGGGTCCGGCCCGCCCGGGCCCTGCTCCGCCGGACACGATCTAGGCGGGCTGAGCGGCGCCGAGTCCTTCGCTCAACACGAACTCCGGGTCGACCTGCGCGGCCAGGTCGGCTCCGGTCTTCGCGTTGCCCCAGCTCTCCGCGTTCTTCAGGTGGAAGTGGACCATCTGCCGCGTGTAACGCTCCCAGTCGCGGTGGGCGTACGAATCGTCCGCCGCGTCCTGGAGGGCCTGCAGGGCCATCCGGTTGTCCGCCTCCAGGAGTTCGAAGCGGGGCGGGCGGCCCTTCTCCATCGCGCGGACCCAGTCCGAGTGGCCGACCGTCACCAGCAGGTCGTCCCCCACCTCGGCGCGCAGGAAGTCCAGGTCGTCCTGGCCCTGCACCTTGTTGCCGACGACCTTGAGCGCGACCCCGAAGTCCCGCGCGTACTCCTTGTACTGGCGGTAGACGGAGACGCCCTTGCGGGTCGGCTCGGCGACCAGGAAGGTCATGTCGAAGCGGGTGAACATCCCCGAGGCGAACGAGTCGGAGCCCGCCGTCATGTCGACGACGACGTACTCGTCCTGCCCGTCGACCAGATGGTTCAGGCACAGCTCCACCGCGCCGACCTTCGAGTGGTAGCAGGCCACCCCGAGGTCCGACTCGGTGAACGGGCCCGTCGTCATCAGCCGGATGTCGCCGTCGTCCAGGCGTACGGTCCGGGCGCACGCCTCGTACACCGGGTTGTCCTCGCGGACCCGCAGCAGCCGCGAGCCCTCCCCGGGGGGCGTGGTCTTGATCATCGTGTCGGCGGAGGCGATCCGGGGGTTGGAGCCGCGCAGATACTCCTTGATCAGCGGCAGGTGCGCGCCCAGCGCCGGCAGCGCCGCCGCCTCCGTCTCGTCGAGACCCAGCGCGGCCCCCAGATGCTGGTTGATGTCGGCGTCCACCGCGACGACATGGGCTTCATTTGCGGCGAGATGGCGGATGAAGAGCGAGGACAGCGTGGTCTTGCCGCTGCCGCCCTTCCCTACGAAAGCGATCTTCATGTTCACCTAGCGTAGTGCCATGATCGCACGTAGTGGTCAAGGGGCGTGAAGAAGACCACTCCAACGTGGGGCGGCGGTCCCGGGCGCGTAGCCTCGCTACCTATGAGTACGCACGCCTCTGACCCCCTGGCCGCCCTCGGCTCCCTGCCGGGCGTCGCCGACTCGGTGGACTCCGTACGCAAGGCCGTGGACCGCGTCTACGGCCACCGAGTGATGCGGCGCCGCAGCAACGAGATCACCTCCGAGGCGGCGCTGCGCGGGGCGCGCGGCTCGGCCGCGCTGTCCGGAGCCGACTGGGCCCTCGAGGAGGTCCGCCGGCGCACCGACTTCAGCGGGGACGCCGAGGCGCGCACGGTGGGCGCGGCCCTGCGACTGAGCGCCGAGGCCGGCCAGCTGCTCTCGATCTGGCGCCAGTCCCCGCTCAGGGTGCTCGCCCGGCTCCACCTGGTGGCCGCGGGTGAATCCGGCCGCTCGGGGGGCGAGGTCGACTCCGTCGGCAGGCCGCGGCAGGCCGGTGAGACCGTCGACGAGCCGCTGATCGAGGCGCCGCTGCCGGACCCGGCGGAGGTCGCGGGCCGGCTCGACGGGCTCTCGGAGCTGATCATCGCGGGCGGTACGGCCCCGGCGCTGGTGACGGCGGCCGTGGTGCACGGCGAACTGCTCGCGCTGCGCCCCTTCACCTCGTACAACGGACTGATCGCGCGAGCCGCCGAGCGGATCGTGCTGATCGGCAGCGGTCTGGACCCCAAGTCGATCTGCCCGGCCGAGGTCGGACACGCGGAGCAGGGCCGCGCCGCCTATGTCGCGGCGTTCGAGGGGTATCTGTCCGGGACGCCGGAGGGCATGGCGGCGTGGATCGCCCACTGCGGGAGGGCGGTCGAGCTGGGGGTGCGGGAGTCGACGGCGGTGTGCGAGGCGCTCCAGCGGGGCGCCGCCTGAGGCGGGAGTTCTCCGGAAAAGGGTTGCGGCGGTACCAGTACTGGTACCGCCGCTGGCACGTCTGCCGAGTTACCAAGCGTCCTCGATATGTGCCCATCAGGCGGGGATCTTCGCCCTTCGCCTGGTGCGGCTGGCCCGTAATCGACGGGTCGACGTCGCGTGGGTGCTCGGCTTCAGTGCTCGGTCCGTGGGGCCTTCTTGCTCAACAGGTGATCCTCTCGGATGTCCTAGGTCTCGCGGGCCTGATTCCTTTCTACTCCTGTCGGAGTGGAAGGGAAAGTGCTGGCTCCACTTCTTTGCTTTCAGCTCAAATTCGGGCAAAGCGATCGGCAAGAGCGGCGTGCCGCCGGCGGTTGGCGTACCAGACGAGACCGGCGGTCGCGGCGGCCGCGCCCACCGCCGCGGCGGCGACGAGCGCGGGCCTCGGTGGCATCCTGAACCCGGGCAGTCGCTGCTTGAGCCGGACCGGCTTCTCGAAGATCAGGATCGGCCAGTCCCGGGCGACGGCCTCGCGGCGCAGCGTCCGGTCGGGATTGACGGCGTAGGGGTGGCCGACCACGTCGAGCATCGGTACGTCGGTCGCCGAATCGCTGTAGGCGTAACAGCGTGAGAGGTCGTACCCCTCGGACTCCGCGAGCTCCCGGATCGCCTCCGCCTTGGTGGGGCCGTAGGCGTAGTACTCCACCTCGCCGGTGAAGCAGCCGTCGTCGCCGACGACCATGCGGGTCGCGACGACCCGGTCCGCGCCCAGCATCTCGCCGATCGGCTCGACGACCTCGGCTCCGGAGGTCGAGACGATCACGACGTCACGCCCCGCGGCGTGGTGCTCCTCGATGAGGGAGGCCGCCTCGTCGTAGATGAGGGGGTCGATCAGGTCGTGCAGGGTCTCGGCGACGAGCTCCTTGACCTGTGAGACGTTCCAGCCTTTGCAGAGCGCGGAAAGATATTCGCGCATCCGCTCCATCTGGTCATGGTCGGCGCCACCCACGAGGTAGACGAACTGGATGTAGGCCGTCCGCAGGACGGCGCGGCGGTTGATCAGTCCGCCTTGGTAGAAGGACTTGCTGAAGGTCAGCGTCGAGGACTTCGCAATGACCGTCTTGTCCAGGTCAAAGAAGGCGGCTGTGCGCGGCAAGGAGTGGTTTTCCACGAGCCTGAGCATATGTGCCAGCCATTCGGCGTACGCTCGGGCGTGTGGGTTTGCCTGAGAAGGCTCTCGGGTACACCATGGAAGTCACGGATCGTTCGCGACCGTGCTAACCCGGTCCGGCTCCTCCCCCCCCGAGTCGGCCGGAGAGACGACCCCCGCTCTCCCCCCCGGCGGGGGTCGTCGCATGTCCGGACGCGTTTTCGTCCCTCGGACGTCCATTCCCTCTCCCTCGCGGTCGCTCGTGTCGGCCGGGCGGCCGTGAAGCCGCACCGCCTCGATTGGTCACTCACTGTAACTGCCGCGATGCTCTCCGGGAAGCACCGGTATGGGGCACGGGGATATTCACAACGCCTGAGTTATCCACAGTTTTTGAGGAAGATCCCCACGATTTCTCGTACGGCGCCACGGTGATTCCTGCCGCGAAGTTCGCGGACAGCGGGAATCAGCGATCCCGTCCCCGCCACCGGCGCGGACGGGATCACACCGACAGGGGGCGTGTGCTGTGGCGGGATCCATGACGAACGGGACTTTCGGGTCCACGCGGTCTTCCAGGTCTTGGCGGCCTTCGAGGCATTGGCGGTCCGTGGGGTCTTCAAGTGCCTCGGAGCCCGGAGGCCCCTCTGCCCCTTCGAGCTCTTCGGCTTCCTCGGCCTCTTCGGCCTTCTCGAACTCCTCGACCCCCTCGGCCTCCTCTCGTACGACCGGTGGAGGGACCACGGAGGAAGGGCGCCGGGCGGGGCCGCTGATCGTGACCGAGGACCTCGCGCTCCTCGACGACCTGCTCCGGCTGTGTGCCGCGGCGGGAGCCGAGCCCGAGGTGCACCACACGGTGCCGGAGCGGCGCGCAGGCTGGGCCGAGGCTCCGCTCGTCCTGGTCGGCGACGACGCGGCGGCCCGCTGCCGTGGGGCCGCGCGCCGCCCGGGCGTGATCCTTGTCGGCCACGACCAGGACGACCCCGAGGTATGGCGGCGGGCCGTCGAGATCGGCGCGGAGTGCGTGCTGCGACTGCCCGACGCGGAGAGCTGGCTGGTCGACCGGATCGCCGACGGAGTCGAGGGCGTCGGACGGCAGGCGCTGACCGTCGGCGTCATCGGCGGCCGCGGCGGGGCGGGCGCGTCGACGCTGGCCTGCGCCCTCGCCCTGGCGGCCGCCAGGACCGGTCGGCGCACCCTGCTCGTCGACGGAGACCCGCTCGGCGGGGGACTCGACGTCCTGCTCGGCGGCGAGCGGACGGAGGGCCGACGCTGGCCCGACTTCGCCGCCTCACAAGGGCGGGTGGCCGGTGGCGCCCTGGAGGAGTCACTGCCGTCGGTGCGCGGGCTGCGCGTGCTCAGCTGGGACCGCGGCGACTCGGTCCTCGTGCCGCCCGAGGCGATGCGCTCGGTGCTCGCCGCGGCACGCAGAAGGGGCGGCGTGGTCGTGGTGGATCTTCCCCGCCGGGTCGACGAGGCGGTCACGGAGGCCCTGGCCCAGCTCGACCTCGGCCTTCTCGTCGTACCGGGTGAGCTGCGGGCCGTCGCGGCGGCCCACCGGGTCGCGTCCCTCGTGGGCATGGTGCTTCGGGATCTGCGCGTGGTCGTGCGTGGGCCGTACGCGGCGGGGCTCGACGAGCGCTGGGTCGCGGACGCGCTGCGGCTGCCGCTCGCCGGAGAGCTCCCGCACGACGCGGCCCTCCCGGCGGCCCTGGACGCGGGCTCGCCGCCGGGTGCCGAGGCGCGAGGGCCGCTGGGCCGGTTCTGCGGCGAGTTCTGGGAGCGGGCGCTGGCCGCGGAGAGCGCGTCATGAGCGGCGCGGAGCGGGCCACGGGCGGCGCCGGTCTGCTGGAGGCCGTGCGGCAGCGACTCGCGGAGAGCGGGGCCGAACCGACACCGGCTCGGGTGGCGGCGGCGCTGCGGGCCCAGGGGCGGCTGCTCGGCGACACCGAAGTCCTGGGCGCGGCCGAGGCGTTGCGCTGCGAGCTGGTCGGCACGGGGCCTCTGGAACCGCTGCTCGCCGACCCGGCGGTCACCGACGTGCTGGTGTCGGCTCCCGACCGGGTCTGGGTCGATCGGGGCGCCGGCCTCGAACGCACCGGCGTCGCGTTTCCGGACGCGGCGGCGGTACGACGGCTGGCGCAGCGCCTCGCGGCGGTGGCCGGACGGCGCCTGGACGACGCCCGGCCGTGGGTGGACGCCCGGCTGCCGGACGGCACGCGGATGCACGCCGTGCTGCCGCCGGTCGCGGTCGGCTCCACCTGCCTGTCGCTCCGGGTGGTGCGGCCGAGGGCTTTCTCCGTGGGGGAGTTGACCGTGGCGGGCACCGTCCCGCCTGGCGGTGAGCGCGTGCTGCGGGCGCTGATCGACGCCAGGGTCTCGTACCTGATCAGCGGCGGCACGGGCTCGGGCAAGACCACTCTGCTTTCCACCCTGCTCGGCCTGGTGGGCGACCGGGAGCGCATCGTGCTCGCCGAGGACTCGGCCGAACTGCGGCCCGACCATCCGCATGTGGTGCGGCTGGAGGCCCGGCCGGCCAACCAGGAGGGCGCCGGCCTGGTGACCCTGCGGGACCTGGTCCGGCAGGCGCTGCGGATGCGGCCCGACCGGCTGGTGGTCGGTGAGGTACGGGGAGGGGAGGCGATCGATCTGCTGGCCGCTCTGAACACGGGCCACGAAGGCGGGTGCGGGACCGTCCACGCCAACACGGCGGCGGACGTCCCGGCCCGGCTCGAAGCGCTCGGGACAGCGGCCGGCCTCGACCGGGCCGCGCTGCACAGCCAGTTGGGTGCCGGGCTCTCGGTGGTGCTCCATCTCGTACGGGACCGGGCGGGGCGGCGGCGGATCGCCGAGGTGCATGTCCTCGAACGGGACCGGGACGGGTTGGTGGTGACGGTGCCCGCGCTGCGGTGGGGAGCGGGCGGGTTCGAGCGGGAGCGGGGCTGGGAGCGGCTGCGGTCGCTGATCGGGGGTGAAGCGTGGTGAGGGAGCCGTGGGTTCTGGCGCAGGGCGCGGCCGTCCTGTGCGCAGGGGCCGCGATGTGGCGGCTGGCCGAACACGAGCGGGGCCTGCGCAGGGCACGGGTGGTGCTCGCGGGTGTGGCGGCGCCGGGGGAGCCGGACCGTGAGCCGCTGCCGTGGCGGACGGTCGCCGCGCGCTGGTGGGACGTGGTGCGCGGCCGGCGTGAGTGGCTGTGTCTGCCGGTGGCGGTGGTGCTCGCACTCCTCGGGGAGTCGCCGCTGCCGCTGGCGGCGGGGGCTGTCGCGGTGCCGCTGGTGGGGCGGAGGCTGCGGGCGGCGGCGCTCCGGGGGCGGCGGGAGGAGCGGGCCGGCGGGGTGGTGGCCCTGTGCGGGGCGGTCGCCGCCGAGCTGAGAGCCGGGCGGCAGCCCGCGCAGGCGCTTCTCTCCGCCCTGGGCGAGGCGGGGGCGGGCGGGGCGCTGGGACCGCGGGAGGAGGCCGTGGTGCTCGCGGCGGCCCGGTTCGGCGGGGACGTGCCGGAGGCGCTGCGGAGGGCTGCCCGGCAGGACGGGGCGGACGGCCTGGCGGGGATGGCGGCCTGCTGGCAGGTGGCGGTGGACGGTGGGGCGGGTCTGGCCGCGGGGCTCGACCGGCTGGAGGCCGCGTTGCGTGAGCACCGGGACCAGCGCGAGCGGATGATGGCCCAGCTGGCGGGTGCCTGGGCGACCGTGGCCGTCCTGGCGGTGCTCCCGGTGGTGGGTCTCGCGCTCGGCACGGCGCTCGGCGCGCGTCCGCTGCACGTGCTGCTGCACACACCGGTGGGCCTGGGCTGTCTGGTGGTCGGCGTGGCCCTGGAGACGGCCGGCCTCGGCTGGGCCGTGCGGATCGTACGAGGAGGGGAGCGGATGTGACGGGGCCGATGGGGGACGCCGGGGTCATGGGGGAGTTCGTCCGTGGGCCGGGGTCGGTGGCCGTGGTGGTCGGTGCGATCGCTTGGGTGGTGTGGGCCGCCCGGGCGATGGCCGACCGGCGGCGCGAGCGACGGACGCGGAAGCGGATCTCGGCCCTTCTGGAGGCCGGATTCGTGCCCGGGCAACCGCGGAGGGCCGGGTTGCCGGCCTGGTCGCGGACGTGGGCCGCGCCCTTCGCGGCCGCCGTCGCCGGCTGGGCACTGTTCGGCGGGGCGGTCGGCTGCCTGGTGGGAATCGGGACGGCCTATGCCGTACGCAGGCGGTCCGCGCGCCGCGCGGCGATGGCGGGCGACGACGGGGAGGCGGCACGCCAGTTGCCGCTCGCCGCCGACTTGCTGGCGGCCTGCGCCTCCGCCGGCGCCGGGCCGGGTGAGGCGGCGGAGGCGGTCGGACGGTCGCTGGGCGGGCCGGTGGGCGAGCGGCTGATACGGACGGCGGCCGAGCTGCGCCTGGGCGGTGAACCGGCCGAGGTATGGCGTCGGTTCGGCGCGATACCGGGCGCCGAGGGGCTGGCCCGTTGCCTGGAGCGGGCCGGTTCCTCCGGGGCGCCCGCCGCGGACGCGATCGCGCGGCAGGCGGCGGGGCTGCGGGCGGAGCGAGCCCGTCATGCGGCCGCCCGGGCGCAGCGAGCACAGGTGTTGATCACCGCACCCGTGGGCCTGTGCTTCCTGCCCGCCTTCCTGGCGGTGGGGGTGGCCCCGGTCGTGGTCGGTCTCGCGACCGGGCTGCTGGGGCGCTGAAAGCCGGAGACGACCGTGACGAACACGAACACGAACACGAACGCACACGCACACGCACACCTATGGGGGTTGGCATGAGGAACAGGAAGAGCGGGGCGGCCATGGTGTCCCCGCGAACGTGGTGGCGGACTCGAATGGCGGCCCGTTCCGACAGGGGGATGACCACTGACCGTGTTGCGGCACATGACGTGTCCCACACATGTCGTGTCTCTCTGGCGTGCTTCAGGGCAACCATCAAGGTGCACCACGCACGCTTCAACGTGTCGCTTTACGGTCCCGAGCGCCACCCGCGAAAGTGTTACACATCACACTCCAGGCAGGGCGTCCAGGCAGTTGCTCCGTCAGGAACGTGCTTTCCCTGACGGAGCGGCTGCGGTGGTAGACGCGCAGCGCTCGACCTACTGCCCTGGGGCATCGTCGACAAGACCATAAGGCGCCGGGCCTCCAGCGCCGCCATAACGCGCGACGACGTCCCCTTCGACGGAAGGCGGCGGCACGTTGTCCACCAAGATGACTTGAGCTCCCGCTCCAGGGCCGCTGAGCCAGAGGTTCAAATGACGGTAAATCCGCCGGACGATTGCCTCCCCAATGAACCCCTCATCGTCGCCCTGATCTGCTGCCCCTGAGTCAGTTTGAACCTCTGGAGCGAGGTTTTTTTGGGGGCTGTCTACCATGAGGAATCCGGGGTGACGGCGACCCTCCTCGTAGGACAGTTCGAAAATAGCTAGTTCCCAGGCGAGGGAGATCAAAGTCGTTGCCCCCGAAGAGCCGACTTGATCGTAACGAATACCGCGAACGTGCGGTAGGAGATTCTTGTCCAAATAGGCATCTGAGAGCTTCGGGTAACCAAAGCTTTTCAGGATTTCAGAGAACCGTGTTGAGAGGTTCAGGAGAACAGTGGAACGGCCCCGCTGGTTAGCTTCGGAGTCTGCCAGGCGCCGGCGCAGTTCGCTGAGCCTCGCAGCGAGTTCCTGCACCGAGCGGTCTTTCTCTCCAACTGATTCAAGCATTCGCCGATGCTGGAAGATCTGATTCCGGACCTTCTCAGCCTCGGATACAGCAGCTGCAGCGGCATCACGCTCAGCCAGCAGCGGCGTGATCGCATCGCGAGTCAACTGATCCAAACGCTGTTGCAGCGCCGTGCTTTCAGCATCCAGCTGGGCAACGGCCTTCCGGGCCTCGATTGCCTCAGCCTCGACGGACGCGATGTAGTTGTTGAGTTCTTTAAGGCGCCGCTTTGTGCTATTCAGCTCCTTTGCTACATCTACGCTGGGCTCGATGGACGGATCGAGGCCGTGATCAGCCTTCGCTTCCTGCGCGTCGCCATCGATGGCCGGCGCTGAGGTCGGCCTGTCGTGCAATGCAGAGTGCTCCAGGTGAGGAATCTCTGTTCGGCAAAGCGAGCATTGTCCGTCTACTACGGCGGCGCTTGGAATCTGAGAAGCGCATGCAGGACATACGGAAACGCTCAGAGGATCGAATAGCCGCTTTGCTTCCTTGAGCATGGTCAGCTTCTTTAGATCATCCGAGTACTGGGCGCGGAGTGGAGCAAGCCTCCTCAGCAGAGTCTCGCGCTCACGCGCCCAATTTTCACTCTCGCGCGCCTCCTGCACCTTGTCCAGGTATTGACGTCTGGCGTCTTCTGCAAATGCTGTGCGCTCGCGCGCAGTATCGTTAACTCGATCAAGAGCTAGAGTTGCCTGCAGATAGGTTCTGTTCGCATCGGACTGCAGTGCTTCCAGTTCGATAGGGTTGTCAGGGACACCCTGCTCGCGAATGAATCTCCATACCGCGTTCAGGCCACTCCGCTCAGACGAGAGCTCAGTCTGAAGCTCAGAGATCTGACCGGAGAGAATCGCCCCGTGCTCATCGAATACATCAAACAGCAGGTCAACAACCTGCTTCAGTTTGAGAGCCTTCATTGGCTGATGCTCGAACGCGAGGTTCTTGTTGTCCAACCGAGTGTTACTCAGAAACCACAGTGGAGCGAGGTCCCGAAAACTAAGCGCATGAGTAGCAGAGTCAGGCTTAGTCGGCGCAACCTTAAGTCGAATTCCATCGAGTCCGCAAAGCTGCAGGAGGAATTTCGACAGGCTGTCTTCGTTTGATGAATCTGCGGATACCAAGCGCGGTGCGACAGATTCGATTGAATTGAAGTCTCCGGTGAAGATGAGAACATCGCGCGTCGATCCCTCAACGCCGCGTTGAATCACGTATCGCTGGCGCGAGTACCCGAGCCTAGCTGCATCCGGTCCCGTGCTTTCGATTTCTGGTGCAGCTACACTCTGGACCGGGACTTCTACCTCAATAGAAAGCTGGGCGGCCTTGACGCTTTCTACGATCTCGGGGTGCTGCGGGTGCGCTGAGTTGCCCAGGCAGAAGTCGATGAACTCCAGGATCGTAGTCTTGCCCGTGCTGATCTCCCCAGCGATTACGCTAAGCGAGCGATGCTGACCTGATTGGCCGGTGAAGTTGACAGTGTAGTTTTTTCGGTACCCAAGGAGACGAAGGCCGAGAAGCCGGAGCGCTGGCCCGTGAGACGTAGGCGGCATTAGTATCCTCGCTAGAGATCGTAGAGGTCCATCATGGCTGGATCCGCTTTAAGCCAGTCCCGACACTTTTCTTGCAATTTAGTGTCAGGAACCTTCTCGATCCGCTTCGACACTACCTTTGCGCTTTCTCGGTAGGCGTCCGCGTATACACTCGTTAGCTGCTCAGAGATTTCCCTGCCAGTGTCCGTGATGGTGTAAACGCGATGACCGTTTGTAGCTCCGGGTTTGGCGAGTCCATAAGCCACCAGCATGGCCAAATCGTTCTGAAGCCGACTTCGCCTAGTGATAAAGCGATGGCCAGGCGAGGCATATGTTAGGGGTTTAACAGAAAATCCTGCTAGCACCAGGTGGCGGAACTCTGCTTCCGATTCCTCGATCACTAGAAACGGGTTAGCTGAAAAGAAGTCGAGCGCTCCGATTCGATCGATGCTGGAAGTCATTCGGCTGGAGCTCGTGATCTCCAGAAGTATGATGAGCTGAGCCAGCCTGAACTCCGTCTCGTCTTCCGGTCGGAAGTAAGCTCCACGCTGCGTTTTCACAGCCAGGGAAGAAGCGTGTTCTGCTGCCATCTCAGACGCCTCCGTCTTCCGCTGCTGGGCTCGCTAGGTCTTCAGTTAGCTCTGCTACCGCAGTGGGAGGTGTGGGGGGAGGGGCCACAACTACCTGCGGGTCTTTTGTCGATCTTGCATGTGCAGCGGCCACGGCCTTGTAGTCACGTACCCAGCCGGCTCGGCCATCATTCACGCGTTGATGCATTATGCCGAAGGCATGCACCATCCCGCATCTGATTTCTGCTGGAATGTTTGGGTGATAGCTGCGGATCGCGTCCATCACTTCTACATAAAGGCCGATGAGCCTGCGCTCGTCAGTCGCCTGCAGCGCCGAATTGAATCGCTGAGCCCAGATGGACGCATGGGTTGCTCGAACGTCTGAAAGGATCTGGAGCTCTTCCGGCACGCCTTTATCGGTGACCTCGTGGCTAAGGATCTCGGCATTAAAGAACTCCTCCTTTGCGTCATCGCACTCGATCATGCCGGCTTCATGCATTTGGTGAACGAAGAGAGTTCCGTCGTACTTGTCGTAGTCGTCGAGCGGTACAGTAGGGCGAGTGGTAAGAGGTGGAACGGTTGCTGTTGCTGTGAAATAGTATTCGCGAACTTCACGCGCGTCTTCCGACTGCAGAAGGCGGCGGAGCCTCATGGCGTTCCAAAGCAAAATGGTTACGCCATCAGCCTTCTCTTTCCTCTTCTTCCAGCCAAGCCACCACTTTTCCGTCGGCCCGTCGAGGTCAATAGGGATGCAGAGCGTCCAGCTCGTAAGCGTGTACCCCTCGCGCTTCGCACACTTCAGCGCCTGATCGTAGGCGTCCCGTACTTGGTCCTTCTGGCTGTCGCCGAAGCCATCAATGAAGTACTTCGACTGCCAAACGCTCGCCTCCCCCTCAAGGAGGGTGCCAACATATGCGTCGATTCCCCAGTCTCCGGGGTTAGCCTCTAGCGTTGAGCTGCCTGGAAATTTGACATCGACGAGGTCCTGGATCATCTTCTCGAATAGGTCGCGGCCCCCAGCGGTACTTCCAGTGCGGATTTTGAAGAACTCGAAATTGATGAGCCCTGTTCCCAAGATAGGAACACTTGTCATGCATTCCGCCCATCTCCCGCTGCTGCGGAGAGCAGTGACTTTCGCGGTGTACTGCCCGGCTGTTTCATGATCACCCAGGACGCGGACGGTTCGGTCACCTCTCAGTCATCCTCGCCGAAGCCGTACTGGGTGTTCTCCTGCTTGCAGGACGGGCAGACGATGTAGGCGTATGCGTTACTGCCGTCTTCATAGGGGAGGTAGCTCGTTCCGCCCGCGAGCGCCGACTGACACCACTGACAGGTGCGACCGCCGCCGCGGTTCGGCGGGTCAACAAGCACGCCGCCTTCATCGAAGTAGACCCGGTACCCATAGCAATTGTCGTTGTGACATTCGTACCGGCCGGAAAGCTCTCCCGAGTCGGCCCACAAGTCCTTCCCGCAGTCGGGACATGACCGTGCCGAGCCGTCACTCGACTTGTCGGAGATGCCCATGGTTGCCCCCTAGCAGCTTTCGTGCGGCGGTTGTTGGCCGTGCGTAGCATCTTGCCAGTTGGATACCTCGGTGGGCTGGGTGTCTGCCCACGTGGTCGACATAGCCCCTTCTGGGTGATGGGCTTGCCTGGGTGAACGGGTTCGGTACGCATGGATACCCGGGGTGCGGTCGCCTTCACTGCACGGCCCCTAGGGCCTGTCTGTCAAAGGTTCCCAGAGCCAGAGGATGAGTGGGCGAGGTGGGCTTCGGCCCAGTAGTGGGCGGCGAGTTCGTCGAAGTGGCTGCAGATGCCTCCCCGTACGGGCGAGCGTAGAGGCAGGGCCGGGCTCCGATGCTCGGCCTTCAGGACGCGGACCGCATCACGACGCCGTCACTTCCCCGCGTCCACCGGCATGCTCGACCTCCTGCCGGTGCTGCCACTGCCACCGCCTTCGAACGGAGACCTACGGCTCAGCTGGCCTCGCGGCCACGTCAGCCGAGCGTCTCCTTCTCCGGGCCGTCGGCTTCACTCGGCATAAGGACGCCCCACTCCGTGATCCAGTCTCGGACCAGGCCCTGCGAGTGGCCGGTCACGGACCGGCTGCGAGACCCGAGCAGTATTCGGCCCCGGGTCCTAGATCCGCTCGCGTTGGGTCGGGTCAGACGGGGCGAGCGGCATGCGCGAGCATCCGTGACACACTCGTTCATTTTCTGGACACCTTGAGTGCTCCTGCAATACACCCACGATTCTCATGGCCTCCTCACGTGCGGTTGATTGCGTCTCTTCTGGCCGGCTGGTCCGGACCGCACGACGAGGAGGCGCAGGGTGTCACAAGCCGCAGGAGAAGAAGAGGACGGGCAGCCGCTGCACGTGGCGAGCAGACTGCACGCGTTCAACCGGTTCGAGCTGAAGTATCTGGTGCCGGTCGAGCAGGCCGCCGAGATCCGGGACGAGCTGGGTGAACGGATGGACCGCGATCTCAACAGCCCGGTGGGCGGTTACGGCGTGTGGAGCCTGTACTACGACACTCCCCAGCTGCGGTTCTACTGGGAGAAGATCGAGGGGCTGAAGTTCCGCCGCAAGCTGCGGATCCGCCACTACGGAGACCTTGACGGGGTTACCGACAAGTCGCCGGTGTGCGTGGAGATCAAGCAGCGCGTCAACCGGGTCACGCAGAAACGGCGGATCACTCTGCCGTACGGGGTGGCGCGGCGCTTGTGTGACGGCCGCGAGATGGTGGACCACTCGGTGAAGGAAAGTGCCTTCATTCAGGAAGTGCTCGACCTGATCGTGCGGCTGAACCTGCGGCCGACCGCGATCACTGGCTACCAGCGTGAGGCTCTGGTGGGGCGGAACGCCGACACCGGTCTGCGGGTCACCTTCGACCGGCGCGTCCGCGGCCGGGACCGGGACTTCCACTTCGGCACGCCCACCCCGGAGAACCGGTTCACCATCCCGCCGCACATGTCGGTGATGGAGATCAAGGTGAACGAACGCACCCCGCACTGGATCACCGATCTGGCCGCCCGGCGCAACCTCAACCTGGTCCGGATCTCCAAGTACGTGCAGTCCATCGAGGCGTTCGGCCTCGCGCCGCGCTCGGTCTTCCACATCCATGAGGCGGACTGTCCGCCGCCTTCCCCCGTCGAACAGCAGCCGCGCACGCTGCTGAAAGCAGGAGCACAGTGAATTTCGATCTGCAGGAACTCAGCGGGACGTTCAGCGTCGCCGATGTCGTGGTGGCGATGGCGCTGTCGTTCATTCTGAGCACGGTGATCGGCTACACCTACCGGTACACGCACCGCAACGTGTCCTACAGCCAGTCCTACGTGCAGACCCTCGTGATCGTCGGCATGGTCGTCGCACTGATCATGCTGGTGGTCGGCTCCAATCTGGCACGGGCGTTCTCCCTGGTCGGCGCGTTGTCGGTGGTCCGGTTCCGGAACGCGGTCAAGGAGACCCGGGACGTCGGCTTCATCTTCCTGACGATGGCGATCGGCATGGCCTGCGGTGCCCGCTTCTACACGCTGGCCGTGGCCGGCGCCATCGTGGTGTGCGTCGTCATCCTGGTCATGTTCAAGTTCAACTGGTTCGCCCTGAACGTGCAGCGGCAGGTCGTCAAGGTCCAGGTCCCGCCGGGCGAGGACTACGGCCCGGCGATCAGCGACGTGCTGATCAAGTACACCACCGAGTACGAGCTGGTGAGCACCGAGACGATCCGCGGCGGCGCGCTGACCGAGGTCTTCTACACGGTGCGGATGAAGAAGGGCACCGAGCCCGGTGACCTGGTGGCGGCGCTGCAGGAGCGCACGTCCGGGCAGCGCGTGACCGTGCTGACCGGTTACGACACCACGGACCTGTGATGAGCGGCGACACGCGGGACCCGGTGGTGGTGCCGGTGCGCAGGCGGCGGCTGAAGGACCGGCTGCCGGTGCGGCTGCGCCACCACTGGAAGCCGGCCGGGGCGCTGTGCGTGGGACTCGCGGTGGCGGTCTACTTCTTCGGCGACGCCCGTGTGTCGCCGTACGTCACCTCCTCCTCGCGGGTGGAGGCAGATGCCATCACCCAGAACATCGAAGGCACGGTCGACCTGTACGACGCGTCGGTGTCCCACTCCATCCAGCTCACCTACGAGCAGACCGACTTCAACAAGATGATGAAGGAGTTCAAGGACGAGGGCACGAAGGACTACCTCTCGGCCGACCTGACGATCGACGGCGTCCATCTGGAGGACGTCGGGATCCGTCTCAAGGGGAACTCCACCCTGATGTCCCTGCGGGGCAACGGCAAGGGCATGCCCGGTGGCGGCCGGAACATGCCCGGCAACGCCGGTGACCCGCAGGGCAACCCGCCCGCTGCCGATCAAGGCGCGGGCGGGGGCCGGGACCGCGGCCAGAACACCGGCGGCGGTCCCGGCACCCCCCAGCAGCAATCCGGCCAGAAGACCGAGGACGGCGCGACCGGCGGCCCGCCCGCCGCCACCGCAGGCCAGGGCGGTACGGCCGGGGCTCCTGCGGGAGGACAGAAGGGCAGGGATGGGGCTGCGATCGGAGGTCAGGGCAGCGCCGGAGGTGCCGCCGAAGGCCAGGGCGGCACGGGCGGGGCAGCCGGTGGTGGTCAGGGCAATCCAGGCGGGGGGCCCGGCGGGATGGTGCAGTACGACCTGTCCGCGAAGAAGCCCGAGGAACTCCCCTGGCTGATCAAGATCGACGAGTACATCGAAGGACGCGCCTACCAGGGTGAGCGGGAGATCTCGCTACGCCCCGGTGCCGACGAGCAGCTGCCGTTGAACGAGGCGCTGTCGCTGTCGCTGACGAAGTCCTCGGGGCAGCCCGCAGAGGCGTACAGCTTCACGTCGGTGCAGGTCAACAACCGGCCCGCGGTGACTCGGCTGATGGTCGACAACCCGGACACCGAGTACGCCGAGGCCATCGGCGACGGCAACGGGGTGCTGTACAAGGCGCGGGCGGGCGGGAGTTTCGCCTATCGCGGGGATGACCCCTCTGACTACGAGACGTCCTTCCGCCAGCTCAACAAGGTCGGCAGCCAGGACCTGACGCCGCTCATGAAGTTGATCAAGTGGGCGGACAAGGCTTCCGACAAGGAGTTCGAGGAGGAACTGCACCAGTACGTCGACGTCGAATCGCTCGCTACGTACGTCGCCACGCAGAACCTTCTGCTGAACTTCGACGACATCTCCGGTCCCGGCAAGAACTACATGCTCTATTACGACCTGGACACCAAGAAATTCTCTGTCCTTGGGTGGGACTACAACCTCACCTTCTCCGGAGACACCGCTGCCGGCCCGGATGACAAGGTCAGCATGGGCGGCGGCCGTGGCCCGGGCGGAGCAGGGCAGCAAAACGGCGGCGGCCCGCCCGGCGGGCCTGAAGGCGGCATGCCAGAGGGTGCGCCCGAGATGCCGGAAGGCATGCCCGAGGGAATGCCGGAAGGCATGCCTGACGGCGGGAAGGGCGGCGAGGACAGGGGCGGTTCGATGGGCGGGAACGCCCTGAAGGACCGGTTCCTGGCATCCGACGCCTTCGACGCGGTCTACAAGGCGGCGTACAAGAAGGTCTACGCCAAAACCTTCGCCTCCGGGACGGCGTCCAAGGCCCTGAACACCATCGCGGACCAGGCCCGCGAGGCGGCCGGCTCTTCCAAGGAGCTGGATGCCGCCGTGGCGAAGCTGCGCACCACGGTGACCGAGCGCAGCGCGGCGCTGGCCAAGAACAAGCAGGTCACCGGATGACCCCGGAGCCCGGGGCGGGGTCCCCCGCCGCCTCGGGCTCCGGCCTCTTTTCACAGCTGGTGCCGCTACTCTCGCCCGGCATCGCCTTCTACTTCTGTGAGCCGCACATGTCCCGCCTCGCCTCCGGGCCCGCTTCGGCCCGGTCCACGATCCTCGTGGTCGAGGACGACCCCAGTATCCGCACCCTGCTCACCACCGCCCTGGGGGCCGCCGGGTACGCCGTCGTCGCGGCCGTCACCGGCCAGGAGGCCATGTTCAGGGCAGGCGACCGGCAACCCGACCTGATCGTCATGGACGTGATGCTGCCCGACGCCGACGGCTTCGACCTGACCCGGCAGCTGCGCGCCCAGGGCCTGTACACACCGGTCCTGTTCCTCACCGCACGCACCGAGGTCGAGGACCGCATCATCGGCCTCAGCTCCGGCGGCGACGACTACGTCACCAAGCCCTTCCACGTCCAGGAGGTGCTGCTGCGCATCCGCGCGATCCTGCGCCGCGCCGCCACCCCGGCAGCTCCGGCCCGCACCCGGCCTCCCCTGCGCTACGCCGACCTCGTCCTGAACGAGGACGCCCACACCGTGCACCGCGCCGGCCAGCCGCTGCAGCTGTCGCCGACCGAGTTCCGGCTGCTGGCCTGCCTGATGGCACAGGCCGAACGGGTCCTCAACAAGGGCGAAATCCTGCAGGAGGTATGGCGGTACGACTTCGCCGGCGACACGAGGATCGTCGACACGTACATCAAGAACCTGCGCCGTAAGGTCGACGCTACGCCTCCCGCCCTGATCCACACCGTCCGGGGCGTCGGCTACTGCCTGCGCCTGACGGCCAGCGGTACCACCGAAACACCTCGCTCATGAGAAACCTCGCCAGGCTCCCGCGCTCGCTGCGGACCCGGCTCGTGCTCATCGCCACCGTCCTGGCGACCTGCGCGGTGCTGCTGTGCCAGACCGCCGGACTCACCGTCTTGCGCTCCTGGCTCACCGACCAGGTCGACGGCCGGCTCACCGGCTTTAGGCCGCCGACCCGCCTCTACGAGGACATCGCCGACGGCCGGCTGCCCACGCCCAAGGACGACGATGCCCTGCCCTCGGACTACCGTGTCTACTTCTACGACTCCCACGGCCGCCTGATGGACGACTCCCTGGGCCTCACCGACGACCGGGGACCTCGCCTTCCCGCCCGTGCCGACGAACTGGGCCTGCGCAACGACGAACTCGCCACCGTTGGGGCCCGTGACGGCGGAGGCAGCTGGCGCGTCGTCACCGACTCCGGCCCCGACGGCATGCGCGCCGTGGTCTCCCTGCCCCTGGACACCGTCGACGGCGCTACCACCAAGCTGCTCTGGTTCAGCGCGTCCCTCGGTGTGATCGTCGCCGTTGGGGTCGCCGTGCTCGGCAACGCCGCCGTACGCCTGGGTCTGCGGCCCCTCTCCCGAGTCGAGTCCACCGCCCAGAAGATCACCGACGGGGACCTGGAGCTCCGGGTGCCCGACACCGATTCCGCCACCGAGGTCGGCCGGCTGGGTCAGGCACTGAACACCATGCTCGACCGGCTGCGTACGGCTCTGCTCCGCACCGCTGCCTCGGAGCAGCAAATGCGCCGGTTCATGGCAGATGCCGGACACGAACTGCGCACCCCGCTCACCGCCATCCAGGGCTTCGCCGAACTCCTCCACGACGACCCCCGCATGCCCGCCGAACAGCGCACCGAGGCCCACGCGCTGATCGCCGCCAACGCCAACCGCATGAGCCGCCTGGTCGACGACCTCTTCCTGCTCGCCAAACTCGGCTACGCACCCGGGCCCCACGCCGAACCCGTGGACCTGCTCTCCCTGGCCGCCGACAGCATCACCAGCACCGCCGTACGCCACCCTGAGCGCACTATCACCCTCGAACCGCTGCGCACGGGTATCGCCGACACCAGTGGCCAGGAACTCGACGTCGTCGAGGCCGTCGGCGACGCCCACCAACTCGCCCAGGTCGTGGCCAACCTGCTGGACAACGCCTGCGCACACACCCCCGCCTCCGCACACGTCCACGTACGCGTCGGCACCATCCGTACGAGCCCCGCCGCCGGAGGCGTCGACCGGCCCGGCCGCACCAGCGCCACCCCCGCTCTTCTCCCCGGCACCGCCGCCGCGGTGATCGAGGTCACCGACACCGGCCCCGGCCTTACCCACGACGACGCTCAACACGTCTTCGACCGCTTCTACCGCGCGGCCCCCACAGGGGCCGACGAGCCCGGCAGCGGCCTCGGGCTCGCGATCGCCGCCGCGATCGCCGAAGCCCATCAGGGCCGCATGGAACTCGACATCCAGCCAGAAGCCGGATGCACCTTTCGCCTCCTTCTGCCCGCGCATTGAGGTAGCTCGCCGATGAGACTGACGACCCTGCGCATCACCAGCACCCGCACCGCCGCCGTCCGACTGGACACCAACCGCCGTACTCTCCTGCCCTTCTCCGACGTCGGCTCCCTGCTCACCTGCGAGTCATGGCAGGAGCAAGCCGCCGCTTCCGGAGAACTGCTCACACCCACCCACGCACCGACCGCCACCGGCCCCCTCACCACACGGCTCGCCACCTTCACACAGGTCGAGGTGAACTACGCCACGCGCGCCAAGGAACTGAACACGTCACCACCCCCGACACCCCGACTGCTGACCACCCCCGTCGCCGCTCTCGCCGGTGCCCAGGACACCCTTCGGCTCACTCCCGCCCCGGACATCCAGTGGGGCGTCGAACTCGGAGTCGTGATCGGGCACTACACCTCCCGTGTCCCCAGGGCGCGAGCCCTACGAAGCATCGCCGGATACACCATCGTCAACACCATCACCTCGATCGGCCGGCCAGCCATCGTCGCCATAGGCCCGCAACTCGTCACCCCCGACGAGCTGCCCCCCGGCGCCCGCGGACTCACCCTGACCGCGACCCTCGACGGCCGCCTGAGACAGAAGGCCAACACTTCCGACTTGCTATTCGACGTCGCCACCCTCATCGAACGCATCAGTGCCCGCACCACACTCATGCCGGGCGATCTGATCACCACCGGAACCCCCGCGGCGACAGGCACCGGCCAACTCCACGACGGCAGTAGCATCGCCGTCGCCATCACAGGAATCGGTGAATTGCGCAACACCGTGACCCATTGACGTCGAACCGCTACCAAAAGTGCCCGGCCATCTCTAAGCGGCCACGCCGTCTCGCCAGACCGTTGCGCCCCCGGCACACGCATTGAGCAATCGCTGCAGGCGATCCGGCCGGGCAAGCCCAGCTGCTCGGCGACAGTGCATGCACTCTTCCACGCCAGCACCGACTCCGAGATCCCCCACCCATGACAGAACAACGACCACCACAACGCCAAGATCATGTCTAATAATCGATCTTGTGTTGGGTCGTGGTGAGCTGACCGATGTGGCATGGGAGCGGATAGCGCCTCTGTTGCCTGGTGCTGATGGTCGAGGTCGGCCGTGGCGGGATCACCGGCAGGTGATCAACGGGGTGTTGTGGCGGTTGCGGACCGGCGCTCCGTGGCGTGACCTGCCGGAACGCTTTGGGCCGTGGCAGACAGTCTATGAGCGGTTCGCCCGCTGGGAGACAGACGGGACCTGGGCCCGGCTGCTGGAGCAGGTCCAGGCCCGCGACGACTCGGCCGGGGCCGTGGAGTGGACCGTTTCGGTCGACTCCACGATCATCCGGGCCCACCAGCAGGCCGCCGGTGCCCGCGAAAAGGGGGCGGAGGCGGGGGACGAACTGGAAGACCCGGCACGCTCGGCGACTCTCCAGGCGCTGGGCCGGTCCCGCGGCGGGCTGACCACCAAGATTCACCTTGCCTGCGACGGCCGGGGCCTGCCCCTGGCCGTCGTCGTCACGCCGGGCAACGTCAACGACTCCACCGTCTTCAACACCGTCATGGGTGAGATGCGAGTGCCCCGGCCCGGTGCGGGGCGTCCTCGCCGCAGACCTGACGCGGTCCTGGCGGACAAGGCGTACTCATCGCACTCGATCCGCCAGGGCCTACGCGGGCGGGGCATCCGGGCCGTGATCCCCGAGCGGGCCGACCAGAAGGCCAACCGTCTGCGGCGCGGCCGGGGCGGCGGCAGACCGCCGGCCTTCGACCGCGAGCTCTACAAAGCCCGCAACGTCGTCGAACGCTGCTTCTGCCGTCTCAAGCAATTCCGCGCGATCGCCACCCGCTTCGACAAACTCGCCGCCCGCTACAAGGCCGGAGTCCACCTCGCCTCACTCATCCTCTGGCTCCGAGAACCCACCCAAGATCCTTTGTCAGACAGGCCCTTAGGAGGTCTGGCTGTCAGTGGCGCGCATGCGACGGACGTTGTCTACTGCAGCAATCTGTTCCCGCAGGCGTTCGATCTCCATGTGCTGGGCTGCGAGTCGGGAGACCGTAAGCGTCTTGAATGCGGTGAGCTGGGCAATCGCTTCGTCGCGCTTCGTGACCCGTTCCTTGAGCTCTGCGACCTGGGTCTTGAGCCGCTCGATCTGCGCGGCCCGGGGGTCAGGGGCCTCACCCGCCTCGCGCTGGGCCTTCAGACGACGCTCGAACTCTTCGCCTAGATGTTGGTAAGGGCCGGGTCGGGTGGTGCCGTCGCGGTTCTTCTTCGGGTAGAAGCCGGTCCGGGTCACCCCCGCTTCGGCGGCCAGGGTCTTCAGATCGCACTTGCCGCCGGGCGGGAGCTCGCCCCGCAGTAGCCGGTCCATCGCGGCGCGGATCGCTTCCTCGTTGCGGGCCCGGTCCGCTTCACTGATCCGTGGCATGTCCCTGGCCTCCGCTCGGTGTACCGGCCGCCGTCATGATCTCGTCCACCACCCGCTGGGCCCGCTCCACTTCCGGCTCGAGCCGTTTCTTCTCGCCCTTGGGGAAGCGCGGGTTGGCCAGGAAGACCTTGCCGGTGCCGACCTGACTCTGCCAAACAGGCAGGTGACAGGGGTGGTGGGTAGCCTGCGGGCAGCGTGCGGAGTCGCACATCCCGCCCAGCGGCTTCGTCGCGTCCGGGGTGCCCGCCAGCTTCAGGCACAGGGCCTTGTGCGGGTCGCGGAACCAGCAGTAGTTCGCGGTCTGCAGGTGCAGGTGCTTGGACTGCTGCCGCAGCAGGTTTTCCAGCCGCCGCTCGGCCTCCATCACCGCCGCAGTGCCCGGCTCGTGTTCCTTGAGCGCCGCGTCGATGTGCTCGAACGCCTTGATCAGCTCGCGGGCCCCGGGGCCCGCTGGCATGCGGCCCGCGCGGTAGTCCTCGAAGGCCTCCCTCGTGAGCTCCAGGTGGTGCTTCTCCTGTTCCCGTTCCACCTCGGCCAGCAGGTTGCCCTGGGAACCGCCCGGCCGGTTCGCATATCCCTCGGTGGTGACCACGGAGACGTGCTTGAGGTGGATCTTCGCGGCCAGCAGCCCGCCGGGACGGTGGGCCAGCGACAGGGCCAGGGTCCGCCGCAGCATCCGTCCGTTCACCGGCCCGGCCGGGATCGGGGCCAGGCCGAGGCGCTGGCCGGCGGGGCTGTTGACCCACTCCCGCAGTTTCTTGTGCATGACGTCCATGGGCGAGCGGGCGAAGGCCCGATCGCCGTCCCGAGCCTGGTTCAGGCGGGCGGCGAGCTTCACCGCCCGCCAGGCCGGTTCCAGTACCACCCATTCCTCGGCGACGCCGCCGAACTCCTGCCCCTTGATCAGCTTGCTGCCCAGCTTGAAGCGCTGGGTGCCGCCGGAGACGGTGGCCGGCGGCTGCGGGGAGTCGGCCGTCAGCTCGTCCAGTTCCCCGGCCCGCATGCCGCTCAGGGACGCGACCAGGACCCGGCACGCCGCCAGCAGAACGAACTGGAGGCTCCGTAGCTCATCCCCGGTCAACGGCAGCGTCCACGGCACCAGCCGCTGTGAGTCGTCGGCACGGGGCACCCGGGAGGCGTCCCGGCCGAACATGCCCGCGACCCCCACCCTGGCCACCACGGGCTCCAGGAACGGACGGAGATCCTCGACCAGGTGGTCCGCGACCCTCGCGTATCTGGAGCGGGTCGCCTGTCCGAAGAACTCGCCGACATCGACGTGCAGCAGCGGATCGTCGGGCCGCCAGCCCCGCTTGACGCGCCGTGTGACCTGCCGGGCATCGATCGCCAGCAGCTGCACCTGCTCGCTGACGTGCCAGTTGGCGGCGGCCGTGACGGCGGCCCGGTGCTTCGCGGTGACGGCCCGGGGGTTCTGACCGCCCTTGTTCGCGCGGAACTCCAGCAGACGCTCGAACTCCTCGGCCACCAGCGGCCCGAGCGTCTCCACCAAATACAGAGCCGCGGCCACCGAGGGCTGAAACACCTCCTCCGCCACCGGCGGGGTCTGCGACACGGCATAGGTTTCCCAGCCCGCGACCTCGCTGATCGTGTGCCCCTCCCACGGCGTGAACCCGGGCCGGTAGGCGTCCACCGTGAACAGCTCGCGGTAGGTGGCCAGGTCCACGACCGGCCGCAGGATCGTCAGCATGGTGCCCGGCGTGATCGGCCCGCTGCCCTGCCGGCGCTTGCGGCTCCGGACCGATCGGATCTGCCGGTACACCTCGCAGTGCTCCTGCATCACCTCGCCGAGTGAGGCCATGCCCTGCTCGGTCACGAAGTTCATCCACCGCACCAGCTGCACACAGAAGTTGAATGCGGACTCCGGCTTGTACGGCTCCCGCCGGGCCTCCGGGAGAGCCAGGACACGCTCGTGATCAGGCACGACCAACGCGAAGATGTACTCCTTGGCGGTCAGCCGCAGGGCCGGGTTAATGATGCCGGTGAAGTCCAGACGCTTGACGTTGCTCCGCACCCCCTTGGGGAACTTCACTCCTGACAGGTCCCAGAAGTCCTCGTCGAACACGGGACGCGGGCCGTCCGGCCACATGTCCCATCCGGCCTTGCGGCATACGTCCAGTCCCGCGAACGGGGACTTCATGGCCCACTGGCGGGGGATGGGACCAGCGGGGCTCTCGACCACCAGGGCGGTAGCGCGGGTCACTGGGTTCCTTCCTCAGGCCGAAGCGGCAGCTCGGAGTCGATGTCGTCCACCTCGCCGGCCGCCTTCTCGAGCAGGCGGGCGTCGAAGCGGGGGAGGATGTCGTGGTCGAGGCGGTCGGCGTAGGGGCCGAACACCGCGAGGAACTGCTGCACGGTGAGCTGCCGTGACTGACGGGCGAAGTAGGCCTTCAGCCGCAGCAGATTCGGTGCATGCCGGGGTGTGAAGACCGCCAGCGGGCACAGAAGGCACACCCAGGGCCGGGCCGGACAGGGCTTGCCCTTGGGGCCGTGGAGCCCAGCGAGCTGGTTGGCGCACGCCGCGGTGAACACGTCCATCTCGCCGCCCAGCAGCTCGGCCATGGCCTCGGCGTCCAGGCCCAGGCGGGCGGCCTGCTCGGGCTGCTCGGTGACGAACTCGGCGGCCTCCTCGTCGCTCAACACGATGGGCGGGCGGCTGCGCCTCAGGATGTCGGCCTGGGCGTCCTCGATGATGGCCTCCACCGACTCGGCCTGGGCTGGCGTCGTAGTCGAGACGTAGTGGCTGCCCTCCACCGCGGCTGTGTGATTCGGGTCGATCTTCGTTCGGCCGGTCCAGCCCCGACGGGCCAGGACGTTGTGGTACGTCGTGCGGATCCGCGCCGAGTGCAACAGCAGCGGCTCTCCTGCGTCCGTACGCAGATCGAGCTCCTTCGCCAGTCGGCGCCGGGCCTTGTTCCCGCTCTTAGGGGCGGCCCGGGTGGACAGCGTCGACAGCTGGGACTTCGCGCCGTCCGTGTTGCGGTACTCGGTGTCCAGGAAGACGAACAAGTCGCCGGCTATCGACTTTGGAGCCAGTTGTCGCACCGGCTCCGACACTTCCAGCCAGCGCTCCAGCAGCCGCACGGCCCGAGCCGGAAGGTTCACCGATTCCGGGCCGCGGCGCCCCTTGACGTAGTCCATCAGGACCGTGCGGTCCCCGGTCCACGTGAAATCGTCCAGCCCCAGATCGCGGATACCGTCCGGGACGACGCCGCTGTAGACGCCGAACAGAAGACGCATGGCCGTCGCCACCTGTACTGGCGGGTACATCGCACTCCGCACGTCCCGGTACTGGCCGCCGATGCCGTCGCGGAAGTAGTCGACGGTCAGCCCCATCATCCTGGTGGCGTCAGCGACCTTCAGCGGGCCGTGCTCGCGGAGCAGCCACGCGAAGTTCTGCCGGTTTCGGCCGAGATTGGAGCTGTCAGGACCGAGCACGGCCAGGTCAAGGACCTCGCGCTGACGAGCCATGGCCTGCTGCAGATAGTCCCGGAGCCCGGCCTCGATCTGCCGCCACTCGCCGTCCGTGTACGGCTTCAGAGGCTTGCCTCGTGGGCGGCCTTTGACGGCCTTCCCATCCAGGTAGGCCCGAATGCCGGCATCCACGCGGTCCCCGCAGCCGGCCAACAGGCGCCGGGTGTGGAAGACGCGCCTGCCCCCGACGGACATCCAGTACGACAGGACGTGGCTCGCTCGCAGATCCGCCAGGCCCCCGTGAAAGCCCATCGCGGCCAGCTCCGCGATCATCCGGCGGATCGTCGACGTGTACGTGACCGCACTCTGACGTGCGGCGATGCGCCCCAGAGGGTGCACCATCTGGACCAGGCCATGGGCGAGGTCCTCCGCCAGCCTGTCGTTGGCCGTGGCGCTCAAGTCACCCGTCCAGGCGGGGTCGTTGGGGAACGTAAACTCGATGCGCAGCGGGTCGTATTCGACACGGGTCACCATGCCGGATCCTCCTCGTCAGCGAACTCGGCGTCGGCTTCCGCAGCGGCCTGGCCGCTGTACTTGCCCGCCTCGTCGTAGAGCTCGCGGTAGATCCGCTGCACGTCCAGGCGCTGGATATAAATCTCCGTGGTGGTCACGCTGGAATGCCCGAGCAAATCTCGCAGCACCATCAGTGGGTCCGCCTTCGTCAGGTACAGAGACAGCGCGGCGTCCTCATCTGCGTCCGCTACCAGGGCAGCCGCCCGCTGGTAGTGGCCCTTGACCAGCCTCTCCAGCGTCGCCATCGCGAACGTGTGGCGCAGGATGTGGGGGCCAACCGTGGGGAACCGCGGCTCGAAGTCCCGCCGGATGCGCTCCGAGGTCCGCCGGAAGACCGTTGCCCAGTCGGTGAAAGGCGTGCCGTCCGACTGCACCGCGATGATCGCGGGCGTGCCCTCGGGCGTCACCAGCCGCAGCCGTTCATTCAAGGTCAGCTTGCGCCAGGAGACCCGGCGGCCGTTGACCCTCCCGCCCTCCCAGTCCGGCGCGGTGATCACCAGCGGCTCGCCCAGGCGCGGATCGGGCCGGTACTGGCGGCCCTCCGTCAGCATTGCGCGGTCCAGCTCGATGTACTGGTGCACATCGGTCAAGGCGTCATAGCTGACCCACGTCTCCCGGGGTTTCTTGCCCTTGGTGATCTGCGCGGCCAGCGGGAACCGGATCGGAACCGCGCTGCTGCGGGCCGGAAGAGCAGGCAGTTCGTACGTCAGCAAGTGCGTGAACTCCTGGGCCCGCAGACCGCTTGAGGGCACCAAGGAGCCCATCGCGGCGTTGCGCCCCAGGTGACGGCCGCGGAACGAGTCCGGCTCCCCGTCCGGGCGCAGGCCAGCCAGGGCCCGCACGAACAGCTCAAGGAAGTCGCGCTCCAGATACTTCACCGTCACGTGCGGCTTCGCGCGCCGCACCGTAGCCGTGTTCCGCCGCGCGAGCTGCACGCCGGCCTCGGTGTACCGCCGGACCATCTGGTACGTGAACGGCACAGCGGGGCAAAGGCCCTCATCGTCAGCCCACGCGTAGAAGCGGGCCACGGTATTGATGTTCTGGTCCCACGTGCCCTCGTCCCAGCGGGCCTCCAGCGGTCCCGCGAACCGGTACTCCGAGAACGCACTCAAAGCGTCCCGCAAGGGCTGCCGCTCCCCGAAAGGATCCACGCCGATCCTGGCCAGGAACTCCAGCCAGCACCGCAGAGCCTGCGCGTAGTTCTTCCAGGTCCTATGCGATCGCGCCCCGTTGAGAGGGAGTTCGCGCAGCCATCGGTTGGCCGCCACCGTGGGCCGGGGTACACCGTCGTCCTCGAAGGCCAGATCTTCGTCGATCAGGATCGGCATGCCTTCGGGGATCATCGGCTGCCGCCCAATTCCCCAGCTCTCCCAGCCTGTTCGGCTGTAGAAGATCAGATACATGCTGCACAACGTATGAATGAGACGGGAAAGAGTGCAAGAGACATCCAAACTTCAATTGATCTTGGGTCTGCCTAAAGAGACACAAGAACTAAGCCGGGACTACGTCCGAGTACGCGATGGGGACGATCGCCGCCGCGGCCTTCGCCGCCGTGCTGTACAAGATCGTGACCAGTGGGACGGTGTCGGCGGCCCTGGAATCGGTGATCGGGAAGGCTCTCGATGCGCCGTTCTGACCGGGGCTCCGTGACCGTGGAGGCGGCGATGGCCCTGCCCGCCCTGGTGGTGTTCACCATGGCCCTGGTCTGGGCGCTCGCGGCGGCCGCCGCACAGATCCAGTGTGTGGACGCCGCGCGGGCCGGGGCCAGGGTGGCGGCCCGGTCGGAACCGGTGGCGGCGGCCGAGGCGGCCGCCAGGGCGGCCGCGCCCGAAGACGCCATGGTCTCGGTGGAGCGTGCGGGCGAGATGTGGCGGGTGACCGTGCGGGCCCCGGCTCCGGGGCCGGGCGGGATGGGCCTCACCCTGCGCGCCGGGGCGGCCGCGCTCGCCGAGGACGGCATGGGGGCGGCCGCGTCATGAGGAGCGACCGGGGGATGGCGACCGTGTGGACAGCATTCGCGGCCTGCGTGCTGTGTGTGGTGTTCGGGGCCGTGCTGGCCCTGGGGCAGGCGGTGGTGGCCCGGCACCGGGCGGGCGGCGCCGCCGACATGGCGGCCCTCGCCGCGGCCGACCGTGCTCTGTGGGGCGAGGAGACCGCCTGCGCCGCGGCCGCCCGCGTGGCGGAGGCACAGGGCGCCGCCGTCGCGCGGTGCTCGGTGCGGGGCGACATCGCCGATGTGACGGCGATGGTGCGCCTGGGCCCGTACTCACCGGCGGTCAGGGCGCGGGCGGGGCCTCCTCAGGCGTTGCCGGGGCTTCCCGCAACAGTTCCGTGAGGAGCCGTACGGCGCCGCGTTTGTGGAGCGGATCGTTGCCGTTGCCGCACTTCGGGGACTGGATGCAGGAGGGGCAGCCCGCCTCGCACTCGCAGGAGGCGATCGCCTCGCGGGTGGCGGTCAGCCACGCGCGGGCCGTGTGGAAGGCCCGCTCGGCGAAGCCGGCGCCGCCCGGGTGGCCGTCGTAGACGAAGACGGTGGGCAGCAGGGTGTCGGGGTGGAGCGGGACGGAGACCCCGCCGATGTCCCAGCGGTCGCAGGTGGCGAAGAGCGGCAGCATGCCGATGGAGGCGTGCTCGGCGGCGTGCAGGGCGCCTCCGAGGATCTCCGGGTTGATCCGGGCGGCGTCCAGCTGGTCCTCGGTGACCGTCCACCACACGGCGCGGGTGCGCAGGGTGCGGGGAGGCAGGTCGAGCTTGGTCTCCCCGAGCACCTCGCCGGTGATCAGGCGGCGGCGGAGGAAGGAGACGACCTGGTTGGTGACCTCGACGGAGCCGTAGCAGAGCCGGCCGGCCCCCCAGGGGATCTCGGTGTCGGTCTCCAGGACGGAGATGGTGGTGGTGTCCCGGGCGGTGGTGGAGTACGGCGGGCTCGCCTCCTCGACCAGGGCGACGGAATCCTTCAGGTCCAGGTGCTTCACCAGATAGGTGCGGCCCTGGTGGAGGTGGACCGCGCCGTCGTGGACGGCGGTGTGGGAGGCGGCCTCGTCGACCGTGCCGAGGAGGCGGCCGGTGGCGGCCTCGACGATCTGCACCGGGCTGCCGCCCCCACCGCGGATGTCGGTCAGGTCGGCGGCCCGCTCCCGGCGGGTCCAGAACCAGCCGCTGGAGCGCCGGCGCAGCAGTCCGGCGGCCTCGAGCTGGGGCAGAAGATCGGGGACGGCCGGCCCGAAGAGGGCCAGGTCGGATTCCGTCAGCGGGAGCTCCGCGGCGGCGGCGCACAGATGGGGGGCGAGCACGTAGGGGTTGTCCGGGTCCAGAACGGTCGACTCGACCGGCTGCTGGAAGAGCGCCTCGGGATGGTGGACCAGGAAGGTGTCCAGCGGGTCGTCGCGGGCGACCAGGATCGCCAGGGCCCCCTCGCCGGAGCGGCCCGCCCGGCCGGCCTGCTGCCACAGGGAGGCGCGGGTGCCCGGGTAGCCGGCGATCACGACGGCGTCCAGGCCGGAGACGTCCACGCCCAGCTCCAGGGCGGTCGTGGCGGCCAGGCCGAGGAGCTCGCCGGAGTGCAGGGCCCGCTCCAGGGCACGGCGCTCCTCGGGCAGATAGCCGCCCCGGTAGGCGGCCACCCGGCGGGACAGGGCGCGGTCGACCTGGGCGAGCCGTTCCTGGGCGATGACCGAGATCAGCTCGGCGCCGCGCCGGGAGCGGACGAAGGCGACGGAGCGGACGCCCTGCACGGCCAGATCGGTCAGCAGGTCGGCCGTCTCGGCGGTGGCCGTGCGGCGCACCGGGGCGCCCTGCTCGCCGTGGAGCTCGGTCAGCGGCGGCTCCCAGAGCGCGAAGACCAGCTCGCCGCGCGGGGAGGCGTCGTCGGAGACCTCAGAGACCGGCAGGCCGGTCAGCCGGCCCGCCGCGAGGGCGGGCTCGGCGGAGGTGGCGGAGGCGAGGAGGAAGACGGGGTTCGCGCCGTACCGGGCGCAGACGCGGCGCAGCCGGCGCAGCACCTGGGCGACATGGGAGCCGAAGACGCCACGGTAGGTGTGGCACTCGTCGATCACGACATAGCGCAGGGAGCGCAGGAAGGAGGACCACCGGGGGTGGGAGGGCAATATGCCGCGGTGCAGCATGTCGGGATTGGTCAGCACGTAGTTGGCGTACTGACGGACCCACTCGCGTTCCTCGACCGGCGTGTCGCCGTCGTAGACAGCGGGCCGGATCCGGTTGCCGAGCGGGGCGGCCAGCTCCCGTACGGCCCGCCGCTGGTCGGCCGCGAGAGCCTTGGTGGGGGCGAGGTACAGGGCGGTGGTGCCCCTGCCGTTGGCCGCCTCCGAGCCGTCCAGGAGCGTGGAGAGGACCGGGGCGAGGTAGGCCAGCGACTTGCCCGAGGCCGTGCCGGTGGCGATCACCACGGATTCGCCGTCCAGGGCGCGCTCGGCGGCCTCTGCCTGGTGGGCCCAGGGGTGCTCGATTCCGGCCGACCGGATCGCGCTGATCACTTCCGTACGGATGCGATGCGGCCAGACGGCATGCCGACCCGCCCGGGCGGGCAAGTGCTCCGTATGAGTGATGCGCGCGGCCCGGCTCTCGCCCTGTGTGAGCCGGTCGAGGACCACGCTGGGGGACGGGCGGTTGCCCGTGCTTCCGGCGGGTCCACTGGGGCGGTGATTCTTGGCCATCGGCACCGAGTGTGTCACTGGCATGACGGACAATGCTCCCAAGGCGTCGTGCATGGCTGCTGGTAAGTGATTGAATGCCATCGCGGCTGGCGATCCGTCCCCCGACTCCGCCCGGGAGACCCGAGGGGCGACCGCCCGATAGCAAGGTGCTGGAGGATCCGTGGACCTGTCCCTGTCGACTCGCAATGTGTCCGGCCCGAGCGGCGACCGTACGGTCGTCGAGGTCGGTGGCGAGATTGATGTGTATACCGCGCCCAAGCTGCGCGAGCAGTTGGTCGAGTTGGTGAACGACGGCAGTTACCACCTGGTCGTCGACATGGAGGGCGTGGACTTCCTCGACTCGACCGGTCTCGGCGTGCTCGTGGGTGGCCTCAAGCGCGTGCGCGCGCACGAGGGCTCGCTGCGCCTGGTCTGCAACCAGGAGCGCATTCTCAAGATTTTCCGGATCACCGGTCTGACCAAGGTGTTCCCCATCCACACCACGGTCGACGAGGCCGTCAACGCCACCGACTGAGGTCGGAAGAAGGTCGAGGAGAGCCGGGCCGGCCAGGCCCGGTCCTCCGAGTTGCCCGCCCATCCTTCTCTGAGGAGGACCGCATGGCCACCGTCGAACTCCGCTTCAGCGCCCAGCCCGAGCACGTCCGCACGGCCCGCCTGGTGGCGGCCGCTGTGGCGCGCCGGGCCGGGGTCGACGAGGCGGTGCTCGACGAGGTCAGACTCGCCGTCGGCGAGGCGTGTTCCCGGGCGGTCGGGCTGCACCGCAGCCATGGTGTGACCACCCCGGTCCGGGTCGTGCTGACCGAGGAGGAGAAGACGTTCTCCATCGAGGTCGGCGACGAGGTGCCGGGCGCGGGGGTGGCGGCGGCCGATGCCGTCGGTGTCCCCGGCGCGCGGTCCGCGGCGCCGGCCGAGGAGTTCGACGACGTGGACGGCGAGGACGAGATGGGTCTCGCGGTGATCCGCGGGCTCGTCGACGACGTCGAGGTGAGCGCCGGCGAGGAAGGCGGAGTCCTCCGCATGACCTGGCCGACGACCCCGGCGGCCGTCATCCCCTGACGCGGCCCGTCAGAACCTGACGCGACCCGCCACAACATGACACGACCTGTCGTGACCCGACACGTCCTGACGGGGACCCCGACACGACCCAGACGTGACGGAAAACGATAAGAGGCCCTGCCGAGCAGGGCCTCTTATCATTTCTCTAGATCATGGATCATGTGTCAATGCTTTTGCCCCATTACTGCTTCCGGTGGGGAAGAGTGAGACAATGGGGAATTCCATTTGCGGCGCCCTGTTTTGATCAGGTTCCGCTCCCTACAATCCGTCCACATCTTGAGCTCGCAACGTCAAGGAGGACGAATGGCGGGGCTCTTCAACCCAGAACTGGCCGGACACCCCACTTCTCTCGCCGCCGCGGTACTCACCGACGGAAACCGGACGATCGTGATCGTCATCGCGGCCGTCGCGGTCGCGGCCCTGCTCGTCGCCCAGCTGCTGGTCCGTCAGGTGCTCGCGGCCGGACAGGGCACCGACGCGATGAAGAAGATCGCGGCCGCCGTGCAGGAGGGCGCGAATGCCTATCTCGCCCGGCAGTTGCGCACTCTGGCGATCTTCGCCGTCGTCGTGTTCTTCCTGCTGATGCTGCTTCCGGCCGACACCTGGTCGCAGCGCGCCGGGCGTTCCCTCTTCTTCCTGGTGGGTGCGCTTTTCTCGGCTGCCACCGGATACATCGGCATGCGGCTCGCCGTACGGGCGAATGTGCGGGTGGCCGCCGCCGCACGGGAGGCGACCCCCGCGCCCGGCGAACCGGAAAAGGATCTGACGACCGTCTCGCACAAAGCCATGAAGATCGCTTTCCGTACGGGCGGAGTGGTCGGCATGTTCACCGTCGGCCTCGGCCTGCTCGGTGCGTCCTGTGTCGTCCTCGTCTACGCCGCCGATGCCCCCAAGGTCCTGGAGGGCTTCGGTCTGGGCGCGGCGCTCATCGCCATGTTCATGCGTGTCGGCGGCGGCATCTTCACCAAGGCCGCCGACGTCGGCGCCGACCTGGTGGGCAAGGTCGAGCAGGGCATCCCGGAGGACGACCCGCGCAACGCCGCCACCATCGCGGACAACGTGGGCGACAACGTCGGCGACTGCGCAGGCATGGCCGCCGACCTCTTCGAGTCGTACGCGGTGACGCTCGTCGCCGCGCTCATCCTCGGCAAGGCGGCCTTCGGCGACGTCGGCCTCGCCTTCCCCCTGATCGTGCCGGCGATCGGCGTGGTCACCGCGATGATCGGCATCTTCGCGGTCGCCCCGCGGCGCGCCGACCGCAGCGGGATGACCGCCATCAACCGTGGCTTCTTCATCTCCGCGGTGATCTCGCTCGCGCTCGTCGCCATCGCCGTCTACGCCTACCTGCCGTCCTCCTACGCCGACCTCAAGGGCGTCACCGAGCCCGGCGTCCAGGCCCACGCCGGCGACCCGCGGATCCTCGCCCTGGTCGCCGTCGCCATCGGCATCGTCCTCGCCGCGCTGATCCAGCAGCTCACCGGCTACTTCACCGAGACCGGCCGGCGTCCCGTCCGGGACATCGGCAAGTCCTCCCTCACCGGCCCCGCCACCGTCGTCCTCGCCGGCATCGCCATCGGCCTGGAGTCCGCCGTCTACACCGCCCTGCTGATCGGCCTCGGCGTCTACGGCGCGTTCCTCCTCGGCGGCACCTCCATCATGCTGGCCCTTTTCGCCGTCGCCCTCGCCGGTACCGGCCTTCTCACCACCGTCGGCGTGATCGTCGCCATGGACACCTTCGGCCCGGTCTCCGACAACGCCCAGGGCATCGCCGAGATGTCCGGCGACGTCCAGGGCGCGGGCGCGCAGGTCCTCACCGACCTCGACGCCGTCGGCAACACCACCAAGGCGATCACCAAGGGCATCGCCATCGCCACCGCCGTCCTGGCGGCCGCGGCCCTCTTCGGCTCCTACCGCGACGCGATCGCCACGGCGGTCGCCGACGTCGGGGCCAGGGCCACCGAGATGAACCTCACGATGGACATCTCCCAGCCCAACAACCTCTTCGGGCTGATCCTCGGCGCCGCGGTCGTCTTCCTCTTCTCGGGACTCGCGATCAACGCGGTGTCGCGGTCCGCCGGAGCCGTCGTCTACGAGGTGCGGCGGCAGTTCCGCGAACACCCCGGGATCATGGACTACACCGAGAAGCCCGAGTACGGGCGCGTCGTCGACATCTGCACCAAGGACGCGCTGCGCGAACTCGCCACGCCCGGGCTGCTCGCCGTTATGGCACCGATCGCGGTCGGCTTCTCGCTCGGCGTCGGCGCGCTCGGCGCGTATCTCGCCGGAGCCATCGGTACGGGCGCGCTGATGGCTGTCTTCCTCGCCAACTCCGGTGGGGCCTGGGACAACGCCAAAAAGCTCGTCGAGGACGGCCACCACGGCGGCAAGGGCAGCGACGCCCATGCCGCGACCGTCATCGGCGACACCGTCGGCGACCCGTTCAAGGACACCGCCGGCCCGGCGATCAACCCGCTCCTGAAGGTGATGAACCTGGTCGCGCTGCTGATCGCGCCAGCGGTGGTGCAGTTCAGCTTCGGCGTCGACGCGAGCGCCGGACTGCGGGCGTTGATCGCGACCCTCGCGATGGTCGTCATCGTCGGCGCGGTCTACGTCTCGAAGCGGCGGTCGGTGGCCGTGGGTGACGAAGACAACGCCGGCGACCGGACGACCCGGTCACCGGACGCGCCGGTGGCGCCGTAACACCTGGTCAAAGTGGAGGCGGGCGGCGCGGTTTGACGCGCCGTCCGCTTTCCGCGTGGAGGACGTGAGGCGTGTCTCCCTTGGTGCAAAAGGCTGCAATCGGTGATGAAACAGTCGTACGAAAGGTGGATCTCTCCCGCTTGGCGTGTATGTTCCGGGGCCGAGAGCCTTGGAAGGGACCGATCCGGTGAACAAGAAGCTTGCAGCCGCACTGTCCGGCGGCGCGGTACTGGTGCTCGCGCTGTCCGGGTGCGCCGACGAGGGCGACAAGGTAAACGACTGGGCCAAGACTGTCTGCGACCAGGCGAAGCCCCAGATCCAGAAGCGCGCCGACGCCCAGCAGCTGATCATCTCGACGGCTGCGGACGGAAAGCCCGCGGACATCCAGGCCGCCGACTCGAAGGCGTTCAAGGACATCGCCGACGCCGACCGCGCGCTCGCCAAGGCCATCGAAGGCGCCGGGGCGCCGCCCGTCGACAACGGCGAGAAGGTGCAGCAGGACGCGATCAAGGAGCTCAACGCGACCGCGGTGGCGTACGAGGGGCTGAAGAAGCAGGTCGACGCGCTCGACCCGGGCAACCAGCAGAAGTTCGCGGACGGGCTGCAGGGCGTCGCCGACGGTCTGAAGAAGATCGAGAAGATGGACCAGGACGCGCTGGCGAAGCTGCAGGGCGGCGAACTGGGCACGGCGATGGCGAAGCAGCCGGGCTGTCAGAAGGCGAAGCCGTCGAGCCCGGCCGCCAAGCCGGGCTCGACGCCCTCGAAGGACGCGGGAACGGCGAAGCCGACGCCGGCCGCGAGCAGGAGCGCGGAGTAGCACGAAGCACGCCGACGCGCGCGTGCGGCGGCGGCTTTGTCCGATGAGCCTCGTCGACGCGCGCGTGCGGTGCGGGCTTTGTCCGACGACCCTCGTCGACGGGCGCGTGCGGCACGGGCTTCGGGCTCTGCGCCGTCGGCCCACGCCGACCGACGGGCGCGTGCGGGGTGGGCTTCGCGCCGATGACCTCATGCCCCGGGGCCTGAGGAACTGCCCCCGATCGGCCGCCCGCCCGTCCGCCGTGGTCGGGTCGGGCGGGGAATGTCGGTGGGGGCCGTCACAATGGGCGGGTGAGTACGACCAGCTTGACCACCAGCCTTCCGGTGCCCGCGCACGCCGCCCGACTGCGCGAGGCGCTGCTCGCCGCCGACTTCACCGCCGACGGTCTGCTCGAGCTTCTCGGCGCCCCGGCCTACGCCGCGCTCGCCCGCAGCGAGACCGTGCCCGCGCTGCGCGCCACCCGGGGCGACTCCCCGCTGGAGGCCCTCGTCCGGCTGTTCCTGCTCCAGGGGGCCGTTCCCGCCGAGCGGGCGGCCGCCGCGCTGCCGCTGGAGGAGGCCCTGGCCGACGGCTGGGTACGGGAGTCGGAGGGCGAGGTCCGGGCCACCGTCGACGTACGGCCGTACGGCGGGCCCGAGGGACAGGACTGGTTCATCGTCTCCGACCTGGGCTGCGCCGTCGGCGGAGCCGGCGGTATCGGCAGGAAGGACGAAGGCGTCGTCCTCGGCGTCGGCGGGGCCTCCACGACCCTCGCAGGCATCACCGTCCGTACGCCCGTGTCCTCCGCGCTCGACCTCGGCACCGGCTCCGGGATCCAGGCACTGCACGCCGCCCAGCACGCCACCCTGGTGACCGCGACCGATCTCAACCCGCGCGCCCTGGACTTCACCCGGCTCACGCTCGCGCTCTCCGGGGCCCGCGAGGCCGAACTGCTCCAGGGCTCCCTCTTCGAGCCCGTCGACGGCGACACGTACGACCTGATCGTCTCCAACCCGCCGTTCGTCATCTCCCCCGGAGCCCGGCTCACCTACCGCGACGGCGGGATGGGCGGTGACGATCTGTGCCGCACGCTCGTCCAGGAGGCCGGGGAGCGGCTCAACGACGGCGGATACGCCCAGTTCCTCGCCAACTGGCAGCACGTGGAGGGCGAGGAGTGGCAGGACCGGCTGCGCTCCTGGGTGCCGCGCGGCTGCGACGCCTGGATCGTGCAGCGCGAGGTCCAGGACATCACCCAGTACGCCGAACTGTGGCTGCGGGACAGCGGCGACCACCGCGAGGACCCGGCGGAGTACGTGCGACGGTACGAGGCGTGGCTGGACGAGTTCGAGGCCCGCAAGACCAGGGCCGTCGGCTTCGGCTGGATCACCCTGCGCAAGAACGCCGCCGTCGCCTCCGGCGCGGTCGAGCCGTCGATCGTGATCGAGGAGTGGCCCCACCCGGTCGAACAGCCGCTCGGTGACACCGTGCGGGCCCACTTCGAGCGCCAGGACTATCTGCGGGCCCACGACGACGCCGCCCTGCTGGCCGAGCACTTCGCCCTCGCGCCCGAGGTGATGCAGGAGCAGGTCGGGCTGCCGGGCGCCGAGGACCCCGAGCACGTGGTGCTGCGGCAGAACCGCGGCATGCGTCGTGCCACCAAGGTGGATCACGTCGGGGCCGGATTCGCGGGCGTGTGCGACGGGTCGCTCAGCGCGGGCCGCATCCTCGACGCCATCGGACAGTTGATGGGCGAGGACCCGGTGCTGCTGCGGGACCGTACCCCGCAGGCGATCCGGCTCCTCGTGGAGGAGGGTTTCCTGCTGCCGGTCGGCGAGGGAAGCGGCGCCTGATACGGATCGGCGCCGATCGAGCGCGCATCGGTACGGATCGGCGCCGATCGAGCCGGACGGGCCCTCGCCCGAGAGGCCGGGGGATGTTCCGCTTCCTGCCGCCGCCCGCCCCGTCGTGGTCGGCGGAGCGATCTCCGGCCGCGCCCGTCCCGGCCGGGCGACACCGCCCGTGTTCAGCGGAACGCCGCTGGTGGGACCGCTGCGCAGGGCCTTCGTCCTCGTCTCCCCGGCAGGGAAGTCGGCGTCCCCGACGGACGGTTCCCCCGGGCCGGCGACGTCGTGCTCCCGGCTTCCGCCTCTTAGGGGTCCGAACGGCCTGCCGCTCAGCGACGGCCGGTCGGTCAGCCCGTCCGTCGTGAGACAGCTCACCGGCCGGCTCGTCGGTCCGCCGGTCGGTGAGTACCGGCCATCTTCGTGAAACCGACCGGCGCGCCCGCGCCGTTCACCCGGAATTCGCGCCCTCGACGCCGGAAAGTGCCAGCCTCTCCCGCAGGGATGACCAGGGCATGACGGACGAACGGGGTACGGACCATGGAGAGCGTGCCTGCGATCTTCGCCGGAACGGCGTTCGCGCTGTTCGGGACCGCGCTGCTGCTGTGGACGGGGGTGCGCGTGCTGCACCGCGAGCCCGTGGCGCTCGGCGTCGCGCCGGGGGCGGCGGCCGCCCTCACGACGCTCTTCGGCGCCGCCTCCCTCCTTCTCGGCGTCTGGTGCTTCGGACGCCTCTGACGAGATCATCCGCACACCTCCGCCCCGCCCGACCGGGAGTCCGGGCGGCAGGAATGCCAGAAGTCGGGTTACCGTTCGAGTGGCCGTTGCGGGCTTTCGCCGTTTGACACGGGGGCGGGTTGTACCGTCACACTCCGCAGCGACGGCAGCGCCACCACAGGTGCCGCTGCCATGCGTGCCAGGGCCAGTGCCGTACGTGACCACTGCGTACGTGCCACCGAGCGTCGACCGGAGAGAAGAGCGAAGTTGTCCCCGACCAGCGAGACCGCACAGGGCGGCCGCCGACTCGTCATCGTCGAGTCGCCTGCCAAGGCGAAGACGATCAAGGGCTACCTCGGCCCCGGATACGTCGTCGAGGCGAGCGTCGGGCACATCCGCGACCTCCCCAGCGGCGCCGCCGAGGTCCCGGAGAAGTACACCGGCGAGGTGCGCCGCCTCGGAGTCGACGTCGAACACGACTTCCAGCCGATCTACGTCGTCAACGCCGACAAGAAGGCGCAGGTCAGGAAGCTCAAGGAGCAGCTGGCCGAGGCCGACGAACTCTTCCTCGCCACCGATGAGGACCGCGAGGGCGAAGCCATCGCGTGGCACCTCCTCGAGGTCCTGAAGCCCAAGGTCCCGGTCCACCGGATGGTCTTCCACGAGATCACCAAGGACGCGATCCGGGCCGCCGTCGAGAACCCGCGCGAGCTGAACAAGCGCATGGTCGACGCCCAGGAGACCCGCCGCATCCTGGACCGGCTCTACGGCTACGAGGTCTCGCCGGTCCTGTGGAAGAAGGTCATGCCCCGGCTGTCGGCCGGCCGTGTGCAGTCCGTCGCCACCCGTCTCGTCGTCGAGCGGGAGCGTGAGCGCATCGCGTTCCGCTCCGCCGAGTACTGGGACCTGACCGGCACGTTCTCCACGGGCCGCGCCGGTGATCCGTCCGACCCGTCGTCGCTGGTGGCGCGCCTGGCGACGGTCGACGGCCGGAGGGTCGCCCAGGGTCGTGACTTCGGCGCGGACGGACAGCTGAAGTCCGAGCAGGTGCTCCACCTGGACGAGGAGAACGCACGGGCGCTCGCCGCCGCGCTCGCCGACACCTCGTTCGCCGTCCGCTCGGTCGAGTCCAAGCCATACCGCCGCTCCCCGTACGCCCCGTTCCGGACCACCACCCTCCAGCAGGAGGCGAGCCGCAAGCTGGGCTTCGGTGCGAAGGCGACGATGCAGGTCGCGCAGAAGCTGTACGAGAACGGCTTCATCACCTACATGCGTACGGACTCGACGATCCTGTCGGACACCGCCGTCGCGGCGGCCCGGGCGCAGGTCACGCAGCTGTACGGCGCCGACTACCTGCCGGAGAAGCCGCGGGTCTACGCGGGCAAGGTCAAGAACGCGCAGGAGGCGCACGAGGCGATTCGCCCTTCGGGTGATCGTTTCCGCACCCCGGCGGAGACCGGTCTGACCGGCGACCAGTTCCGGCTCTACGAGCTGATCTGGAAGCGGACCGTCGCCTCCCAGATGAAGGACGCGACCGGAAACTCCGTCACCGTGAAGATCGGCGGCCGGGCCGCCGACGGCCGGGACGCGGAGTTCAGCGCGTCCGGCAAGACGATCACCTTCCACGGCTTCATGAAGGCGTACGTGGAGGGGGCCGACGACCCCAACGCGGAGCTCGACGACCGTGAGCGCCGGCTGCCGCAGGTCGCCGAGGGCGACGCGCTGTCGGCCGAGGAGATCACCGTCGACGGCCACGCGACCAAGCCGCCGGCCCGCTACACCGAGGCCTCGCTGGTCAAGGAGCTGGAAGAGCGCGAGATCGGCCGCCCGTCGACGTACGCGTCGATCCTCGGCACGATCCTCGACCGCGGCTATGTGTTCAAGAAGGGCACGGCGCTCGTGCCGTCGTTCCTCTCCTTCGCCGTGGTCAACCTCCTGGAGAAGCACTTCGGCCGGCTCGTCGACTACGACTTCACCGCCAAGATGGAGGACGACCTCGACCGCATCGCGCGGGGCGAGGCCCAGGCCGTGCCGTGGCTGAAGCGTTTCTACTTCGGTGAGGGCGGGTCCGGGGGCGCCTCCGGCGGAGCCGCCGACGCGGGCAACGGCGACGGTGACCACCTCGGTGGTCTCAAGGAGCTGGTGACCGACCTCGGCGCGATCGACGCCCGCGAGATCTCCTCCTTCCCGGTCGGTGACGGCATCATGCTGCGCGTCGGCCGGTACGGCCCGTACGTCGAGCGCGGTGAGAAGGACTCCGACGGGCACCAGCGCGCGGACGTCCCGGACGATCTCGCCCCGGACGAGCTGACGGTGGCGTACGCGGAGGAGCTGCTCGCCAAGCCGAGCGGTGACTTCGAGCTCGGCACCGACCCGGTCAGCGGGAACCAGATCGTCGCCAAGGACGGGCGGTACGGCCCGTACGTCACCGAGATCCTGCCCGAGGGCACGCCGAAGACCGGCAAGAACGCGGTGAAGCCGCGGACGGCCTCGCTCTTCAAGTCGATGTCCCTGGACACGGTGACGCTGGAGGACGCGCTGAAGCTGATGTCCCTGCCGCGTGTGGTGGGTACGGACGCGGAAGGCGTCGAGATCACGGCGCAGAACGGCCGCTACGGCCCGTACCTGAAGAAGGGCACGGACTCCCGGTCGCTGACGGACGAGGAGCAGCTCTTCACGATCACGCTGGAGGAGGCGCTCGCGATCTACGCGCAGCCCAAGCAGCGTGGCCGGGCCGCGGCAAAGCCGCCGCTGAAGGAGCTGGGTGTCGACCCGGTCAGCGAGAAGCCGGTCGTCGTGAAGGACGGGCGCTTCGGCCCGTACGTGACCGACGGCGAGACGAACGCGACCCTGCGGACCGGCGACAGCGTGGAGACGATCACGCCGGAGCGCGGGTTCGAGCTGCTCGCGGAGAAGCGGGCCAAGGCTCCGGCGAAGAAGGCGGCCAAGAAGGCGCCGGCGAAGAAGACGGCCGCGAAGAAGACCGCGGCCAAGAAGGCCACGCCGGCCAAGAAGACGGCGGCGAAGAAGACGGCCACCAAGACGGCCACCAAGACGGCCGCGAAGAAGACGACGACGGCGAAGACCGCAGCCACGAAGACGGCGGCGGCGAAGCCTGAGTAGTACGGCCGGAGCGGTACCGGACGCGCGCCAAGGGGCAGGGGTGGGAACCCCCGCCCCTTCGGCGTTTCCCGGCCACCCGACGTTTGTTCGGGTGGAGGCCACGGGGAGTGAAGGGGTCCGGATAGGGTGGACGGATGACGCGAGCAGAGCAGCCGAACTCCGACGTCGCCCTTGTCGCGGACTCCCGCGAGCGTGCCGTACGCGCGCTTCTGCGCCATCAACCACTGCGACGCTTGTGGAGCGCGCAGTTCGTCGGGGGGACCGGGGACGCCCTCGGCCTCCTCGTCCTGGTGCTGTTGGGGTATCAGGTCGCCGCGTCCGAAGGGGCGCTCGGCGGCGGGTACCGGGGCGCCGCGTTCGCCGTCGCCGCCGTCGTCGGCGCGCGACTGCTGGCCGCCGTGCTCTTCGGCGCCGTACTCCTCGGCCCGCTCACCGCGCTGACCGGGCCCGGCGGCCCGCTCGACCGGCGCTGGACCATGATCGGAGCCGACGGGCTGCGGCTCGCGCTGCTTGTGGTCGCGCCGCTGTGGATCGACTGGACACCGGACAACGCCCTGTGGTTCCTGCTCGGCACCGTCTTCGTGGCGGGCGCCGCCGAGCGGCTGTCGACCGTCGCCCGCGAGGGCGCCGCACCGGCGCTGCTGCCCGCGCCGCCCCTGGAGGGCGCCGCCGTCCGGCCCCTGCCGGACCATCTGGACGCGCTGCGCCGGCTCTCGCTGCGCACCGGATTCCTCGCCGTCCCGGCCGCGGCCGCCGTACTGCTGGTCGCCACGCTCATCGGGAACCTGATCGCCACCGGCATCGACTGGTTCTCGCTGCACCAGGCGGCGCTCGGCGCGTACCTCGCCGCCGGACTGTTCGCCGCCTCCCTCTCCGTCCTGTACTTCATGGAGCTGCCCGGCGGAAAGACGCCGCGGCCGCGCTCGCCCCTGGAGGGCCTGAGGCGTCCCGCCGCGGAGAAGGGACGCACGGGCGTGGCCCCGCTGCTCGTCCTCGCCTGCGCCACCGTGGCCGGGGCCGTCGCGGCCGCCGCGGCCGTCACCGTCCTGCACGCCCACGACCTCGGTGGCGGCCCCGTCACCTTCGCCCTGCTGATCCTCGCGCTGAGCGGGGCCACCGCCGTAGGGATCCGCACGGCCGGCTCCGTCCTCACCGCGCTCTCCCGCCGGCGCCTCCTCGCCCTCGCGATCACCGCCACCGGTATCGCGCTGCTCGCGATGGGCCTGGTCCCTGACACGGCGACGGTGCTGTTCCTCGCCGTCCTCGCCGGGTACACGAGCGGGGTCGCCGCCCACACCGGCCACACCCTCCTCGATCAGGAGACCGAGGAGGCCCGCCGCCCCCGGGTCACCGCGCACCTCCAGGCCGTCGTCCGGGTCGCCATGGCCCTGGGCGCCCTCGGAGCACCGCTGCTCGCCGCCGCCATCGGGCCGCACCGCCTCGCCTCCGGCAGCTTCGTCTTCGCCCACGGCGGCGCCGCCTTCACGCTGATGCTGGTCGGCGCGCTGCTGCTGCCGGTCGCCGCGCTCGTCCTCGCCAAGACCGACGACCGGGCCGGCGTACCGCTGCGCCGTGATCTGCGCGACGCGCTGCGCGGCGCCGACCCCGTCCAGGCGCCCGCGCCGACCGGCTTCTTCCTCGCCCTGGAGGGCGGCGACGGAGCCGGCAAGTCCACCCAGGCCGAGGCGCTCGCCGAGTGGATCCGCGCCAAGGGCCACGAGGTCGTCGTCACCCGCGAGCCGGGCGCGACGCCGATCGGCAAGCGGCTGCGCTCGATCCTGCTCGACGTCTCCTCGGCGGGGCTGTCGAACCGGGCGGAGGCGCTGCTGTACGCCGCCGACCGTGCCGAGCACGTCGACTCCCTGGTCAAGCCCGCCCTGGAGCGGGGCGCGGTGGTGATCTCCGACCGGTACATCGACTCGTCCGTGGCCTACCAGGGCGCCGGCCGCGACCTCTCGCCGACCGAGATCGCGCGGATCAACCGCTGGGCGACCGGTGGCCTCGTCCCCCACCTGACCGTGCTCCTGGACGTCGCGCCGGAGACCGCCCGGGAGCGGTTCACCGAGGCTCCGGACCGGCTGGAGTCCGAGCCGCCGGAGTTCCACGCGCGCGTGAGGGCCGGTTTCCTCGCGCTGGCCGCCGGGGACCCCGGCCGCTACCTGGTCGTCGACGCCGGCCAGGAGCCGGAGGCGGTCACCACCGTCGTACGCCACCGGCTCGACCGGATGCTGCCGCTGTCCGAGGCCGAGGTGAAGGCCCAGGAGGAGGCGCGCAGGAAGGCCGAGGAGGCCGCCCGGCTCCGCGCCGAGGAGGAAGCGCGCAGGAAGGCGGAGGAGGAGCGTCTGGAGCGCGAGCGCCAGGAGCAGCTCGCCAGGCTCCGGGCCGAGGAGGAGGAGCGCAAGCGCCGCGAGGAGGAAGAGGCGCGGCAGCGCGAGGCCGAGCGGCAGGCCGAGGAGGCCCGTCGCCGGGCCGAGGAGGCCAGGCTGGCCGCCGAGGAGGAGCGCAAGCGGCGCGAGGCCGAGGAGAAGGCCCGGCGCGCGGAGCAGGAGCGACTCCGCAAGCAGGCCGAGGAGGAGGCCCGGCTGCGCGCGGAGGCGGAGGAGCGCCGCCGCGAGAAGCAGCGCAAGGCCGAGGAGGCGCTGGTCAGGGCCGAGGAGGCACGGCGCCTTGCCGAGGCCGCGGCGGCGAAGGCCGCGGAGGAGGCGGCGAGGAAGGCCGCTGCCGAGGCGGCGGAGAAGGCCGCGGCGGAGAAGGCGGCCGCGGAGAAGGCCGCGGAAAAGGCCGCGGCGGAGAGGCAGGCCGCGGAGAAGGCGGCTGCGGAGAAGGCGGCCAAGGAGGCTGCCGAGGCGAAGGCGGCGGAGGCGGCCCGGGCCGCGAAGGCTGCCGAGGCGGCGGAGGTCTCGGCCAACGAGATCACCGTGCCGACGCCGATCGTGAAGCCCGACGACGTGGCGCCCGACGACGTGACGCAGACCTTCCCGCGTGTGTCGCCGAACGAGATCACCGTCCCCACGCCGATCGTGAAGCCGGAGGACGTGCGTCCGTCCGAGGACGAGACGACGGTTCTGCCGCAGGTGCGGGAGGCGGACGACACGGCCGTACTGCCGCCCGTACGGGACGCGGACGAGACCGCCGTCCTGCCGCCCGTACGGGATGCCGCGCCGGCCGACCGGGTGCCGCCGGGCTTCTTCCGCGACGAGCGGCCCGCCGCCGAGCCGGAGGGTGCGAACGACATGACGCGCGAGCTGCCGCAGCTCGACGAGCAGGGCCGGCCCCGCCGCCGCTCCGACTGGGCGGAGGAGACGCCGCTCGACGACCTGCCGAGCCTGGCGGACGAGCTGCTCGGCCCGCACGACGACGAGGACGACGGGCGGCGCCGGCGCCGCTGACGCCCGCGGGGTGGGGGCGAGTCCGGCGTACGGCAGGACCTGGCTGAGAGGCGCCCGGCGTACGGCGGGCCGACGAGCGGCGGGCGTTTGGCGGGGTCCCGGCGTACGGCAGGCGTTTGGCGGGGCCCGGCCGACAGGTGCCCGGCGGGTCCCGCCCGGAGCGGCGGGGCTTGAGGCGGTCGGCCTCGGGCGCCCGCCGTCGCCGTGAGACCCGGTGTCAGTCAGGTACTCCACAATGGAGGGCGTACCTGAGGAGGGCACATGGCCGTATGGGACGACCTGGTCGGACAGGCGCGGGTCGAGGAACAGCTCGCCGCCGCCGCGCGCGACGCCGACGCGTTCGTGACCGCCCATGCCGCCGGAGAGCCGGCCTCCGAGGCGGCGTCCAAGATGACCCATGCCTGGCTGTTCACCGGCCCTCCGGGATCGGGCCGGGCGACCGCGGCGCGCGCCTTCGCCGCCGCGCTGCAGTGCGTCAGCCCCGACCGGGCGCTGGGCGGTGCCCCGGGATGCGGGTTCTGCGACGGCTGCCACACCTCTCTCGTCGGGACGCACGCCGACGTGGAGGTCGTCCGTACGGACCTGCTCTCCATCGGCGTGAAGGAGACCCGCGACCTCGTCCGGCGCGCCCAGCTCTCGCCGGCGGGCGGCCGCTGGCAGGTGATCGTCCTGGAGGACGCCGACCGCCTCACCGAGGGAGCGGGCAACGTGCTCCTGAAGGCGGTCGAGGAGCCCGCGCCGCGTACGGTCTGGCTGCTCTGCGCGCCGTCCCTGGAGGACGTCCTGCCCACGATCCGCTCGCGCTGCCGCCACCTGACGCTGCGTACGCCGTCGGTCGAGGCGGTCGCGGACATGCTCGTACGCCGCGACGGCGTCGAACCGGCCGCCGCGCAGGCCGCCGCCCGCGCCACCCAGGGGCACATCGACCGCGCCCGCCGGCTGGCGACCGACGAGCGGGCTCGGGCCCGGCGCGCCGTGGTGCTCAAGCTGCCGATGCGGGTCGCGGACGTCGGCGGCTGCCTGAAGGCCGCTCAGGAGCTGGTCGACGCGGCGGGTGAGGACGCCAAGCAGGTCGCCGAGGAGGTCGACGTCAAGGAGACCGAGGAGCTGAAGGCCGCTCTCGGCGGCGGGCAGGGCGGGCGGATGCCGCGCGGTACAGCCGGTGCGATGAAGGAGCTGGAGGAGCGCCAGAAGCGGCGCAAGACGCGTACGCAGCGCGACAGCCTGGATCTCGCCCTCACCGATCTGACCGGCTTCTACCGCGATGTGCTGACGCTGCAGCTGCGGGCGAGTTCGGCGCTGGCCAACGAGGACGTACGCGACGCGGTGGAGCGGATCGCCCGGGACACCACCCCCGAGCGGACCCTGCGCCGGATCGAGGCGGTGCTCGCCTGCCGGGAGGCCCTGGACCGGAACGTGGCCCCGCTGCTCGCGGTGGAGGCGATGACCATGGCCCTGCGGGACTGATGTCCAGGTCGCGGGGGCACCGATTGGACACGTTACGTATGCGTATGGATACGCTCCGGGGATGGACTCCAGGCGTTTTCTCCGTACGTCCGCCACCGCCCTCGCGGCGGCCGGGCTGATCCTCTCCGGCTGCACGGGCGGGAGCGACGCGGCCGCGCCCGGATCGTCGGCCGCGGCCAGGGCCTCGACCGCCGGCCTGGAGGCCTTCTACGCCCAGAAGCCGGTGTGGCGTGACTGTGGTGTCCCGAAGTTCGAGTGCGCCACCTTCCGCGCCCCGCTCGACTACGCGAAGCCGGAGGGTGGAGAGATCCGGCTCGCGGTCTCCCGGGTCAGGGCCACCGGCCCGGGCAAGCGCCTCGGGTCGCTGCTGGTCAACCCCGGCGGGCCGGGCGGCTCCGCCGTCGGCTACCTCCAGGGGTACGCGGGCGTCGGCTACCCCGCCCCGGTCCGTGCCCGCTACGACGTGGTGGCCGTCGACCCGCGAGGGGTGGCCCGCAGCGAACCCGTCGAGTGTCTGACGGGCCCGCGGATGGACGCGTACACGGAGGTCGACCAGACGCCGGACGACCCGCGTGAGACGGCCGCGCTCACGGCCTCCTTCAAGGAGTTCGCGGCGGGCTGCGAGAAGCGTTCCGGCAGGGTGCTGCCGCATGTCTCCACGGTGGAGACCGCCCGTGACATGGACATCGTGAGGGCGGTGCTCGGCGACCAGAAGCTGACGTACGTCGGGGCCTCCTATGGCACCTTCCTCGGTGCGACGTACGCCGAACTGTTCCCGCAGCGCACCGGCCGACTGGTCCTGGACGGGGCGATGGACCCCTCGCTTTCGGCCGGCGAGCTCAACCGCGATCAGACCGCCGGCTTCGAGACCGCCTTCCGGTCCTTCGCCGCGGACTGCGTCGGAAAGCCGGACTGCCCGCTCGGTACGGAGTCGGTCGCCGCCGCCGGTGACAAGCTGAAGGCCTTCTTCCGCGAGGTCGACGCCAAGCCCCTGCCGACCGGCGAGAGTCGTGAGCTCGGCGAGTCGCTGGCCACGACGGGGGTGATCGCCGCGATGTACGACGAGGGGGCCTGGCCGCAGCTGCGCGAGGCGCTGACCCGGGCCATCGGCGGCGAGGGCTCGGGCCTGCTCGCCCTGGCCGACAGCTACTACGAGCGCGGGGCGGACGGCTCGTACACGAACCTGATGTCCGCCAACGCCGCCGTGAACTGCCTGGACCTTCCGGCCTCCTTCGCCGGCCCCGCCGACGTCGAGAAGGCGGTGCCGTCCTTCGAGAAGGCGTCCCCGGTCTTCGGTACCGGCCTCGCCTGGGCCTCCCTGAACTGCACGTACTGGCCCACCCCCGCGACGGGCCGCCCCCACCGCATCACGGCGCCCGGCGCCGCCCCGATCGTCGTCGTCGGCACCACCCGGGACCCGGCCACCCCCTACAAGTGGGCCCGCTCCCTCGCCGACCAGCTCGCCTCCGGAACCCTGCTGACCTACGAGGGCGACGGCCACACGGCGTACGGCCGCGGCAGCGACTGCGTCGACACCGCGATCAACACCTACCTCCTGGAAGGCACGGTCCCCCAGGACGGAAAGCGCTGCTCATAGGGGTGGTCGGAGCACCCCGGGAAACTGTGTAGACTTGGCGAGGCCGCTGCACCCACCATGGGAACGCACGGCATGCCGCCTTAGCTCAGTTGGCCAGAGCAACGCACTCGTAATGCGTAGGTCTCGGGTTCGAATCCCGAAGGCGGCTCGGATCAGCCCCAGGACTCACTCGCCGTGACCTGGGGCTTTTTCATTAGCGGATCCGGCGTCGGAGCCGAGCACGGGCCGCCCGGCTGTCGGTGGTCTCAGTTCTGGTCTCAGTAGGGCCCTGCGGGACGCGCTGAACTGGAGGCCGGAGCTGGGGGAGGAAGGCATCTCCCATGCGCTTCATTGCGTCCCTGGACTGCTCGGACCGCCCCTTCACATACCGGCGGGTCTGGGTCACCTGGGTGTGCCGCAGGATCTCCATGATGGTCACGAGGGGCACCCCCAACTCGTTCAGGATCGTGCCGGCGGTGTGGCGGCTCCCGTCGTAGAGGCGGCGGTCGTCGATCCCTGCCTCCTCCAGGATTTCCTTGAATTCCTCCCAGTCTTGACGCGGGTCGAGCGGTCGACCATCGGGCCGCGAGAACACCACACCGTGGTCCTCCCACAGTTCACCTGCCGCGGCCCGTTCCTCCTCCTGGAGGGCTCGGAGTTCCCGCAGCGGCGGGATGAACGGCGGTGGGATGGGCACCGGGTTCTGACTCTTCTTCGTCTTGGGGCGGGTGAACACGAGACCGCCGCCCTTCCGGTCGGGGCACACGCTCGCATGCCTCGTGCATCCCTTGCCGCATGGCTCCGGACAGCCACGCTTGTAGCCCTTGTGGACGGCGCAGACGGGCGGACACGGGGCGAACCGGTGAAGCCGCTCACCGCAGAGGTGCGGGTCGGTGCAGCCGTGCTTCCAGGTGAGCCGTTGAAGCTGCCAACGGGGGTGGAAAAGCTCCGCATCCAGGTCGACGTACTGCCACCGCATCCCGAGCGTTTCACCCTGACGAAAGCCCATGCCCACACCGATCAGCCAGCGTACGAACGTCGAGCGCTTGGCCGCTGCCTCCAGGAAGGCTCGCGCCTCCTCCTGAGTGAAGGGGTTCGCCTCGGTCTCGTCCACGGTCGGCGGGTCGACCAGCGTTGCGACGTTCTCGACGATCATCCGTCGGCGGTGGGCAATTTTCAGCGCGCGGGACAGGATGCGGTGGACCTTGAGAACGTGTGAAGGGGCGTGCCCCTCGGACAGCATCGCCGCGTACATGGCCTCCAGGTGCTCCGGCTCGAGCTTGTTCAGCCGGTGTTGGCCGATGCCAGGAACGATGTCGTTGCGAGTCTTGGACCAGTAGTCATCCAGTGAGCGCGGCTTGAGCTTCAGGCTCGCGATCGTCGTGAGGTAGGTCTCCATCCACTGCTGCACCGTTGGCACGCGACCGGCCTTCGGCGCTCGCTGCTCGTCGCGCAGCTTCTCCAACTCCCGCACCTTGCGGGTCACCTCGGTCTCGGTCCTGCCGGTCCGGTGGCGGCGGTCCGGGCTGCCGTCCGACTTCACGCCCATGGTCACGCGGCCGTGCCATCGGCCGTCGCTGCCCAGGTAGATGGACGACTCCATGTTGAGCTTGCGGGGGCTCATCTCTTCCCTTCATGAGCGAGGCGGCCCCGGTGAACTCCGGGGCCACCTCACGTGGTTCGTGATTCAGGCAGCGTGTTGTGTGAGTTCGGCGGCGAACGCCTCCAGGTCGGTCCGCCTGATACGGCGGGAGCGGCCGACCTTCACGTACGGCAGGACGCCAGCGGCCATCAGCTCGTAGACGGTCGAGCGTCCGAACGAGAGCGCTTGGGCGGCGGCGTCCACGGTGAGCAGGATCCGATCGGCGACGGGCATGACGGCGGTGGTCACTTGGAAAGCCGGCCCTGGAGGGGGGTGGGGGGCAGTACCGCTGCCACGCGTCGTGGAGATCGAGCGCGTAGTACCCCTTGAGGACGGTCCCGGCGGTCTTGATGTTGCGGGCTTTGATCGGGGTGTTGTCGCTGGTCATGTACTCGCCCAGCATCTTGGCGAGCATCCGGGAGTCGAGCGGCCGGCCGCTCATGTCCGCCCACGGCGCCTCGTCGAGCGCGCACAGCCGATCCAGGACGGCGACGGTGGGCATCCGGTCGATGCCCGCCATCACGTGGTCCCTCAGGTCGGTCAGCAGCCGGATCCCGAGACTGCCCTTGTCGTCGGCGCGGGAGGCGTTGACCAGCTCCACGCACGCGGCGCGCGCCCGCTCGGGCCACCGCCCGCCGGCCGCATCGGCCACGGCGATCAGCGGCTCCCATACATCGGCGGGGCGGTCGGTGACGCCCTCGGGCATCTCGGGCCAGCGTCCGGCGACGTCCTCGCGGACCTGGTCGGCCCACTGGGCGAGCCGGTCGCGCAGCTTGTTGCCCTCCGCCTCGTGCAGCCCGGGCCCGGAACGGCTCCACGTGCTCGTTCCTCGCCCGGCGACGCATCCGGATGATGACGGAGCGGGTGGTGATGGTGTCGGGCAGGTAGCCGAGCCCGGCGACCGCGACGGCGGTGTAGGAGGGGAACTCCACGACGGTCTGGTTGCCGCCGTCGCCGATGCACCGGTAGGTGACTCCGGAGCGTCGGTGGCCAGCGTTGAGGAAGCCGCGGAGTTCTTCGTTGTCCCCGGCCTTGGGGCCGAAGACGGTGTCAATCTCGTCGAACAGGATCGTGGGACGTCCGGCGGGGTCGGAGACGGACCGGAACAGGGCGGCAGCTCGCGCGTTCACCGCCAGCATCGGACGCGGCACCAGCGTCTCCACGACCTCCAGCGCGCGGGACTTCCCCGACCCCGGCTCCCGGGGAGAGGAACGCCAGACGCGGGGTGGAGTCGAACGCGTCGAGGAGGTGCGCGTGGGCGTCCCACAGCGCCACGGCGACGTAGGCGGCCTCGCGGGGGAAGACGTTGAACCGGCGGTGGAACTGCTCGACTTCGGCGAGCAGGGCGGCGCCGTCGATGGGCTGCACGCTCATGCGGCAGACCTCCCTTCGGTGGAGTTGAGCAGCGGGCACACGGCGTGGTGGGCGGCGTGTTCGTCGGTCAGGGTGAGCACCTGGCGGTGTCCGACGGCGCTGCGGTTGAGTCCGCAGTCGCAACGGGACGTGGCGCTCGGGATGGCGCGGGGGCTGGGCATGGAGACGTGGAGCATGCCGACGATCCGGGGCCCGTCCGCCGGGTGCAGGTCGGGGCTTGAGGGACGGCCCGAGGGCCGACGCTCTTCGAGGCGCCCACGGCCCGCAGGTGCCGGGGCTGCTCGGCGGCTACCGCCCCTTCGGTGGTCGGGGTATTGCTTTTCAGGCGGAGATTCGGGCGGGGGCTCATGCCGTCTCCCGGGGCCGGGCGGTAAGGATGGACCAGTTCAGAGCGCTACGCAGAGTCGAGCGGCACTCGGCCGGCCGCAGACCCGCCGACTCCCCCGCCACCTGAAAAGCCGTCTTTCCGTGCTGCGGGAACAGGTTGGAACAGCTTGGCTACCGCTCGGAACAGTTCGACACCGCATCGGAACAGCTTGACTACACACTGGCTACGACCTGCGGTGATTCCGACCTTGGCGGGTTCCGACGGCGCCACTCGATGGCGCAGGCCCCCGCGCCCTACTCTCGTTGCAACGGGTCGAATCCGGCCGCCATCCTCAGCCATGCCTCACGGTAAGGGTCCTCGCCATGTCCCGAATCCCCGCCGTGCCGGCCGACGGTGCGCACCGGACGCGATTCAGCCAACTTCGTGCCGAGTGGCCTAGCAGTAGTTAGCAGGAGTTAGTCACAGTTCGTCCTTTCATGGCCTTTCATGGCCTTTCACCTGCAGTAACGCACCGGTGAGCAGTTCTCGCTGCGGTCTGTCGCCAGCTTCGGTGGGCGGCCATACGCTCCAAACGCACCCCGGTTCTCGGACGCGCCCATCCTCGTCACGCCTTCAACGAAGGGAACTTCGTCATGCCCTCATGTCCACGAATCACCTGCCCTGTCTGCCGGCGCAACGTCGCTGTCAGTCCCGACACCCGACGGATCGCCGATCACAAGCACCCCCGGCCGCGCGAACGGGCTCTTGACCTAGGGCCTCTCGTTTGGATCATGCCGGACGGGCCGCATGAAGCAACTCACATTGCCGTGCTGGGACACCGGGCTTCCAGCATTGAGCAGCCGAGAGGCTACTTGGTGGGAACGGGGTCGAAACCGAGGCCGTAGCCCTGCTTGCCCATCTTGATGCGCAGGGTCACGTAACCGGGCTCGCCCCGGTCCGCGAACTTGGTCCAGTACTGGCAGGTGAAGCCTGTGTCGGTGTCCATCGCGACCGACTTCGCGGCGGGGAGCTTGTCGCAGGCGAGCTTGCTCGCGTCGGTGCGACCGGACTCGGAGCCGAACTGCTCGTTGAACGAGTCGTACACCGCCTCCCCCACCAGCAGGCCCTTCTTGGGCGTGGCCTCGAAGAAGATGAGGGCGCTGCCCTTCTTGGCCGAATCACTGATCTTGACCTCGTAGGGGACGTCGACCCCTTGGTACGTCGCGATGCACGTGCTCACCGCGCCGGCGTTCTGATCCACGCCGTCGGGGCACTTCGCGGCGGTCGTGCCCGGCACCCGGGCGGAACGGAGCACCCTCTCCCGCAGGCTGTGCTCCACCTTCTTGACGAACGGCGCGTCCATCGCCGGAGCCGGGGTGACCTTGAGCTTCTCGCCGGTCTCGCGCTGGGGCACGACGCCCGGCCGGGGACCGTCGACGGCGACGGGCAGCGCCTTCTGCGAGGCGCCGCCGGCCGCGTCCTCGGTGTCGGAGGAGCCGCAGCCCGCGATGAGCAGGCCCGCGGCGGTCAGTCCGACAAGAATCTTCGTGTTTCTCATAAAGGGAGAGTAAAGGTGGCCACTGACACCGGTACGCCGGGGGCCGGATGCCCCACGGAGACCCGCGCACCGACTGGTTCAATGAGCCTGACGGCCACAACCGACTCCGAGCTAGCGTGTGGTGATTCCCCTGGCCGCGAGGATCTCCAGTGCACCGGGGAGCATGTGCTCCAGCTCGCGCCTCCCCGTGAACAGCTTGAGGTTCGGGAGCAGGTCCAGGTCGTCGAGGCGGTGCACGTCGAAGAGGTCGTCCTCGCCGTCCCAGACCGGGGCGCACTCCATGAAGACCTGATGGCCGCCGTCGAAGGTCAGCTCCTCCACGGTGGCAAGCAGCTCCATCGGTATCTCCAACTCCTCGAAGTACGTGCGGGCCTCGTCGAGAACGGTGTACTCGAGCTCGTTCTCCTCGACGTAGGCGTCGAGGTCCTCGACCCCGCGCGCACGCATGTGCTGCTTCAGGCTGAACGCAGGAGACAGCGTTTCGTCCCAGTACATGAGCTTCTCGACGACGAGGAGCTTGAAGTTGAAGTCATGGAAGACGGTCATGGCGTACGTATATCAATGGAGCCCGTGGTGAGCATCAACGCGCAGATGGCCCGGGCCTCCGGCGATGCCCCGCCAGGATCAGGCCGAGGGAGCCGAGTCGGAACCTGAGCGGCGCCGTGCGACTCAGACCTCGGGAAGGGATGGATCGGGTGTCCAGGGGGGCAGGTGCCGCGATGGCCCAGCGTTCGTGGTCCCGTCAGCCCCCGTCGCCCACTGCCGGCCACTGGCCTTCGTGCTCACCGCCGGACAAGCCGGCGACACACCCACCTTCGCTCACATCACGGCCCGCCTGCGCGTCCGTGACGGCGAGGACAGCCCCGCACCAGGCCGGACCTGGTCATGGCCGACAAGGTGTACTCCTCCCGTGCAATCCGCGAGCACCTGCGCAGGCGCGGTATCCGGGCGGGCATCCCAGTTCCCGGCCGATCAACGCGGCCACCACCTGCGGCGCGGCAGGCCGCCCGCCTTTGACCGTGGGGCATACAAGCCGCGCACCACTGTCGAACGCTGCATCAACCGCTTGAAACAGTGGCGGCCCGTCGCGTGCCCATCTGTTCGCGCGGGAGCCGGTGTGACCTCGGTCTCGTGCGGGCGGCGGTGAGTTCACCCGTCGCGGCGCTGACGGTGGTCCCTGAGGAAGGCGCGGTACCACGGGGCCGCCTTCGTGAGGCGGGGGAGGGGGCCCGGGCCCGTGGGGCAGGGGAGGGCGTGCCAGATTTCGGTGCCGCGGTACCAGTGGTCCTGGGCCAGCAGTGAGAACTGGCGCTCGCTGATGGTTCCGGGCGTCCGGTTCAGGCGGCGGAGGCATGCTTCCCAGGGCCAGTCCTCCTCGGCGGCCGGCAGCACCTTCAACGCCGCGAGTTCCGCCATCAGTTCGCCGTTGCTCACGGGCTCGGGGTGGCTGGCGTGGTAGATCCCGGAGGCGGGCGCGTGCGGTGTGGTCGCCAGGGTGGTGATCAGTCCGGCCAGATCGTCCACGTCCACCAGGGACAGCAAGCCGCGGCCGCCGTCCCAGCGGGCCGGGACCCGGTCCAGGAGTTCGGCCAGGGCGGGCACCACCCAGCGGTCGCCGGTGCCGAGGACGAGGCCGGGGCGCAGGACGATGCCGCCCGCGGCCAGGACCGGTGTCTCGCCGAGGAGCCGTGTGCGGCTCGCGGCGGAGACCGGGGCGGGGGTGATCTCGTTCACCGCGATCCCCCGGTGCGGGCCCGCGCCGTAGACCGCGGTGGTGGAGAGGTGGACGATGCGGCCGACCCCGCACCGCACCGCTTCGTCGACCAGGGCCGTCGTACCGCCGACGTTGACCGCCGCGCACTGGGCCTCGTCGCCGGAGATCCGTGAGGCGAGGTGGAGCAGGACGTCCGCCCCGCTCATGGCGTCCCGCAGTGACGCCGGGTCCGTCAGATCAGCGCGTGTCCAGGTCACGCCCGGTGGCGCCGGCGGGGACTCGGGCGCGGTACGGGCGAGCGCCCGTACCGTGATCCCGGAGTCGGCCTCGTGGGCGGCCGCCAGCCGGCGCAGGACGTGGGAGCCGACGAAGCCCGTCGCCCCCGTCAGCACGATCCTCGTCGGTCTCACCCGGCGGCCACCGTGTCGGCCTCGGGGACCGTCAGGCCCGCGATGACGTCGGCCGGGGCCAGCGCCGGAAGCAGGCATCGCCACATGGCGGTGATCCGCTGGGGCAGGTCGGCGCGGCCCGTGGAGATCTGGGACATGACCTGAGTGCCGGTGTACGCGGCGACCAGGAGTTGGGCGAAGGCGGCCTCGTCCACAGCGGGGAGGAGCTGACCCTTCTCCCGCGCGCTCAGGAGCTCCTGGCGGAACCGCTCGGCCCACCATTCGTAGATCGAGTACTCCTGACCGCCCGCCACGCCCTGCTCGACGGCCAGCCTGACTCCGGCGCGCAGCAGCGTGTTGCGCTGCATCTCCACCGCGAGGTACCCGGTCATGTCCAGCAGGTGCTGGAGCCCCGGCTCGCCCTCGGGGAACCGCAGATCGGCGGCCTGTTCGAGGATGACGGCCCGGGCCAGCCCTTCCTTGGACTTGAAATGGAAGTACACGGCGCCCGCGGTGAGGCCCGCCCGGTCCAGGATCTTGGTGATGCTCGTTCCCAGATACCCGGCCTCGTCGAACACCTCCGCCGCGGCCCGGAGAAGCAACTCCCGGGTACGGACCGCTCGTTCCTGCCTCTGTTCCGCCACTCGCCCGATACCTCGCGTACCTCGACAAACCAAAAGAATGACCACTATCTTATCGGCGCGGTGTTCGGCGCAAGTGTGTGCGAGCCCGCAGACCACAAACAGACTTGGGGGAGAGCTGTTTTGTCCTCGATGGACCTGGACCTGGACCTGGACCGCCGGCCGACCGATCCCGTACCCGTACCCACGTCGTACACCCACAAGTCGGATCCGTCCGAGGTGCTCCTCGCGACGTGGTGCCGGACGGGGGAGGACTCCTTCGTCGTCACCGCCCGGTGGCCCAAGACCCATGGCTTCTACCTGACCCGGTTCGGACTGCACGACCCCCTGCTGCTGAGCGAGACCGTGCGCCAGACGCTGCCTCTGCTCGCCCACGCCGCGTACGGCGTCCCGTTCGGGCATCAGCTGCTCTGGAAGGACTTCGGCTGGGACCTGGACCCGGCGGCGTTGCGCGTCGACGGTGAGAAGGGCGCCGAGGTCGAACTGCGCCTCTCCTGCTCGGATGTGAAGTACCGCAAGGGCCGGGCGACGGCGGTCACGCTGTTCGTCGAGGCCCTGCGGGACGGTGATCGGCTGGCCCACGCGAGGACGCGCTTCACGATCCAGGAACGGGCCGTGTACGAGCGGCTCCGGGGCCGTTACGCCGACATCGCGAGCGCCAACGCCCGGGCCGTTCCGCTGCCGCCGCCCGCGCCCGCGCAGGCGGTGGGCCGGAACTCCTTCAAGGACGTCGTGCTCTCGTGCACCGACGTCCCCCACCGCTGGCAGTTGCGGACGGACACGTCGCACCCGATTCTCTTCGACCACCCCGTCGACCACGTCCCCGGGATGCTGCTTCTGGAGGCCGTGCGCCAGGCCGCGCAGGCCACGGCTCGCCCCCGGCCGACCCTGGTCGTCGGCATGCACTCCGACTTCGTCCGTTACGCCGAGTTCGACGCGCCCTGCTGGATCACGGCCAAGCCGCTGCCCGACGACCTCGAGGGGCGGCGGCGCGTCCTGGTCTCGGCGCAGCAGCACGACGAGGAGATCTTCACCTCCGTCGTCGCCCTGGGCGAAGTCCCGGCCGGGTGATCGCCCGCTCCCTCTGACCCGCGTGGGTCCGGACGGTCGTGGACTGTCCGGGCCCTCGGCGTCATGTGTCGTCCGGGCCGCCGCGGTGGCGCGGTGGACCGGAGCACGGTGGTTTCCGGGGGCGTGGGGCGGCGGCGCGTGGGGCCGCCGCCGACAGGTCACACGCGGGTCTCGGTCAGCTCCGGTTGCGCCTCAATCCGCGGCAGGCCATCGAGGCCGTCGCGGCGTGGCGCGGATGAGCGCGGATCCGCCGCGTGACCCGGGCGCCCCGCGCCCCGCTTCCCCCTCCGGCCCATCCCGTACGGAGGAGACCGTCGCCACCGTCGGCCTGGCGCCGGACCGGCTCGACACGACGGTGGCCGAGCCGCGAGCGGAGGGGCTCTCCGTGACCGGTTTCCCCGCCGACGTCACGTCGAGCGAGGCGGTCGAGGCGCTGATCGCCCGGGTTTGAGGACGCTCTGCGAACCGGTGGGGGCCGTGCTGCTGGGGGAGTCGGCCGTCGCCGCCGCCGCCGCCGCCGCGCCGCTGCCCGCCCGGGCGGCCGAACTGATCGGCTACCCGCCGACGCAGCGGTACGCCCTCGACGTCGAGGCCGACGTCGAGGGCGAGTTCGCCGTCCCCGCGCTCGCCGGGCGGGGTGCCGCCCTGGAGTCGCCCGTCGACCGTTCGCGGCCGGGAAGGTGACGTAGTCGGGCACCGCCGGTGGCGCGTGGTTCGCCGCCTTGCCACGATCTCCGTCAGGAGGCCGGGTGCTGTCGTCGTCATCCCCCGTCCGCGACGCGGCCGGCCTCCTCGCCGCCCCCTGAGGGCCGGCTCGGCGCCCGACCACGACCGCATGTACGCCTGACGGCGCCGCGGACGCGGGCGCTGCGGGCACCCGCGCCGCTCGTCCGTGGTCTCGCCGCCCGCACTGCCCGGCCCGGGGGTGGTCCGGCCCACCGGCACCGCCCGGCCGTGGGGCCCTCACCCGCGCCGCTCGTCCGTGGGGTCCCCACCCGCACTGCCCGGCCCGGGGGTGGTCCCGCCACCCGCGCCGCCCGGCCGTGGGGCCCTCACCCGCACAGCCCGGCCCGGGGGTGGTCCCGCCACCCGCACCGCCCGGCCCGGAGGTGGTCCCGCCCACCCGCGCCGCCCGGCCGTGGGGCCCTCACCCGCACAGCCCGGCCCGGAGGTGGTCCTGCCCACCGGCACAGCCCGGTCTGGGGCCCCACCCGCGTCGCTCGGCCCCGGGGCGGTCCCCGTCACAACCCCCGCACGTCCGCCGATGCCCGACCGGCCCCCACGGTCGACCTGTGGCCAAGGATGCACGGATGGTCACAAGTGGGTGGCCTGAGCACCTCGTCCCCATACGTCCGCGACGCCAGGGTGGGGGTGACCGTAGTCGCCCCACCACGACTGGAGCGTCGTGAACACAACTGGCAACGGAGACCTCGCCTACCGCCTGACCGTGCCCCACCGGGTCGGAATCCCCACCGGCAGCGCCGCGGCCGACCACGTCCTCGCCGAACTCGGCGACACCCTGTTCTCCTCGTTCCGACGGAAGGACCAGCGGCGCAAGGCGGAGCGGTACCTGCACGGACTGCTGACCACCCGAGGACGCAAGTCCATCCGCAACATCGCCCTCCAACTGGGCGGTTCGGCCACCGAACAGAGCCTGCACCACTTCATCGCCAGCTCCACCTGGGACTGGCGGCCGCTGCGTGCCGCCCTCGCCTCCCACCTGGAGCGCACGGCCGCCCCCCAGGCCTGGGTCGTACGCCAGATGGAGATACCGAAGGCGGGTGAGCACTCGGTGGGCGTGGACCGGCGGTTCGCCCCGCGCCTGGGCCATATGTTCCGCGGCCAGCAGGCTTCCGGCGTATGGCTCGCCTCCCAGGAGCTGAGCGCGCCCGTCGACTGGCGCCTGCACCTGTCCGACCAGTGGGTCAACGACCGGGAGCGCCGCGACCGGGCGGAGGTTCCGCACGGAGCCGAGGCGGAGAGCCCGGAGGAGTGCACCGTGGCCGCCGCGCTGGAGACCGTACGGCACTGGGGCGCCCCCCGCCGGCCGGTCCTGATCGATCTGCGGTGCGGCGACGCCACCGCCTCGGTGGCCCGGCTCGCCGCGGCGAACGTCCCCTTCCTCGCCCGCATCAGCGGCTCCCGCCGGCTGTCCGTCGCGGACCGCGCCCTGCCCGGCTTCGGGAGCGGCTCCCTGCCGGCCCAGCGGATCGTCGAGCTGGTCAAGGGAATGCGCGCGCCCGTGCACTGGCGGGACCCGGCCGCCGGGCACGCCTCCCGTGTCTCGCTCGCCGCCCTGGTCCCCGTGGCGTTCCCGGAACGGTCCGCCGCTCCGCGGCGGCTGTCCCTGCTCGGTGAGTGGGAGGACCCGACGCGCCCGCCCTCCGCCCTCTGGCTCACCGGCATGGCCCACCCGGCCGCGGGGCCCCTGCTGCGCCTCACCCGGCTGACCCGCAGAGTCGACGCCGACTTCGCGCGCGTCGGCGAGGAAGCGGGACTGCGGGACTACGTGGGCCGGTCCTTCCGCGGCTGGCACCGGCACACCACGCTCGCCTCCGTGGCCCACGCGGCGGTCGTGCTCTCCGCGGCCGCGGACGGCTACGGCACGGACCGGCCGGCCGAACTCGCCTCCGCCTGAGAGGCCGGACCGGACCAGCGCTGTCGGCGCAGGGCCTCCCGGGAGCGGTGCAGCCGCAGCGCCAGCTGCACCTCCAGCGTCCTGGCCGGCTGCTGCCACTCGTCGCCCAGGAGGTCGCCGATCCGGTCCAGCCGACGGGAGACGGTGTTGGGGTGGACATCGAGTACGGCGGCGGCGCCCCTCGGGCTGCACCCTGACGCGAAGTACGCCTCCAGGGTGTCGGTGAGGTCGGTGAGCCGGTCCCGGTCGTAGTCGAGGACGGGACCGATCGCGGACCGGACGTAGCCCTCCACGTCGTGACTGTCGGACAGCAGGAGACCGAGGAAGCCCAGGTCCTTCGCGGCGGCGGCGCCGCCCGCGCCGCCCAGCGCGGTCAGCGCGTCCAGGCAGCGCATCGCCTCCCGGTACATGGGGGCGATCGCGGCCGCGCCCCGACCCGGCCCCGCCGCGCCCACGGACACCGGATGGCCGAGCAGCGGTGTCAGTTCGTCGGCGACGGCGCGGGCGGCGGCCGAGGCGTCCGTACCGGGCAGGAGCAACAGGATGCGGCCGCTGTGGACCGTCTTGAGCCCGGACAGCCGGTGCGCGTAGGAGGAGGCCCACACCACGGCGCGCCCCTGCTCGCCCCCCTCGGGATGGGCCACGAGCAGGACATGGGGCGCGTCCAGGTCGATCCCGAGGCTGCCGGCCCGATGGATGAGATGGTGTGTCTGGCGTCCGGTCCGCGGATCGGCCGCGAGGAGTTCCTCGAACAGGTCGTCGCGTACGGGCCCTTCGGCCACGTCCGTGCTCCGCCGCAGCAGCAGCTGGATCGCGAAGGTCTGCGCCGTCAGCTGCAACAGACCCTCGTCCTCGCCCACCAGGGCCGTCGTCGGCCGCAGCAGCAGCGCGCCCAGATCCTCCGCGCCGGCGACCACCGGGGTGACCCAGGTGCCCTGGGCGGTGACGACGGGGCGCAGGTGGGAGTGGGCGTCCAGCACCGCCTCGGACAGAGCGGACTCGTCCTGGTCGCCGAGGTCGCCACTGGCGGCGAGGACCCGGCCTCCCGGATCGCGCAGCTGCAGCGCCGCGTCCAGCGCGCTGCCGGCCGCCGCGGCCACGGTGGTCAGATCGGCACCGGCGAGCAGCATGCCGAGGGCGCGGCTGTGCGCCTCGTTGAGCTGCTGGAGCCGGACCAGGCTGGTACGCGTGCGGAAACTGTCCAGTTCGAGCTGGCCGACCTCGCCCCAGGCCTGTTCGAGACGTTCGGCCCGCTCGATGGCGACGGCGGCGAGCGCCGCCAGCGAGCAGACCAGTCCGATCTCGTCCGGGCTGAAGTGGCGGACCGTGCGCGCCGATCCGTAGAGCACACCGACGGCCTCGTCGCCCCGGCAGATCGGCACGGCCATGATCGCGTGCAGCCCCTCGGCCCGGACCACGTCGTCGACGCTCTCGTTGTGGGGGAGGGAGTCGTCGTTGAGATAGTCCGCCGTCCACAGCGGGGCCCGGACCTCCAGGCTCTGGTGTCCGAGGCCGTGCCCGGCGGGGACCTCCTGACCGGCGACGAGCGCGGTGGTCGAGCCGTCCGCGGCCCGCACGCGAAGGCCGCCCTCCGGGTCGAGGAGGGCGACCGACGTCATGTCGAAGTTGAGCAGCCGCTTGACCCTCCTGGTGACCACGCGCAGCAGGGCGTCGAGATCATGAGGGGAGGTCAGGTCCCGGGCGGTGTCCACCAGATCGGCCAGGCCGTCCTCCCGCCGACGTCGCCGGCCCTGCCAGTCGTACACGTGACGGGCCAGGTGCACGGCCTGCTCCAGGCGGGCGACGTCCTGCTCCGCCGTGCCGTCGCGCCGCGCACGCTGTAACAACTCCTCGAACCGTTCGGGTGGCGCCTGTTCGGCCAGAAGCTCGAGGACGAGCATCAGGTCGGCGTCTCTCGTCTCTGCATCCGTCATCGTGCGCGAGCCCCCGTCGAAAGTTTGTTTACCCTCAGCGGAAGCTAGTTCGCCCCTGATCCGCCAGTCAACCGGTGACCTGCGGTTATGCCGGGCGCCGGTGGGCGGAGCACCAGCCGCGGCGAGGGCGGGGTGCTCCGGCCACATCTCGCCGGATCCGGGTTCAGCCGCTCGCGCCGCCGATCACGAGAGCGGTCCTGGCCGGCCGCGGCCGTTCGAGGCCGACGGGACGGGCGGTGCGCAGGGCGGTCCTGACGCGGCCCGCCGCGGGCTCCCGGCGCTGCCGGCGCGTACCCCGGAGCAGCCTCTTGCAGTCCTCCAGCACGTGAACGGGGTCCGGGCCGTGTGCCAGCTCCGCCAACAGCCCCTCGTACGTGGGCTGCGGACCGCTGAACCTGGCGAGGATCCCGGGCAGCCCGGCGTACAGCTCGCGTCGGCGGCCGAGCCTGAGCTGCGCCTCGATCCACTGGTCGAGGGCCTGGACGCGGGACTGTTCGAGGCGGGTGATGTGGGCGCGCAGCTGCGGTCCGGCCGCGACCTCGGTGTACGCGTCGGCGGTCCACAGCGCGAGGGCCTGCCCCAGCCGTTCGGCGGCCGTCTCCAGGTCCTCCAACTCCATGGCGCGGTAACCGGCACCCACCGCGCGATGGAACACGCTGACGTCGGAGCTCCCCCCGCCGGTGTCGAGCCGGTAGCCGCCGGGGAGCGAGACCAGGACGTCCCGGGCCGCCCGGGGCAGGGGACGGGGGTCGGTACCCGTCTCCTCGCGACCGGCGCGCAGCGCGGTGTCGATGAGGTCGCGCTGTTGCCGGACATACGTCTCGACCATGTCGAGCGCGTGGGCCGGCGGGCCCTCGGGCCAGAGCTCCTGCACCACGACGGCCGTCGGGACGACCTGGTCCGCGAACGCGGTGAGCAGGGCGAGCATCCGTCTGGCCGGAGCCGCGACGGGCACGATCGGCGTTCCGCTCTCCTTGACAGAGAACACGCCCAGCACCTTCAGATCCATACCGTCCCCCTCCGTATGGCACATGACGGGGGACCGCGCCGGGCGCAAGCGCTACCGACACTTATCCCCTCTCCCACCGAATAATAAATAGTGGTCATTATTTTGTCTCTAGGGGGAAGCAGAACTTGACGGAGTGGAAACGTCTGGCGCCGCGCCGAGGCGGTCACAGGGCGTCGACGGCGCTCACCTTCCAGCCCTGGGGAGTCCGAGCCAGGGTCATCCGGACGCGGTTGAGGTCGACGCGGGGGCCCGAGACCTGGGTGCTGTTGGTGACCTGGTTCATGAAGAGCAGGACGACGGCCTCGTCCGGCGACGCCGAGACCACCGACACGGCCGGTGCCGCGTCGTCGCCCGGGGGCTTGGCCACGCTGGCCTTGACGACGCCCTGGTACTTCTTGGCCGTCGGCGCGACGACCGTCGTGGTCGTCTTCTCGTACTCGTCGAGGAACGAACCGGTGAGGTGTCCACGCGCCGCGGCGAAGTCGCGGTCCAGGTGGCGGTAGTCGTACGACAGGATCACGGGGGCCGCCGTGCGCGCCGCGGCCGCCGCGCTCGTGCGGGCCTGATCCGTCCGGACCGCCTCCCGGTACCGCAGGCCGAGGAGGGTGGTGGCGGTCACGCCCACGACGACGAGGACCGCGAGGACCGCGACGAGGCGGCCTCGGCGGCGACGTGACGGGGTGCCACCGGCCTCGCCGGCCTCACCCTCCTCGTCGACCTCGACCTCGACCTCCTCGCCGACCTTGGTGTCCTCGACGTCCTCGACGACCTCCGGCCTCTCGGTCTCCTCCGCGCCCGGTACCGGCGGCGTGGGGGACGAGTCGGTCCCGGGCCCCTCGGCGCGGCGGGCCTTCTCGGCGCGCTTGGCGGCGGCTCGGGCGGCCGCCGCTACTCGGACGGGCTGGTTCGCCACGACGTTTCTCCTTACGGGTGATACGGGTTCAGCCGACGAACTCGACGTTGGAGGTCAACCACCGGCCGCCCTCGAACACGAGGTCCAGCTGCAGCCGGTAGTTGCGGGCGGTGCCCTCCGGAGCCGACACGTTGCTCACCTTGCTGTCGGTCACCACCAGGACGCGGGCCGAGCGGGCGTCCGCCCTGGCGATGCCCGCGTCGAGCACCTGCCCCTCGGAGACCGACTTGTTGGCGGCGACGAGCTTCGTCAGCTCCGCGGTCTGCGCCGCGAACTGCTTCTTGAACTCCCCGGTCGCGCCGTTCAGCACGTTCTCGCTGTCCCGGTCGTAGTGCCGGTAGTCGAGCGAGGTGAAGTTGAGCGCCGACTGGCGGGCCGCCGCCAGGATGTCCTGGTGCCGCCGCTCCGTCTCGTGACGTTCGTACAGCTCGTGGCCCAGCCACAGGGACGTGGCCGTCAGGACGGCGGCCACGACGGCGAGGCCGGCGGTGAGTGCCCTCCCGTGACGCGCCGCCCGCACCGCCACGCTCCGCAAGAGTACGCGGGTCATGCCATGGGTCCCACGAGCAGCCATTGCCATGAGTCCTTTCCGAACGCGTTCCGTGCTCCGCCCGTCGAGCCGATCTCGACGGGCGTTCCGTCCGGGCCGTACGCGGCTCCGGTGTCGGGGTCGTAGGCCGTGACGTACGAGCCCCGGCCGGCCGTCCGCCCCTGCGCGCCCGGTACGTTCTGGGCGCCGCGGACGGAGGTGTCACCGCCGCGCGGAGCCGTGCAGCGGGCATCGGTGTTCGCCGGGCGGTCGGTGGTGTCCGCGGGGTCGCGGCGCCGGGTCTCGTATCCCTGCCGGCAGGCCGGGGGGTCGTCGGCGTTCACCACCATCCCGAAGTGTGTGGTGCCGTCACCGGGGATCACGGTGTAGCTGCCGGCGACCACCACCGGGAAGGTGACCAGCATCTGTTCCACACCGGGCAGCCGGGCGACGGTGATCTGACCACCGCTGATCAGGTTCCCCAACAGGACCCGAAGGTGCGTCTCGTTGGCCTTCAGCAGGGAGTTCAGCTCCTGGGCGGCGGGCGTGCCGTGGTCGATGAGAGCCCGGAGATCGCCGTCGGAGGCCTTCAACTGAGCGGTGAGAGCCGCGAGATCGCGGGAGAACGACGTGATCGCCGAGCCCTTGTCGGCCTGTGTCTTCAGGACCGTCCGCGAGTCCTCGATCAGTCTGATCGTCTGGGGGAGCGAGTCCGACGCCGACTCCACCAGGGCGTTGCCCGAGTCCACCAGCCGGGTCAGATGCGGGCCCGTGCCGGCGAACGCCTTGCCGAGTTCGTCGACCGTGACCCGCAGGTCCTTCTTGTCCACCGAGTTCACCAGCCGGTCCAGGCTGAGGATCAAATCGGTGGTGGGCACCGGCACCCGGGTGTTCCGGCGGGCGATGGTGCCGCCGTCCCGGAGGTACGGGCCGCTGTCGGCGCGCGGCTGCAGATCCACGTACTGCTCGCCCACGGCCGATCGGTTCGCCACCACCGCCAGGGCGTCGGTCGGGATGCGCGTGCCGTCGTCGATGTGGAGGGCGACCGATACGCCGTCGGAGTCCGCCAGCCGCAGATCGCCCACCCGGCCCACGGGGACCCCGCGGTAGGTGACCTCGGCGCCCGAGTAGATCCCCCCGGAATCGGCGAAGTCCGCCCGTACGGTGTATCCGCGGTCCAGGAGGCTGTCGGCGAGACCGGTGTACTCGGCGCCGACGTAGGAGACCCCGACGGCGGTGACGAGCGAGAAGGCGACCAGTTGGGCCTTGACCGTACGCGTGATCACAGCTGCATCCCCTTCAGCATCAGTTCCGCGAGCGGAAGGTTCACGCCGTGCCGGGCGTCCCCGCCGCCGTACGAGGCGTGGCTGCTGGTGCACACCGGCGGGCAGAGCACGCCACCGTCGCCCGTCCCGCCCCCCGGCCCGGCCGGAGGGGCCGTCGGAGAGGGGACGGGTGTCGTCGGCAGACCCGGTGTGTCCGGCAGTTCCGGGGTGCCGGGCAGGTCGGGGGTGCCCGGGAGCGTGGGAACGCCGGGCACCTGGGGAGCTCCGGGCTTCGGCGGCTTCGCGGGGTCGTCCGTGAGGTTGCCGTAGATGCCGCGCAGATCGAGATCGGCGGTGACCTTGAGATTGACGTAGTCGCCCTTGATGGCGTCCACGGCGTTGCGCGGGAACGGGTAGGTCGTCAGCAGCTCCAGTGAGTTGGGCAGATCGGCGCCCGCCTTGTTCAGCTGCTCCAGGATCGGCCGCAGGCTCCGCAGGTTGGCGACCACATCGTTCCGCGACGCGTTGATCACGCGGGTGCCGGTCCTGCCCAGCTCCGACAGCGAGGTGAGCATCGCGGTCAGCTTCGTGCGCTGGTCGGCCAGGACCTTCAGTGCGGGCGGCACGGTCGTGAGGGCCTGGTCGATCGTGGCCTTCTCCTTGGCGAGCGTCTTGGCCAGCTTGTCGAGGCCCGCCAGCGCGCGGACGATGTCGGCGCGCTGCTTGTCGAGACCGCCGATGAAGGTGTCCAGCTCCGTGAGCAGCGACTTGACCCGGTTCTCGCGGCCCTCCAAGGCCTTGTTCAGCTCCGTGGAGATCGTCTTGAGCTGGGCCACGCCGCCGCCGTTGAGCAGGGCGGAGAGCGCCGACAGCACCTCTTCGATCTCGGGGTTGCGGCCGCTGCGGGAGAGCGGGATCTTCGCGCCGTCGGTGAGCCGGCCCACGGGCGCGCCGTCCGTCGGTGCCGACAGGGCGACGTACTTCTCGCCGAGCATGCTCGTCTGCCGCAGCTCGGCGACGGCGTTCCCGGGCAGCTTGACCGAATCGGAGACGCGCAGCCGGACCCGGGCGTGCCAGCCGACGAGTTCGATCTTCTCGACGGCTCCGACGGTGACGTTGTTCACCTTCACCGTGGACTGGGGCACGAGATCGAGGACGTCTCTGAACTCGACCGTGATCCGGTAGGCGTCGCCGTCGGCGGCGGCCCCGCCGGGCAGCCGCACGTCGTACAGCCCGTTGAAGGAACAGCCGGTCAGCAGCAGTGAACCGGCGGCCGCCCAGACGACCGCCCGACGCGTGGTGTGGGTGCTCATGTACGGGCCTCCAGGATTCCGCCGAGCGTCCTGTCGACCGAGCCCGTGCCCGAGGCGGCCGCACGTGCCGGGTCCGTGCCCGCCGCGGGCAGTTCCGGCAGGGAGTCGAACAGCTTCTTCAGGTCCGCGCAGTCGGCCTTCTCCCCGGTCGTTCGGAGAATGGAGCAGAGGAGGGAGGCGGGGTCCTGGGGGTGGTCGGGGTTGTTACGGGTGTCGAGTGTGCCGGACCCCGGGTTGTAGGCGTTCTGCAGGTTGGAGAGCCCGGCGGGGGCGACCTCGAGCAGTTCCTCGAGGGCGGCGCGCTGGGTGACCAGCACCTTCGTCACCTTGGCGAGCCCCTTCACGTCGGCGGTCAGCGCCTTCTTGTTCTTCTTAACGAAGTCGGCCACATCGGCCAGTGCGACGGCCAGGTGCTTGATCGCCGCCGCGAGGTCCTTGCGTTCGCCGGCCAGTTGCCCGGCCACGGCGGCCAGGCTGTCGTTGAACGCCCGGACGCTCGCGTCGTCGGCCGCCAGCGCGGCCGTGAAAACCTGGAGGTTCCGTACGGTCCCGAAAAGGTCCTGCCGGCCGTCGGACAGGGTGGTGACGGCCTGCGAGAGGTTCTCCACCGTCCGGTGCAGCTGATCGCCCTGGCCCTGGAGGTTGTCCGCTCCGACGGAGAGGAGCCGGGACAGTGACCCGTCCTTGTTGGCACCGCGCGGGCCCAGCGCGTCCGCCGTCGTACGGAGGCTGTCGAAGACGCGGTCCAGTTCGACCGGGACCGCCGTCCGGTGCTCGGGGATGACGTCGCCGTCGCGCATCGTGGGACCGCTTCGGTAGACGGGCAGCAGCTGGAGGTAACGGTCGCTGACCACCGAGGAGTTGATGATCGCGGCCTTGGCGTCCGCAGGCACCCTGCGTTCGCCTTCGTACTCCAGCTCGACGCGCACCCGGTCGCCCTGCGGGGTGATCTTCGTGACCTCGCCGATCCTGACGCCGAGGACGCGGACGTCGGAACCGGGGTAGATGCCGACCGTGCGCGGGAAGTACGCGGTGACCCGGACGGTGGGTGACTGCGGCCAGTACACGACGGCGAGCGTGGTGGCGACGGCCACCAGCGCGGTGAGGAGTGCCAGCCGGCGGACGACCCGCCGGTTCATCGTGATCCTCTTCATCGCGATCCTCCCGTGCGAGGAGTCACCGGGGTCGGCGCGACCAGGTTCTGGATGTAGCTGTCGAACCAGCGGCCGTTCCCGAGGGTGTTGGTGAAGACACGGGCGAAGGGCGCCATCAGCTTGACGCTGCGGTCCAGGCTCGCCTGGTTGCGTTCCAGCAGTTTGACCACCGCGTTCAGGTTGCTGAGGGCGGGCCCGATCTCCTCGCGGTTGTCCCGCACCAGGCCGGAGAGCTGGATGCCCAGGGCGACCGAGCTCTTGAGCAGCGCGCGGATGACGTCGCGGCGCTGGGTGATCTCCTTGAACAGCTTGTCGCCGTCCTTGACCAGCGTGGTGAACTCGTCCGTCCGCTCGGAGAGCACACCGGTGACGCCGTTGGCGTGGTCGAGGAGTTCGCGCAGCGCCTTGTCACGGGAGGCCACGGTCGTGGAGATCCGCGACAGGCCCTGGATGGAGGCACGGACCTCGGGGGGCGAGTCCTCGAAGGTGGTGGAGATGGTGTCCAGGGCGGTGGCCAGCTGCTCCGTGTCGATCTGCTCGGTGGTCGTGGTCAGATCGCTGAACGCCTCCACCACGTCGTACGCCGCCACCGTGCGGCTCAGCGGGATCTCGCTTCCGGGCTCCAGGCGGCCGTTGCCCTTCGGCTCCAGCGCCAGGTACTTCGCGCCCAGGATCGTCTTGATCCGGACGGCCGCGCCGGTCTCCTCGCCGAGTTCCGGATCTCCCTTGATCCGGAAGGTCACCTTGACGTGGTCGCCGTCGAGGTCGACGTCGTCGACCTTGCCGACCTTCACCCCGGCGATGCGGACCTCGTCGCCGGACTTGAGCCCGCCCGACTCGGAGAGCGCCGCGCTGTACTCCTCGCCGTTCCCGATCAGCGGGAGGCTGTCGGCGTTGAACGCCGTGGCGATCAGCGCCACGATCGCGGTGAGGCCGATGGCGCCGATCACCACGGGATTGCGTTCGCGGAAGGGGATCATCCGTTGCACCTCGCCCGCGCGACATGGAGTTCGGGTGTGATGACTTCGCCGGTCTTCGGCAGCACGATCCGGCCGTCGAAGTCGCAGAGGTAGAAGTTGAACCAGGAGCCGTAGGACGCGGTGCCGGTCAGCTTGTTCAGCTTGTTCGGCAGTCGCTGCAGGACGCCTTCCACGGTCTTCTCGTTGTCCTTCAGCGTTCCGGTGAGTTTCGACAGCTCGGCGATGTCGGTCTTCAGCGGCGGCCGGGCGTCCTTGAGCAGGCCGGACGTGGCCTCCGCGAGGCCGTTGATCCCCGCCAGCGAGTCACCGATGGGCTTCCGGTCGGCCGAGAGCCCCGAGATCACCCGTTGCAGCTGCGCGAGGAGATCGGAGAAGCGGGTGCTGCGCTTGTTCACGGTCGTCAGCACGGTGTTGAGGTTGGTGATCACCGAACCGATCAGCTTGTCGCGGTCGGCGAGGGTCGTGGTGAGCGAGGCGGTGTGCGCCAGCAGGCTGTTCACCGTGCCGCCCTCGCCCTGCAGGGTCTTGATGATCTCGGTGGCCAGCTGGTTCACGTCCTTCGGGCTCAACGCGGCGAACAGCGGCTTGAAGCCGTTCAGCAGCGCGTTGAGATCGAGCGCCGGCTCGGTGCGGGAGAGCGGGATCCGTCCGCCGGGCGGCAGCCGCGTCCCGTTCCCCGCGCCTTCCGTCAGCGCGATGTACCGCTGTCCGACCAGGGACCGGTAACGGATGACGGCGCCGGTGCTGGTGAGCAGCGGCCGGTCGCGGGAGACGCTGAAGGTGACCTCGGCCAGTGTCCGCTCGGTGATGCGGATGGACTCGACCTCGCCGACCCGCACCCCCGCGACCCGGATGTCGTCGCCCTCCTCCAGGCTGGTGACGTCGCTGAACACCGCGGTGTAGGTGTCCTGGGGCGTGAAGGAGACGTTGACGATGGTGGCGGCGAGCACCGCCGTCGCCAGCACGGTCACCACGGTGAAGAGGCTGAACTTGACCAGCTGGGGCGCCGTCGCGCGTGCACTCGTCCTCGCGCTCATGCGACGCTCACCGCCGTTCCCCGTGCCATCGGTCCGAAGAGCAGGGTCGCGACCGCGGGAACGTCGGCCGCGGGCATCCCCATGACCGGGGCCACGAGCGTGGCGACGGCGCGCTGTTCGGCCGCCGTGCCGGAGAGGGTCTCCCCGGACGTACGCGACGTGCCGTCGTCGAGCTTGGGGTGCGGCGCGGGCACGCGCGGGTGGGGCAGGTCTCTGCAGTCGGGGCCGGAGCGGTCGGCATAGCGCGGTTCCTCGCCGGGGTGATAGGGGGGCCGTGGGCGTACGAACTCGAGGGTGATGCGCATCTCCCCGCCCCTGAAGGTCTCCTCGGCGGCCGCCTCCTGCCGCACCAGGCCGGAGAGCAGACAGGGGTACTCGGGGGAGTAGCGGGCGAACAGGGCGAGCGTGGGACGGGAGACCCGGCCCAGGGTGATCAGCCGGTCGGCGTTGTCGTCGAGGAAGCCCTCCGTGGTGCCCGCGGCGGTGGCGGTCCAGGTCAGGGCCGACGCGAGCCGGTCCTCCTTCTCGACCAGGGTCCGGCTGGTGGTGAGGGTGTTGTTCAGGATCCGCATCAGGTCGGGCGCGGCGTCGGCGTACACCTCGGCCACGTCGGCGAACCGGGAGATGTTCTCCCTGAGGGACGGCATGTGCGGGTTGAGCTTGCGGAGGTACTCCTCCACGCGGACGAGGTTGTCGCCGATCCTGTCGCCGCGCCCTTCGAGCGCGGTGGCGAACGCGGACAGGGTGGCGTTCAGCTTGGCGGGCTGCACCGTGCGCAGCAGCGGCAGCAGGTCGTTCATCAGCCGCTGGAGCTCGATGCCGACGGTGGTGCGGTCCTGGGTGATGACGTCACCGGCGGCGATGTGCCGCGACGACGGGTTCCGTGGCGGGACCAGCTCGACGTACTTCTCGCCGAACAGCGTCTTGGGCAGCAGCCGGGCGTGGACGTCGGCCGGGATGAGGGCGACGTGCTCCGGCTTGAGCGCGAGGGAGAGAACCGCCTTCTCGCCGTCGGCCCGCACCTCGCGGACCTCGCCGACCAGCAGGCCGCGCAGTTTGACGTCCGCGCGCGGATCCAGCTGGTTGCCCAGGGTGTCCGCCTCCAGCGTGATCCGGACGACCGGGGTGAACACCTGCTGGTAGACGGCGACGGTCAGCGACAGCAGGAGCGCGATCACGGCGAGGAAGACGATGCCGTACACCCGCAGTCGGGCGGTCGGGGACAGAGTCGGTCGACGCATGGCCTTACCCCGCTATCCGTACGGTCGTGTTCGCGCCCCAGATCGCCAGGCTGAGGAAGAAGTCGAGGATGTTGATGGCGACGATGGACGTACGGACCCCCCGGCCGACCGCGACACCGACTCCGGCGGGGCCGCCGCTCGCGTGGTAGCCGTAGTAGCAGTGGACCAGGATGATCACGACGGCGAAGACGATCACCTTGCCGAAGGACCACAGCACGTCGACGGGTGGCAGGTACTGCTGGAAGTAGTGGTCGTAGGTGCCGGCGGACTGCCCGTAGTAGCCGGTGGTGATGGTCCGGGCGGCGAAGTAGGAGGAGAGCAGCCCGACCACGTACAGCGGGATCACCGCGACGAACCCGGCGATCATGCGGGTGGTGACCAGGAAGGGCAGCGACGGGACGCCCATCACCTCCAGGGCGTCGGTCTCCTCGCTGATCCGCATCGCGCCGAGCTGGGCGGTGAAGCCCGCGCCGACCGTGGCGGACAGGGCGAGCCCGGCCACCAGCGGGGCGATCTCACGGGTGTTGAAGTAGGCGGACAGGAACGCCACGAAGTTGGACGTGCCGAGCTGGTTGAGCGCGGCGTACCCCTGGAGTCCGACCTCGGTGCCGGTGAAGAAGGAGAGGAAGGCGATGACGCCGACGGTGCCGCCGACGACGGCCAGCGCGCCGCGGCCGAAGCTCACCTCGGCCAGCAGGCGCAGCACCTCCTTCTTGTAGCGGCGCAGGGTGCGGCCGGTCCAGGCGAGGGAGCGGCCGTAGAACGACATCTGGCGGCCGAGCTCCTCGAGGAGCCGCCCGGCGCCGCCGAGTGGACTGAGCCGGTTGAGCCGGTTCGGCAGAGCCATCGCTAACCCCTCTGCGGAACGAGTTGGAAGTAGACCGCCGTCAGCACGAAGTTGGTCACGAAGAGCAACATGAAGGTGATGACCACGGACTGGTTCACGGCGTCGCCGACGCCCTTCGGGCCGCCCTTCGCGGTGAGCCCCTTGTACGAGGCGACGATCGCGGCGATGGCGCCGAAGACCAGCGCCTTCAGTTCGGCCGCCCACAGGTCGGACAGCTGGGCGAGGGTGGTGAAGGAGGCGAGGTACGCGCCGGGTGTGCCGTTCTGCAGGACGACGTTGAAGAAGTAGCCGCCCGCCACCCCGACCACGGAGACCAGGCCGTTGAGCAGGACCGCCACGAGCATCGTGGCCAGCACCCGGGGCACGACGAGACGGTGGATCGGGTCGATCCCGAGCACCTGCATGGCGTCGATCTCCTCGCGGATCTTGCGCGCCCCGAGGTCCGCGCAGATCGCGGTGCCTCCGGCCCCCGCGATGAGCAGGGCCGTGACGATGGGGGACGCCTCCCGAAGGACGGCGAGCACGGAGGCGGCGCCGGCGAACGACTGGGCGCCGAGCTGCCGGGTCAGGCTGCCGATCTGCAGCGCGATGACGGCTCCGAAGGGGATGGAGACCAGGGCCGTGGGCAGGATGGTGACGCTGGCGACGAACCACGCCTGCTGGATGAACTCCCGCACCTGGAAGGGGCGCCGCGGCAGCGTCCGCAGGACGTCCAGGGCCATGGCGAAGAGGCTTCCGGTGTGCCGGAGCGCCCCTGTCGGGGACAGGCTCATGCCTCCGCCACCTCCCGCCTGTCCTCGCGTGCGGCGATCGCCTGCCACCGGGGCGGGCGGGTGACTCCGGGGCTGGGCAGCAGGCGGGGGGTGATGCCCGCTCCGGACGCTCCCTTGCCGCCCTGGGGGCCGCGGCGGTCCCCGGCGTCGAGCTGGGCCAGCTCCTGCTCGACCTGGGCGGCGTCCTTCTCCTCCGCCATGCCGATCGGCCCCTGCATACGGCCGTTGAGGAACTGCCGTACGACCGGCTCGTCGCTGGCGAGCAGCTCTTCGCGAGGGCCGAACATCACCAGCTCGCGCCGGAAGAGCAGCCCGATGTTGTCCGGGACCTGCCGGGCCGAGGCGATGTCGTGGGTGACGATCAGGAAGGTCGCGTCGATCTGCGCGTTCAGATCCACGATGAGCTGATTGAGATAGGCCACGCGGACGGGGTCGAGCCCCGAGTCGGGCTCGTCGAACAGGATGATCTCCGGATCGAGCACCAGCGCCCGCGCGAGACCGGCCCGCTTGCGCATGCCCCCGGATATCTCGCCCGGCAGCTTCTCCTCGGCTCCGATCAGACCGACCATGTCCATCTTCTCGAGGACGATCCGCCGGACCTCGCTCTCGGGCTTACGGGTGTGCTCGCGCAGGGGGAAGGCGATGTTGTCGTACAGGTTCATCGACCCGAACAGGGCGCCGTCCTGGAACAGCACGCCGAAGAGCTTGCGCACCTCGTAGAGGTCGCGTTCGCGCAGCCGCGTGATGTCCTGGCCCGCGATCGTGATCGATCCCCGGTCCGGCTTCAGCAGGCCGACGAGCGTCTTGAGGAACACCGACTTGCCCGTGCCCGAGGGGCCGAGCATGACGGACACCTCGCCGGCGGGCAGCGTCAGCGAGACGTCCTGCCAGATGACCTGGTGGCCGAAGGATTTGGTCAACCCTTCCACACAGATCTCGACACCCATCCGGTTCACCCTTCAGCGGGGAGCAGCTCCGACATCTGCTCTACGGGGAAGGGCGGCGCGTCCGTCGCGGAAAGGCGAAGATTTTTTACGGGGCGGAAACCGGGCCGTTGCCCGACAGGCGGGCGGGGACGTCCGGCAGGGCGTCCGGTACGGGCACGTCGGACACGTCGGGCGTCTCGACCGCGGGCACTTCGGGCACTTCGGGCACCGGAACCTCGGGTACGGACACCTCGGGCACCTCGGGCACCTCGGGCGCCGGAACCGCCGGGACAGCCGGTACGGGCAGGTCGGGGACGGGCACCCGCGGCACCGGCACCTCGGTGACGAACACCTCCGGCAGCACCGAGGAGAGGCCGGACGGCGATGCCTTCGTGCCCGACGGTGACGGACGGGCGGGCGAGGGGGGCGCGGACGGGTCGGCCGCGCCGGCGGGGCCGGCCGGACCGTCCGTGGCCTTCGCCCTTCCCGTCTCCGCCGGGTCCACCGCCGCCGACGCGCCCTGCGGAGGGCGGCCCGAGCGGTCCGGCTCGTACTCGTACGTGAAGGGCAGGGTCAGCCCCACCACGGCGAGCGTCGCCGCCGTGGAGGTCGCGACCGCCATCTGGGCGTTCCCGCCCGTCTGCGTCCGGCCGCGCCCGCACAGCCACAGGGCCAGCGCCAGCGTGCCCGCCAGCGAGTTGCGCAGCGTGCGCCGGGCCCTCGCCAGCAGCGACTCGACCGCCTCGTAGCTGAGCCCCATCTCCTGGGCGACCTGACCGACATCCCGGTCCTGGGCCTTCAGCCGGAGCGCCTCGGCCTGGCGGGCGGGCAGCTCCTGGCTCCGGAACGCCAGCCACTTCGCCTCCGCGCGGTCGCACACCGCCTCGTCGACGGGGACCGGGCCGGGCGCGACGAGCCTCGGGATCCGTCGCACCTCGGCCTCGCGGTTGACCTGCCGGTACCGGTCGACGCACAGGCGCATGGTCACCGTCGTCAGCCACGCGCCCAGCCGCGGGTCGTCGAGGTCCAGGTGCGGGTTCTCCGCGGCGCGCAGCATCGCCTCCTGGACGGCGTCCTCGGCGTCCTCGGTGCTCAAGGATCTCCGGCGCGCCACTTTGAGCAGTTGCTCGCGATGGCTCCACAGGTGCTGCCACCCGAAATGTAGGTCCGTCGCCATGAGGGCCCCTTCACGCTCACACCGGACTGCAGGGCGGCGGTGACATTACCGCCCGGTATCCGGAGTTGTGGAGGGGTGGAGCCGGAGTGAGTCCGCACCGTTACGGGGTGAGTGGTCCGGTCGTCGGAAGGACGGGGTCGTCCGGTAGTCCGATACCCGTGCCGGGGGTCGTGACCGCAGGTGGGGGCGTGAACGAGGGGGTGGGCGAGGGCTCGGGTGACCGGGTGGGCGTGGGCGCGGGCGTGGGCTTGGACGCGGCCGAAGGGGCGGGTGCGACGGAGGGCGAGGTACCGGTGCGCGGACGCGGGCTGCGCGGCCGGGCGGGCGGGGCGCTGGAGGGGGCCGCCCCCGCCGGGCCCGCGTCGCTGCCTCCGCTCAGGCCGTCCCCGTACAGACCGCCCCAGCCGGATCCGTCCGGGATGTGGCCGTTCAGGAAGTACGCGAACCAGGACCGGACGACGCGGAGGTACTCCCGCGACCGGTTGTAGGAGAGGACGGCGCGGTCGAGATCGTCCGGATCGGAGAGGACGCGTCCGCCCGCGCACAGATAGCGGCCGGCCGCGAGGGCCGCGTCGTAGACGTTGTGGGGGTCGGCGCTGCCGTCGCCGTTCCCGTCGGAGCCCCACCGGGCCCAGGTGGAGGGGATGAACTGCATGGGGCCGACCGCCCGGTCGTACGCGGTGTCGCCGTCGTACGCGCCGTCGTCGGTGTCGTGGATGGTCGCGAACCCGTTGCCGTCGAGCCGCGGGCCGCGGATGGGCGCGTAGGTCGTACCGCTCCGGTCCACCCTGCCGCCCCGCGCCTGAGCGGACTCCACCTGGCCGATCGCGGCGAGCAGTTGCCAGCGCAGGGCACAGCTCGGGGTGCTCCGCGCGACGGCCGCCTCCGCCTTCCGGTACGCGTCGAGGACGATGGCGGGAACGGCACCGTCCTCCGTCCCGTCGGTGACGGCCGGGGCGGGACGCCGAGGCGGAAGGGTCCCGCCGCGCACCGACAGCGGGGGCAGTGCGGTGTAGTAGTACGCATCGCCCGGAAGGGAGACGTCCGGCTGTCCGGTGACCTCCTGTGCCACGGGGCTCGGTGGCTGCGAGGCGGTCAGCATCGCCACGGCCACCGCCGCGGCCGCCGTCCCCGTCACACCCCTGCGTATCCGTCCTGCGACCCGTCTCGCCATGTCCCGGACCCCTCCCGGCTCCCACCGCCGCGCCGAGGACCGGCGCGGCATCCGTCACCCGCTCTACGGGGAGACGGCGCGCGTCCGTCGCGGAGTACCGCTTGTTTTTCGCTCATCTCGGCGGACCGGTCGCGGCATCGGTCGGGCGAGAGCCCGGCTCCCGTCGGCGCGATGATCTACGGCGTAGGAGGCGTCCTCGGTGGGAGAGACCCGGCCGCACGCAAAGAGGCGGTCGAAGAGGCCGTCGACGAAGCTCTCGGGGACATGGACACGGCCCCGCGCTGATCAGGGAAGTCACGCGGTTCCGGCGCGTATGCCGTTCCAAGACCAGTTTGTTCGTCCTTCATCATTCCGCCCGGGTTTCCCAGGTCCCGGCGGTTTAAAACCACGATTCGGCGTGGTCCCCTTTTCCGCTCTCGTCCTGTAACGTCAAGCACCCGAAAGGGTGCCCTGAATCCGTACCGGAATCGACCGTCCGGCGCTGAATGCTAAGGGGCGAACAAAGGATTCGGCCGAGTATCGATCCGTTGGGTGAGGATGGGGTACATGGGGGGCTTCGCCGACCCGTGCCGCGGAACGCGCGGGGACACGGATTTCTCGTCGCTCGCGGCGTTGATCGGACAGGACGAGATCTGCGTCGACGTCTACCGCCTGGTGATCACCGAGCCGGGCTGGGGGCTCGCGGAGATCGCCAAGGAGCTGGAAGTCGAAGAAGCCGCGGTCCGGGAGTGCCTGGACCGGCTGGCGGAGCTCTCGATGCTCTACCCGACGAAGGACGCGACCGATGTCGCCCCGATCAGTCCCGAAGTCGGTCTCGCCGCATACATTCACCGGCGGGAAACCGACATTCACTCCCAGCAACTGGAGTTGGCGGCGGTACGCGCGGCCACCGCCGAACTCACCGCGATGTACGCCTCGCAGCGCGCCCGGCACGGCAACGTCGGCCTCGAACAGCTCGAAGGCGTCAACGAGGTGCGGGCCCGGCTGTCCGAACTCGCCCGGCACGCCGGATCCGAGATCCTCGCCTTCATGCCCGGCGGCGCGCAGAGCCCCGAGGCGCTGGAGGCCAGCCGCCCGCTCGACGAGCAGAGCCTGTCCGCCGGAGTGAAGCTGCGGACCATCTATCTCGACAGCGTGCGCAACTGCCGGGCCACCACCGAGTACGCCCGCTGGCTCTCCGAACTCGGCGGCGAGATACGCACGATGCCGTCGCTGCCGCTGCGCATGCTGATCGCCGACCGGTCGGTCGCGCTGCTGCCGGTCAGCCCCGACGACACCCGCGCCGGAGCGGTGATCCTGCGCGCCCCCGGCGTGGTGACCGCGCTGCTGGCGCTGTTCGAGATGGTCTGGGAGCGGGCCACCCCGCTGCACGGCGAGTCCCGGCCGGCCGTCGACGCGCCCTCCGAGCAGGAGATCGAGCTGCTCCGGCTGTTGCAGAACGGGCACACCGACGAGGTGGCCGCCAGGAAGCTGGGGCTCTCGCTGCGTACCGCCCGCCGGATGATGTCGGCCATCTCGGCCCGGCTCGGCGCACGCAGCCGGTTCGAGACCGGTGTGCTCGCCGAGCGGGCCGGCTGGCTCTGACGCTCGTCGCACGGTCCTTCCAAGGGCTCGCCGAATACCGGCGGGCCCTTTGCTGCCATGGCATCAAGCTGCCCTGACCGTGGGGACGAACCGCGGGAAACGGCTGGGATTCTCTCTGCCATGTACGCCATCCATCTCGATGTCCCGCCCGATGAATTCGGGGTCGCGCGGATCGATCCCGATGATCTGGCCAGTGTGGTCCCCCAGGTCTCCAGCTGCCAGGTGGAGCACGTCTATCTGCCCAAGCCGCCCGAGACCGACCGGCGTTCGGTGGTCTTCGTCTCCGCCGCCTCCGCGCCCGAGGCCGGCACGAGCGTCCTCGCGGCCGTCCAGTTCCTGCTGCGGCCCCCGGCCGAGCGGGTACGGGTCGAGCTGAGGGTGCCCCAGGAGGGCCGGGACCTCGGGCTCTGCCACGGGATCGTGTGCGTCGTCGACGCCGGGGCGCCCTGACGCTGGCCACTTGCAGCCACTGCACCTTGGTGCCAGGAGATTCCCTTGAAGGGCCCCTGAGGCGGCTGACACATTCGGTGAAGGCGGACGGCGGAAGGTGCCGCCGAGAGCGCCACGAATTCCGAGAATCATGAGAATCCCGCGAATACCGCGAATTCCGAAACCTCCTGCTCCATGACTGGGAAAGGCTCCACGTCTATGAATCCTGGTGCGATTTCCAGCGAATCGCTCGATGATTCGCTCACCCTGCACGAGAACTTCGAGCGGATCGCCGCGCGATTCCCGGAATCCGTGGCCGTCACCGATGGCCGGACCCGGCTGACGTACGGCGAGCTCGACGCCCGCGCCGAGCGGGTGGCCCGTGCGCTGCGGGCGGCCGGTGCCGGCCGGGACCGGAGGGTCGGGCTCTGCGTGGAGCGCGGAACCGACCTCGTCGTCGGTCTGCTCGGCATCCTCAAGTCCGGTGCCGGATACGTTCCGGTCGACCCCGCCTACCCGGCCGACCGCCGTGACTTCGTCCTCGCCGCGTGTGACGCCGGTGTCGTCGTCGCGAGCGGCGCCACGGCCGGTCTGGTGACCGGACAGGGCGTCGTCCTCGTGGACGCACTGCCCGAAGGCGACGGTGACGACACCGGGATCCCGGACGGCCACCAGGCCGCGGAGCCGTCGAGCCTCGCGTACACGATCTTCACCTCGGGCTCCACCGGCGAGCCCAAGGGCGTCATGATCGAGCACCGCAACGCGGTCCGGCTCTTCACCGCCACCGCGCCGGTCTTCGGCTTCGACGAGAACGACGTCTGGACCGCCTTCCACTCCGCCGCCTTCGACTTCTCCGTCTGGGAGATCTGGGGCGCGCTGCTGCACGGCGGCCGCCTCGTCGTCGTCGACCACGACACCGCCCGCGACCCGCGGGCCTTCCACGCCCTGCTGCGCCGCGAGCGGGTGACGGTCCTCAACCAGACGCCGTCGGCCTTCCGCAACCTCATCAGCGCGGACCTCGACGCCCACGCCGCCGACCAGGCCACCGCGGCGCTCAGCCTCCGGTACGTCATCTTCGGCGGCGAGAAGCTGGACTGCCGCGCCCTGACGCCGTGGACCGACCGGCACGGCCTCGACACGCCCGCGCTGATCAACATGTACGGCATCACCGAGACCACCGTGCACGTCACGTGGAAGCGGATCGCCGCCGCCGACCTGGCCGACGAGGGCCCCAGCCCGATCGGCGAGCCCATCGCCGACCTGCGCCTCGACATCCTCGACGAGCGGGGGCGCTCCCTGCCGCTCGGCGAGGAGGGCGTCATCCACGTCGCCGGCGCCGGTGTCGCCCGCGGCTATCTGAACCACCCCGAGCTCACCGCCGAACGGTTCGTCGAGCGCACCGACGCCGAGGGCACCACCCTGCGCTGGTACGACTCCGGCGACCGCGGCGTCCAGACCGCCCCCGGCACGTTCGCCTACACCGGCCGCGCCGACCGCCAGCTGAAGGTCCGCGGCTACCGCGTCGAGCCCGGTGAGATCGAGGCCGTCCTCAGCCGGCACCCCGCCGTCCGGGACGCCGTCGTCATCGCCGCCGACTTCGGCGAGGGCGACCCGCGCCTGGTCGCGTACCCCGTGACCACGGCGGCGCCGGAGCAGCTGGTCGCCGAGCTCAAGGACGCGGTCGCCGCCGCGCTTCCCGCCTACATGGCGCCCTCGGCCTACCTCCCGCTCGACGAACTCCCGGTCACCGTGAACGGGAAGCTCGACGAGGGCGTGCTGCGCAAGCGGCTGGAGCTGAAGCTCGCCGAGACGTCGAAGGGCGAGGCCGAAGGGGGCTCCGTCGAGGAAAGCCTGCGCGCGATCTGGTCGGAGGTGCTCGGCACCGACGGCATCAAGGACACCGACGAGTTCTTCGACCTCGGCGGCACGTCGTTCTCCCTGATCCACATGCTCAGCGTCGTCAACGACCGATTCGGTCTCAGCCTCAGCGTCGGCACGCTCGCCGAAGGCGCGAACATCGCCGCCCTCGCCGCCGCCGTCAAGAACCAGCTCGCCCTCACCTCCCGCTAGGAGCGCAGCACATGACCACGGAAGCCCAGCAGACACAGCAGTCGTTCGCCCTCTCCGAGGAAGAGCTCGCCACCTTCCACCGGCAGGGATTCATCGGCCCCTTCACGCTCTACCAGCCCGACGAGATGCGTGAGATCTGGCGCAAGACCCGGCTGCAGATGCTCGACCGCAGCCACGCCGTCTACCCGGACGACGAGCTGTCCGGCGCCACCAACATCTCCAACTACGACCGCCACCTCGACAACGACTTCCTCGCAGCCCACGTCGGCAAGCGGGAGATCGTCGACCGGGTCGCCTCCATCCTCGGCCCGGACGTCATCTGCTGGCGTACGGAGTTCTTCCCCAAGCACCCCGGCGACGAGGGCACCGACTGGCACCAGGCGGACACCTTCGCCAACGCCTCCGGCACCCCGCAGATCCTCTGGCCGGACAACGCCGAGTTCGGCGGCACGATCACCGTCTGGTCCGCCTTCACCGAGGCGAAGGTGGAGAACGGCTGCCTGCAGTTCATCCCCGGTACGCACCAGCAGATGAACTACGACGAGACCAAGCGGATGCACTACGACCCGAACTCGATCAACGGGGTCGACAAGGACGGCGTCCGCCGCGGCTTCTTCGGCTACGACTACCGCCAGCTGCAGGTCGACCCGGACTGGAAGCCCGACGAGGACTCCGCCGTCTCGCAGATCATGGAGCCGGGCCAGTTCATCATCTTCTGGTCCACGCTGATGCACGCCTCCCACCCGCACGACGGCCTGACCAACGAGATGCGGATGGGCTTCGCCTCCCGCTACGTCCCCTCCTCGGTCTCCGTCTACCCCGGCAGCGACCACATCGAGGAGTACGGCGGCCGCATCAGCCTGGAGCGCTACGGCAGCGTCCTGGTCAACGGCGCCAACAACAACCCGTCCAACCGCATGGTCACCGAGACCACGCGCGGGAAAAAGTTCTGAGATGACCACGAAGACCCTGAGCGTGGTCGATGTGCTGGAGCTCTGCCAGCCCCTGCTGGGATCGGCCCGCGAGACGCTGCGGGTGTTCCCGGCGCACGACCGGGACGGCGCGGGCTTCGCCCCCGAGGACGTCGAACGGTGCAACGAGGTCCTGGCCGGCATCGGCGCCGCGTACGGCCTGACGGTGCCCCGGTTCGTCTGGCCGGCCCCGGAGAGGCCCTCCAGCCTGGAAGTGGCGCTCAGCAACTTCTGCGACCTGGAACTGGGCGGCTGGCAGCCGGTCGCCGACCGCTCGGGGGACCCGGCCGGCGGGGCGGCGGGCCTCGCCGGGCTCGCCGCCCTCCCCGGCCGCCGCCGGATCGAGGCCGAGGGCGTGCCCGCCTTCGACTCCTTCTCGGCGGGACCGGCCGGTGGAGAGGCGATCGTCCTGATCCTGCCGTCCGGGGTGCCGGCCACGCTGTTCCGGCCCTGGCTGGAGGAGCTGTCGGCGGACCGGCTCGTCATCACCTACGAGAACCCCTATCTGTTCGGTGAGTGGCGCTCCCTCGACACCCCGGAGGGGGACTTCGCCGAGGAGATCGACCTGGTCGGCGCGCTTCTCGCCGAGTACGGCCCGACCCGGGCGCATCTGATCGGCATCTGCGGCGGCGCCCCCGTGGCGCTCGCCGCGGCCGCCGAGTTCGGCGACCGGGTGGAGACGCTGACCGTGCTCCACCCGGACCTGAACTTCGGCGAGGGGGTCATGCGCACCCCGTTCCAGAAGCAGTTCCAGAGCGTGCTCGCCGGGGCCGCGTCCGGCCCCCGCCGGGCCCGGGACACGCTGACCCTCTTCCTCGACCCGAACATGCTGTACGGCGTCGAACCGCGGCTCGCCCCGTTCATCCTCTACCCGTACGGCGACGAGGAACTGTTCCACCGGTACGCCAAGCAGAACTACGCGCTCATGGCGTACGACGCGAACGAGGCGGCCCGCCGCCTCCGGCAGCGGGTGCTCATCGCCACCAGCCGTACGGACCGGATGACCCACCCCGAGACGGCGCACCACTTCGGCGGGCTCGTGTCGGGCGAGGTGACCGTCGCGGAACGGGAGTCCGGCACCCATCACGACATCCTGATCCCCGACCAGGAGATCTACGCGATGCTCCGGAAGTTCATCGGCGGTGGCGCGTGAGCGCGGAAGCGACCACGCGCCCGGACACGGCGGAGCGCGTCGCGGTGGTCACCCACGCGACGCGCTACGCCGGGCCCGGCTCCGTCGAGGCCCTGCGCAAGGCCGGCTACACCGTGCTCTGCCACGACGAGACCTTCCTCGACGAGGCCGCGCGGGCCGCGTTCGAGGACGGCCGGGACGGCGCGGTGGCCTGCGCCGCCAGGACCGCGACCGGCGCGGTGGGGCAGGCCGTCAAGGGGTACGGCCGGCTCGACCTGGTCGTCAGCAACGACGTCTACCCGGCCCGCTACCTGCCGGTGGAGCAGGCCGACCCGGCGGAGCTGCGGCGCGCGGCGGAGGCCCTGCTCGTCACCCCGGCGGCGGTCCTCGCCAAGGCCGCCGCGCACATGAAGCGCCGGGGGAGCGGTCACATCGTGCTGATGACCTCCGCGGCCCCGGTCCGGCCCGAGCCCGGCTTCTCGGCCTACAGCTCGCTGCGCGCCGGCGCCTCCGCGTACGCGCGGGCCGCGGCCCGCGAACTCGCCCCGCACGGCGTCACCGTGCACGCCGTCGCCCCCAACTTCCTCCAGAGCGAGACCTATTACCCGCCGGAGCTGTGGGAGACGGACGAGGGCCGGGCCCGGCTCCGGGACCTCCTGCCGGCCGGCCGGCTCGGCACGGCCGAGGAGATCGGCGACCTGGTCGTCTTCCTCGGCAGCGGTTCCGCCGACTTCCTCACCGGCGACGTCATCCACTTCACGGGCGGCTGGTCCTAGACCCTCCCGCCAGAAAGAGAGTTCCGCTGTGAGTACTCGGCCGATAGCGCCCGAGGAGTGCGAGGTCACGCCGGGGCAGAGCCTGGTGGAGCAGGCCCTCGTCGAGATCTGGAAGACCACGCTCGACCGGCCCTCGGTCGGTCTCGACGACGACTTCTTCACCACCGGGGGCGACTCTCTGCTGGCCCTGGTCACGATCGAGCAGATCAACCAGCGCCTTGGCTGGTCCCTCAACATGGGCGACCTGCTGCGCTACCGGACCGTCCGCGCCCTGAGCGCCAACAAGGCGCTCTCGCAGGCCGCGAACACCGAGCGCGCGATCATCCGCCTGAGCAACCAGGGCTCCCGCACCCCGCTCGTCCTCATCCACCCCGGCCTGGGACTGGTCGACGGCTACGCCCGGATCGTGCGGGCGCTCGGCAGCGACCGCGGCTGCTTCGGACTCCAGTCGCCGCACATCAGCGCCCTGGACGTGCCGGACGAGATGACCGCGCTCGCCGAGACCTACGCGGACCTGCTGGAGGACGAGTTCGGCGAGGACGAGTTCCACCTGGCCGGCGCCTGCGCCGGCGGCGTCATCGCGTACGAGATCGCGCGGATCGCCGAGGAGCGCGGCCTCGGCGTGCGCAAGCTCGTCATCCTCGACGGCTACCTCGACGGCTCGGTGACCGGCGAGGACGACACGCCGGAGGGGGAGAGGCTCGTCGGGTACCGGGACGACGTCCTGCGGATGGTCGCCCCGCACGTGGACCACCCGCCGCTGGCGCCGGCCGACGCCACCCGCGAGGAGGTCTTCCTGGAGGTGTCGACCGCGCTCTTCGGCGCCGAGACCGCCGCGAAGGACGGCGGCACACAGTTCATGGAGCGGCTCTACCAGGCGTTCCTGACCACCTCCCGCGCCCTGGAGACCTACCGCCCGGAGCCGGCCGAGCTCGACGTGCTGCTGCTGCTCGCCAAGGACAACCCGACGCTGCCCGACTGGCAGAAGATCGTCCGAGGCGAACTCACCGCCGAAGTCATGGACTCCGACGCGTACGGGCTGCGGCTCTGTGTGATCGAAGCGGCGCAGATCGCCGCGCGCATCGACGACTTCGTGGGCGAGGAATGAGCGACATGGACCAGTCAAGCACCAACCCGTTCGAGAACGAGTCGGGCGTCTACCGCGTCCTGACCAACGCCCTGGGCGAGCACTCCCTCTGGCCGGACTTCGGCGCCGTGCCCGACGGCTGGGAGACCGCCTTCGGACCGGACGTACGCGCGGCCTGCCTCGGGTACGTCGAGGAGCACTGGACGGCGCTCGCCCCCGCCGGGTCCCAGGGACGGGACGGCCGGTCATGACGGCGCAGACGGAGAACGCGGTGGACGTCGGCGCCTGGACGTCCGGTCTCGTCGCGCGGTTCGAGGAGCGGGCCGAGCGGGCCCCCGACGCGGTCGCCGTGCGCTGCGGCGAGGTCTCGCTGTCGTACGCCGAGATGAACGAGCGGGCCAACCGGATCGCGCACCGACTGATCGACCGGGGCATCGGCCCCGAGGACGTCGTCGCCGTCGCCCTGCCCTCCTCGCCCGAGCTGGTCGCCGCCCTCCTCGGCACGCTCAAGGCCGGTGCGACGTACCTTCCCCTCGACCCGGGCTATCCGAGCGAGCGCCTCGCCTACATGACGGCCGACGCCCGCCCGCGCGCCCTGATCACGACCGCGGAGGTCGAGCCGGGCCTGGGGCCCGTCGCCCCCTCCACCGCCCTTCTGTACGCCGGTGAGGAGGCCGCCGAGCCCGCCGGGAACCCCGCCGGCCGCTTCACCGACCCCGGCCAGGGCGCGTACACCATCTACACCTCCGGCTCGACGGGCCGCCCCAAGGGCGTGGTCGTCACCCACCGCTCCCTCGCGAACTTCCTCGCCTTCATGTCCGCGCAGCACCGCGTGCACCCCGGCGACGTGGTGCTGTCCACCACCCCGATCTCCTTCGACATCGCGGGCCTGGAGCTGTACCTCCCGCTGGTCAACGGAGCCACGCTCCATCTCGTCCCGCGCGAGACCACCGTCGACGGCGCCGCGCTGCGCCGCCACCTCGCCGAGGCCCGCCCCACCCTGATCCAGGGCACCCCCGCCCTGTGGCAGCTGCTGCGCGAGGCCGACTGGACCCCGGCCGAGGTGCCCGCCGGGACCAGGCTGCTCTGCGGCGGCGAGGCGCTGCCGCAGGACCTGGCCGACTTCCTGGCCGCCGCCGGCCACGCCGAGGTGTGGAACCTCTACGGCCCCACCGAGACGACCATCTGGTCGCTGGTGGCCCCCGTGCGCGCCGGCGAGCCGGTCACCATCGGCGCTCCGATGTGGAACACCGGCGTCCATCTCCTCGACGAGCGCCTCGCGCCCGTCGCGGACGGCGAACCCGGCGAGCTGTACCTCTCCGGCGACGGCCTGGCCCGCGGCTACCACGGCCGGGCCGCGCTCACCGCCGAGCGGTTCGTCGCCTGCCCCTTCGGGCCGCCCGGCGCCCGCATGTACCGCACCGGGGACGTCGTACGCCGCCGTGCCGACGGCACGCTCGACTTCCTCGGCCGCGTCGACGAACAGGTCAAGATCCACGGCTACCGCATCGAGATCGGCGAGATCGAGGAGGCACTGCGCCGCCTGCCGGAGGTCGCCCAGGCCCGGGTCGTCGTCCGCGAGGACACCCCCGGAACCCCCGGCAGCCGCCACCTCGCCGGCTATGTCGTGCCCGCGCCCGGCCACACCCCCGAGCCTGCCGCGCTGCGCGCCGCGCTGACCGCCTGGCTGCCCGCGCACATGGTCCCCGCCGGGATCGCCGTCCTGGACCGCTTCCCGCTGACCCCGGCCGGCAAGGTCGACCGCAAGGCCCTGCCCGCCCTGGAGTTCACGCACTCCACCCCGTACCGCGAGCCCGGCACCGCCCACGAGCGCGCCCTGGCCGACCTCTTCCGCGAGGTGCTGCGGGTCGACCGCGTCGGCGCCGACGACAGCTTCTTCGACCTCGGCGGCAACTCGCTGCTCGCCACCCGGCTCGTCGCCCGCGTCCGCTCCGCACTCTCCGTCGAACTCCCCCTCCGCGCGGTCTTCGAGGACCGCACCCCTGCCGCCCTCGCGCCCCGCCTCGACGCGGGCGCCCCCGCCCGCCCCGCTCCCCGCCCCAGGGAGCGCGGGGAGCGCGTCCCGGTCTCGTACGCCCAGCAGCGGCTGTGGTTCCTGCACCGCCTGGAGGGCCCGAGCACCACCTACAACCTGCCCATCGCCGTCCGCCTGACCGGCGAGCTGGACCTCGACGCGCTGCGGGCGGCCGTCGACCACCTCCTCGTACGTCACGAGAGCCTGCGGACGTACTTCGCCGAGGGCCCGGACGGCGCCGAGCAGATCGTCGTGCCCGCCGCCGAGGCCCGGGTCGACGTCACCCTCCACGACATCGCCGAGGACGACCTGCGCGGCGCGGTCGACCGGGCCGCCGGACACCTCTTCGATCTGGCCGCCGAGATCCCGGTCCGCGTCGACCTGTTCCGTACCGGACCGCACGACCACGTCCTGCTGCTGTGCATCCACCACATCGCCAGCGACGGCTGGTCCCTCGCCCCGCTGGTGAAGGACCTGTGCGACGCCTACACCGCCCACCGCTCCGGCACGGAGCCGCAGGCACCCGCGCTCGGCGTGCAGTACGTGGACTACACCCTGTGGCAGCGCGAGCTGCTCGGTTCCACGGACGACCCGGACTCCACCATGTCCCGCCGCCTCGCCTACTGGCGCGAACGGCTCGCGGGCGCACCCGAACTGCTCGACCTGCCCACCGACCGGCCGCGCCCCGCCCTCGCCACCTTCCGGGGCGACGTCGTCCGCTTCGACGTCGACGCCGGCCTCACCGAGAAGCTGCAGGCCCTCGCCCAGCGGGAGCGGGCCAGCCTCTTCATGGTCCTGCAGGCCGCCGCCGCGACCCTGCTGACCAAGCTCGGCGCGGGCACCGACATCCCGCTCGGCTCCCCGCTCGCCGGCCGCGCCGACAGCGCCCTCGACGAACTCGTCGGCTTCTTCGTCAACACGCTCGTGCTGCGCACCGACACCTCCGGCGACCCCACCTTCACCGAACTCCTCGCCCGCGTCGGAGAGTCCAACCTCGCCGCCTACGAGCACCAGGACCTGCCGTTCGAGTACCTGGTCGAGGTGCTCAACCCGGCCCGCACCACCAGCCACCACCCCCTCTTCCAGGTGATGCTGGTGCTCCAGAACAACATCGAGCCCGAATGGCGGCTCGACGGGCTCACCGCCGTCCACGAGACCGTGCCCACGCACACCTCGAAGTTCGACCTGACGATCGAGCTGACCGAGCGCTTCGGCGCCGACGGCCGGCCGGGCGGCCTGCGCGGCGAGATCGAGTACGCCACCGACCTGTTCGACCGGGAGACCGTCGAACGGTTCGCCGGCTACCTGCTGCGCGTCCTCGACGCCGTCGTCGCCGACCCCACCCGCCGCCTGGAGACCATCGACCTCCTCGACGAGGCCGAGCGCACCGCGCTCCTCGACACCTGGAACGCGACCGCGCTCGACCTGCCCGACGCCACCTTCCCCGCCCTCTTCGAGGCCCAGGTCGCCCGCACCCCCGACGCGCTCGCCCTCGTCCACGAGGACACCGAACTCAGCTACGCCGAACTCGACCGGCGCGCCAACCAGGTCGCCCACTGGCTGATCGCCCGCGGGGTCGGCCGCGACGACGTCGTCGGCCTCTCCCTGCGCCGCTCGCCCGAGCTGCTCGGCTGCCTGCTCGGCATCCTCAAGGCCGGCGGCGTCTACCTGCCGCTCGACCCGGACTATCCGCCCGACCGGCTCGCGTTCATGGTCGAGGACACCCGCCCCAAGGCGCTCCTCACCACCGCCGACGTGCTCGCCAAGCTGCCCGCCGAGGCGCGGGACGTGCTCCGGCTCGACCTCGGCGACCCGGACGCGCGCGCCGAACTGGCCGGCCTGCCCGGCCACGCCCCCACCGACTCCGACCGGCGCGCCCCGCTGCGGCCGGAGGACCTCGCGTACGTCATCTACACCTCCGGCTCCACCGGCCGGCCCAAGGGCGTCGCCGTCACCCACCGCGGCATCCCCAACCTGGCCCGCGGCTACATCGACCGGTTCGGACTCGACGAGAACTCCCGCTTCCTGCAGTTCTCCTCGATCAACTTCGACCCGACGTTCTGCGAGATGTGCTGCACCCTGCTGTCGGGCGCGGCCGTCATCCTCACCTCGCCCGAGGAGCTGCTCTCCCCCGACCGCCAGCGCGCCCTGACCGCCCGCTTCCGGCCGACCCACATCACCTTCTCCCCGACGATCCTCGGCTCCATGGCCGAGGACGCCCTCGCGGACGTGCCCCATCTGATGGTCGCCGGCGAGGCCTGCCCGCCGGGACTCGCCGCGACCTGGTCGCGCGGCCGGACGATGATCAACGCGTACGGTCCCACCGAGGCGACCGTCGACACCCTGTACTGGGAGTGCGGCAGCGCGGGCCCGGAGTTCGAGGCCGACTCGGTGCCCGTGGGCCGCCCGCTGCCCAACACCCGCGTCTACGTCCTGGACGCCGCGCTGCGTCCGGTCGCCCCCGGCGTCACCGGCGAGCTGTACATCGCCGGCCACGGACTGGCGCGCGGCTACCTCAACCGGCCGGGACTCACCTCCGAACGGTTCGTCGCCTGCCCGTACGGCCCGCCCGGCTCGCGGATGTACCGCACTGGCGACCTGGCGAAGTGGCGCACGCTCCCCTCGGGGGAGGGCGTCGTGGACTTCGTCGGCCGCGCCGACGACCAGGTCAAGATCCGCGGCATGCGGATCGAACTCGGCGAGATCGAGGCGGTCCTCGACACCCACGAGGGCGTCGCCCAGTCCGTCGTCGTCGTCCGCGAGGACACCCCCGGCCACCAGCAGCTCATCGGCTACGTCGTCCCGAGGGCCGCCGACGCGGCCGCACGCGACCTCGCCGACGACATCGCGCACGTCGACAAGTGGCAGGAGATCCACGAAGAGGGCTACAGCGAGCAGGAGGACCTGGGCGTCGAACAGGACTTCACCGGCTGGAACAGCAGCTACGACAACCAGCCGATCCCGCTGGAGGAGATGCGCGAATGGCAGGCCGCCACCGTCGCCCGCATCCTCGACCTGAGGCCCCGGAACGTCCTGGAGGTCGGCGTCGGCTCCGGCCTCATCCTGTGGCAGGTCGCCCCGCACGTCGAGACGTACGCGGGCGTCGACTTCTCGCCCTCCCTCATCCAGACGCTCGGCGCCCGGGTGGAGGCCTCCGAGGAGCTGCGCGACCGGATCCTGCTGCGCAGCCTCGCCGCCCACGAGATCGGCGACCTGGCCGGCCGCCGCTTCGACACCGTCGTCATCAACTCGGTCGCCCAGTACTTCCCGAGCGTCCACTATCTGATCGACGTCCTGAGGCAGGCCATGGAGCTCCTGGAGCCCGGCGGCCGGATCTTCCTCGGCGACATCCGCCATCTGCGGCTCCTGCACCCCTTCCTCACCGCGACCGCCCTGCACGGCGGCGCCCACGCGGACGAGCCGGTCACGGCCGTGCGGGACCTGATCGCCCACACCGTGGAGCTGGAGAGCGAACTCCTCCTCGACCCCGCGTTCTTCAGCCGTATCGGCGAGGAGATCGCGGACGTGGCGGGCGTCGACATCCAGCTCAAGCGCGGCCACCACCGCAACGAACTGACCGACTTCCGCTACGAGGTCGTCCTGCACAAGCGGGGCGCCGCGCCGCTCTCCGTACGGGACGCGGCCGAGGTCGTCTGGCAGGACGCCACCGGCCTGGACGCCGTCCGCGAGCACCTCGCCGCCACCCGTCCCGCGACGCTCCGCGTCACCGGCATCCCCAACCACCGGGTCGCCGCCGAGGTCGAGGCCGCGCATCTGATCCGTACGGAATCGGCCGCCCGCCTGCGGGACCTCGCCCTCGACATCCGCGAGCGCCCCGGCATCGACCCAGAGGCGGTGCACGCGCTGGCCGAGGAGCTCGGCTACCGCGCCGCGCTGACCTGGACCGACGCCTCGGAGGGCGACCGCTTCGACGCGGTCCTGCTCGACGCGGCGGCCGAACAGCCGCTGCTCACCGACCTGTTCGTCCACAAGGCGGCCCCCGGCCAGTCCCTGTACGAGCACGGCAACGACCCGCGGGCCGAGGACCACGGCCGGAAGCTGGCGGTGGAGGTCCGCCGCCAGGCGGCCAGGCAGCTGCCCGAGCACATGGTGCCCGCGGCCGTGGTCCTGCTCGACAAGCTGCCGCTCACCCCCAACGGCAAGCTCGACACCCGCAGGCTGCCGGCCCCGGACTTCACCGCCCGGGCCGTCCGACCGCCGCGCACCGAGCGGGAGATCACCCTCGCCCGGCTCTTCGCCGAGGTGCTCGGCCTCGACACCGTGGGCGTCGACGACCAGTTCTTCGACCTCGGCGGCGACTCCATCCGCTCCATCCAGCTGGTCAGCCGCGCCCGCGCCGAGGGATTCGTGATCACTCCCCGGGACGTGTTCCAGTACCAGACCGTCGAGGCGCTGATCGCCCGCGCCGCCCAGCAGGCCGAGACGACCGACCCGGCGGCCGTGGCGGCCGGCGAGCTGCCGTACTGGCTGAAGACGCTGGAGACGCCCGACCCCTCCTACGGCGAACCGGGCGACGAGCGGGCCGAGGCGCACCGGACACTGACCGGTGACCTCGCCGAGGCGCTGCTGACCGCCCTGCCCCGGATGTTCCACGCGGACCCCGCGCACATCGCGCTCGCCGCGCTCGCCCCGGCCCTCATCGAGTGGCGCGGACGGCGGATCCCCGCGGCCCAGTCCGCGCTCCGCGTCGACCTGGTGACGGCGGCGGTCCCGGACGCGGTCCCGGTCCGGCTCACGCCCGGCCTGGCCCACCTCGACCGCAGCCTGTCGGACCCCCGCGGCCTCGCCCGCGCCCTGAAGCGGGTCAAGGAGCAGGTCCGCTCGCTGCCCGCCGAAGGCCGCGGCTACGCTGAGCTGCGGCGGGGGAGCGCGGAGGTACGCGAGCAACTTGCGGCGTTCGCGTCCTCGCGGGTCTGCTTCCGCTACGACGTCGCGGGGGACCCCGGGCCGTACCCGCTGCTGATCGACGTACGGCCGAGCGACGACGGCGGGGCCGACACCGTCTGGCGGTGGGACACGGCGCTCTTCACCGAGGAGGACGTCGCCGCGCTCGCCGACCGGTGGACCGAGCTGCTGACGGCCCTGGCCGGGCTCACCGCCCACCCCGAACTCGGCGGACTCACCCCCTCCGACGTGAGCCTGCTCCCGCTCAAGCAGTCCACCCTCACCGACCTGGAGCGCACCTACCCGGGCCTGCGGGACGTGCTGCCGCTCGCCCCGCTCCAGCAGGGCCTGCTGCTGCACGCCGGCGCCGCCGATCCGGAGAAGGACGACGACCCCTACCAGGGACAGACCCTCTTCGACCTGGAAGGGCCGCTGGACGCCGACCGGCTGCGGCAGGCCGCGCACGGGCTCCTCATGCGCCACGACAACCTGCGGGCGAGCTTCGCGGTCCGCGGCCTGGAGACCCCCGTCCAGGTGGTGCGGGACTCCGTCGAGGTGCCCTGGCGGGTCCACGACCTGACCGGCCTCACCCCCGCCGAGCAGAGCGCGGCGGCGGACCGGATCGTCGCCGAGGACGCGGCCCTCCGCTTCGACCTGGCGCGGGGCCCGATGCTCCGCTTCTCGCTGCTGCGGTTCTCCGACACCCGGCACCGGCTCCTCGTCGCGGACCACCACATCCTCCTCGACGGCTGGTCCATGCAGGTCGTCTGGCAGGACCTGTTCGACCTGTACGCCGGCCGGGGCGCCGCACTCCCCCCGGTCACCCCTTTCCGGGACTACCTGGCCTGGCTGACGCGGCAGGACCGGGAGGGCGCGGTCGAGGCGTGGCGGGAGTACCTCGCCGGCGTCGAGGGGCCCACCCGGGTGGGACACCCCGGCCTCGCCTCCCACGTCCTGCCCGCCACCACCTCCACCGTCCTGCCCGCGGAGCTCACCCGGGACCTGGAGCGGGCGTGCGCCCGCCTCGGCGTCACCCTGAACACCGCGATGCAGGCCGCCTGGGGCCTCCAGCTCGGCCGGCTCACCGGCAGCACGGACGTCGTGTTCGGCACCACCGTCTCGGAACGGCCGGCCGAGATCGACGGCGTCGAGTCCGTCGTCGGCCTGCTCATCAACACCGTCCCCCTGCGGGTGCGGACGGAGCCCGGCGAGCCGCTCGGCGCTACCCTCGGCCGCGTGCAGTCCGCCCAGCTGGACGTGTTCCCGCACCGCCATCTCGGCCTGACCGACATCCAGCGGCTCGTGGGCGCGGGCGAGCTGTTCGACTCGTACTACGTCTTCCAGAACTACCCCGACCAGACCGATCCGTCCGCCGGCCCCGACGGGCCGCGCGTGACCGAGCGGACCCAGGGCGCCAAGGGCGTCTCCCACTATCCGCTCGGCGTCACGGTCATCCCCGGAGAACGGCTGGAGATCCTCTTCGGCCACCACCCCGATCTGTTCGACCGCCGGCGGATCGACACCCTCAAGGAATCCCTCATCGACATCATCGAAGCGATCGCGGCGGAGGGCAGGGCATGAAGAGCCTCCTGACGCTGGTCCGCGAACTGCCCATCGCCGTACGGATCCTGCTGCTGTGCGCGATGGCGCGCTCGATCAGCTTCTTCGGCATCCTGGCCTATCTGCCGATCTATCTGCACGACGCGCTGGGCATGAACGGCGCCACCATCGGCTACGTCCTCGGTGTCTGCCTCCTCGTCGGCACCCTGGTGAGCGTCTACGGCGGTTATCTCGCCGACCGGTTCGTGAAGGTCCACTTCATGATCGTCCTGGACGTGATCCTCACCGTCCTCTACGCCGCGCTGCCGATGGTCGGCTCCCCGCTCCTGGTCGTCGGCATCCTGCTCGTCGCCAACACCGCCTCCTCGTCGATGAGCGTCACCGCCAACGCGCTCCTCGCCGATCTGCTGCCCTCGGAGAACCGGGCGAAGGTGTTCTCGCTGCGCTACTCGCTGCAGAACATCGGCGCCGCCGTCGGCCCGTTCCTCGGCGTGTGGACGGTGCAGGCCGGGACGGGCGGGCCGTTCCTGCTCGCCGCCGGTGTCATCTTCGCCGCCCTGGTGCCGCTGGTGGTCTTCCGCAAGCTGTTCACGGGGAACGCCGCACCCCAGGACGGGACCGCCGCGGCCGACGACGAGTCGATGAACTTCCGTGAGGTCCTGCGGGTGATGCGGGCCGACCGCCGGCTCGGGCTCTTCACCCTGGGCGGCATCCTCAGCATCGTCGTCTACGGTCCGCTGCTGACCTACATGTCGCAGTACCTGGTCCTGGTCGAGTCCCGCGACACGGCCTACCAACTGGTCGCCTACATCTCGGCAGCCAACGCGATCGTCGTCATCTCCACCCAGTACGTGATCGGCAGCAGGCTGAAGGAGAAGACGCTGCTGCGCTGGCTGACCTGGGGCACCGGCGCGTTCGTGCTCGGCCTGATCGGCATGGCCCTGTCGACGAACGCCTGGATCATCGTCGCCGCGATCGTCGTCTTCACCATCGGCGAGGTGATCGTCGTGCCGGCCGAGTACATGTTCATCGACGCGATCGCCCCGGACCATCTGCGCGGCAGCTACTTCGGCGCCCAGAACCTCGTCCACATCGGTGTGGCGATCGGCCCGATCATCTGCGGCTTCCTGCTGGTGCACGCCTCGCCCGCCGCGATGTTCGCCGCGCTCGTCGCCCTCGTGATCGCCGGCTGGTGGTTCTACGTCCTCGGCTGCCGGGCCACCGTGCCCCGGGCCGCCGCCCCCGTCGGCTCCGAAGCCCAGAAAGTGAACCCGTGAGGTGACCATGAGTTTCGACCAGATCGTCAAGAGCACCCTGTGTCCGTTCGCGAAGCCGTCGAAGATGGGCCCGCCCCTCACCCTCGCCACCGGCGACGTGGAGCGCGAACTGCCCACCCACCGCACCGCCCTCGCCGACTTCTTCCGCACCGCCCGGGCCGAGGAGCTCGACGGCATGGTGATCACCTTCGAGGACACCGCCCTGGGCGCCACCCTGGACTCGCTGACCCGGCTGACCAAGCGGTTCTTCGAGACGCTCTGCGCGATGTACCCGAGCGTCTACCTCCAGGACTCCCCGGATCCGGACGAGACCTGGTACGCGATGATCGAGGGCGAGCGCTTCTTCGTCGTCTCCTTCGCGCCCTGCTATCCGGAGCACTCGCCGCGCTACAACCACGGAAGCCCGCACACGTACTTCCTGCTCCAGCCGGCCTCCACCTTCGAGCGGCACGCGCCCGCCATCGACAAGCGCAGGGAACGCATCCACCGGGCGTTCACGGTGGTGGGCAGGCCGTACGACGCCCGGCTCGCCAACGTCGAGAACGACATGTTCAAGTCCGTCATGCCGATCTCGCCGATCGACCGGCACATCGCGTGGTGGGAGGCCGGTGCCGACGAGGCGGTCGCGGCCGAGAGGGCCGGCTAGATGATCGAGGAGCTGCTGCCCCGGCCGGTCGCCACCGCGGAGGCGTTCGGCGACCCGGCGGGGGAGCCCGTCCCCTTCCCGGGGGAGGAGCATCTGCTGGCCCACGCCGTACCCGCGCGGCGGCGGGAGTTCACCACGGCGCGGGCGTGCGCGCGCCGGGCCCTCGGTCGGCTCGGAGAGCCGCCGGTGGCCATCCCCTACGACACCTCCCGCGCCCCCGTCTGGCCGGCCGGGATCGTCGGCACCGTCACGCACTGCGTCGGCTACCGCGCCGCCGCCGTGGCGCGCGCCGAGGACCTCGCGGCGCTGGGCTTCGACGCCGAACCGCACGAGCCGCTCGATCACACCGGCGTCCTGCACATGGTCACGAGCGCCGAAGAGCGCGCCCATCTGGCCGAACTGGCGGCGCTGCGTCCCGAAATCCACTGGGACCGGGCGCTGTTCAGCGCCAAGGAGAGCGTCTACAAGGCGTGGTCGCCACTGACCGGGCGCTGGCTGGACTTCACGGAGGCCACGGTCACCTTCCAGCCGCGCACGGCGACGTTCTCGGCCCGGCTGCTCGTGGACGGGCCGCTGGTCGACGGTGTGGGGCTGCGCGGATTCGAGGGGCGGTTTCTGGTCAGGGGCGGGCTGCTGCTCACCGCGACGACGGTGAGCCGCGTCCGAGGCGCCGCCTCCGGCGCCGACAATGGCCCTGACCTGGGGGCTGTCCGGCGGATCAGGGACGGACATCCCCTGGCCCGATCGAGGGGAACTCCGTGACCAGCTCAGCCACTTCACCGCTCGCCGCCTACGGGTGGGACACCGACTGGGCGGACGCGTTCGCCCCGCACGCGGAGGCCGGCCTCGTGCCCGGCCGGGTCGTGCGGGTCGACCGCGGCCGCTGCGAACTCGCCACCGCGCCCGACGAGACCCCCGCCATCGCCACGGCACCCGACGACACCACCGCCGGCACCGGCGCGAACCCCGCGGCCGGCGGCACGGTCCGTACGTTACGCGCCGACACCGACCCGGTGACCGGCGTCTGTACGGGCGACTGGGCCGCCGTCGACACGACGCCGCCGACCGGCCCCGTCGTACGGGCGCTGCTGCCCCGCCGTACCCGCTTCACCCGCTCGACCTCCTCCGCCCGCTCCGAGGGCCAGGTCCTCGCCGCCAACATCGACCTCGCCGTGATCGCGGTCTCGCTCGCCGTCGAGCTGGACCTCGGCCGCCTCGAGCGGTTCCTCTCCCTGGCCTGGTCCAGCGGCGCCCAGCCGGTGGTCGCCCTGACCAAGACGGACCTGGTCCCCGACATCACCCATCTCGTCTCCGACGTGGAGCGGGCTGGCCCGGGAGCCGGGGTCTTCCCCGTCAGCTCGGTCAGCGGCGAGGGCCTCGACGCCCTCGCCGGCGAGCTGGCCGGCCGTACCTCCGCCCTGCTCGGACAGTCCGGCGTCGGCAAGTCCACACTCGTCAACGCGCTGCTGGGCGAGGACGAGCAGGCCTCGGGCCCGGTCCGGGGCAGCGACGGCAAGGGCCGGCACACCACCACCGCCCGTGAGCTGCTGGTCCTGCCCCGGGGCGGGGTGCTCATCGACACCCCCGGGCTGCGCGGAGTGGGCCTGTGGGAGGCCAACGAGGGGCTCTCCCAGGTCTTCGCGGAGATCGAGGAGCTGGCCACGCACTGCCGATTCCACGACTGCGAGCACCACGCGGAGCCGGACTGCGCCGTGCTCGCCGCGGTCGAGGACGGCACGCTGTCGCACCGGCGGTTCGAGAGCTACCGCAAGCTGCTGCGGGAGAGCGCCTGGATCGCCTCACGCACCGACGCCCGGCTGCGCGCCGAACTGGCCCGTGAATGGCGCCGCCGCGAGGCGGCGGGCCGCGAGATGTACGAGCGCAAGCGGGGCGGGAAACACCGCAAGGCGTTCTGACGGTTGCACGGTCCCGCCGTGGAAGCGGCCCGTGGCCACTTGCAGCCACTGCAACTTGGTGCCAGTGGAAATCCTTGTAGGGCCCGTTCGGCCCCTGGCAAATTACTCAGCGGCGGCCGGTGAATGAGAGCCACGAAAATGGCGAGGTCACCGGCCCGCCCGGGGGAAAGAGGAATTTCCTCTCGCCACTTCGACGGAATCGGACGGCAAAATGCGACGCAAGGCTTTCGTCTACCTGATCTCGTGCGCTGCGGCCGTGACGACCACGGTCCTGGGGGCGGCCACCGCACAGGCGGCCGACTCCCACCCGGTGACCTCCGCGGCGCAGGCCGGCACCACCGCCGCCACCGGTACGAACGGCGACGCCGGCGACAGCTGGGGCTGGGACTGACCTCCCCGACGCCCCCGGGCGTGGGGGAACCACCCCCGGGCCCGCGGCTCCGACACCACCCACGCCAGAGAGGGCGAATTCCGTGACCATTGACCAGGGCGTGCTCCACTACGACTTGTCCACCGACGAAGTCACCCAACTCGATGCTCTGATCATTGAGTTGAAGGAGGGGGACTGCGACCCGGGCGACCCGCTCTTCCACGACCGGGCGTGGGAGCTCGCCGCACGGCTTCCCCTCGGACTGCGGAGGTTCCTGGCGGAGTTCCGGCGCGAGGACCCGGCCGCGGCGTTCAAGATCAAAGGGTTCACCGTCGACGACACGGCGGTCGGCCCCACCCCGCGGAACTGGGCGGAAGCGGCCACGTCGCGGCGGACCCGGCGCGAGGAACTCTTCCTCTCACTGATCGGCACATGCCTCGGGGAGGTGTTCAGCTGGCCCACGCTGCAATCCGGAAGAATGATCCAGAACGTGCTGCCGATCGCCGGCGAGGAGAACGAGCAGAGCGGTCACGGCAGCGATGTCCTGCTCGAATGGCACACCGAGGACGGCTTCCACCCCTATCGCTGCGATTATCTGGCCCTGTTCGGAATCCGAAACCACGACCGCGTTCCGACGACCGTCGCTTCCATACGCGATGTGGATCTCGGCGAGGAGACCCGCAAGATCCTTTCCGAACCGCGGTTCTACATTCTTCCCGACGACGAACACCTGCGGCAGCTGGCCGCCCAGCAGCCCGACCACCCCGGCCTGCTGCGCATGCGGGCCATGCGCGAGACCCCCGAGCCCGTGGCCGTCCTGTTCGGCGCCCCCGACTCGCCCTATCTGCGGATCGACCCCTTCTTCATGCGCTGTGTCGACGGCGACGCCGCCGCCGAGCAGGCGCTCAAGGAGCTGGTGCGGGAACTGGAGGCGGCGACGCGCGACGTCGTCGTCGAGGCCGGCTCGCTCCTCGTCGTCGACAACTACCTCGCCGTCCACGGCCGCAAGGCGTTCACCGCCCGGTACGACGGCACCGACCGCTGGCTGCAGAAGGCGATCATCACCCGCGACCTGCGCAAGTCACGCGAGACCCGCGACACCGCCGCCGGCCGCGTCCTGATCTAGCACCTGTCGGTCGAGGGGAGGGAAGACGCGATGGCAGCGTCGTCAAGTATTCCGCTGGACGCGATCGTCCTGGCGGATGTCGCGATCGTCCTGGTCGTGGGTGCCGTGATGGTCGCACTCGGCCGACGGCTCCACCAGCCGCCCGTGGTCGCGGAGATCGCGGCCGGGCTGATGCTCGGGCCGAGCCTGCTCGGGCTGCTGCCGGGCGATCTGCCCGCGCTGATCTTCCCGCCCGAGGCGCGACCCGCCCTGTCGGCGCTCGCCCAGGTGGGCCTGGCGCTCTTCATGTTCCTGGCGGGCTGGGAGCTGGACCTCGGCCGGCTGCGCGGCCGGACCGGATCCGTCGGGTCGACGGCGTTCCTGGCGATGGCCGTGCCGTTCGTGGTGGGCGCGGGCGCGGCGGCGCTGCTCTACCGCTCGACGGCCCCCGACGGCGTCGGCGCCGACATGTTCGTCCTCTACATGGCGACCGCGTTCTCGATCACCGCGTTCCCGGTGCTCGCCCGCATCATCCGGGACCGGCGGCTCGGCCACACCCGCGTCGGCGCGATGGCGATGGCCTGCGCCGCGGCCGGCGACGTGGTCGCCTGGTGCGTCCTGGTCCTGGTGGTCGCCCTGGCGGGCTCGGGCGGCACCGGCGGCTTCTTCACCGTGATCGCCCTGACCGTCGTCTACGCCGCGGTGATGCTCCTCGTCGTACGGCCGCTGCTGCACCGTGCGCTGCGCTCGGCCGCCGGGGGGCGGCAGGAGACGGGCGTACGGCTCGTCCTGATCGTGGCCGGTGTGCTGCTCTCCTCGTACGCCACCTCCTGGATCGGCATCCACGCCATCTTCGGGGCCTTCGCGTTCGGCCTCGTCATGCCGCGCACGACCGAGCCGCGCCTGCACCAACAGCTCGCCGCCCCGCTGGAGAAGACCTCTTCGCTGCTGCTCCCGGTCTTCTTCGTCATCACCGGCCTCTCCGTCGACATCGGCGGACTGGGCGCGTCCGGTCTCCTCACCCTGGTGGTCGTCCTGGCGGCGGCGGTGATCGGGAAGTTCGCCGGCGCGGCGATCCCGGCACGTCTCTCGGGGATGAGCTGGCGTGACGCGGGGGCGTTCGGGACGCTGATGAACACCCGGGGGCTCACGGAGATCGTGATCCTCGGGGTCGGCCGCGAACTCGGCCTGATCGGACCGGACCTGTTCACCATGATGGTGCTCATGGCACTGGTGACGACCGCGATGGCCGGGCCCCTGCTGCGCCTGCTCGGCGTGGGGGACGCGGCGCCCGTGACGGTGCCGGAGCCGCCGGAACCGACGACCGACAGCCGTAAGCAAGCGATCGGAGTCAACTGATGCACACGTCCGTATCCCAACCCCGGCCGCGCTTCCGCCACTTCGGTTACGAGCACCGCACCAACGGTACGGTCGTGATCACCCGTGCCTGCCGGATCGTCGCCGTCGTACGCGGCGACGCCCAGGTCCTGCGCTTCCTCGACGAACTCGCGTCCGCCGACGCGCAGGAGGTACTGGCCCGTTGGGTCACCCGCCTCGCCAGGGCGTCGCTGTAGCGACACGCGTGCGCGCGGGGTCGGTCGGGCGGAACTCGGCCGTGGCCGAGGGCCCGTCCGGCGGACCTGGCCGGGCGCCTGCCCAGGTGTCCGCCGGGCAGGCCCTAACCGTCGGCGGGGCCGGCCGGGAGCCGGACGTCCAGACGGGCGAGATGGGGCGGGTCCGCCAAGGCGTCGATGGCCGTGACCCGCCCCTCGATCACCGTGAAGGCGAACACCGTCTCCGGCTTCCCGACCGGCGCCCGCACCAGACCCGCCGCCCCGTCCACCAGCGCGTCCCGCGCCGTCCCGGACAGTCCGGCGAAGGTCCGCGCCACGGCCCGCGCGCCGTGCCCGGCCGCCACCCCCGTCCGTACCGCCTCGGCATCGGCCCGCAGCACCACGTCCGGGTCGAGCAGCCTGAGCAGCGCGTCGACGTCACCGGCGCGCGCGGCGGCGAGGAAGGCCACCACGACCTCCCGCTGGCGCGGCAGGTCCGGCTCCGGCATCTCCTCCGTGCCCCGCACCCGCCGTCGGGCCCGGGCGGCCAGCTGCCGGGTGACGGCCGGGGTGTGCTCCACGACCGGGGCGATCTCCTCGATCGGCAGCGCGAACACGTCGTGCAGCACGTACGCCAGCCGCTCGGCCGGCGGCAGCGTGTCCAGGACGGAGAGCAGGGCGGGACCGCCGGTGTCGGCGAGCAGAGCCCGCTGCTCGGGATCGGTGACCTCCTCGGGCCGGTGCGGCCGACCCGGCTCGCCGGAGGCCCACGGGTCCCAGGGGTTCTCCCGCCGCGCCTCGCGCGCACGGAGCACGGTGAGGCAGACCCGCGCCACGGCCGTGGTCAGCCCGGCGTCCAGGTCGTCGGCCGCGTCCGGGCCGCCGGCCCCCTTCGGGGCGGACCGGCCCAGCCGCGACCACGCCTCCCGCACCGCCTCGTCCGCCTCGTCCAGCGAGCCCAGCAGGTGGTAGGCGACGGCTCGCAGGCGCGGTCGCCGCTCCTCGTAGCGTTCGGCGGGAAAAGCGTGATCCACCACGTGATCGTCCACCGTCGTGACCTCCGTCGGGCATGACTCCACCGTCACCGGAGTGTCCCGCGTGGACACGTCCAGGTGACGGAGGTGACGCCGGGCGGTTCGGTCAGGTCCGAACCGCCCGGCGCGATCAGGGGACGGGGCCGTACGCCCGCCACGGGCGTCAGTCGCCGTGCCCGGGTCCGCCGCTGCCGAAGCCGCCGCTGGAGATGCCGCCCCACTTGCGCTTCTCCTCGCTGGGCGGTTCCGGTGAGGTCTCGGTGCCGGACGTGCCCGAGTCCTTCAGCTGGTACGGCATGAGCCGGTGCTCACCGTCCGTCTGCGGCATCTCGGCAGGGCGGCGGTACTCCGACATCTCGCCGGGCAGCCGGTCGGTGTCCGGCCGGTGCGGCTGCTCCTCGGGGGTCGGCGGGCGGGGCTCACGGTCCCGGATCCTTCGGCCGAGGACGAAGGCGCCGATGAGGACGCCGACGACGGCGAGACCGGCCAGGAACTGGCCCAGGCCCTGGGTCCAGACGCTGGCGGCCGTCGTGACCTCTGCGGAATGCATGACGAAAGCGTTCATATCCGCCGAATACCCGCCCAGGGTCGACTCAGACATCCCCGGGTCCCCACCTTTCTCCTTACGGGTGAAACATTCCCCCGGGTCCGTCGCGTCAAAGGTGTGGAGCGACGGGGACAAGGAGGGGGAGGTTATGCAGCACAAGTCCCGCGCGGACGAGTTCATGGAATTCGCGTCCGCCCGAACGGGGCACCTTTTCCGGTCCGCATGCCTGCTGACCAGCGGTGACACCCATCTCGCCGAGGATCTGACGCAGGAGACGCTCGGCCGGCTGTACGCGATGTGGGGACGGATGGGGCGGATCGGCAACCCGGCCGGATACGCCCAGACCGTTCTCGTGCGCACGTTTCTCACCCACCAGCGGCGGCGCTCGTCGACCGAGCGACCGCTCGGGGAGCTGCCCGAACGGGCCCCCGCCACCGGGGACGACCCGGCGCTGCGGATCGCCCTGCTGGACGCGCTGGCGGCGCTGGCGCCCAAGGACCGGGCGGTCGTGGTGCTGCGGTACTGGGAGGACCGCAGCATCGAGGAGACCGCCGAAGCGCTGCAGGTGAGCTCGGCGGCGGTACGCACCCGTTCGGTGCGGGCGCTGGGCAAGCTGCGGGAGCGGCTGGGCGGCAGCATCGTCGCCTTCGCGTCCCGCTGAGGGTCCGCACTCGCGGACCCCGGACTTTTCACTTCTGAACTTTCACCCATGGACCGGAGACGGTGATTCGGCATGCCTCTGAACGAGGGACACGACGGACACGAGCGACACGAGGGATTCGAGGAGCAGCTCGGTGAGGCCCTGCGCCTCACGGGCGACGGCTTCGCCGCGCACGACGGCCGCGAACTGGCATCCATGGGCCTCAGCCGCGGCCGGCGCCGCCTGGCCCGCCGCCGCGCGGCCGCGGTGACCGGCAGCATGCTGGCCCTCGCGGTGATCGGCGTCGGCGGGGTGTACGGCGCCGACCTGCTGGGCTCGGGCGGCGGGGAGGTGAAGGGGGCCTCCGTCGGCGCGCCGCGGCCGGGCGGGGCCGGGCCGGCCTCCCCGCAGGACAAGGGAGCGGCGCAGTCCCAGATCCCGGTCAAGGCCATCGCGGACGTCCTGGAGAAGAACACCCCGGCGGGCACCTGGACCTTCGACGGTCTGGAGGGCACAGGCCAGTCCGTCGCGGGCGTGTACGACGACGGCAAGGGCAAGGCGGCCGTCTCCCTCGGCCTGTACCGCGCCGGGGAGACCGGAGAAGCCGGAGCCGACCAGGTGACCTGCCCGGACAAGACCTTCGTCCCGTACGACGACTGCGTCAGCGAACGGCTGCCGAACGGCTCCCGACTGATGGTCATCCAGGGGTACGAGTACCCGGACAAGCGCGAGGAGACCAAGAGCTGGCGGGCCGTGCTGCTCACCAAGGAGGGCTTCCTGGTCGACGCGAGCGAGTGGAACGCGGCCGCGCAGAAGGGCGCCCCGGTCAGCCGCGAGACCCCCCCGTTCAGCCCCGCTCAGCTGAAGACGCTGGTCACGGCCGACGACTGGAAGCGGCTGCTCGAGCAGCTGCCGGAGAACAAGCCCGGCAAGGCCGAGCCCGGCGCGCCGACCACGGCGCCCGCGCAGGCCGAGCTGAGCGACGCGGCCATCCAGGCGAACCTGAAGACGCTGCTCCCCAAGGGCCTGAAGGTGGTCAGCCGGGGCGGCGACACCGGATTCGGCTACGTGGTCGTCGACGACGGCCGGGGCAAGAGCCTCGTCCAGATCAATGTCCAGCCGGGGATGGGGGACGTCGCGGGTGAACTCTTCGGCAGCGGCGACGTCACCACCCTGCCCGACGGCCGGCGCGTGAAGCTGACCCAGCAGCCCGGTGAGAAGGGCGGCGCGGGCGTCGTCTGGTGGACGGCCGACACGATCACCGAGGACGGCTTCCGTGTCGTGGTCTCCGCGTTCAACACCGGCGCACAGCACATGGACGCCACGCGCGCCGAGCCGGCGCTGACGATGGAGCAGCTGAAGACGATCGCGCTCAGCCCGAAGTGGCAGAAGGGCTCCGCGAAGTAGGACGGCGCTCCTGAGCGGGCGGTGGGCCGGACCCTTCCGGGGCCGGCCCACCACCCTTTCGCGTGCCGGCTCGCGCGCTATTTCGCGTCCGAGTACCGCTCCACCGTGGCCGTCGTGAACGGAAAACGCACCGGCGTCGGCCCGAACGCGATCCGCCCGGCCTCGTCCCCGGCCGCGCGGATCGCCTCCGTGACCGCCTCCGCCTCCTCGGCCGGGCAGTGCACGATCACCTCGTCGTGCTGGAAGAAGACCAGCTCGGCCCGCAACCCGGCGGTGGCACGGCGCAGCGCGGCGAGCATCAGCAGCGCCCAGTCGGCGGCGCTGCCCTGCACGACGAAGTTACGGGTGAAACGACCCCGGGCCCGTGCGTTGGTGGAGGCGTAGCCCGGCGTGAACTCGCCGTCCGGCACCGGAAGATCACCGCCCTCCTGGGGGAGACCGGCCTCCTCGTCGTCGCCCGAGCCGACCGCCCGCGGGCTGGTGCGGCCCAGCCAGGTCCGGACGAGCCTGCCCTCCTCGCCCGCCTTCGCCGCCTCGTCGACATAGGCCACGGCCCGGGGGAAGCGGCGGCGCAGCGCGGCCAGGTTCTTCAGGCCGTCCCCGCTGGTCTGGCCGTAGATCGCACCGAGCAGCGCCAGCTTGGCGTGGTCCCGGTCGCCCGAGAAGGCCCGGTCCGACAGCCGGGTGTACAGGTCGTCGGGGTGTCCGGCGACCTCCATCAGACCCGGGTCACGGGAGATCGCGGCCAGCACCCTGGGCTCCATCTGGTCGGCGTCGGCGACGACGAGCCGCCAGCCCTCGTCGGCCACGACCGCCTGCCGTATCACCTTGGGGATCTGCAGCGCCCCGCCGCCGTTGGTGGTCCAGCGCCCGCTGACCGTGCCACCGGGGACGTACTCGGGGCGGAACCGGCCGTCGCGCACCCAGTCCTGGAGCCAGGACCAGCCGTGCGCGGTCCAGATCCGGTACAGCTTCTTGTAGGCGATCAACGGCTCCACCGCCGGGTGGTCCAGCTCCGCCAGCTCCCAGCGGCGCGTCGACCTCACCCGGATCCCGGCCTGCGCGAAGGCCTTGATCACATCGGCCGGCAGGTCGGGGCGGACCCGGCGGCCGAAGGCGGCCGAGACCTCGTCGGCGAGTTCGGCGAGGCGGCGCGGCTCTCCGCCGCCCGCGTACCGCTCGCCGAGCAGTCCGTGCAGCACCTCCCGGTGCACATCGGCCCGCCAGGGCAGCCCCGCCCGGTGCATCTCGGCGGCGACGAGCATCCCCGCGGACTCGGCGGCGGTCAGCAGCCGCATCCTGCCCGGATGCTCGGCGCGGTCATGGCGCCGCTGCTGCTCGGCGTACACCTCCAGAAGACCCCCGAACGGGATCTCGGCGGTCGGGGCCGGTTCGAAGAGCGAGTCCTGCGAGCCGGGCTCGGCGGCTCGCTGCGGCGGGTCGGGGGGCACCGGCGCGTCGCGCAGCCGCGCGAGGGCGGCGGCTGCCGACCGGGGCTCCCCGAGGCGTCCCTCGTGCCCGAGGAGGAGCTGCTCGGCGTCCTCGATGTCGTAGCACCGCTCGACCCGCACCCCGGCGGCGAGGAGACGCGGATAGACCTCGGCGGTCGAGCGCCAGACCCAGCGGGCGACGTCGGGCCGGGAGCGCACGGCCTCGACGAGGTCCGGCTCGCGCCGGACGGGGCCGGAGGGCAGCCCGTCGGGACCGAGGGGAACGAGCCGCGCTCCGCCCCCCTCCGCCTCGCAGGCCAGCGCCCACCTCTCGCTCATGGGTGCGAGTCTGGCACCCGCCACTGACAACGGCCGTCATCGCCGACGCCACTGGCGACGACGGCCGGTCACGCCGCCTTGTGGAACAGCGCGGCGGCCTCCCCGCGCGAGGCGACACCGAGCTTCGTCAGGATGTTGGCGACGTGGAACTTCACCGTCGACTCGCTGATGTGCAGCTCCTGCGCGATCTGCCGGTTGCGGTGCCCGAGGGCGAGGTGGGTGAGGACCTCCAGCTCCCGCTCCCCGAGCCCGGTGAGCGGGTCCGCCGCCCCCGCCAGGGCTTCCGGGGTCGCCAGCGGGATCACGGCCGTGATCGTCGTGCCCCAGCCGGGCACCGCCTCCATGTCCAGGTGACCGCCCAGCACCTCCAGGCGGTCGGTGATGGTGCCCGCGCCCAGGTCGCACGGGTCGAGGGCGCCCGCCCCGTCGTCCCGTACCGCCGCCCGCAGTTCGTGCTCCGTCACCTGCCAGCCGACATGGACCCGGCGCACGGATTCCTGTTCCAGGATCACGAGCAGCAGCGCCCGGACGATCGCCCGCGCGCTGTGCGCCACGTCCGCCGGAAGGGAGCGCTCCGTGTCCGGCGGGCCGAGTTCGAGCCGTACGGGACTGTGCCGCAGCATCGGCCGCAGATCGTCGGCCAGCCGGGCGAACGCCTCACGGGACGGCTCCTCGGCGATCAACCGGTCCCGCTTGCTCTCCGCCCGCATCTCGATCAGCGCGGAGACCGCCAGATCGGTCGCGGTCGCCCGGGCGGTCGCGTCGTCCAGAGCCCGGCTGCGCAGCACCCCGAGGACCCCCGAGAAGGCCGCCGCGTGCGCCGTCGACAGCTCCGCGATCACCCGCGCCCGGGTGTCGGCCGCGGTCCGCGAGCGGGCCAGGGCGCCCGGCAGCGCCTCCACCGCGAACCGGTCGAAATGGCTGGTCACCAGGTCCCACAGGGCCTGCGCGACGGCGAGTTCGGCCTCGGCGACGGGCGCGGCGCCCTCCTCCCGTACGAGAACCAGAACCGACCGCCGCGCGGTCGCGTCGCTCGTGACCGCGACGACGTCGCGCGTGAGGCCACCGACCGGGGCCCGGCCCTGCCACGGGGTCCCGGGGACGCCGGAGGCCAGCAGAGGGGTGAGATCGGAGGCGAGGAGCGCGTCCGTCTCGCCGACCGACTTGAACGGCGAATGGGCGCAGTGCGTGGAGAGTTCGGCGGCGCCCCGGTGCGGGATCAGCGGCGCCAGGGCGGCCGAGACCCGGGGAAGGATCTCGCCGAGCGGCTGCCGGATGATCTCGTACGCGGTGCTCAGCGTGGTCGCGTCCATGGGCTTGAGCGTACGCGGGGGGCGGGGCGGCGCGGCTGGCCTTCCGGACAGGTACGACTGGCCGTTGGGCGGGCGGGGAGGAGGTGCTGTCGACCGCAGGCTGGAGGCGACCTGAGGAGGTTGCGATGGAAGCGATCGTGTACGAGAGGTTCGGCGGCCCGGAAGTGCTGCGCCACGAGGCCGGGGTGGACCTGCCGGAGCCGGGCGCGGGCCGGGTCCGGGTGAAGGTGGCGGCGGTGGGCGTCAACCCCGTGGACCACAAGCGCCGTTACGGATGGGTCGAGGAGTTCTACCCGACCACCTTCCCCGCCGTGCCCGGCCTGGAGTTCGCCGGGACGGTGGACGCGCTGGGGCAGGGGGTGACAGAAGTCGCGGTCGGCGACGAGGTGTTCGGCTGGACGACGACCGGCGCCTACGCCCAGTACGCCCTCGCCGAGGTCTTCGCCCCCAAGCCCGCCGGTCTGTCCTGGGAGCGGGCCGCGAGCATTCCCGTGGCCGGCGAGACCGCCGAGCGGGTCCTGGCCCTGCTCGGCCTGAAGGAGGGCGAGACCCTGCTCCTGCACGGCGCGGCGGGCGCGGTCGGCGCCCTGGCCGTCCAGCTCGCGGTCGCGGCCGGCGTCACGGTCGTCGGCACGGCCTCGGAGCGCAACCACGCCTTCCTGCGGGGGCTCGGCGCGATCCCGGTGACGTACGGCGAGGGCATGGCGGACCGGGTCCGGGCGGCCGCGCCCCGGGGCGTCGACGCGGTCTTCGACGCCGCCGGGCACGACACGCTGCCGGTCTCGATCGAGCTGACGGGCGGAGCGAAGGACCGCATCGTCACCATCGCGGCGCCCGACGCGGCGGACCACGGCATCGTCTTCTCCGGCGTCTCGGTCCCGCCGGAGACCGCCCGCACCTGGCTGACCACCCACGCCCGCCTGGCGACGGAGGGCCGTCTGCGCCTCGACGTGGCGCAGACCTTCCCCCTGAAGGAGGCGGCTCGGGCTCAGGAACTGAGCGAATCGGGCCATGTGCGGGGCAAGCTGGTACTGCTCCCTTAGCGCGCCGTCCTGCGGAGCTTGGATGACGCCTCCACCGTTTGGGTGATGGTGTTGTCGGCACCCGTGGCCACTACGCGTAGCCTCGTCACCAGAAGGGCACCGACAGCTATGCCGCCACCGCTCCACCGGTCGTGGTGCAGGTGGGAAGGGGTGCTGGATGTCGATGACGAGTCGGCGCGGTCTGCTGGCCAAATCCGCGGGAGCGGTGGCGGTCGCCCTCGTGCCCAGCTCCGGCGCGGCCAGGGTGAACACCCCACCGGCGCGGCCGGTCACCACGCCCGACGGGCGCGTGGACTGGGACGCCTTGCGGGCGCAGTTTCGTCTGGAGCCGGGATGGGCGAACTTCGCGTTGTTCTACCTGACCTCGCATCCGAAGGTGGTCCGGGACGCGGTGGATCATCTGAGTGCACAGGTCGACGCCAATCCTCTCTCGGTGCCCACGGGGATGGCGCTGCCCGACGGTCCGACCGGATGGCCCCGGGTACGCCAGGCGCTCGCGGCCTATCTCGGAGGCCGGGCCGAGGACATCGCGATGACGGCGAGCACGAGTATCGGGCTGGGTGTCGTCTACAACGGCATCGTGACCCGTCCGGGACAAGAGTTCCTGCTGACGGCGCACGACCACATCTCCCATCGCACCGCCGCACGGTTGGCCGCCGAAAAGCATGGCAACACGGTGCGGCTGGTCTCCTGGTTCGCCGATCCGGCCACCGCGACGGCCGACGGCATCGCGGCAGCGGTCGGCGAGGCGATCCGCCCGAACACGAGAGTCGTGGGGATCACCTGGGTGCAGTCCAGTACGGGGCTTCGGATGCCGGTGCGTGCGGTGGCCGAGGTGGTGCGCCGGGCCAACCGAGGGCGCGGTCCTGCCGACAGGTGCCTGCTGGTCGTCGACGGCGTGCACGGGCTGGCGGCCGTCGACGAGGATGCCGCCGGCCTGGGCGCGGACGTGGTGATCGCGGGAACGCACAAATGGCTGTTCGGTCCCAGGGGAACGGGGCTGGTCTGGGTGGCGCCGGACGTCCTCGAGCAGCTGCGGCCCACGTTCGTGAGCTTCATCGGGAGCGGCGGAGCGGCGTCCCTGTCTCCCGGCGGGTTCCTGGCGTTCGAGCACGCCTTCGCCCTGCCGGCGGCGGTGGCGCTGCATGAGCAGCTGGGCCGAGCACGCGTCGCCACCCGCATCACGCAACTGTCGACCCGCGTGAAACAAGGACTCAGCCGCATCCCCGGGGTCACCGTGCACACTCCTGCCGACCCGGATCTGTCCGCGGGTATCACCTGTTTCAGCGTGGCAGGCCACACCCACCAGCAGGTCGTCGACCACGCCGCCACCCACCGCGTGCGGCTGTCCACCTCGACCTACACCCGCATCGGCACCGCCGTCATCAACACGCCGGCGGAGATCGACACGGCACTCGACAGCCTGGCTGATCTCACCCGCTGAAAGCCGTTCTGATTCAGCGCGGCCGGCCGACGTCCCGACGGTCACTAGGCGGCCTCTCTCTGTTCGGGGCGGCAGTCGCGGCACAGGCCGGGCTCTGGGGAGCGGATGGCGCGTTCGCAGGAGTCGCAGTTCTGGAAGGGGACCGGGGCGGGGGCGGGTGGCCGCGTCGGTAGCGGCGGCGGCAGCAGGGCCGTGAGGCGGTGAGCCAGGAGCCCGGCCGGGTGTCTGAGGTCGTCGGGGAGGTCGGCCGCGAGGGTGCGTCGTACGGCGTCGGGGTGCGCGCCACGCTCCAGCCAGGCGGTGACGCCGGGGGCGAGGCGGTGGACGTCCCGCTCGGCGAGGAGAAGCCGCGGTTCGTGGAGGTGGAGCCCGGCGAGGAGGTCGAAGGCGGGGCGGTGCTGTCGCGTGAGCGGTGACGGTGACGGTGACGGTGACGGTGACGGCGACGGGGCCGGAGCCGGGGGCGGGGCGGGGGCCGGTGGTGGGGGTGACGGCGGTGGGGACGTCTTCGGCGCGGGTGGTCTGGGTGGCGCGGGTGGCCCGAGTGGTACGGGCTGCTCGGGAGCCGCATCCGGTACGGGCGTCTCCGGCGGCGGCTCCGGTTCACCCCCCGGGCGGTTGTACGAGATCGTGCGCGGGGCGAACCGGCCGTTGGGCAGCCGCTCGTTGAACCGCTTGAGGTAGCCGTGGGCCTCCAGCTCCCGCATGGCGGCGGCGATGCGCAGCTCGCTCTCGGGGAAACGCTCGGCGATCGCCTTGATGCCGACGGATGCTCCAGTGGGCAGCGACTGGATGTGGACGGCGAGCCCGATCGCCAGCAGCGAGAGCTTGCGGTGCTGGGCGAGGTGGTTGCCGACGACCGTGTAGCGGGTCGTGTGGGTGACGTTGACGTGAATCACGCCGGAGGCCCGCGAGGGAGCGCTAAGGTTCTGGGTATCCATCAGGAAGGTGTTGCTTCCTCGTTGGTCAGGCCCTCGATCGGGATCGCTACTCCCGGCCGGGGGCCGAACTGTTTTCAGTGGGTTGCCATGAGCATATTCCAGGCAACCCTCCCTAAATCCAGCCCAGTTGGTACAAGTCACCCGTGTGAGTGACGGGGAGGCTGGAGGGGTTGGGGACGGTAATTGCCCTGGTCTTTTAACTCCTTTACGTCGCGGGCCACCGCGTCGCGGACGCCCGCGACGCGGGATGTGCCGGGGTGGGCGTTGCCTGTTCGTTTCTGGTGTCTGGCCGCCCTCTATCCGAGTGTGGCGCCCTGCGCCGTCCCCTCAAGGGCGGGCTTCGGGCGCCTTTTCACACTCGGAGGGCGGCCGGGGGTGGGGGCCAGGCGCGGGGGCTGTGTTTGTCGTTCGGCTCCGTGGAGCGTCTGCGGGTCAGAGCTGCGCGGTAGTGGTGTGGGGCGGCCGGGCGGGGCCCCCTACCCCGAGGCCCCGAACCCGATCTCCGCCCAGACCGTCTTGCGCGGTACGGGGCCGGCCACCACGCCCCACCGGTCCGCGAGTGCCTCGACGATGACGAGCCCCCGCCCCGACTCCGCCGAGTCGGTCGGCTCCGCGCCTCCCAGGACGGGCATCCGGTCGGCCCGGGTGTCGGTCACCTCGATACGGAGGGTGGCCGCCGTGGCGGTGAGCGCGAGGCGGAAGTCCCGCCCGGGGACGCGACCATGAGTCACCGCGTTGGTGGCCAGTTCCGCGACGATGTGGGCCGTCGGCTCGGAGATCGGCTCCAGCTCCCAGGCGCGCAGCTGCTCCACCGCGAGGAGCCGGGCGAGCCGGGCGCCCCGCCGCGTAGCGGAGAGCTGGATTCCGAACTGGCGTACACACGCCAGGACTTGGGGTGATTCCTGATTCATGTCACCCAGCGTGGTGGGCCGTGCCTACGCTGCCCAGCAAAGACCCCCTTACGTACGGTAATTGTCCCGCGACTGTCCGGTGCTGTCCCGGCTGTCCGGCGTGACCTTTCGGGTAGTGGGGCGCTGAACGGATGGCGGACGGCACCTCGGAGGTGGGCGGGCATGAGCGTGGACGGTGTGGGGACGGAAGAGCCGGGCTGGGAGGTCGACCCGGACGACGAGTCGGGAGCGGCGGTGGTGGCCGCCGTCGGGCGGCAGATCAAGCTCTGGCGGGAGGCCAAGGGGCTGCGCGCGGCGGAGTTCGGTGAGCGGATCGGTTACGGCGAGGACCTGATCCGCAAGGTGGAGCGGGGCGCCCGCATCCCCCGGCCGGAGTTCCTGGACAAGGTGGACGAGGCGCTGGCGGCCGACGGTCGCATCTCGGCCATGAAGCAGGACGTGATGGAGGTGCGCTACCCGAAGAAGGTGCGGGACTTGGCGAAGCTCGAGGCGCGAGCGGTCGAGTTCGGCCTGTACAGCACCCACAACATCCATGGCCTGTTGCAGACGGACGAGTTCTCACGGGCGCTGCTTCGCACGTGGCGTCCCGCGTACTCACCGGAAGAGTTGGAACGGCTTGTCGCCGCGCGCATGGCGCGACAGTCGGTCTTCGAGAGATCACCGGCCCCCGATTTCAGCTTCGTCCAGGAAGAGGCGACGCTCAGGCGACCCCACGGCGGCAGAATGGTGCTGCGTCGTCAGCTCGAACGTCTGCTGGAGGTCGGTGAGTTGCCCAACGTCGAGATCCAGGTGATGCCGACCGCGCACGCGGACCATCCGGGGACGGGCGGATTGATCGAGGTGCTGAAATTCGGGGACGGTAGTGCCGTGGGGCGCTCCGACGGCGACTTCAACGGCCGTCCGGTGTCCGATCCCAAGCGGCTCCGAGTCCTCGACCTGCGGTATGGCATCATCCGGGCCCAGGCTCTCACCCCGAGGGAGTCGCGGGCCTTCATCGAACAACTGCTGGGAGAGACATGATCCGCAAGCCCGAGCTGGAGTGGTTCAAGAGCAGCTTCAGCAGCAGCAGCAACGGCGAAGACTGCGTCGAGGTCGCCACCACCCCCGGCACCGTCCACGTCCGCGACTCCAAGAACATCCCCGGCCCCCACCTCGACCTCGCCCCCTCCGCCTGGGCCGCCTTCGTCTCGTACGCCTCCGAAAGCTAGCGGGACGGGGCGGTGACCCGGCTCCGACTCCGGTCACCGCCCCGTCCTCACCACCTTCGCCGCTCAGCGCGTCAGGCGCCACGCGGGGAGCGCCGCCGCGCCCACCGCGACCACGGCGCACGCTCCCGCCGCCGCCCCGACCGCGCCCCACGGCACGGTCAGGGCCACCGGCGCCGAGAGGGCCGCCAGGCCCGCGCCCAGGACCGCCAGGTTCACCGCCGTCACCGCCAGGCCCAGGACCGTCCCGATCGCCACGGCCAGGCCCGCCTCGCCGGTCACCACCCGGAGGGCTTGGGCGCGGGTCGCCCCCGCCAGCCGCAGGGACGCCAGTTCCCCGCCCCGTACCGAGGTCGCCATCAGCAGGGTGTTCGCGAGGGCGATCACCGTGTAGACGAGGGCGATGCCCAGGACCAGGAGCAGCCCGAGCCGGGTCTGCGGGCTACTCGACGGGTGGGTGGCGGCGGCCCACTCCTCGACCGTACGGACGGGTCCGCCGGCCGCCGAAAGGGCCTCGGGCGCGACGCCCCGCGCCTCGACCCGGTCCACCGCCGCACCCGGCGCGTTCGCGCGGGTCACGTACGGCCCGTTGTCACCCGTGCCGAGCGCCAGGACCGCGACGACCCGCAGCCGTACCGGACCGCTGCCGTCCGCGAGCCACACCTCGACGACCTCGCCGACGCGCCCCCGTTCCCACTCCTCGTTGACGACGATCGACCGGTCGTCGAGGTCCCGTACGTCCCCGGCCACCACCGGCAGCCGCGCCAGGTCCGCGAAGTCCGCCGGGTCGGAGACCGCCCGCGCCCCGTACTTCACGAGCGCCTCGGCCCCGTCCCGTACGAAGACGGACGTCGCCCCCGTCGCCGACGCGCCGGGCACCGGCCGCAGGTCCTCGCCGCTCACGACGTACTCGGCACGCGTCTGCTCCCGCGCCTCCGCCGCCTTCGTGCTCGTCACCGTCGTCGCCGACCCCAGCAGCGAACCCGCCAGGGCGACGGTCACCAGCACCGGCGCGGCGACGGCGGCGGTACGGCGCACGGCCGCCGCGCTGTTCTCCCGTACGAGCGTCCCGATCGCGCCCGGCAGCCGCAGGGCGCGCGCCACCGGCCGTACCAGCGCCGGGGCGAGCAGCGCGAGACCGGTGATCAGCAGCATCGGCTGGGTCGTGTACGTCTTGCGCTTCATCAGCTCCGACGGCTCGGTGAGGCAGGTCCACACGAGCAGCCCGAGGCCCGCCAGCAGCAGTCCCGCGCCCAGCAGCGCACGGCCGAGCGGCAGTACGTCCGTGTCGACGTCCGCCTCCTGGAGCGCCGCCGTCGGGCCGACCTTCCCGGCTCGGCGTGAGGCGGCGACCGCCCCGGCGAGCGCGACCGTCACCCCGGTCCAGAAGGCCGCGTGCGGCGGCCAGGTGGTGGCGTGGTCGATCACGAACCATTCCGGGGCCATGTTCCCGGCGACGAGCACGCGCGCCAGCCAGGGCGCACCGAGGACGCCGAGCGCGCAACCGGTGGCCGAGGCGAGGACGCCGACGCCCGCCGCCTCGGCGAGCAGCATCCGCCGTAGCTGTCCGGGCGTCGCTCCGGCCGTGCGCAACAGCCCGAACTCGCGCCGCCGCAGGGCGACGGCGAAGGCGAAGGTGGAGGCGACGACGAAGACGGAGACGAAGGTGGTGACGCCGCCCGCCGTGCCGAGGAGGGCGTTGAGGGCGACGAGCGCCTCGGCGTCCCGCTCGGGCTCGGGGTCCGCGAGCCGTCGGTCGTCGCCGGTGAGTACCTGGGCGCGGGTGCCGACGAGGGTACGGATCTCGGGGGCCGGGCCGTGGACGCCGACGGCGTCGGGGCCGTCGGCGGTGGTGACGGTCCAGCGGGCCTTCAGCTCGCGCAGCAGTTCGGTATCCACAGGCTGTGGACGGTCGAGCTTCTTGGAGACGGAGGTGGTGGCCGGTCCGCGCCGTACGTCGACGGTGACCGCGTCCCGCCCCTTGACGACCACCGGCGCGGACGCGAACCGCTGCGGCGTACGTTCCGGGGCGTCGAAGGTGGCGGAGAGGCCGAGGCCCATGGTGGTGAGGAGGCCGACGCCGAGGGCGAGGGCGACGAAGCTGCCGAGGAAGGCGGCCCAGCGGGCGCGCAGCCCGGAGAGGACGACGGTCAGCACGCGACGCCCTCCGCCTTGGCGCCCGCGTCCTCAGCGCCGGTGAGGCCTTCCGCCCCGGCGCCCGCGTCCTCAGCGCCGGTGAGGCCTTCCGCCCTGGCGCCCGCGTCCTCCGCGTCGGTGAGGCCCTCCGCCCTCGCACACGCGCCCTCCGCGTCGGTGAGACTCGCCATCCGGGTCGCGACCTGCCCGACCGTCGGGGCGAGGAGTTCCCCGCTCACCCGCCCGTCGACCAGGAACACCACCCGGTCCGCGCGGGCCGCCGCCACCGGGTCGTGGGTGACCATGAGGATCGTCTGGCAGTCCCGGTCCACCAGCTCACGCAGCATCGTCAGCACGTCGCGGCTCGTCGTGGAGTCCAGTGCGCCGGTCGGCTCGTCCGCGAAGAGCACCGCCGGGCGGGTGATCAACGCCCGTGCGATCGCGACCCGTTGCTGCTGTCCGCCGGACAGCTCCCCGGGGCGGTGCTTCTCCCGCCCCGCCAGCCCCACCCGGGCGAGCGCCTCCCTCACCTCGGTACGGGACGGGCGGCGCCCGGCGAGGCGGAGCGGCAGGGCAACGTTCTGCGCGGCCGTCAGCGAGGGCAGCAGGTTGAAGGACTGGAAGACGAACCCGATCCGGTCCCGCCGCAGCAGCGTCAGCCGCCGCTCGCTCAGCCCCTCCAGGGCTGCCCCGCCCACCTCCACCCTGCCGCTGGTGGGCCGGTCGAGGCCGGCCGCGCACCGCAGCAGCGTGGACTTGCCGGAACCGGAGGGCCCCATCACGGCGGTGAAGGTACCGGCCCGGAAGTCCAGGTCGACGCCGTCGAGGGCACGGACGTCCCGGTGGTGGCGGTGCAGGGCGGTGAGCCGTACGGCTACGGCGCTTGAAGTCATGTTTCAAGCGAACCGTTTCCGCCCCTTCCGATCACGACCACTGAAGGGCGTCTCGGAGGTAGGGCTGGACCTACCTCCGCCGTACGCCCTACCCCTGCCGTACGGCTGCGGCGAAGACCTCAAGGGCGTCCAGCGGCTCCCGGCCGAGCAGCTCCCGCAGCTCGCTCTTCACGCCCGTCCCGTCCATGAAACCGTGCGCGATGGCCGAGTACGTGCCCGTCAGCATCGGGACCTGGAAGGACTCGGCGCCGGACGCGGCGAGGGCGGCGCGGGCCCCGGCCAGGGTGCCGGGGGCGTACTCGGCGCCGAGCGCTCGCGCCAAGTCGGCACCTCCCAAGGGCCGTTCCCCGACGAGCTCGTAGGTGCGGTTCGCATGGGCCGAGGGATTGGTGGCGACGGTGACCGCGATCTCGGCGAGGTCCTCGCGGGCGACGGCGGCGAGCCGGCCCTCGCCGAGCGGGCCGGTGATGCGGTTCTCGGCGTCCGGGGTGGCGAGCCAGACGAGGAGTTCGGCGTAGAGCCCGTTGCGCAGCACGGTCCAGTCGGCCGTGGAGCGCTGGAGCCGCCGCTCGGTCCAGCGGTGGGGGAGGGAGTACGTGAGGTGGTCACCGTCACCGGACAGGCTGGTGTAGACGATGTGGCCGACCCCGGCCCGCTCGGCGGCGGAGATGGCGGCCTCGTGGCGGGCGATGACCGTGTCGTCCTCCCCGTACCCCGCCGATATCAGCAGCAGTGTGTCGACGCCGGCGAAGGCGTCCGGCAGCGTGGCGGGCTCGTCGAAGTCGACGAGCCGGGTGCCGGGCAGCCCCGCGCGGGTGCCGAGGACGACGTCGTCGCGCCCGGTGAGACGCTCGGCGACGAGCCGGCCGAGACCGCCGGAGACACCGGTGACGAGCAGCATGCTTCCCCCTGATTTCGCGATGGTGTGCGGTGAGGATCATTCTGGTGGGGCGGGCGCGACCGCGTAAGGAGGCACATTCATGTCAGTGGGGCACACGGAGGTAACCACCGAGGTCACGGACGAGGTCACCACCGAGGTCGCCGTCGACCCGGTGGTGAGCTGCGCGGAAGAGTGCGGGGTGCGGGACGTCCAGGACCGGCTCGGCGACAAGTGGACCGTGCACGTGGTGGTCGAACTGGCGGCGGGGCCACGGCGGTTCAGGGAGCTGCAGCGGCTGGTGACCGGCGTCTCGCAGCGGATGCTGACGCTCACCCTGCGCCGGCTGGAGCGGGACGGCCTGGTGACGCGGACGGTGTACCCGACGGCACCGCCGCAGGTGGAGTACGCGCTGACGGCGACGGGTCACAGCATGACCCATCTGATCAAGCAGCTGATCGACTGGTCGCTCGACCATCGCGCGGTGATCGGGCGGGCGCGCGAGGAATGGGACGCGAAGCAGAAGTGAGCACGGTGGAGCGGGCGCTGGAAGCGCTCTACACGGACGACGAGCGGGCACTCGACACCGCGGCGTCGCTGCTCGCCGCCGACCCGGCGGCGGACGCGGAACTGGCGCGTCGGGGTGAGGAGTTCGTGCGCCGGGCGTGGGAGCGCGGCTGGCAGCCGGCCGATGTCGTACGGCTGGCACGCCGGGAGCTTCCGGAGGAGCGCGTGCGTCTGCTCGGTGCCCTGATCGTGTCGGAGACGGCCGGTTACGAACGGCTGCCGGCGCGGTGGGCGGGGCAGATCGCCGAGCTGGACACGCGCCCCTGGAAGGCCGACCGCTTCTCCTACGCGACGGCGGTCCTGGAGCTGTACCGCCTGCTGGTCCGGCTGCCGTCCCTCGATCCGGTGGGCCCGGTGCCGGGCGACGCGCTGCTTCCGCCCCCGGCGGCGGGCGAGCCGCGCATGCTGACCCGGGTCCGTGCCCTGCTCGCCAAGGCGGAGGCGACGGGATACCCGGAGGAGGCGGAGGCGCTGACGGCCAAGGCCCAGGAGTTGATGGCCCGCCACAGCCTGGACGAGGCGGCGCTCGCGGCGGGGGCGCCGGCGGGGGAGACGCCGGGGGCGGTACGAATCGGGGTGGACGCGCCGTACGAGCAGGCCAAGGCGATCCTGCTGGACGCGGTGGCGACGGCGAACCACTGCCGGGCGGTGTGGAACGAGGCGTACGGCTTCTCGACGGTGATCGGCTTCGAGGCGGACCTGGAGCCGGTGGAGCTGCTCTACACCTCGCTCCTGGTGCAGGGGACGTCGGCGATGACGCGGGCGGAGGCGGAGCAGCGGGCGGGGGGCCGCAAGCGCACGAAGTCCTTCCGCCAGTCCTTCCTCCTCGCCTACGCGAACCGCCTGGGGGCGCGGCTGTCGAGCACCTCCCGCCGCGTCGCCGCCGAGACGCCGACGCTGCTGCCGGCCCTCGCCTCGCGCGAGGTCGCGGTCACCTCGCGCACGGACGAGCTCTTCCCGGAGACCCGCACGACGCGGGTCCGCGCGATGTGGGACGAGGCGGGCTGGACCCACGGCACGACGGCCGCGAACGCGGCGGGCCTCGGCCCCGACCGCCCCGCCGTGCACCAACGCCGCCCCTGACCGTCGCCCACCCCCGCCACGGGGCGCCCACCCCGCCGGAGCCTGCGCCCCGCCCGCCCGACCGCCCGACCGTGCGCCAACGCCGCCCCTGCCCCGCCACCGGGCCGGTGCCCTCCCCGCCACGGGGCGCCCACCCCACCGTGGCCTTCGCCCCGACCGCCCGGCCGTGCGCCAACGCCGCCCCTGACCGTCGCCCACCCCCGCCACGGGCGCCCACCCCACCGTGGCCTTCGCCCGGCCGGGGCGGCGGTGCCCACCCTTCCCCCACCCCGTTGTGGGCAACTGTTCCGCTGGGGCGGAACGGGTGGGCACAACGGACGGCGCCCTTGCCGGGCCCAGGCTCCCCGTGCCTGCGGTGCCCACGGGTGCGGCGCCGTCGTCGGGCTGTGCCCACCCGTTCCGCCCTGCGGAACGAATGCCCACAACGGGTGGTGAGGCCCCACGGGCGGCCAGGCCCCCACCAGTCGGCCGGCGCGGCCGGGCCACGCCAGGCGGCCGGGGCAGCCGTACCCCCGCCGGGGCGGCCAGGCCCCCACCAGGCGGCCGGCGCGGCCGTACCCGCCGGGCGACCGGCACCGTCGCCGCCCCCCGGCCCCGCCAGGCGGCGCCACCGACCGCGCCCGAAATGTCTGGTCCACCCCCTTCGTGGATACCCTCACCCCATGAGCTGGCTCCGCGCCCTGAAGGAGACCGCCCGTACCGGGCTCGCCGTCGAGCGGCGGCGGCTCGAACCCCTCGTCGCCGCCCGCGGAGCCCTCGGCCTCGCCCTCGTCGTCGGCGTCTCCCTCGTCCTCTTCGGCCCCGGCGTCGCCGTCTCCTCCGCCTTCGGCGCCTTCCAGGCCGCCATCGCCACCTTCCAGCGCTCCTGGCGCCCCCGCCCCACCCTCGCCCTCGCCTCCGGCGCCAGCCTCGCCGTCTCCACCTTCCTCGGCTACGTCACCAACGCCGGCGCCCACCCCGCTCCCTTCCTCGCCCTGCTCGCCCTCTGGACCTTCCTGTCCGGGCTCGCCTGGGCCAACGGCCCCACCGTCGGCATCATCGCCTCCTCCAACGTCGCGATCATGCTGGTCACCGTCACCCTCCCCACCTCCGTCGCCGGGGCCGCCGGCCACGCCGCCATGATCGCCGTCGGGGGGCTCGTCCAGGCCGCGCTCGTCGTTCTGCTCCCGGTCCGCCGCTGGGGCGCCCAGCGCGACGCCCTCGCCGACGCGCTCGCCGCCGAGGCGGACTACGCCCGCCGCCTGCGCCACGACCCCACCGCCTCCTTCGACCCCGTACCGCTCATGACGGCCCGCAGCGCCGCCGCCGTCACCCCTCGTCAGGCACGCCGCCGCCCCGGCGAGCTGCACGGCGCCCGGGGCCTCGCCGAGCGCATCCGGCCCGTGCTCGCCTCGCTGGCGGACCCGGCCGTCGGCGTCCCCGCCGAAGGCCCGCAGCGCGCCCGGGTCCATGAGCTGCTGGCGGCCGCCGGCGCCGTACTGGACGCCGCCGCCCACGCCATCCGCCACGGCGAACCGGTCGACATCCCGCCCGCCGCGCTCGGCGCCCTCCGTACCCCCGACACCGGCGCGATCCTCACCGGTCCGCCCCGCCGCGCCGCCGTACGGCTCGCCGCGCTCCTCGACGACGTCGTGGAGACCGCCGAGCCGCGCACCGAGACCGCCGCCGAGGCGCGCTCCCGCCCCACCCTCCTGCGGCTGACCCCCGTCGCCCTGGGCCGGATGCGCGCCGAGCTGCGCCACGACTCGCCGATCCTGCGCCACGCCGTCCGCGTCTCCACCGTCACCGCCGTCGGCTACGTCCTCGGCACCGCCCTCCCCCTCGGCCACGGCTACTGGGCCCCGATGGCCTCCGTGATGGTCATGCGCCCGGACTTCTCCCAGACGTACGCCCGTTCCGTCGCCCGCTTCGGCGGGACCCTCCTCGGCGTCGCCCTCGCCACCGGCATCGTGCAGACCGCTCGCCCGGGCGTGTACTCCTCGGCCGCGCTCGCGGTGGTGTGCGCGTTCGGGATGTACCTGCTGATGCGCACCGGGTACGCGGTCAGCCAGGTCTGCGTCTCGGCGTACGTCGTCTTCCTGCTCGGCATGGGCGGTTCGGCCTGGACGCAGACCGTCCCCGAACGGGTGGTCCTGACGCTGTTGGGCGGGATCCTGGCGATGGTCGCGTACGCCGTCTATCCGGCGTGGGAGACGCCCCGACTGCGCCACCGTCTCGCCGACTGGCTGGTGGCGGACGGGCGGTACGCCGCCACCGTCGTCGCCCACTACGCCGCCCCGGCCGGCCCCGCCTTCCCGGACGTCCGCGAGGCGCTGCTGGAGACCAGGACGGCCCGCATCGCCTGGCAGGAGGCCGTGGCGCGGGCGACCCACGAACCAGTGCGCCACCGGGGCCTGTCGCGCTCGGCGGCGGAGGACGCCGGGCACGCCCTGGCCCAGTTCGGACGCGTCGTGATGCTCCTCGAGGCACACCTTCCGGAGCGTGGCGCGCCGCCCGTCCCCGCTGCCACGACGCTCGCCGAGTCGCTGCGCCGCGCGACGGAACGGGGCGCGAAGACGGTACGGGAGCGCGATGTCCCGCGGTGGGACGACCTACGGGAGACCGTCGCGGCCTGGGACGCGGCCCCACCGGACCATTTCCTGCTCCACAAGAGCGCCCGCCTCCTCCTGGACGCCCTCGACGACCTCACCACGGCGCTGACGGAGAAGCCTTAGGGGTGTCGGCTCTTTTTCCCGGACCGTGTCATCCGGCGGCGGCTCAGGTGGGGTTGAGAGGAGTGGAGACCCACTCGACACCCAGGAGCGACCGGATGAAGAAGTATCTGCCGGCGGCGGCCGCGGTCGTGGCCGCCGTCGTCATCACCGCGCCCACGGCCGTGGCCGCGCCGGCCGCGCGGCTCGCCGACGCCGGAACCACCACGATCGCGGCCGCCCGGGCGGCGACCCCCGCGGCGACCGAGTCCCCGGTCCGTGTGTTGCGGTCCGGCGAGCGGGTGGACGCGGGCCGGGGCTGGACGGTGTGGCTGACGAAGGAGGGCAAGCACTGGTCGGGCAAGGACGGTTTCGAGGAGTTCCGCAGCGTGGCCGACGGCAATCTGGACCTGTCGGGGCCGGGAGTGAGTCACCAGTCGGAGTCCGACGCGAACGGGGCGTTCCATTCGGGTCTCTACTACGGGACCCGGGAGGCCGGGCGGGTGGAGCTGACCGGCGCGGACGGCCGCAGGACGGTCACCACGCTCCTCGAACTCGCCGGACGTCCGGGCTGGGGCGTCTGGTACGCCCACGGCCCGGCGACGGGGGCGGACGGCCCGGCCGTCGCCCTGTACGACCGCACCGGCCGCCTCCTGGCCGACCTGCCCGGGACCCCCTAGTGACCTGTCGCGGGGGCCGCCCTGTGAAAAGTGGTTCGCCGGGCGTGAGGTCGGCTCGGTAACGTCGCCGCCCATGACCCCGACTCTGCGCACCGCGCGCCTGCTCCTCGACCCCTATACCCCCGAGGACGAAGAGGACTTCGTGGCTCTGTTCCAGGACGCGAGGGTGTCGCAGTGGATGGGGGACGGTCCCGCTTCCGAGGAGGAGGACCGGGCCCTGTTCGGGCGGATCTTCACGACGGTCTACGCCCACAGCCTGTTCGACGTCTGGGCGGTTCGCAGAGACGGTCTGCTGATCGGGCACGCCGAGATCAAGCCGACCGAGGAGGCCGGGGGCCACGAGATCATCTACGCGCTGGCGCCGGCGGCGTGGGGGTCGGGTCTGGGGACGGAGCTGGCCCAGGCGGTCGTGGCCTACGGCTTCGGCACCCTCGGGCTGACCGAGGTGCACGCCACCGTGGCCGCACCGAACAGCGCCTCGCTGACCCTGCTGGACAGGATCGGCTTCGAGCACGTCCGGGACATCAGCGAGGACGACGGCGGCACGACGCGCGTGCTGACCCGCCGCGCGGCCGCCACGGACAGGGCCTCGCTCGCCCAGCGGGGCTGAGCGGACCCCGGCTCGGCGGCCGGCGGCCCCGCGTGCGCCGGAGGCCTGCGCCCCTCCGGCGGCCCCCGGGGGTGCACCGGAGGGCCTGCGCCCCTCCGACGGCGACGACGGGGGCGGTGAGGTCCGCGCCGCGCACGCCCCGGCTCGGCGGCACCCGCGGTCACCCAGGCACCCGCGGTCACCCAGGCACCCGGTCACTCAGGCACCCGGTCACCCGGACCCGGTCACCCGGACCCGGTCACCCCGTCCCCCGGACCCGGTCACCCGATCTCCCGCCACTCCGTCACCACGACGCCTTGCGCACCCCCGGCAGAAACCCGGCGTGCGCCTGCTCCCGCAGTCGTACCCGCGAGATGCCGAACTTCCGCAGATGCCCGCGCGGCCTGCCGTCCACGGCGTCCCGGTTGCGTACCCGCGTCGCACTCGCGTCCCGGGGCTGGCTCCGCAACTCCCGCAGCGCCGCGTCCCGTTCGGCCTCCGGGGTGGAGGGGCGTCGGATGATCTCCTTCAGTTCGGCCCGCCGCTCGGCGTAGCGCTCCACGACCGCCTTCCGCCGCTCATTGCGCGCGATCTTGCTCTTCTTCGCCATCAGACCTTCACTCCCCGCGCGCGGATCCGGGCCACGGCGGCCTCGATCCCGATCGTGTCGACGGTCTTGATCGCGCGGGCGCTGAGCGTCAGCCGGACGTGCCGGCTCTCGCTGGGCAGCCAGTAGCGCCTGCGCTGGATGTTGGGGTCGAAGCGCCGTGACGTACGGCGGTGGGAGTGCGAGATGCGGTTGCCGAATCCCGGCTGGGCGCCGGTCAGCTGGCAGTGGGCGGACAAGGGTGACCTACCTCTCCGAGCGATTATTGGTAATGGGAACCATGTTCATTTACTCTACACGCCATGGCCCGCAACGAACTCCGCCCGATCGTCAAGCTCCGGTCCACCGCCGGCACCGGCTACACCTACGTCACCCGCAAGAACCGCCGTAACGACCCCGACCGCCTCACCCTGCGCAAGTTCGACCCGGTCGCCGGCCGTCACGTCGACTTCCGAGAGGAGCGCTGAGCACCCCCATGCAGCACGGCATCCACCCCCGGTACAGCCCCGTCGTCTTCCGCGACAAGGCCGCCGACTTCGCCTTCCTCACCCGTTCCACGCTCGCCAGCGACAAGACGGTGGAGTGGGAGGACGGCCACACGTACCCCGTCGTCGACGTCGAGATCTCCTCGGCGAGCCACCCCTTCTACACCGGCACCGCGCGCGTGCTCGACACCGCCGGCCGGGTGGAGCGCTTCGAGCGCCGTTACGGCCGCAAGGACGATCGGCGCGAGGCGCGCTGATGTCACCCGGCCTCTCCGTCGCCCTCGTCGGAGGTCTGCACTCCGACGCCCGCCGCGCCGCCGTCGACCGGCTCCTCGCCACCGTCCCCGGCAGCGTCGCCCTCCACCACGACCTCGCGACGGCCCCGGCGACCGGGACGGTCGCCCGTACCGTCCGCGACGCCACCGGCGTCCTGTCGACCGACGACACCCCGCTCGTCAACGACTGCGCCTGCTGCGCCCTGCGCGAGGACCTCGTCCCCGAGCTGGAGCGGCTCGCGGGCAGCGGACTGACCCGCCTCGCCGTCGTCGAGCTCTGGGACTCGGTCGAGCCCAAGGCGATGGCCGAGGTCGTCGCCGCCGCCGGGCTCCGGATCGGCGCCGTGATCACCGCCGTCGACCCGGCTCTCGTCCTGCCCTACCTCGGCAACGGCGACGACCTCGCCGACGCCGGGCTCGCGGCCGCCGCCACGGACCAGCGGACCATCGCCGACACCTGGGCGCGCCAGCTGGAGTACGCCCCCGTTCTCGCCCTCCTCGACAACCCCGACGCGGACGACGAGGACCGGGCCCTCCTCGCCCAGCTCCACCCCACGGCGCGGCACGTGCCCATCGACGGCGGTACGGAACTGGCCACCGTCGCGCTCGCCGGTTTCGACGTCGAGGCCGCCGCGGCCGCCCAGCATCCGGCGTGCGCCCTGCTCCCGCAGGAGGCGGACGCGAGCGGTGTCGCCACCTATGTCTGGCACCACCGCCGGCCCTTCCACCCCGAGCGCCTCTATGCCGCTCTCGAGGACCTGACCTGCGCCGCGGCCCGCAGCCGGGGGCGGTTCTGGCTGGCCGACAAGCCCGACACGCTGCTCGCCTGGGACGCGGCCGGTGGCGCCCTGTGCGTCGAGAGCGCCGGGCCGTGGCTGGCCTCGCTGCCCGACGCCGCCTGGGAGATGGTGCCGCCGGTGCGCCGGGCCGCCGCCGCCCTCGACTGGGACCCCGAGCACGGCGACCGCTGCCAGCACCTGGTCTTCACCTCGCCCGGCCTGGACCGGGACGGCCTCGCCGAGGTCCTCGACTCCTGCCTGCTCACCGACGCCGAGTACGCCGCCGGGCGCGACGCCTGGAAGCGGCTCCCGCCCGCCTTCGACTCCCTCCTGGAGGTCTGACCCGTGCCCCCCAAGTCCCCCCGCAAGCCCACGAAGCCGCGCCCCAACCCGCTGGACCGGGACGGCATCACGTACATCGACTACAAGGACACCGATCTGCTGCGGAAGTTCATCTCCGACCGGGGCAAGATCCGCAGCCGCAGGGTGACGCGTGTGAGCGCGCGGCAGCAGCGGCAGATCGCGCGGGCCGTCAAGAACGCGCGGGAGATGGCACTCTTGCCCTACTCGTCGGTAGCCCGCTAGCACGGAGCGTCGCGTAGTCGATACAGCACCCCGCGTGCACGTGCATCTGCTCATGCATTGATAACGTGAACACGGCTATGATCCGAGGAAGTTGACCACTGCACCAAGCATCTCGGGGAGCTACCAGTGCACCACGCGCATCGTGCGTACAACGGCATGGCGGCCACGGAGCTGCGTGGTGTCGTGTGGCAGAAGAGCCGGCACAGCAACTCCCAGGGCTCCTGCGTGGAGTTCGCCAAACTGCCCGGCGGCGACGTGGCGGTGCGCAACTCCCGTCACCCCGAGGGGCCGGCGCTCGTCTACACGCCCGCCGAGATAGAGGCGCTGCTGCTGGGGGTCAAGGACGGGGAGTTCGACCACCTGGTGTGAGTCCCGGGCGATCCGCGCACGCGAGAGGGCCCCGGCGTCCGCCGGGGCCCTCTTCCGTTCGGGTACGAGCTACTCCGGCCCGAGCCGGAACAGCGCCCAGACCACCTTGCCCTGGAGCGTCCCGGCCAGCGGGTGCCATCCCCAGCCGTCGCTGAAGGAGTCGACGAGGAACAGTCCCCGTCCCCCCTCCGCCGCGCAGTCGTCGTCGCTCCCGCGCGCCTCCGGGCTCTTGTGGCTCGGGTCGCGCACGGCGCACACCAGCCGCGAGGTCCAGCGCATCAGATGCAGCCGCACCGGCGGATTCTGGCCTTCCTCCTGGGGCGCGTCCGCCGGCAGCGCGTGGCGCAGGGCGTTGGTGACGAGTTCGGAGACGACCAGGGCCACATCGTCGAAGCGGTCGGTGAGCTCCCACTGGGCGAGCGTGGTGCGGGTGAACTTCCGTGCGCCGCGCACCGCGTCGTAACGCGGTGGCAGCGAGCAGGAGGCCGAGGTGGAGACGGCCGCGGGATCGATCGGCGGAAGCCCCTGCCGTAACGGCTCGAGCATGGTCGATCCATTCGTCCCCATGCGAGGCACTCCCGGAAATCGCGGCGAATCGCGGCTGTGGTGCGACGGCGTGGTGCTACAGGTGGTGCGACGACACGAGGTGGTACGCGGCTGCGCGTCCATGGTTCCGAATGCGACCCCCGGATGCAAGGGCAGATGCACGTGCACGCGCCGGACCTGTCCTTCCCCGCGCCGATTCTGTGGAAATCTTCTGCCGACTCCTTTCGCCTCGATCGCCAACCCGCCCTGAAGTCGCCGTCTTTGAGTAATCGGATGTGTACGCGCTGAAGCGTTTAGTGGCAGAATCCGGGGCCCGAGACCCCCGAAGGGAAGGCTGGAGCCGTGACCGCAGGCGAATCGAGCGGGGCGAGCGGGAGCGTGGTGCGACGCATCCTGCTCGGCTCGCAGCTGAGGCGACTGCGCGAGTCGCGCGGCATCACCCGCGAGGCGGCCGGTTACTCGATCCGCGCGTCCGAATCCAAGATCAGTCGTATGGAGTTGGGCAGGGTGAGCTTCAAGGCCAGAGACGTCGAGGATCTGCTCACGCTCTACGGCGTCAGCGACGACATGGAGCGCGGCTCGCTCCTCGGGCTCGCCCGCGAGGCCAACGTGGCGGGATGGTGGCACAGCTTCGGCGACGTACTGCCCGGCTGGTTCCAGACGTACATCGGCCTGGAGAGCTCCGCCTCCCTCATCCGGGTCTACGAAGTCCAGTTCGTGCACGGCCTGTTGCAGACCGAGGCGTACGCACACGCCGTCGTCAGCCGCGGCATGCCCGACGCCCCGCGCGCCGACATCGAGCGCCGTGTCGCGCTGCGCCTGGAGCGCCAGAAGATCCTGGTCTCCGAGCGCGCGCCCCACTTCCACGCCGTCCTCGACGAGGCCGCGCTGCGCCGGCCCTACGGCGACCGGGCCGTGATGCGCGGCCAGTTGAGGCATCTCATCGAGATCTCCGAGCACCCCGGCGTCACGCTCCAGGTCATGCCCTTCAGCTTCGGCGGCCATGCCGGTGAGAGCGGCTCGTTCACCATGCTGAGCTTCCCCGAGTCGGACCTCTCCGACATCGTCTATCTGGAGCAGCTCACCAGCGCCCTCTACCTCGACAAGCGCGAGGAGGTCGGCCAGTACGCGCGCGTGATGGAGCGGCTGCAGAAGGACAGTCCCGATCCGGCCGAAAGTCGGGACCTTCTTCGAGGACTCCTTCAACTCTCCTGACTCGTCAGTACGATGACGTCACATCAGTTCACGTCCGTACCGACGTCCGCCACCGCGGGTTAAGGGGTCTCGCCCAATGTCCATGGCCTACTTCACCGACCTGGCTCACCAGTACATAGACGGCGAGTGGAAGCCCGGCAGCGGGTCGTGGGACATCATCGACTTCAACCCGTACACCGGGGAGAAGCTCGCCTCGATCACCGTCGCCACCGCCGACGAGGTCGACCGCGCCTACCGCTCCGCCGAGCGCGCTCAGGCCGCCTGGGCCGAGACCAACCCGTACACCCGCCGGCTCGTCTTCGAGCGCGCGCTGCGGATCGTCGAGGAGCGCGAGCGGGAGATCGGCGACGCCATCGTCGCCGAGCTCGGCGGCACCCGCCTGAAGGCGGCCTTCGAGCTGCACCTCGCCAAGGAGTTCCTGCGCGAGGCGATCCAGCTGGCGCTGCGTCCCGAGGGCCGGATCCTGCCCTCGCCCGTGGACGGCAAGGAGAACCGCGTCTACCGCCTCCCGGTCGGTGTCGTCGGTGTCATCTCACCCTTCAACTTCCCCTTCCTGCTGTCGATCAAGTCGGTGGCGCCCGCGCTCGCGCTGGGCAACGCCGTGGTCCTCAAGCCGCACCAGAACACGCCGATCTGCGGCGGCACGCTGGTAGCCAAGGTCCTGGAGGAGGCAGGCCTGCCCGCCGGTCTGCTGAACGTCGTCGTCACCGACATCGCCGAGATCGGCGACGCGCTGCTGACCCACCCGATCCCGAAGGTCATCTCCTTCACCGGCTCCGACAAGGTCGGCCGCCATGTCGCCACCGTCTGCGCCCAGAACTTCAAGCACGCCGTCCTCGAACTGGGCGGCAACAGCGCCCTGATCGTCCTGGACGACGCCGACGTCGACTACGCCGTCGACGCGGCCGTCTTCAGCCGCTTCGTGCACCAGGGCCAGGTCTGCATGGCCGCCAACCGGATCCTGGTGGACCGCACCCTGGAGGCGGAGTTCACCGAGAAGTTCGTGGCGAAGGTCAAGACCCTGCGCGTCGGCGACCCCGCCGACCCGGCCACCCACATCGGCCCGCTGATCAACTCCCAGCAGGCGGAGGCGATCTCCGCGCTCGTCGAGCAGACGGTCGAGGGCGGGGCGACGGCCCTGCTGCACGGCACGGCGGACGGCAACGTCGTCTCCCCGACCGTCCTGACCGGCATCGCGGCCGACGCGCCCGTTCTGGGCCAGGAGATCTTCGGCCCGGTCGCGCTGATCGTCCCCTTCGACGGCGAGGAGGAGGCGGTACGGATCGCCAACGACACCCCGTACGGGCTGAGCGGCGCCGTCCACACCGGTGACCTCGAGCGCGGCGTACGGGTCGCCAAGCGCATCCACACCGGCATGATCCACATCAACGACGGCACGGTGCACGACGAGCCGATCGTGCCGTTCGGCGGCGAGAAGCACTCCGGCATCGGCCGGCTGAACGGCGACGCGATGATCGACGCCTTCACCACCCAGAAGTGGATCTCGATCCAGCACGGGCGGAGCCACTTCCCCTTTTAGGACCATGGCTGTCCGCAAGGGTGCGTAGCTTGGTGGGTGTCGGGAAGGCGGCGCGCCCTCCCGGCACCCACCGGTCGTTCACGTACGGAAGGCGGACACCATGGTTGCTCTTGTTCCCGCGGAGACCCCCGGCGACGAGCGCGAGGCGTTCCTCAACTTCGTCGAGGCGCAGCGGGCCGCGATCCGCCGCGCGTCCCTCGGTCTCACCGAGGAGCAGGCGGCGAGTCGCCCCAGCGCCAGTGAACTCAGCCTCTCCGGCGTGATCAAGCACGTCGCGGAGGTCGAGCTGAACTGGCTGCGCCTGGCGCAGCAGCGGCCGAACGATCGGCGGCGCTCCCAGGAGACCTGGAGCGAGGGCTTCCGGCTGGTGGACGGCGAGACGATCCCGCAGATGCTGGACTTCTGGAACGGGGTGAAGAAGGAGACCGAGGAGTTCGTCCGCCAGGTCCCGAGCCTGGACGACACCTTCCCGCTGCCGGAGGCGCCGTGGTTCCCGAAGGACGGGCGGGTGTCGGTGCGGTGGATGCTCCTCCATCTCGTCCAGGAGATGGGGCGGCACGCCGGGCACGCGGACATCATCCGGGAGTCCCTGGACGGCCAGGACTCGTTCTCGCTGATCAAGCGGGAGCAGGAGGGGTGACCCTCAGGACGTCCCCCGTACCCTAGTCAAAATTGATGAGAGGGGTGGTGGGGATGTCGGCGATCCGGCTCCTCGTCCTGGGCGCGGTGCGTCAGCACGGCCGCGCCCACGGCTACCAGGTCCGCAACGACCTGGAGTTCTGGGGCGCGCACGAGTGGTCCAACGCCAAGCCCGGCTCCATCTACCACGCGCTCAAGCAGATGGCCAAGCAGGGCCTGCTGCGCGCGTACGAGACCGCGCCGAGCACGGCCGGCGGACCGCCGCGCACCGAGTACGAGGTGACGGACAAGGGCACGGAGGAGTACTTCGCGCTGCTGCGTGAGGCGCTGACCACTTACGACCAGAAGATGGACGTCCTGTCGGCCGGTATCGGCTTCATCCTCGATCTGCCGCGGGCCGAGGTGGTGGAGCTGCTGCGCGAGCGGGTGCGGGCGCTCGACGAGTGGCGTACGGCCGTCACCGAGTACTACACGCCGGAGGGCGGGCCGCAGCAGCTCGGGCACATCGGCGAGATCATGCACCTCTGGGTGCACTCCGCCGACGCGGGCAAGGAGTGGACGCTCGGTCTGATCGAGCGGATCGAGGCGGGGGCGTACTCCTTCGCCGGCGAGGGCGGCGAGCCCTTCGTGGGGGTCCTCGCGGAGGGCCGGGAGAACCCGTTCGCGACGGGGAACTCCGACTAATCAAGTTTGACTAAGTGGCGGGCATGGGCATAGCTTCGCTCGTGTAGTCAAGTTTGACTACTGGCTGGTGCGGGCGGATGTGGGTGGAAATGAGTGGATACGGGTGGAGGGGACGGGCGGATGACTGACGCGATCGTCGTCGAGGGCGCACGGAAACGGTACGGCGACAAGCAGGCGCTCGACGGCCTCGATCTGGTCGTCGGCAGCGGCACGGTGCACGGGGTGCTCGGCCCCAACGGCGCCGGCAAGACCACGACGGTACGGGTCCTGGCCACGCTGCTGCGGCACGACGAGGGGGTGGTGCGCGTCGCCGGATTCGACGTCCGGGAGCAGGCCGCCCAGGTGCGGCGGCGGATCGGGCTCCTCGGACAGCACGCCGCCGTCGACGAGGAGCTCGACGGCCGGCAGAACCTGGAGATGTTCGGGCGGCTGCACCACCTCGGCGCCCGGCGCGCCGGGACCCGCGCGGACGAGCTCCTGGAGCGGTTCGGGCTCACGGACACGGGGCGCAAGCCCGTCAAGCGGTACAGCGGCGGCATGCGGCGCCGGCTCGACCTCGCGGCGTCGCTCATCACCGAGCCCGACGTGCTGTTCCTCGACGAGCCGACGACCGGCCTCGATCCACGGGGCCGGGCCGAGGTGTGGGAGTCGGTCCGCTCCCTGGTGGGCGGCGGGACGACCGTCCTGCTGACCACGCAGTACCTGGAGGAGGCCGACCAGCTCGCGGACCGCATCTCGGTCGTGGACCGGGGACAGGTCGTCGCGGACGGCACGGCCGACGAGCTGAAGGCGAAGGTGGGCGGCGACCGGATCGACGTCGTCCTGCGGGACGCGGGCCGGCTCGCCGAGGCGGCGCGGCTGCTTCCCGCGGCCGACGTGGCCCTCGACACCGACCGGCGGCGGATCAGCGCGCCGGTGACGGACCGGATGGCCGCGCTGGCGGAGACCGTACGGGCCCTGGAGGCGGCCGGGATCGAGGCGGAGGACATCGCCCTGCGACGGCCGACGCTGGACGAGGTCTTCCTGCACCTGACCGGCGCAACCGACCACGCGACGGAGGTGGCGGCATGAGCGCCGTGTACGCGATGAGCGACTGCTGGACCATGACCCGCCGCGAACTCGCCCACTGGGCGAGGCAACCGGTCCAGGTGGTGGTCGGACTCGTCTTTCCGATCATGATGCTGCTGATGTTCGGCTATCTCGTCGGCGGGGGCAGGGGCATCGAGGGGCAGTACGTCGACTTCCTCGTGCCCGGCATGCTCACGCTGACGATGGTCTTCGGCCTCGAAGGCACGATGACGGCCGTCACCCGGGACCTCGACAAGGGGGTGATCGACCGGTTCCGCTCCATGCCGATGGCCGACGGCGCGGTCCTGGTGGGCCGTTCGGTCGCCGACATGCTCCAGTCCGCCGCCGGCCTGATCCTGATGATCGGTGTCGGGTACGCCATCGGCTGGCGTGCGCAGGGCGGCTTCGGCGCCTTCCTCGGGGCCGTGGGGCTGCTGCTTCTGCTGCGCTTCGCGATGCTGTGGATCGGCATCTTCCTGGCGCTCGTGGCGGGCCGGGCGGAGCTCGTGCAGGCCGTGCAGATCCTGGTCTGGCCGGTCGGATTCCTCTCAAACGCCTTCGCCTCTCCCGGGGCGATGCCCGGATGGCTGGGCACGGTCGTGGAGTGGAATCCCATGTCCGCCACGGCGACGGCGGTACGGGACCTGTTCGGCAACCCGGGAGGGGAACCGGGGCACGTCATGGCGGCGGTGGTGTGGCCGCTGGTGCTGCTGGCGGCCTTCTTCCCGCTGGCGGTGGCGAAGTTCAGGCGGCTCAGCACATAGCGGCGCCGAGGTGGGAACCCGAGGCCGGACGCGGCGCCGGAGCCCGGCGGCTCCTGGTGGGTCTCGGGCACCGATCCCGTCTCGGGGCGGGCCGCCGTCGCCGTGTCGAGGGACGCGGGCCGCAGCTGGTCGGTGAGCCGCCTGCCCAGCCCGGCCACCGAACCCGGCCGGCACACGGCGGTGGTGGTCGGTGCGAGGACGAGAATCCCTGACCGCCCCGTTCGTGGGGGCCGTCAGTGGTGGAAGGCGGTCGCCGCCGCCTTGTCGTGGCTCAGAGGGTGCGGCTGGCGGCGCAGTTCGGGCAGGAGCCGCTTCAGATCCTCCACGAACAGCTCCGCGAGGTCGGCCGAGAAGCCGTTGCGGCAGACCACGCGCAGCACGGAGAGGTCCTCACGGTGGGCGGGGAAGGTGTAGGCAGGGACGAGCCAGCCACGCTCCCGCAGCCGTCGGGACACGTCGAAGACGTCGAAGTCGGTGATCGCCGGGGAGGTGGTGAACGCGAAGACGGGCAGCTGGTCGCCCCGGGTCAGAAGCCGGAAGTCACCCATCGCCTCGATCCGGTCGGCCAGCCCCCTGGCGACGTCCCGGGTGGCCTGCTGGACCGCCCGGTAGCCCTCCCTGCCCAGCCGCAGGAAGGTGTAGTACTGCGCGACGACCTGGGCCCCGGGCCGGGAGAAGTTGAGGGCGAAGGTGGGCATGTCGCCGCCCAGGTAGTTGACCCGGAAAACCAGCTCCTCGGGGAGTTCGGCGGGCGAGCGCCACAGCGCCCAGCCGACGCCCGGGTAGACCAGGCCGTACTTGTGACCGGAGGTGTTGATCGAGGAGACACGCGGCAGCCGGAAGTCCCACACCAGGCTCTCGTCCAGGAAAGGCGCGACCATCGCACCCGAGGCTCCGTCCACGTGCACGGGGATGTCGAGGCCGGTGCGCTCCTGGAGACCGTCGAGCGCGGCGCAGATCTCGGCGACGGGTTCGTAGGAGCCGTCGAAGGTCGAGCCGAGCACGGCGACGACGCCGATGGTGTTCTCGTCGCAGAGCGCGGCGGCCGCCTCGGGGTCCAGATGGAAGCGGTCGCCCTCCATGGGCACGAGCCGTGGCTCGACCTCCCAGAAGGCGCAGAACTTCTCCCAGCAGACCTGGACGTTGATCCCCATCACCAGATTGGGGCGGGCGACGGCCGGGTAGCGGTCCTCGTTCCGCCGCGCCCAGCGGCGCTTGAGGGCCATCCCGGCGAGCATGCAGGCCTCACTGGAGCCGGTGGTCGAGCAGCCGACGGCGGCCGAGGCGTCGGGCGCGTTCCAGAGGTCGGCGAGCATGGCGACGCACCGCCGCTCCAGCTCGGCGGTGCGCGGGTACTCGTCCTTGTCGATCATGTTCTTGTCGCGGCACTCGCCCATGAGCACACCGGCCTGTGGCTCCATCCAGGTGGTGACGAAGGTGGCGAGGTTGAGCCGGGAGTTGCCGTCGAGCATCAGCTCGTCATGGACCAGCTGGTAGGCGCTCATGGGCGGCAGAGGCCCGTCCGGCAGGCGGTGACGCGGCGGTGCCTCGGTCATACCGCCGACCGGGTTGGCCTCGCCGTAGATCGGGTTGAGAGCCAGACGCCGGTCGGGCTCCGGCTCGGCGGGAACCTGGTGCAGCGGCACGGGGGACTCCTTCCGGGCGGGCGTCACGGGCGATCCACCCGGCCCCCAGACTCGGTCCCAGGGCGCCCGCGCGCATCCCGGAGGGCCCCGGGAGAGGCCCGTGGAACCCAGAGCCGTCAGAATGCGTTGATACTTTGGGTCAGCCGTCCCCCCGCCCCCACCGACCGCAGGAGCCCGGAACCCGTGAATACGCTTGCCCTCGGACCGAGCTGGCTGGACCCGGACTATTTGATCCAGACCTTCGGTCTGATCGGTGTCCTGGTCATCGTCTTCGCCGAGTCCGGCCTGCTCATCGGGTTCTTCCTGCCCGGTGACTCGCTGCTCTTCACCACCGGCCTGCTGGTCACCACCGGCAAGCTGGACACCCCGCTCTGGCTCGTCTGCACCCTGATCGTGTTCGCCGCGATCATCGGCGACCAGGTCGGCTATCTGTTCGGCCGCAAGGTCGGCCCGGCCCTCTTCAAGCGCCCCGACTCCAAGCTCTTCAAGCAGGAGAACGTGGAGAAGGCGCACGAGTTCTTCGAGAAGCACGGCCCGAAGTCGCTGATCCTCGCCCGGTTCGTACCGATCGTCCGCACGTTCACGCCGATCATCGCCGGTGTGAGCCGGATGAACTACCGCTCGTTCATCACCTTCAACATCATCGGCGGCATCCTGTGGGGCGCGGGCGTGACCCTGCTCGGCGCCTCCCTCGGCAAGATCGACTTCGTGCACCGGCACATCGAGGCGATCCTCATCCTGATCGTGCTGATCTCGGTCGTCCCGATCGTGATCGAGTACCTCCGCGCCCGCTCCCAGTCCAAGAAGGCCGCCGCCCACACCGAGGGCACCCCCGCCGACCAGGACACCCCCACGGAGCGCGGCCGCCACGCCAAGCGCTGAGTTTTTTTGAGGCTCGGTTCGCCTCCGGGCGCTTTATGCGTCTGTCGACGGTCGGCCGTGCTCGGTCCCTCGTTCCTCGGGACCTGCGCGCGTCCTCCCTTTCGACAGCCGCGCGCCCTTCGGCTCACTCGCCGCTGGTGGGCGCCCCGGAAGCGAACCGAGCCCCAAAAAACTAGAAGCCCCTGGTCCGCTTGGCCGCGCGGCGGGCCGCCGCCGCGCCCGGAGCCTGCATGAAGAGGCGGGCCAGCTCGCCTCCCAGGTTCACCCCGATCGCGATCGCCAGGGCCAGGGCCGCAGCCTTCGCCAAGGAGGTGAAGCCCTGGTCCAGGTTGTTCTGGGCGATCGCCAGGACTCCGAAGTAGGTCGCCGAACCGGGCAGCAGCGGCCCGATCGCCGCCGTCACGTACGGCAGGGACGACGTGTGCTGGTAGCGGGCGATCAGCTGCCCGAACAGACCCACCAGACCCGCCGCCACCGCCGTCGCCATCACCGCCGACGCGTCCGCCGTCACCGCGATCGACGCGTAGATCACCCACGCCACCCCGCCGTTCAGCGTCACGAACAGCACGGTCTGCCGCGACTGCTGCAACAGGATCGCGAACGTCGCGCACAGCACCATCGACGCCAGGATCTGCACCACCGGCCGCTCGACCGGATTCAGCACACCCTCAGGATTCAGTTCGGCGTCGAACTGCACGGCCACGTACAGCACCGACAGCACACCCACCACGATCGCCACGAAGAAGTACCCGACCTCCAGGAGCCGGGCCGAAGCCGTGATGTAGAAGCCGGTCAGACCGTCCTGGACCGCCGCCACGAGCGCCCGCCCCGGAATCAGCGCGAACAGCCCACCCGTGATCACCGCCGACGGCCGCAGATCCGCGTGCAGCAGCGTCAGCAGCACCCCCATCGCCGCCGGCGGCATCGCCGCCACCAGGAACTGGTAGAACTCCGGCAGCCCGCGCCCCGCGCACAGCCACGCCAGCCGGTCACCGAGCACCGCGCCCAGCGCCGCCACGAAGAAGACCGTCGCCCCGCCGCCGAGCAGCACCGACGCCGCGCCCGCCAGCACACCCGCCGCCGCCGTCAGCACCCAGCCGGGGTACGGATGCCGGTTGCGACGGATCTCCGCCAGCCGCCGGTACGCCTCCTCCGGCGTGACCTCGTGCGCCTCCGCGTTGATGTCCGCGAGCAGCTGGTAGACCGCCGCCAGCCGGGTGTAGTCGGTGCCCCGCCGCCGTACCGTCCGGTTCGCCGTGACCGGATCGTCCACCAGCGACGGCTGGTACGTGACCGACAGCAGGGTGAACGTCACGGTCGGCTCGCAGCGGTCCAGACCGTACGAGCGGCAGATCGCGAACATCGCCGCCTCGACGTCCTCCGCGCCCTCACCGCCGGCCAGCAGCAGCTCGCCGATACGCAGGGCAAGGTCGAGTACGCGCGCCACCGGAGGACCGCTCTCGTCCTCCTTGCGCAGCGCTTCCGGCACCGGTCGGTCCCCGACAGGCAGCCGCAGCATGGTCCGCATCCGGTCCTGCCAGGGCGCGTCCTTCGACAGCTTCACCAGCGGAATGCCGTGCGCGGGAGTGAAAGCCGGCGGCGAGTGCTTCGCGGAGTACGTGGACGGCGGCGCGAACGCCGACCCCTCGTGCTCGGTCGGCGGCTCCGTCGCGAGACCGTCGGGAACGGCGAACTCGGAGGTCGGATGCTCCTCCTCCGGCACCACCGGCTGCTCGACCCCGGCCGGCGGGGTGAAGGCGCTGCGCGCCTCGTCCGACTGCGGCTTGCGGTCCTCCGAGCCGTCAGACTCCGCCACTACTGTTCCCGCCTTCGTTCCCATTCGCCCCGTCTGCCCAGTATGGACATGGGCATACGGCGTTACGCGAGACGGGCGGCGCACCCAGAGGTGCACCGCCCGTCACGTCGTCGACGTGGCCCCACTCAGTGGGCGCCGCCCTGCGCCTCGAGGCGCTTGTAGGAGGCCTCGATCTCGGCCTCGGCCTCGGCGCGGCCGACCCAGTTGGCGCCCTCGACCGACTTGCCCGGCTCCAGGTCCTTGTAGACCTCGAAGAAGTGCTGGATCTCCAGGCGGTCGAACTCCGACACGTGGTGGATGTCGCGCAGGTGCTCGACGCGCGGGTCGGAAGCCGGGACGCACAGCAGCTTGTCGTCGCCGCCGGCCTCGTCCGTCATACGGAACATGCCGATGGCGCGGCACTTGATCAGACAGCCGGGGAAGGTCGGCTCGTCCAGAATGACCAGCGCGTCCAGCGGGTCGCCGTCCTCGCCGAGGGTGTTCTCGACGAAGCCGTAGTCGGCCGGGTAGCTGGTCGAGGTGAAGAGGCGGCGGTCCAGGCGGATGCGACCGGTCTCGTGGTCGACCTCGTACTTGTTCCGCGACCCCTTCGGGATCTCGATGGTGACGTCGAACTCCACGGGTGGCTCCTCCTGAATCAACACATGTGAATGCCTGCGGCAACGCGCAGTGATTAAGTGTCCCTCACGCCTGTGTGTGATCGCGAAAGGGGCTGGTCAGCTGTGCCGAAGCCGAGGACATGGCAGCTCACGGCGTGCTCTGCGGTACTCGGTCTGGCCCTGGCCGCCGGAGCGGTGGCCGCCGCCGGCCCGTGGGACAACGGTCAGCGTAAGGCCGAGCGGGCCCGGGCAGCCGCCACGGCCCCCACAGGTGGCGCACATCACGCGGGACCGCCCGCCCCCGCGCCCCCCGCTCCGGCCCCCAGCGCCGCCGGAGTCCTCCGCCCCCTCGGCACCCCCGTCACCACCCGACCGGGTGACCTCGCCCCCCGTCTCGTCCCGCTCCTCGCCGACCCCGGCCTCGGCCCCCTGCGCACCGCGTCCGTCGTAGACACGGCCACCGGCCGGCAGCTGTACGGCGAGGGCGCCACGACCCCCATGACCCCGGCCTCCACCATCAAGATCGCCACCACGGTCGCCGCGCTCTCCGCACTCGGCCCCGACCACCGCATCCCCACCACCGCAGCCGCCACCCCCGACGCCCGTACCGTCACCCTCACCGGCGGCGGCGACCCCACCCTCGACCGCGCCCGGCTGGGCACCCTGGCCACCCACACCGCCCGCGCCGTCAAAGGCCGGGGCGTCACCGCCGTACGGGTGACCTACGACACGAGCCTCTACCAGGGCCCGGTCCGGCACCCCATCGGCCGCAACGAGAACATCGCCCCCGTCAGCGCCCTCATGCTCGACGCGGGCCGCCTGGACAAGTCCCGCAGCGGACGCGCCCCGCGCAGCGACGACCCGGCCAAGGACGCCGCCACAGCCTTCGCCGAGCTCCTCACCAGCGCCGGCATCACCGTCCAGGGCGCCCCCGCTCCCGGCCGCGCCCCCAAGTCCGCCCCCCTCGCCCGTACGTACTCCGCACCCCTCGCCGACCTCGTCGAGCGGACCCTGACCTACAGCGACAACGACCTCGCCGAAGCCCTCGCCCGCCAGACCGCCCTCGCCCGCAAGCAGCCCGCGAGCTTCGACGGCGCCGGGCGCGCCGTACGGGCGGAGCTCGCCGCGCTCGGCCTGCCGCTCGCCGGAGCGCGGTTCGCCGACGGCAGCGGACTCTCCCGCGCCGACCGCGTCTCCGCCGCCCTCCTCACCGGCCTTCTCACCCGCGCGGCCGACCCCGCCCGTCCCGCCCTGCGGCCCGTCCTCACCGGACTGCCCGTCGGCGGCTTCAGCGGGACCCTCGAAGGACGCTTCGACACCGGCTCCGCCACCACCGGCGCCGGCCTCGTCCGCGCCAAGACCGGCACCCTGAACGGCGTCAACACCCTCGCCGGAACCGTCGTCACCGCCGACGGCCGACTGCTCGCCTTCGCCTTCCTGGCCGGCCGGACCCCCTCCCCGTACACCGCGCAGCCCGCCCTCGACCGGCTCTCCGCCGCCCTCGCACCCCCCGGCGGCCCCCTGCCGACCGGTGCCGACCGCCGCTGACCGGCCCAGGCCCGCACCCAAGCCGTACGCGCGGAACCGGCGACGAGCAGACGCCGAGAACGTACGGTTGACGCATGACGAGCATCGGTGGTGCCGAGATGGTCGACTGGAATCTCGCGGTCGCGACCGCGACCCGCCTGGTGAAACCGGGCCCGGAGGTGAGCCGCGACGAGGCCCGGGAAGTCGTCGCGGAGCTGCGCCGGCACGCCAAGGCGTCCGAAGAGCACGTCAGAGCCTTCACCCGGATGATCCCCGAGGGTCACGAACCACGGGACACCCCCGTCCTCGTCGTGGACCGCGCCGGCTGGATCAGGGCCAACGTCGCCGGCTTCCGCGAACTGCTCTCCCCCCTCCTCGACAAGATGCGGGAACGCCGCTCGAACACCCCGGGCGGCGCCGTGTTCGGCGCCGTCGGCGGCAAGGTCACCGGCGTCGAGCTCGGCATGCTGCTGTCCTTCCTCGCCTCCCGCATCCTCGGCCAGTACGAGACCTTCGCCCCCGCCACCCGCGACCTCCCCGCAGGGGAGGACGGCGGCGGGCGCCTCCTGCTCGTCGCCCCCAACATCGTCCACGTCGAACGCGAACTCGCCGTCTCCCCTCACGACTTCCGGCTCTGGGTCTGCCTCCACGAAGAGACCCACCGCACCCAGTTCACCGCCGTGCCCTGGCTGCGCGACCACCTGAAGGGCGAGATCCAGTCATTCCTCGGCGCCACCGAGGTCGACCCCTCCACCGTCGTCGAGCGCCTGCGCGAAGCCGCCCAGGCCCTGGTCGGCGGCCGCCCCGAAGGCGAGGAGGGCGAACCCTCGCCCTCCCTCGTCGAACTCGTCCAGACGCCCGAGCAGCGCGAGATCCTCGGCCGCCTCACCGCCGTGATGTCCCTCCTCGAAGGCCACGCCGACTACGTCATGGACGGCGTCGGACCCCAGGTCGTGCCCTCCGTCGCCGAGATCCGCGAGAAGTTCCAGCAGCGCCGGGCGCGCGGCGCCTCCCGCCTCGACCTGGCCCTTCGCAAGCTCCTCGGCCTCGACGCCAAGCTCCGCCAGTACCGCGACGGAGAACGTTTCGTACGAGCCGTCGTCGACCAGGTCGGCATGGACGGCTTCAACCGCGTGTGGACCTCACCCAACACACTCCCGACCAAGGCGGAGATCGCCACACCGGCCGACTGGGTCGCGAGGGTGCACCGTAAGGCAGACTCGTGAGACAGGTGCGACGTACGACAGGAGAAGACGGTCCCCATCACCCATCCGAGGGACCGTAGGCAAGGGGTGGGGCGTGCAATGCTCGGGTAACGGCCAGGTTCTGTCACCATCGACGCACTCTGAGTGACCGAACCCCCTCTTCCGACCGTTAAGACTCCGACCGAGGCACCCCACTCCTTCACGAAGGGCACCGGACATGGGTCCCCATCCTGCGGTCGCGGCGATACGCCTGGCGGTCCGCCGCGTACTCCACGACGTTCTCACCGAGCACCACACCCGCGCCGAACACACCGGCGACCGGCCGGACCGGAACGGCCGGCCCCAGGCCACCACCCCCGAGCGACCGGATCCGCTGGTCCTCGTGGCGTGCTCCGGAGGCGCCGACTCCATGGCGCTCGCCTCCGCGCTCGCCTTCGAATCCCGCAAACTCGCCGTCCGCGCCGGCGGCATCACCGTCGACCACGGCCTCCAGGACGGCTCCGACCTCCGCGCCACCGAGGTCGCCGGCCGCATGGCCGCCCTCGGCCTCGGCCCCGTCGAAGCCGTCACCGTCACCGTCGGCCGCGAAGGAGGACCCGAGGCCGCCGCCCGCGACGCCCGCTACGCCGCCCTCGACGCCGCCGCCGAACGCCACGGAGCCGCAGCCGTCCTGCTCGGCCACACCCGCGACGACCAGGCGGAAACCGTCCTCCTCGGCCTCGCCCGCGGCTCCGGCATCCGCTCCCTCTCCGGCATGGCCGCCGTCTCCGGCGCCGCCGGACGCTACCGCCGCCCCTTCCTGGAGCTCGACCGGCAGACCGTCCGCAAGGCCTGCGTCGCCCAGGAACTCGCCGTCTGGGACGACCCCCACAACGCCGACCCGGCCTACACCCGCTCCCGCCTCCGCCACGAGGGCCTGCCCGCCCTCGAGAAGGCCCTCGGCAAGGGCGTCGTCGAAGCCCTCGCCCGCACGGCCCGGCTCTCCCGCGACGACGCCGACGCCCTCGACTCCTGGGCCGCCGACGCGGAAGCCGCCGTACGCGACGAAGCCGGCCGGCTCGAATGCGCCAAACTCTTCGGGCTCCCACCCGCCGTCCGCCGCCGCGTCCTGCGCCGCGCCGTCATTGCCGAGGGCGCACCCGCCGGCTCCCTCTTCGCCCGCCACATCGAAGAAGTCGACCGGCTCATCACCGGCTGGCGCGGCCAGGGAGCCATCAATCTGCCCGGTCGCGTCGAGGCGCGACGCCAGGGTGGCAGACTGGTCATTCGGCAAGGCTGACGCAAGCTGCAACGAAAGTGACCCGGGTGAACGAGAAGGACATGGGCACCGACCTCAAGTCGGTGCTCATCACCAAGGAAGAGATCGACGCGAAGCTGGCCGAGCTGGCCGCGAAGATCGACGCGGAGTACGCGGGCAAGGACCTGCTCATCGTCGGAGTCCTCAAGGGTGCCGTGATGGTGATGGCGGACCTGGCGCGCGCGCTGTCCACCCCCGTCACCATGGACTGGATGGCCGTCTCCTCCTACGGCGCCGGCACCCAGTCCTCCGGCGTCGTCCGGATCCTCAAGGACCTCGACACCGACATCAAGGGCAAGCACGTCCTGATCGTCGAGGACATCATCGACTCCGGGCTGACCCTGTCCTGGCTGCTCTCCAACCTCGGCTCGCGCGAGCCGGCCTCCCTGGAGGTCTGCACGCTGCTGCGGAAGCCGGACGCCGCGAAGGTCGCCATCGACGTGAAGTGGATCGGATTCGACATCCCGAACGAGTTCGTCGTCGGATACGGCCTCGACTACGCCGAGAAGTACCGCAACCTCCCCTTCGTCGGCACCCTCGCGCCGCACGTGTACGGAGGCTGACCCAGGGGAACCCTTACCGCCTTCCCGCCGTTGGAGGAAGGGAAGGCGGTCGCGGGTGACAATGCTGGGGTACCGTCCGAAGAACAGCTTTTTCTCATAGCAGCATTTACCTACGGGCAGGAGGGACGGAGCGTTCTCGCTCCGTATGGATGGACGTGAAGCGATACTTCCGTGGGCCGGTCATGTGGATCGTGCTGGCCGTCCTCGCCGTGGTCGTGCTGATGCAGGTCGTCGGCTCGTCCGAGGGCTACAAGACGGTGGACACCAGCAGGGTCGTCCAGGCGATCAATGACAAGCAGGCCGACCAGGTCAAGCTGACGACCGGCGACGAGCAGGTCATCAAGGTCGAGCTCAAGAAGGGCGCCGACAAGGACAAGTACGGCGGCAGCACCAAGATCCAGGCCAGCTACATCGGTGACCAGGGCGCCAACCTGACCACCGAACTCCAGCAGCAGGCGTCCTCCGGCGCACTGGACAAGGGCTACACGGTCTCCCCGGAGCGGCAGAGCCCGTTCCTGTCCGTGCTGCTCTCGCTGCTCCCCTTCGTCCTCATCGTCGTCGTCTTCCTGTTCCTGATGAACCAGATGCAGGGCGGCGGCTCCCGAGTCATGAACTTCGGGAAGTCCAAGGCCAAGCTCATCACCAAGGACACCCCGAAGACGACCTTCGCCGACGTGGCGGGGTCCGACGAGGCCGTCGAGGAACTCCACGAGATCAAGGAGTTCCTCCAGGAACCGGCGAAGTTCCAGGCCGTCGGCGCCAAGATCCCCAAGGGCGTGCTGCTCTACGGCCCGCCCGGAACCGGCAAGACCCTCCTCGCACGCGCCGTCGCGGGCGAGGCCGGCGTGCCGTTCTACTCGATCTCCGGCTCCGACTTCGTCGAGATGTTCGTCGGCGTCGGCGCCTCCCGGGTCCGCGACCTCTTCGAGCAGGCCAAGGCGAACGCCCCCGCGATCGTCTTCGTCGACGAGATCGACGCCGTCGGACGCCACCGCGGCGCCGGCCTCGGCGGCGGCCACGACGAACGCGAGCAGACCCTCAACCAGCTCCTCGTCGAGATGGACGGCTTCGACGTGAAGGGCGGCGTCATCCTGATCGCCGCCACCAACCGGCCCGACATCCTCGACCCGGCGCTCCTGCGCCCCGGCCGCTTCGACCGGCAGATCGCCGTCGACCGCCCGGACATGCAGGGCCGCCTCGAGATCCTCAAGGTCCACCAGAAGGGCAAGCCGGTCGCCCCGGACGTCGACCTGAGCGCCGTCGCCCGTCGTACGCCCGGTTTCACCGGTGCCGATCTCTCCAACGTCCTCAACGAGGCGGCGCTCCTCACCGCCCGCTCGGACAAGAAGCTGATCGACAACCACTCCCTGGACGAGGCGATCGACCGTGTGGTCGCGGGCCCGCAGAAGCGGACCCGGATCATGTCGGACAAGGAGAAGAAGATCACCGCGTACCACGAGGGCGGCCACGCCCTGGTCGCGGCGGCCTCGCCGAACTCCGACCCGGTCCACAAGATCACCATCCTGTCCCGCGGCCGGGCCCTGGGCTACACCATGGTGCTCCCGGAAGAGGACAAGTACTCGACCACGCGCAACGAGATGCTCGACCAGCTCGCCTACATGCTGGGCGGGCGCGCGGCCGAGGAGCTCGTCTTCCACGACCCGACCACGGGCGCGGCGAACGACATCGAGAAGGCCACGGCCACCGCACGCGCGATGGTCACGCAGTACGGCATGACCGAGCGGCTCGGCGCGATCAAGTTCGGCGGCGACAACACCGAACCGTTCCTCGGCCGGGAGATGGCGCACCAGCGCGACTACTCCGAAGAGGTCGCCGCGCTGGTCGACGAAGAGGTCAAGAAGCTCATCGAGACCGCGCACAACGAGGCGTGGGAGATCCTCGTCGAGAACCGTGACGTCCTCGACAACCTGGTCCTGCAGCTCCTGGAGAAGGAGACGCTGGGCAAGGAGGAGATCGCCGAGATCTTCGCCCCGATCGTCAAGCGCCCGGCCCGCCCCGCGTGGACCGGCTCCTCCCGCCGTACGCCCTCGACGCGCCCGCCGGTGCTCTCCCCCAAGGAGCTGGCACTGACCAACGGCGTGAACAGCACGAACGGCGGCCCGTCGGTGGACACCACCAAGACGCCGGCCACCGGCATCGAGGTGGCCCCGGAGGAGACCCCGGAGCCCTGACCTCCGCACCCGGAATGAATGCCGCGCCCCCACAGGTTTTAGCCTGTGGGGGCGCGGCACTTTTTCGCGCCATGCGAGTCAGACGGAACGAGGCACAGATGACCGACCCGGTGACGCTGGACGGCGAAGGCAAGATCGGCGATTTCGACGAGAAGCGCGCCGAGAACGCCGTACGAGAGCTCCTCATCGCGGTCGGCGAGGACCCGGACCGCGAGGGGCTGCGGGAGACGCCGGGCCGGGTGGCGCGGGCGTACCAGGAGATATTCGCGGGTCTGCGGCAGCGGCCCGAGGACGTCCTGACGACCACGTTCGACCTCGGCCACGACGAGATGGTGCTGGTCAAGGACATTGAGGTGTACTCGACATGTGAACACCACCTCGTACCGTTCAGGGGAGTCGCCCACGTCGGCTACATCCCCTCGACCTCCGGGAAGATCACCGGCCTGTCGAAGCTTGCCCGCCTGGTCGACGTCTACGCCCGCCGCCCGCAGGTGCAGGAGAGGCTGACCACGCAGGTCGCCGACTCACTGATGGAGATCTTGGAGCCGCGCGGCGTCATCGTCGTCATCGAGTGCGAGCACATGTGCATGTCGATGCGCGGCATCCGCAAGCCCGGCGCGAAGACCCTCACCTCGGCCGTGCGCGGCCAGCTCCGCGACCCCGCGACCCGCAACGAGGCCATGAGCCTCATCATGGCCCGCTAGCCCGCACGGCGGGCCCGTCAGGCCACCGGGGCCGTGCCCGGGGTGTCCTCGTCGTCGGGGAGTTTGCAGACGCGTTCCAGGAAGAGGGCCGCCGCGATCACGCCGATGCCCGCCAGGACCGAGAAGCCGGCGTAGATCACCTGGTCGCGGCGGGCCGGGACGTCCAGGGAGCCGAGCAGGAAGACGCCCACGCCGCCGTACATGCCGGAGACCAGCGCCGCCACCAGAGCGCTGGCCTGGCCGAAGACCACCGCGCGGGCCGCCATCAGGGGTTCGACGCCCTTCGCTCCGGGGCGGCGTTCGCGCTGGGCCTTGAGGCGGGAGCGGAGGGAGAGGGCCGTCGCGGTCAGGACGACGGCGATCGCCGCGAGCACGATCGGGGCGGCCAGGGGCACGCTCGGCAGGGTGCCCACCGAGTCCCAGAGCCGCGCGCCGCCCCAGGAGAGGATGCCGGCCACGACGAACAATCCGGTGAGCACCTTGAGCCGCAGTTGTTTCACCGGGTGTCCTTCGTCGTCGCGGGCGTCGATCTCGGTCGATCTCGATCTCTGACGAGACTAACGACTACTCGGGCAGACGGAGTTCCAGGTCGACACGCGGCACGACCCCGTCGCCACCGACGGCGGTGAGGAGATCGGCCACCGTGCCGTGGCCGGGCAGCTGGGCCTCGGGGTCCACGTCGCGCCAGGGGGCCAGGACGAAGGCGCGCTGGTGGGCGCGGGGGTGGGGGAGCGTGAGGACGGGGTCGTCGGAGACCACGTCGGCGTAGGCCACGATGTCGACGTCGATCGTGCGGGCGCCCCAGCGCTCCTCGCGGACCCGGTGGAAGGCCTCCTCGACGGCGTGCGCGCGCTCCAGCAGGGAGGAGGGCGGCAGCGTGGTCTTCACCAGGACGACGGCGTTGAGGTACGAGGGCTGGGAGCCGGGCTCGACGCCCCAGGGCTCCGTCTCGTACACGGAGGAGACGGCCTTGACCCGGAGGCCCGGGGTGTCCTCCAGGGCGTCGATGGCCCCTTGGAGGGTCTCCAGGCGGTTGCCGAGGTTGGCGCCGAGGGCGATGACGGCCCACTTGGGGTTGGAGAGCGTCACGTCGGCGGCGTCGACGGCCTCGACGACGGAGGCGGGTACGGGCTGCACGGTGGGGTCGCTGTGCGTGGCTTTCATACTCGGCTCCGGGTGATGGTGATGGTGACGTCGTCGAAGGGGACGGTGATGGGTGCGTCGGGCTTGTGGACGCACACCTCGACCTCCTGGACGCCGGCGTGCTTGAGGCACTGCTGGGCGATCCGTTCGGCGAGCGTCTCGATGAGGTCCACCGGCTCGCCCTGGACCACGTCCACGACTTCCTCCGCGACGACGCCGTAGTGCACGGTCTTCGTCAGGTCGTCGTCGGCGGCCGCGGGGCGGGTGTCCAGGCCGAGGACGAGGTCCACGATGAAGGTCTGGCCTTCCTCGCGCTCCTTGGGGAAGACGCCGTGGTGTCCTCGGGCCTTGAGGCCGCGCAGCGCGACACGATCCACGCGAATCACTCCTGCTGTCGTAGTTCTCGGGCCACGCAGCCGGGTGCGGACGGCCGGGTGTCCACCATCGAATCTACCTGCGGGCACCGACAGCACGTGCCCACGGGGGCAGCAGGCGAGGGCCGCAGGGGCTGGGAGCGGCCCCTACCCAGGGGGCGGGATTCCAATCCCGTGGATCACCCGGAAGGCTCAGGGACCCGTCAGGCGCCTGGCTCCTCGTCCTCTTCGTCGTCGGATTCGGCGAGGACGGGGGAGCCGTGGTGGGACCAGATCTTCCAGCCGTCGAATGTGCGGCGGAACACATTGGTGGCGACCACCAGCTGGCCCACGAGCGGGCCGAGTTCGGCGCCGTCCTCGGCGGGTCCGCCGCTGAGGATGTTCTCCGTGCAGGTGACGACGGCCACGTCGCCGCCGAGGGAGATCTTGACGTCGGTGAGGAAGAACTGGATGTACTCGGTGTTCGCCATGATCAGGGCGTACGAGCGGAGCACCTCACCGCGGCCGGAGAGGACCGGCCAGCCGGGGTGGACGCAGGAGATGGGGCTGGCGCCGTCGTCGAGCCAGAGGGCGGAGACCTCTTCGAAGTCGCCGCGCTCCATCGCTTCGTAGAAGGCGGTGTTGGCGGCCTCGACCGCTTCGGTGTCGGTCCGGTGGGTCACGCGGCTCCCTCGACGGCTCTGGCGACTCGGACGGCGTCGGCGGTGGCCCTGACCTCGTGGACGCGGACGGCCCAGGCGCCTTCGTGGGCGGCGATGGCGGAGACGGCGGCGGTGGCGGCGTCGCGTTCGCGGGCGGGGGGCGGGGCGGCGCCCTCGCGGGCGAGGACATGGCCGAGGAAGCGCTTGCGGGAGGCGGCCACGAGGAGTGGCCGGCCCAGGGCGCGCAGCTCGGGCAGGTGGGCGACGAGGGCGAGGTCGTGCGGGGCCTGTTTGGCGAAGCCGAGGCCGGGGTCGATGACGATGCGCTCGGGGGCGATGCCGCCGTCGACGACGGCGTCCATGCGGCGGCGCAGTTCGGTGACGACTTCGCGGACCACGTCGTCGTAGACGGCGAGGCTGTTCATGTCCTGGCTGAAGCCGCGCCAGTGCATGACGACGAAGGGGACCTCGGCGGCGGCGACGGAGGGGACCATCTCCGGGTCGGCGAGGCCGCCGCTGACGTCGTTGACGAGGGTGGCGCCCGCCGCGACGGCGGCGCGGGCGACGGAGGCCCGCATGGTGTCGACGGAGACGGTGACGCCTTCGGCGGCGAGGCCGCGGACGACGGGCACGACGCGGCGCAGCTCCTCGTCCTCGTCGACGCGGCTGGCGCCGGGCCGGGTGGATTCGCCGCCGACGTCGACGAGGTCGGCGCCTTCGGCGACGAGGTCGAGCCCGTGTTTGACGGCGGCCGTGGTGTCGAACCAGCGGCCGCCGTCGGAGAAGGAGTCCGGCGTCACGTTGACGACGCCCATGACCGCGCAGCGATCCCACTCCGGCAGGCCCCAGGCCGTGCCCCGTCCGCTCAACGTACTCATACGACCAGCCTAGGGGGTGTCTCGCCGATCTTGCCGGGCTCGCGGCGCCCAGGGCCCCAGGGCTCCGGGGCCGGTCAGGCCGCGCGGACCTCGGGCTCGTTCTGCGGGGGGACGATGTGGGCGCAGGGGCGGGCGGTGGTGGCGGTGCGGCGGCGGGCGAAGGGGCGGGGCATCTCGAGGTTCACGAAGCCTTCGGCCTGCATGGCGGCGAAGCCGATGCGGGGCAGGTCGCGGCTCTTGCGGTAGACGACGAAGCGGGGTTCCCAGCGGGGCTGGAACTTGGCGTTGAACTTGTAGAGGGACTCGATCTGGAACCAGCGGGAGAGGAAGACGAGGAGGCCGCGCCAGACGCGCAGGACGGGACCGGCGCCGATCTTCTCGCCGCGGGCGAGGGCCGCGCGGAACATGGCGAAGTTGAGCGAGACGCGGGTGATGCACAGGCGGGGGGATTCCTGGAGGGCGGCGACGATGAGGAGTTCGTTCATGCCGGGGTCGGCGGAGCGGTCGCGGCGCATGAGTTCCAGGGACATGCCGTCGGGGCCCCACGGGACGAAGTGGATGATCGCCTTCAGGTCGCCGTACGGCGAGTCGGGATCGTCCTTGTGGGCGGTGGCTATGACCGCTTCCCCGTCGCCGGGATCGCCGATCCGGCCGAGGGCCATGGAGAAGCCGCGTTCGGTGTCGGTGCCGCGCCAGTCGGCGGCGGCGCGTCGTACGTGTTCGAGTTCGGCGTCGGAGAGGTCACGGACGCGTCGGACCTTGGTGGTGTAACCGTTGCGTTCGATGCGCTTCACCATCTGGCGCACGTTGCGCATGGCGCGCCCGGAGAGGGAGAAATCCGCGACGTCCACCACCGCCTCGTCGCCCAGTTCGAGGGCGTCGAGGCCGGTTTCGCGGGTCCAGACCTGGCCGCCGGTCTCGGAGCAGCCCATGACGGCGGGGGTCCAGGAGTGGGCCTTGGCCTCGTCCATGAAGCGTTCGATGGCGCCGGGCCAGGCTTCGACGTCGCCGATGGGGTCGCCGCTGGCGAGCATGACGCCGGAGACGACGCGGTAGCAGACGGCGGCCTTGCCGCTGGGGGAGAAGACGACGCCCTTGTCGCGGCGGAGCGCGAAGTGTCCGAGGGAGTCGCGGGCGCCGTGCTTGTCGAGCAGGGCGCGGAGCCTGGTCTCGTCGTCCTCGGTGAGCCGGGCGGCGGGGTGTTCGGGGCGGAAGGCGAGGTAGATCGTGGTGAGGGCGGTCAGCATGCCGAGGGCGCCCAGGGAGTAGCCGACGGTCCAGTCGACGTCGCCGGTGTAGCGGACGGGGCCTTCGAAGCCGAAGAGTCCGTACAGGACGTGTTCCAGGCGGTCGGTGAGGCCGGGGCCGCCGACGACGCGGCGCGGGTGGGCGCTGACGATGACCAGGCCGAGCGCGATGGACCCGGCGCCCATGAGGACGAAGTTGGCGAGGGCCTTCCAGCGGCTGCGGGGGTCGGGCAGGGCGGCGAACTCGCCGCGGTGGCACAGCAGCAGGGCGAGCAGCGCGAGGGAGAGCAGGACGCCGACGATCGAGTGGCGCCAGACGAACTGGGCGACGGCGCCGAGCGGCAGCAGTACGACGGCGGCCCGCCAGGCGCGGCGCTTGTGGCGCTTGAGGCCGTGGGCGAGGAGCAGGAGCAGGACGCCGGCGCTGAGGGAGAGCGCGGCGGAGAGCGGTCCGAGGGTGCCGGGCAGGACTTCGGCGACGGCGTGCATCCGGCTGGTGCGGAAGCGGGGGAAGACGCCCGCGGCGATGTCGATCAGGCCGATGAGCGTGCAGGCCGTGCCGACGAGCGAGGGGACCTTCTCCGGTCGTGGTCCGCGCAGAATCCGGCGTACCCGATCCGGAACCGATCGTGATTTGTCCCCATCTACCGTGACAGACATCGCTTCCCGTGCTTCCCGTGATCCGCATCCGCGAGAGATTCTTGGTCCGGCGGCCGCGCGGGTGGTCAGGAGCGGGCCGTGTCCGGAGGTTGTGCGCCCTCTAGGACGGTCCTGCGGGGGAGCGGGTTCATCCGCTCACAGGAAATTCTCAAGGAAGAAAGTTCGATCGCCTCATGGGTCTCACCAGCAACAATGTTCTGGCGCTCGCCGTCGCGCTGGCTGTGGTGCTGTTCACCGCCACCGTCTGGCTGTGGCCGCGGCTCGCCCGCGGGGGGTGGCGGGCCGTCCTGGGCCGGATCGGCCTGCTGCTCGCGACCCAGCTCGCGCTGTTCGCCTCGGTCGGTCTGGCGGCGAACAACTCCTTCCTGTTCTACGGCTCCTGGGCCGACCTGTTCGGGCAGGAGCAGGACCTGGGCGTGGTCGTCGACCACTCGGCCGGCTCCAAGGACATCAAGGTCGTCGGCACAAAGGCGCTGGACGTTCCCGGCGGTGGGAAGCCCTCGGTCGGCGGACAGATCCAGAAGATCGTCATCGCCGGCGAGAAGTCGGGGATCGACTCCCCGGCGTACGTCTATCTGCCGCCGGAGTACTTCCAGAAGGCGTACGCGAAGAGCACCTTTCCCGCCTCGGTGGTGCTGACCGGCTACCCGGGCACGGCCGAGAACCTGCTCAAGGGCCTGAAGTACCCGAAGACGGCCTTCCTGCAGGCCAAGGCGGGGAAGATGCGGCCGATGATCCTGGTGATGCTGCGCCCGACGGTGGCGCCGCCCCGGGACACCGAGTGCGTGAACGTGCCCGGCGGCCCGCAGACCGAGACCTTCTTCGCGGAGGACCTGCCGAAGGCGGTCTCGGAGACGTACCGGGTGGGGACGAAGGCCCGGAACTGGGGGTTCATGGGGAACTCGACCGGCGGCTACTGCGCGCTGAAGATCGCCCTGCACCACCCGGACCGGTTCGCGGCGGGCGCGGGCTTCTCCGCGTACTACAAGGCGGCCGAGGACGTGACGACCGGCGATCTGTTCCACGGCGACGGGAAGGCGCGCAAGCGGGCCGACCTGCTGTGGAGCCTGGACCACGCCCCGCGGGGGAAGTCGTCGTTCCTGGTGACCACCTCGAAGCAGGGCGAGGGCAACCTGAAGGGGACGCTCGCCTTCATCAAGAAGGTGAAGGCCCCGGCGCGGGTCTCCTCGATCACCCTCGACAGCGGCGGGCACAACTTCAACACCTGGAACCGGGAGATCCCGCCGGGCCTGGTGTGGATGAGCGGGCGGCTCAGCGCGAACTGAGCTTCTGGGCGGGGGGTGTCTCCGGGGCGGGCGTCTCGGGGGCGGCCCGGCGCAGGGCCCGGTGGATCCCGGCCGGGGTCAGCACTCCGGCGTACCGCCCGCCGTCCACCGGGTCGATGACGGGGAGCCGGCCGGTGTCGTCCTGGAGGAGCGCCGCCAGCGCCTCCCGGAGGGAGGCGCCGAGCGGTAGCGGAGCGGGGGTCTGTCGGGTGTGCTCGGGGTGTTCGGCCGAGACCCACCCCTCCGGGCGACCGTCGGCGTCGAGAAGGACCGCCCACGGCGCGTCGAAGGCGTCACCGGCGCGCACGGTCGGCGGGTGTTCCAGGTGGCTCTCCTCCACGGGGGTGACGGAGAGCCGCTTGAGGCCGCGGTCCGCGCCGACGAAGTCGGCGACGTACGGGGTGGCGGGGGCGCCGAGCACGGTGGCCGGCGCGGCGAACTGCTCGATCGTCCCCTGGCCGTAGACGGCGATCCGGTCGCCGAGGCGGACGGCCTCCTCCAGGTCGTGGGTGACCAGCAGGACGGTCTTGCGGACCTGGGACTGGAGCCGCAGGAACTCGCTCTGCAACCGTTCGCGGACCACCGGGTCGACCGCGCCGAACGGTTCGTCCATCAGCAGCACGGGCGGGTCGGCCGCCAGCGCGCGGGCCACGCCCACGCGTTGACGCTGTCCACCGGAGAGCTGCTCGGGGTAGCGGTCGCCGTACGTGCCCGGGTCCAGGCCGACCAGGTCGAGGAGTTCGGCGGCGCGGGCGCGGGCCCGGGCGCGCGGGACGCCGAGGAGGTGCGGCACGGTGGCGGTGTTGTCGAGGACCGTCCGGTGCGGGAAGAGGCCGACCTGCTGGATGACATAGCCGATGCGGCGGCGCAGTCGGACGGGGTCGACGGTGGATATGTCCTCGCCGTCGAGGAATATCCGCCCCTCGGTCGGCTCGATGAGCCGGTTCACCATCTTCATCGTGGTCGTCTTGCCGCAGCCCGACGGGCCGACGAGCGTGACCAGTTCGCCCTCGGCGACGTCGAAGGAGAGGTCGTCGACGGCGGTGGTGCCGTCCGCGTACCGCTTGGTCACATGCTCGAACCGGATCATGGTTCCCCATTCTGGCCCCTGTCGGCGGGGCGCGTGTGAAGGGCGTGTTGCCGGGGCGTGGCGGTCCTCGGCGATTGTCGGTGCCGGGGGCTAGGGTCGGTTGAGACATACGTTCGGGCATACGGGTATACGGACGGCCGGGGGGAGGCACATGAGTCGGCACGCGAGCGCGTCGAACTGTCTGGTGACGAACGACTGGATCTGCGGGGAGTATCTGCGCACCAGGGCCCAGGAGTTGACCGAAGCCACGCTTCAGCACGGGGGCATCACGCTGGTGTCCGTACTGATCGGGCTCGCCGTCGCCTTTCCGCTGGCCCTGCTCGTCCGGGCGCGCCCACGGCTCGCCGGACCGGTCCTCGGGCTGACGACCCTGCTCTACACGATTCCGTCGCTGGCCCTGTTCTCGCTGCTGCTGCCGTTCTTCGGTCTGTCGTCGGCGCTGGTCGTGACCGGTCTCGTGCTGTACTCGCTGACGATTCTCGTACGGAACATCCTCGCGGGCCTGGCGGCCGTGCCGGCCGAGGCGCGGGAGGCCGCCCGGGGCATGGGGTACGGGCCCGGCAGGCTGCTGTGGGAGGTCGAACTCCCGCTGTCGCTGCCCGCCTTGATGGCCGGGATACGGATGGCGACGGTGTCGACGATCGCGCTGACGACGGTCGGGTCGATCGTGGGCCGGGGCGGGCTCGGCAATCTCATCGAGGACGCGCTGCCGACCTTCTTCAAGGCGCAGGTGCTCGCCGCCTCGGTGCTGTGCGTCCTGCTCGCGGTCGCCGCCGATCTGCTGCTCCTGGGCCTCCAGCGGCTGCTCACGCCGTGGACCCGCATACGGACCGCGCCGGGGGGAGGGTGAGATGGGGGTCGTGACGGACGCCTGGGCCTGGCTCACCACCGGCGCCAACTGGTCGGGGGACGGCGGGATAGGGCAACGGCTCGCCGAGCACGTGTATGTGAGCGGGGTCGCGCTGCTCCTGGCCTGCGCGCTCGCCCTGCCGCTCGGGCTGTGGCTGGGGCACCTCGGCCGGGGCGGCACGCTCGCCGTCAACATCTCCAACGTCGGGCGGGCGATCCCCGTCTTCGCGGTCCTGGCCCTGTTCATGGTGTCGCCGCTGCGCACCGCCGGCTCGGTGCCCACCGTGATCGCGCTGGTGCTGTTCGCGGTGCCGCCGCTGCTCACCAACGCGTACGTCGGCATGCGGGAGGTGGACCGGGCGGTGGTGGAGGCCGCGCGGGGGATGGGGATGTCCGGCGGCCAGCTCTTCCGGAAGGTCGAACTGCCCCTCGCCCGGCCGCTGGTCATGACGGGACTGCGGTCGGCCGCCGTGCAGGTGGTCGCCACCGCGACCATCGCGGCGATGGTCGGCCAAGGGGGCCTCGGCCGGATCATCACCGCCGGATTCAACACGTACAACACCCCGCAGGTGGTGGCGGGCGCGCTCCTCGTCGCCCTGCTCGCCCTCCTGGTGGAGGCCGCGCTGGTGGGGGCCGACCGGCTGCTCGGCCGGCGCGCGTGAGACGACCGAAGAACGACTGATGGGAATGGGTGATCTCGTGAGCAGGACCTCGCGTTTGGCGGGTGCGCTGCTGGGTGTGGCGGCGCTGACCGGCGGGCTCGCCGCGTGCGGCGGCGACAGCCTGGAGAAGGAGAAGGCGGGCGGCGGTGGTGCGTCCGGGCCAGGGAAGGGCTCGCTGGTCGTGGGCGCCGCGGCGTTCACCGAGTCCAAGGTGCTCGCCGAACTCTACGCCCAGGTGCTGGAGGACGCCGGATACTCCGCGACCGTCACCACGGTGAAGAACCGGGAGCTGTACGAACCCTCGCTGGAGAAGGGCGAGATCGACGTCGTACCGGAATACGCGGCGACGATCGCGGAATTCCTCAATGCGAAGGCGAACGGCCCGAAGGCACCGGAGGAGAACCCCGTCGCCTCCGGTGACGCGGCCGCCACGGTGGAGGCGCTGAAGAAGCTCGCCGAGCCGCGCGGACTGAAGGTGCTCGCGTTCGGCGAGGCCGTCGACCAGAACGCCTTCGCGGTGTCGAGGGAATTCGCCGAGAAGAACAAGCTGACGACGCTTTCCGATCTCGGCCGCGCCAAGCTGAAGGTGAAGATCGCGGCCGGTGACGAATGCGCCGTACGGCCGTTCTGCGCGCCGGGCCTGAAGAAGACGTACGGGATCGACGTCACCGGTGTCGACCCCAAGGGAGTCGGCACACCGCAGTCCAAGCAGGCGGTCAAGGACGGCGTGGACCAGCTTGTGCTGACCACCACCACGGACGCCACGCTGGACGGCTTCGGCCTCGTCCTGCTGGCCGACGACAAGAAGCTGCAGAACGCCGACAATGTGCTGCCCGTGGTCAATGCGAAGGACGCCGGATCGCCCGAGATAGCCGCGGCGCTCGACAAGATCACAAAGGTCCTGACAACGGCCGATCTCGCCGAACTGAACCGCAAGGTGGATGCCGAGCGGGCGAAGCCCGAGGACGTGGCGAAGACCTATCTGGAGTCGAAGGGGCTGGTCAAGAAGTGAGGGTCGGCTAAAGGGAGTCGGCGCGGCAAGGGTTGAGTGCGGCGCGGGCGGGGCAGAGGCGCGGTGACGACGGCGAGACGTGGCCAAGAGATTGCGGGGCCGACACCCCATACCGCGCCTACGCACGGTAAATTTCAGGCCATGCCACGTGGACGCCACCGCCATTCCCCTCCTCTGCACAAGCTTCTGCCGCCCTCGGCGGTCGCAGGAGCGTCGGTCGCCTGTGCCGCGGGCGCCTGGCTGCTCGCGGATCCGGTGGTGCTGCGGCTGCTCGTCGCGGCGGCCGCCGCCGCCGCGATCACCGGCGCCGTCCTCATGCGCGGTTGGGACCGGAGCGCCGGCCGCCAGGTCGCCGAGCTGACCCGGGCGCGGGCCGCGGACCAGTGGAAGACCGAGGAGCGGATAGCCGAACTCGAGTCCGACATCGAGGAGTCGCGCGAGCTGCGCGCCAAGCTCGACGCGAAGCTGCGCGCCAAGCGGGTCGAGCTCGCCGGACTGCGCGGCGAGCACGCGGAGCTGCTGCGCCGGTACGCCACGGCGGAGACCGAGCGGGCCAGCGCCCTGGAAGGCCGCAGGCAGCTCGCCCTGGAGGCGACCTCGCCCGCGAAGGCGCTGCCGGTCGCCGGATCCACGCCGACCAAGGACGCCTACCGTCAGGCGGCCGAAGCGCTGCGCGACCTCTCGCGCAACGCCGCCGCCCAACAGGCCCGCAGGACCGTCGAAGCGGCCCGCAGCCGCGACCTCGCCGAGCGCGCCCGGGAGACGGAGGAGCCGCAGGGGAAGCACGCGGCGGCCGCCGGGACCGGGCACCACGCCCGCCCGTCGTCCGCCGCCTCCACCGTGCCGCCCGTGCCCGCGGTCCGCCCGGTCCCGGCCGCGGCCGCGATCGTGCCCTACGCCGCCCGCCGCCCCGCCCCGCGCCCCGAAGGAGGCTTCGACTTCTTCGGTACGCAGAAGGCGGCGGCCGCGATCGAGGCGGTCCAGGACACCGATCTCGCGGACGTCGTCGGCGAGGAGGTCCTGGCCGCCGTGGCACGGCGCGCCCCCGAGCAGCGGGCGATCGGCCAGGTCATCGACCTGACCGAGCACGACGAGACCGAGCAGCTCGACGTGGCGGAGCTGCGCGGAGCGGTCAGCTCGTAGGGGACCCGGGCCTGTCGCCGGTCACTTGTCGATGTCGCCGACGACGAAGAACAGCGAGCCCAGGATCGCCACCATGTCGGCGACCAGTGTGCCGGGGAGCAGCTCGGTCAGCGCCTGGATGTTGTTGAACGACGCCGAGCGGAGCTTGAGGCGGTACGGGGTCTTCTCGCCCTTGGAGACCAGGTAGTAGCCGTTGATGCCGAGAGGGTTCTCGGTCCACGCGTACGTGTGGCCCTCCGGGGCCTTGAGGACCTTCGGCAACCGCTGGTTGATCGGCCCCGGCGGAAGCTCCGCGAGCCGGTCGAGGCAGGCGTCGGCGAGCTCCAGGGAGTTGTGCGTCTGGTCGAGGAGGCACTCGAACCGGGCCAGGCAGTCGCCCTCCTGCCGGGTGACGACCTTGAGCGTGTCCTGAAGCTCCCCGTAGGCCAGGTACGGCTCGTCGCGGCGCAGATCGAAGTCGACGCCGGAGGCGCGGGCGATGGGCCCCGAGACGCCGTACGCGTGCGCGGTCTCCCGGGTCAGGACGCCGACGCCGCGGGTACGCCCCCGGAAGATCTCGTTGCCGAGGACCAGCTTGTCGTACACGTCCATCCGGGACCGGACGTCCGCGACGGCCGCCCGCGCCCGGTCCTGCCACCCGGCCGGCAGGTCCTCCTTGAGGCCGCCGACCCGGTTGAACATGTAGTGCATCCGGCCGCCGGAGACCTCCTCCATCACGGCCTGGAGCTCCTCGCGCTCCCGGAAGGCGTAGAAGACCGGGGTGATACCGCCCAGTTCGAGGGGGTACGACCCCAGGAACATGAGGTGGTTGAGCACCCGGTTCAGCTCGGCGAGCAGCGTACGGGTCCACACGGCGCGCTCGGGGACCTCCATGCCGAGCATCCGCTCGACCGCCATCACGACACCGAGCTCGTTGGAGAAGGCCGACAGCCAGTCGTGGCGGTTGGCGAGCATGATGATCTGCCGGTAGTCGCGCGCCTCGAAGAGCTTCTCGGCGCCGCGGTGCATGTACCCGATGACCGGCTCGGCGTGCCGGATGACCTCGCCGTCCAGGACCAGCCGGAGGCGGAGCACACCATGGGTCGAGGGATGCTGCGGCCCGATGTTCAGCACCATGTCGGTGCTCTCCGCCGCCCCGCCGATTCCGACCGTCGTCTCCGTCATGGGCACAGTATCCCCCGACCCCTCCACCGTCGTGGGCCGCCGTCCAGATGGGGGAGGGACGGGCGGGCACGACCCAGGGGGCCGGCCCTCTCAGGCCCGGCCGACGCGTGGACCCGGCACCCTCTGCGTGAGCCACAAGAAGTCCCCCAGCCCGCCCCGTGCCGTCAGCTCCGCCGCCTCCCCCGCCGAGGCCAGCGCCCGCACGTACGCCGCCGGATCGCTCGACGCCAAGGACAGCGGCGGCCGGCCCCCGCTCACCCCCAGCCCCCGCAGCGCCTCCCGCTGCGTCGTCAGCTCGGCCCCGGGGCCGCCCGCCGAGGCGATCGAGTCCAGCGCCACGTGCGACGTCAGGTCGCACGACCCGTCCGGCACCGCCGGAACCTCCCGCCCCGCCCGGAACCCGGTCAGCGTCCCGAAGGGCGGCCTGGCCTCCCGTACATGCGCGTAGTCCACCGCCACCGCGAGGCCCGCCTCCAGCGCGCCCACCGCCCGCGCCCACGCCTCGTCCCGCGGGCGCCCGATCTCCGCCCGCTCGCCCGGCTCCCGCAGCGGCCACCACCGCTCCAGCCACTCCGCGTCCGGGCCCGCGACCACCCCGCCGAGCCGTTCCGTGCCGTCGGCCCGCACCTCGACGTACCGCACCGCCCCCGACGCGTCGGCCTGGGCGACGTCCACCGGCACGTTGTCCAGCCACTCGTTCGCGAAGAGCAGTCCGCGCACGCCCTCCGGCACCCGGTCCGTCCAGGCGATCCGCGGGTCGAGCCCGTCGGGGCGGGCGGCGCGTTCGACGCCGTACGGACGTACCGAGAGCCCCGCCGGAGCAGCGGCCAGCACCCCCGTCAACAGCTCGCCTCGCCCCGCGCCCACATCCACCAGCGCGATCTCGTCCGTGTCGAGGTCGCGGGCCACCTCCGTCAGCAGCCGGGCGACGGCGCCGGCGAAGAGAGGCGAGGCGTGCACCGAGGTACGGAAGTGCCCGGCCGGGCCCTCGGGGCGCAGATAGAAGCCGCCCGGCCCGTACAGCGCCCGCTCGGCGGCCTCCCGCCATCCCCGCCAGCCCCGCTGTCCGTCCGGCCATTGACACGTCTCATCCGTCACGTGCCCCAGTCTCCACCTTGCGGAGTACGGCCTTCACGCCAAGGATCGACCCCACGGTTGACCCCTGCACCTATCCGCCTTCCCTACGCTGGGTCACGTGCAGCGCGTCTACGACTTCATCCGCAGACACCCGACGGGCGTCGACAGCTTCTGGGCCGTCGTCCTCCTCGGGTTCTCCCTGCTGTGGGTGGGGTCGACCTACCCGGCGGTCGAGGAGCCCGCCGCGTACGGCGTCGTCGCCGTGCTCCTCTCGCTGGTGGTCGCCCTGCGCCGGCGCGCGCCCGAGAAGATGCTGGTGCTCGCGGTCGCTCTGGGCCTCGCCCAGCTCGCCCTCGGGCTGATGCCGTTCCTCGCCGACTTCGCGATGCTGGTGATCATCTACACGGTCGCCGCGCACGACGGTCCGCGCTGGGCCTCCCGCCTCGCGCTCATCGGCGGACTGAGCGCCGCCACGCTCTCCCAGCTGAGATGGCCGATGGAGGGCGAGGGATCGGCGCTCGCCAAGGTGTTCTTCACGGTGATCATGACGGTGCCGTTCGCCCTGGCCTGGGTGCTCGGCGACTCCCTGCGCACCCGCCGCGCCTACTTCGCGCAGCTGGAGGAGCGCGCCTCGCGCCTGGAGCAGGAGCGCGAGGCGCAGTCCAAGGTCGCGGTGGCCGCCGAGCGCGCCCGGATCGCCCGCGAGCTGCACGACGTCGTCGCCCACAACGTCTCCGTCATGGTGGTGCAGGCCGACGGCGCGGCCTACGTCCTGGACGCCTCGCCGGAGCAGGCCAAGCAGGCCCTGGAGACCATCTCCTCCACCGGCCGGCAGGCGCTGGCCGAGATGCGCCGGCTCCTCGGGATCCTGCGCACCGGCGAGCACCAGGAGGCGGGGGAGTACGTGCCCCAGCCCGACGTCCAGCAGATCGAGGATCTGGTGGAGCAGGTCCGCGGGGCCGGTCTGACCGTCGACTTCAAGGTCGAGGGGACGCCCCGGCCGCTGCCGAGCGGCGTCGAGCTCACGGCGTACCGGATCGTGCAGGAGGCCCTCACCAACACCCGCAAGCACGGCGGCCCGGACGCCGGGGCCAGTGTCCGTCTGGTGTACTTCGACGACGGGCTCGGGCTGCTCGTCGAGGACGACGGGCGGGGCGCGACCACGGAGATGTACGAGGACGGCGGCGCCGACGGACGGGGCCACGGCCTGATCGGCATGCGGGAGCGGGTCGGCATGGTCGGCGGCACCCTGGACGCGGGCCCCCGCCCCGGCGGCGGTTTCCGTATCAGCGCCCTGCTTCCCCTGAAGCCCGCACTCTGACTCCGACTCTGAGGAAACCCCATGTCCATCCGCGTGATGCTCGTCGACGACCAGGTGCTGCTGCGCACCGGCTTCCGCATGGTGCTCGCCGCCCAGCCGGACATGGAGGTCGTGGCCGAGGCCGGCGACGGCGTCGAGGCCCTGGAGGTGCTGCGGTCCACGGCCGTGGACGTGGTGCTGATGGACGTACGGATGCCCAAGCTGGACGGGGTCGAGACGACCCGGCGGATCTGTTCGCAGCCCGACGCGCCCAAGGTGCTGATCCTGACCACCTTCGACCTCGACGAGTACGCCTTCTCCGGGCTGAAGGCGGGCGCGAGCGGCTTCATGCTCAAGGACGTGCCGCCCGGAGAGCTGCTGGGCGCGATCCGCTCGGTGCACAGCGGGGACGCGGTCGTGGCCCCGTCGACCACACGCCGGCTGCTCGACCGCTTCTCGCCGATGCTGCCGTCGTCGGGCAAGGAGCCCCAGCACAAGGAGATCGACAAGCTCACCGACCGCGAGCGCGAGGTGATGATGCTGGTCGCCCAGGGTCTTTCGAACGGTGAGATCGCCGCCCGGCTGGTCCTGTCCGAGGCGACGGTGAAGACGCACGTCGGCCGGATCCTGACCAAGCTGGACCTGCGCGACCGCGTGCAGGTCGTGGTCCTGGCGTACGAGACGGGCCTGGTGCGGGCGGGCGGCGGAGCGGTCTGACCCGGTGCTGCTGTGGATCAACGGTCCGTTCGGGGGCGGGAAGACCCAGACCGCGTACGAGATCCGGCGGCGGCTGCCGGGCAGCGTGGTCTGCGACCCGGAGCACATCGGCTTCGGACTGCACCGGACGCTGCCGCCGTCCCTCAGAGGCGACTTCCAGGACCTGCCCGCCTGGCGGCAGGGGGTCTACGAGGTGCTGGACCTGGCGCTGCGCGCGCACGTGGGCGGCCCGGTGATCGTGCCGATGACGCTGGTGGAGCCCGCGTACTTCACCGAGATCGTCGGACGGCTGCGCGAGGAGCACGGTGAGGACCGGGTGCGGCACTTCGCGCTGCTGGCGGAGCGCGGGACCGTGCTGAAGCGGCTGACCGAGCGCGGTCTGGGGCGCGGCCTCAAGCGGGAGAGCTTCGCCGTGGCGAAGCTGGACCTGTGCCTGGAGCGACTGGAGGGGCCGGAGTTCGCGCACCACATCCGTACGGACCGGCTGACCGTCCCGCGGGTCGCGGACGAGGTGGCCGCCGGGGCCGGGCTGCGGCTCCTGCCGGACACGGACGGGCCGCTCCGCCACCGCCTGCGGCGGATCAGGGTCGGTCTGTCCCACCTCCGCTTCGACTGAGGGCCACCGAAGCCCGCCCTCCCTCCGACGCCCACGTCCAGGCCGTCGGCCGCCGCATATCCGCGGGTGCCGGGCTGTGCGGTCCGGCCTGAGCCGCCGCGGCGACGGCAGGGGGTTCTCAGGGCGTCAGCCCCCGCTGACCGCCTTTCCCCCAGCCCCGCAGGGTTTCGGGAAGGGGAAGGGGTGGGGGTGGGGGAATCAACCCACGCGCGCGAGGAAGGCGCCCACCGCCTCCCGTACGTCGTCCTCCGTCCAGGACAGCCCCGGCTCCCCGACCGTCACCTCCGTCACCGCCACACCCGGCGGCCCGCCCGCCCCCGGCGAGGACCAGCGGCGGAAGAGCACGGTGTCCGTCTCCACCGTCAGGGCCAGCGACGCCGCCGTCAGAAGGTCCGGGTCGTACGGGAGCCACACCTGGAACTGGTGGGTGTGCGGGGTCTCGGGGTGGACCCGGAACCACGGCACCCCCGCCTCCTCGAAGCCCGCCCGCAGCCCTTGCGCCACCACGCGCGCGTGCGCCACGTACGAGGGCAGCCTCGGCAGCTCCACGGCGAGACCGCTCAGCGCCGCCATCGCCGCGGGGAACTGCTGGAAGATCAGCCCGCCGTACCGGTGGAGCCATACCCGCGCCTCCTCCATCACGTCCTCCGGGCCGGCCAGCGCGGCCCCGGAGATCCCGCCCAGGGACTTGTAGAAGGAGACGTACACGGTGTCCGCGAGGCCCGCGATCTCGCGCAGGTCCCGCCCGAAGTGAGGGGCGCACTCCCACAGCCGCGCGCCGTCGAAGTGCACCACTGCGTCACGTTCGCGCGCCGCGTCCACGACGTCCACCAGTTCGTCCCAGCTCGGCAGCGTGAAACCGGCGTCCCGCAGCGGCAGCTCCAGCATCAGCGTCCCGAAGGGCTCCGGATGGTTCCGTACCTCCTCGGCCGTCGGCAGCCGGGGCTCGTCCGTCGGATGGACCGTGCGCAGCCCGCTCACCGCTCCGAGCGCACCGCGCTCGTGGACCTCCGGGTGGGAAAGGGGGTGCAGGGCGACGACCGGGCTGCCGGTCCGCCCCGACCAGCAGCGCAGCGCCACCTGCTGGGCCATCGTGCCGGTCGGGAAGAACACCGCGGCGGGCAGGCCCAACTCCTCCGCGACGCGCCGCTCGACCTCCTCGACCGGGCCGCCGCCGTACGCGTCGAGCGGCAGGCCCCCGCACCCGTCGGCGTCCGCCCGGTCGGCCAGCTCCCGCAGCCGCCTCCCCGCCGTCGCCTCGACGGGCGAGTGCCACAGCTTCCGGCCGGCCCCGCCCCACACCCTCCGCGCCCGGTGCAGCCGGGCCTCCCGCTCATCCATGGGCTGATCATCACACTGCCACCCGCACCCTGTGGACAGGCACGGAGGGGCGCGAAACGCTGGCGTAGCATGACGAGAAATCGTCCGGTACCCCCCGCGGACTGGAACGGAAGGCCGTTGCCGCGTGAATCAACCTGCAGAACCCCGAGCGGAAGACCGACCCGCGCGACTCACCGTCGGAGTCGTCGGAGCCGGCCGCGTGGGGCCCGCCCTCGCCGCCTGCCTGCGGCTCGCGGGTCACCGCCCCGTCGCCGTCTCCGCGGTCTCCGACGCGTCCGTGCGCCGCGCCGCGACCCTGCTCCCGGACGTGCCGATCATGTCGCCCGCCCAGGTGCTCGCCCACGCCGACCTGGTTCTGCTGACGGTCCCCGACGACGCCCTGCCGGGCCTGGTCGAGGGCCTCGCCGAGACCGGAGCCGTACGGCCCGGGCAGATCCTGGCGCACACCTCCGGGCGGTACGGAGTGAAGGTCCTGGACCCCGCCCGCCGCGCCGGCGCGCTGCCGCTCGCCCTGCACCCCGCCATGACCTTCACCGGGACCTCGGTCGACGTCCAGCGGCTGGCCGGCTGCTCCTTCGGCGTCACCGCGCCCGAGGAGCTGCGGCTGGCCGCCGAGGCCCTGGTGATCGAGATGGGCGGCGAGCCCGAGTGGATCGCGGAGGAGGCCCGCCCGCTCTACCACGCCGCCCTCGCCCTCGGCGCGAACCACCTGGTCACGCTGGTGGCCCAGTCCATGGACCTGCTCCGTACGGCCGGGGTCGCCGCCCCCGACCGGATGCTCGGCCCGCTCCTGGGCGCCGCCCTGGACAACGCCCTGCGCTCCGGTGACGCGGCCCTCACCGGCCCCGTCGCGCGCGGGGACGCCGGCACGGTCGCCGCCCACGTCGCCGAACTGCGCAAGCACGCGCCCGGCACGGTCGCCGGCTATCTGGCGATGGCCCGCACGACCGCGGACCGGGCGCTCGCGCACGGTCTGCTCAAGCCCGAGCTGGCCGAGGATCTGCTGGGCGTGCTCGCAGAGGGGGAGTCCCGATGAGGTCCACGTCGTCATCCACGCCGTCACCCGCGTCATCCGTGTCGTCGTCGGCACCGTCCGCACCGTCCGTGCCCCTCGCGGTGGTCCGCACGGCGGACGAGCTCCACGCGCTGCCGAGCCGCGGCAGGCGCGCCGTCGTCATGACCATGGGCGCCCTCCACGACGGTCACGCCACCCTCGTCCGCACGGCCCGCGAGCACGTCGGCCCGGACGGCTTCGTCGTCGTCACCGTCTTCGTCAACCCGCTCCAGTTCGGGGCCGGCGAGGACCTCGACCGGTACCCGCGCACGCTGGACGCCGACCTGGAGACCGCCGCGGCCGCCGGAGCCGACGCCGTCTTCGCCCCCTCCGCCGACGAGGTCTACCCCGGCGGGGAGCCCCAGGTCCGGATCACCGCCGGACCCATGGGGGAGCGCCTCGAAGGCGCGTCCCGCCCCGGGCACTTCGACGGCATGCTCACCGTCGTCGCCAAGCTCCTCCACCTCACCCGTCCTGACGTGGCCTTCTTCGGCCAGAAGGACGCCCAGCAGCTGGCCCTCATCCGCCGGATGGTCCGCGATCTGAACTTCCCGGTCGAGATCGTCGGCGTGCCGACCGTCCGCGAGAGCGACGGCCTCGCCCTCTCCAGCCGTAACCGCTACCTCTCCAACGGCGAGCGCCGCACCGCACTCGCCCTGTCCCGGGCGCTGTTCGCCGCGAGCGACCGGCTCGCCGCCCAGCAGGCGCTGAGCGCGCGTGCCGCCTCGCTGCCCGGCTCGGAGAGCCGCGCCGAGGCGCTCTCCCGGCTCGGCGAGGCCCGCGCGGCGGCCGACGCGCACGCCGTCGCCCAGGCCACCGCCGCCGAGTGCGGCGGCGCCGACGCCGTACGGGCCGCGGCCCGCGCCGTCCTCGACGACGCGGCCAAGGCCGAGCCGCCGCTCGTCCTGGACTACCTCGCCCTCGTCGACCCGGCCGACTTCACCGACGTCGCCGACGACCACGACGGCGAGGCGATCCTCGCCGTCGCCGCGCGCGTCGGCACCACGCGGCTGATCGACAACATCCCGCTGACGTTCGGAGCCACCAAGTGACCGGAATACGGCTGCACGCGCCCGCGCCTGGCTGGGCCATCGACGCCGACGTCGTCGTGGTCGGCTCCGGCGTCGCCGGCCTGACCGCCGCCCTGCGCTGCACCGCCGCCGGACTGCGTACGGTCGTCGTCACCAAGGCCCGCCTGGACGACGGCTCCACCCGCTGGGCCCAGGGCGGCATAGCCGCCGCGCTCGGCGAGGGCGACAGCCCCGAGCAGCACCTGGACGACACGCTCGTCGCGGGAGCCGGGCTGTGCGACGAGCAGGCCGTGCACGCCCTGGTCACCGAGGGCCCCGACGCCGTCCGCCGGCTCATCGCCACCGGCGCCGACTTCGACAAGACCTCCGAGGGCGAGATCGCCCTGACCCGCGAGGGCGGTCACCACCGCCGCCGGATCGCGCACGCGGGCGGCGACGCCACCGGCGCAGAGATCTCCCGCGCGCTCGTCGAGGCGATACGGGACCGGGGCGTGCGCACCATCGAGCACGCGCTCGTCCTGGACCTCCTCACGGACGCCGAAGGGCGCACGGCGGGCGTGACCCTGCACGTCATGGGCGAGGGACAGCACGACGGCGTCGGCGCCGTCCACGCCCCCGCCGTGGTCCTGGCCACCGGCGGCATGGGCCAGGTCTTCTCCGCCACCACCAACCCGGCCGTCTCCACCGGCGACGGGGTCGCGCTGGCGTTGCGCGCCGGGGCCGAGGTCTCCGACCTCGAGTTCGTCCAGTTCCACCCCACCGTGCTCTTCCTCGGCGCCGACGCCGAGGGCCAGCAGCCGCTGGTCTCCGAGGCCGTACGCGGAGAGGGCGCCCACCTCGTCGACGCGGACGGGGTCCGCTTCATGCTCGGGCAGCACGAGCTGGCCGAACTCGCCCCCCGCGACATCGTCGCCAAGGCGATCACGCGCCGCATGCGGGAGCGGGGCACCGAGCACATGTACCTCGACGCCCGGCACTTCGGCGCCGAGATGTGGGAGCACCGCTTCCCCACGATCCTGGCCGCCTGTCGCGCCCACGGCATCGACCCGGTCACCGAGCCGATCCCGGTCGCCCCTGCGGCCCACTACGCCTCCGGCGGGGTCCGCACCGACCTGCGGGGCCGGACCACCGTGCCCGGCCTCTACGCCTGCGGCGAGGTGGCCTGCACAGGCGTGCACGGCGCCAACCGGCTCGCCTCCAACTCGCTCCTGGAGGGTCTGGTCTTCGCCGAGCGCATCGCCGAGGACATCACGGCCCGCACCGCGCGCGTGCCCGGCGCCCCGGTGCCGCACCCGGCGCCCGTCATCCTCCCGCTGCCCGTCGCCGGCGCCCGCACCCGTATCCAGCGGATCATGACCGCCGGCGCCGGAGTGCTCCGCTCCGCGGCGAGTCTGCGCGAGGCCGCCGAGGCCCTGGACGCCCTCCACACGGACGCCCTCGCGGGCGGCACCGACGACTCGAAGGCGGCCGAGCCCGGCGTCGAGTCCTGGGAGACCACCAACCTGCTGTGCGTCGCCCGCGTCCTGGTCGCGGCCGCCCGCCGCCGCGAGGAGACCCGGGGCTGCCACTGGCGCGAGGACCACCCCGAGCGCGACGACACGGCCTGGCGCCGCCATCTCGTCGTACGCCTCACCCCGGAGCGGGCCCTCGACGTCCGGCCCACCGAGACCCATGACTTTCCCCCCACCGCCGCCGACGCACCCAGGGAGCCGTAACCGTGAGCACGCCGAGCACCCCCGAAGAAGAACGCCCGCAGCCCGTGGACGTACCCCTGATCCAGATCAGCGCGCCCGGCACGGCCGCGGCGGAGGCGGGCGGCTGCGGTGACGGCTGCGGCTGCGCCGACGGCGACGAGGTGTACGAGTGCGGGCTCGACCCCGCCCTCGCGCAGCTGCTCGCCGACGCGGGGCTCGACCCCGTCCAGGTCGAGGACATCGCCCACCTGGCCATCGAGGAGGACCTCGACGGCGGGGTGGACGTGACCACGGTCGCGACCGTCCCCGAGGACGCCGTCGCCACGGCCGACTTCACCGCGCGCGAGGCCGGCGTCGTGGCCGGCCTGCGGGTCGCCGAGGCGATCCTGTCCATCGTCTGCACGGAGACCTTCGAGGTCGAGCGGCACGTGGAGGACGGCGAGCGGGTCGAGGCCGGCCAGAAGCTTCTGTCGGTCACCACGCGCACCCGCGACCTGCTCACCGGCGAGCGCAGCGCGCTGAACATCCTGTGCCGTCTCTCCGGGATCGCCACCGCCACGCGCGCGTGGGCGGACGCCCTGGAGGGCACCAAGGCCCGGGTCCGCGACACCCGCAAGACCACGCCGGGCCTGCGCGCCCTGGAGAAGTACGCGGTGCGCTGCGGCGGTGGCGTCAACCACCGCATGTCGCTCTCCGACGCGGCCCTGGTGAAGGACAACCACGTGGTGGCCGCCGGAGGCGTGGCGCAGGCGTTCAAGGCCGTACGGGAGCTCTTCCCGGATCTGCCCATCGAGGTCGAGGTGGACACGCTGCACCAGGTCCGCGAGGTCCTGGACGCGGGCGCCGACCTGATCCTGCTCGACAACTTCACCCCCATGGAGACCGAGGAGGCGGTCGCTCTCGTCGCGGGCCGCGCCGCCCTGGAGTCCTCCGGCCGTCTGACGCTGGAGAACGCCGCGGCCTACGCGGCCACCGGCGTGGACTACCTCGCGGTGGGCGGGCTCACGCACTCGTCCCCGATCCTGGACATCGGCCTGGACCTGCGCGACGCCTCCGGGGCGGCTGTCTGATGCTTCTCACCATCGACGTCGGCAACACGCACACCGTCCTCGGCCTCTTCGACGGCGAGGAGATCGTCGAGCACTGGCGCATCTCGACGGACCCGCGTCGCACCGCCGACGAGATGGCGGTCCTGCTCCAGGGCCTGATGGGCATGCATCCGCTGCTGGGCGTGGAGCTGAGCGACGGCATCGAGGGCATCGCGATCTGCGCGACGGTGCCCTCGGTCCTGCACGAGCTGCGCGAGGTGACGCGGCGCTATTACGGCGACGTTCCCGCCGTCCTCGTCGAGCCCGGCGTCAAGACCGGCGTCCCGATCCTCACGGACAATCCGAAGGAGGTCGGCGCGGACCGCATCATCAACGCGGTCGCGGCGGTGGAGCTCTACGGCGGGCCGGCGATCGTGGTCGACTTCGGTACGGCGACGACGTACGACGCGATCACCGCGCGCGGTGAGTACGCGGGCGGCGCGATCGCGCCGGGCATCGAGATCTCGGTCGAGGCGCTGGGGGTCCGCGGCGCCCAGCTCCGCAAGATCGAACTGGCCCGGCCGCGCAGCGTGATCGGCAAGAACACGGTCGAGGCGATGCAGTCGGGCATCGTGTTCGGCTTCGCGGGCCAGGTCGACGGCGTGGTGGCCCGGATGAAGCGCGACATCGTGGGCCGCGGCGGCGACCCGTCGGACGTGACGGTGATCGCGACGGGAGGCCTGGCCCCGATGGTCCTGGGCGAATCGACGCAGATCGACGAGCACGAGCCCTGGCTGACCCTGATCGGCCTCCGCCTGGTCTACGAGCGCAACGTGTCCCGGATGTAGGCGGCGGGGCCTGAGACACTCTTCGGGCCCCGTCCCGCGCCCCGCCGCCCGCCCGGAGGGCAACGCGCCCGGGGGATGATCGGTAAACGAAATTTGTCCGATTAGCGCGTATTGTCACCTCATGCCCACGCCATACGGATCCCGCGGCGGCATGGCGTTCAGCGCGGACGAGCTGCGTGTGCTCCGACGCGCCCTTGCCACCGCCCTCCACCCCGCCCCCCTCCACGACGAGGACGTCCAGGACTGCCTGCGCCTCGCCGAATCCGTGGACGACGCCGTCCGCGAGGCCGGCCGGCTGCGCGCCTTCCTCCTCGACGACCTGGCCCGCTATCGCGAGGCCCTGCCCGGCTCGCTCCCCGGCTATCTGGAGCTCCTCCAGGACGCCCTGGCCGCCGGGTACGACCCCGCCGCGGACGACCTCGCCGCCCTGCGGGCCCTGCGCGGCAACCCCCGCGCCGCCGTCCTCCTGGAGCGCTGCCAGGTCCTCGCGGAGCGCTCCGTGCGCGCCCGCCTCGCCCGGGTCTGCCAGGCGTCCGTGACCACCGCCCCCGCCCCGCGCACCCGGCTGCTCGCCCTGCCCGGCGGCCGCGCCGGCGACGAGCCCAAGCCGAGGCCGACGCCGCCGCCCACGCCCGCCGAGCGGCCGGTGCCCAAGCCCTCCGAGGTGTTCCCGCCGCGCCGGCGCCCCGTACCCCCGCCCCCGCCCGAGGAACGCGTCGCCGGATAGCTACCCTGGACGCCATGGACTACGTATCCGCGCTCGTGCCCCCGGTCGTGATGGCCGCGTTCTTCATCGCTCTCGTGGTCACGATCGTCAAGAGCCAGGGCGGCCCGAACAAGGCCAAGGAGGACGCGGCCGTCGACGCCGCCCTCGCCCGCACCGAGGCCGCCCGTCAGACGGACGGCTCCACCCCGTAGCCACGGCTCCGGCCCCGCGTCACTGAGGACGTACGCCCCGCTTTAGCGGCGTACGTCCTTTTTGTTGCGTTTGTTACGTCAATAACCTTCGGTTCCTCCATCGCCCACTATGGTGGCGATGTGCCCCGTCAATTGGGAGAGCTCGAAGACGCCGTCATGACACGCGTCTGGCAATGGAACCGCCCGGTGACCGTGCGGGAAGTACTGGAGGATCTCCAGCAGGAACGGTCCATCGCCTACACCACCGTCATGACGGTAATGGACAATCTCCATCAGAAGGGCTGGGTGCGCAGGGAAGTCGACGGCCGCGCCTATCGATATACCGCCGTCTCCACCCGCGCCGCCTACTCCGCCGCGCTGATGAACGAGGCGTGGTCCCAGAGCGACAACCCCGCCGCCGCCCTGGTCGCCTTCTTCGGCATGATGTCGCCCGAGCAGCGGGAGGCCCTCAACGACGCCATCCGCATCGTCGGCCACAACAGCGCCGACGCGCCGCCCCCACCGGCGGAGGGCGCCGACGAGACGGAGGGGTCAGGGCGATAACGTCCCCCCATGCCGTCGTCCTCCGCATCCCCGTCCTCTTCGAAAGCCGTCACCGTACGCCGGGCCCGCACCAGTGATGTCCCGGCGGTCCGCCGACTCGTGGATCCGTACGTCGGCCGGGGCATCCTGCTCGACAAAGCGACGGTGACTCTTTACGAGGACATCCAGGAGTTCTGGGTCGCCGAACGCGACGAGGACGGGGCCGTCGTCGGATGCGGCGCACTCCATGTCATGTGGGAAGACCTCGCCGAAGTGCGCACTCTCGCCGTCGATCCCGAGTTCAAGGGCGCCGGCGTCGGACATCAGGTGCTCGACAAGTTGTTGCACACCGCCCGATGGCTCGGGGTGCGCCGGGTATTCTGCCTGACCTTCGAAGTCGACTTCTTCGCGAAGCACGGCTTCGTCGAGATCGGTGAGACTCCGGTCGACGGAGATGTCTACAGCGAGCTCCTGCGTTCCTATGACGAGGGTGTCGCCGAGTTCCTGGGTCTCGAACGAGTGAAGCCGAACACCTTGGGCAACAGCCGGATGCTTCTGCACCTGTGAGCGTAAGGAGCGTCCGGAACCCTATGTCCGAATCGCGCACGTTTCCCGCGCTGTCGGGCTTCTGAACCTCTGCCAGGGGTTTGTGTTTTTCCGGGAAAAGCGGTTTCCTTTCCGCGTACTGCATTTTCGATGAAAGGAAATCCGGTGGCACAGAAGGTTCAGGTCCTTCTTGTCGATGACCTCGACGGTGGCGAGGCGGACGAGACCGTGACGTTCGCTCTGGACGGCAAGACCTACGAGATCGACCTCACCACCGCCAACGCGGACAAGCTCCGTGGCCTGCTCGAGCCGTACACCAAGAGCGGCCGCCGCACTGGTGGCCGCAGCGCCGGTACGCGCGGCAAGGGCCGGGTCGCCGCCGGCGGCAGCCAGGACACCGCGAAGATCCGCGCCTGGGCCAAGGAGAACGGTTACAACGTGAACGACCGCGGTCGGGTGCCCGCGGAGATCAAGGCGGCCTACGAGGACGCGAACCGCTGAGGCGTCAGCTGCTGGGACGCCGGGCCAGTCGCACGGGTACGGGCGCTCAGCAGCCGCACCCGGTGACACTCCGCGGCCGCGGCGGCCACGAGTCGTACGAGACACGGGGCAGCCGCACCGCCCCGCACGGCGGTCCGCAGGGCCGGCAGCGAGGACTCCACCTCGCGGCCGGGCTCGGGGGCCCGCAGCCACACCGCGGCGCCCGGCGCGCCGGAACCGCTCCGTCCTGGGGGGATGGGCGCGGTCATCCGGCCGCCCGCGCCCAGCATGGCGAGATCCAGCGAGATCCCGCCCCACTCCAGCCAGTCGAGCAGCCCCGGCAGCTCGTCCGCGCTTCCTGCGGCGACCAGTAGCCGCATCCTGCGCCCCTGGAGGGCCACCGGCCCGGTGGCGGCGCCCATCCTGCGCAGCACGGCACCGCCTGCCGCCACGGGCAGCTCCAGGACGTCGAAGCGCAGCCCCGTGACCAGCTGCACCGGCGGCCCGTCCACGGTCGCCCAGCCGAGTTCGTTCTCGTACCACCACGCGGGGCCGTCTTCGAGCGGCGGGCGGGGAAGCGGGACGGTGAAGGCCATGCCCGGGGAACTCTCACGCCGTCGCGTTGGTTACGCCCGAAGCTGACTCAGCGTCCTCGTTCCACTGCGCAGAGTGTCCGAGATGGGGGCGTACGGGTGCATCCGAGAGCGCAAGGTTGTTCGCCCGTAGCGGAGGGAACCAGGGTGTGCCGCATGGAGTGTCAGTGCTTACGGGTAAGACATTCCTAGTGGGGAGGGGCGACTCGCGGGCTTTGGCGTCTCACGTTCGCCATCGGCGTACAGATGGCGTGGGTAACTGCTTGGCCTGCGGGAACATCGTCTCGCACCATCGGGTTGGAGCATTTGTCGGCTGTTCGGCAGCAGGTCTCCCCACGGACAAGGGGGTGATCCGGACGGATGTCGGCAGTTGGAATGAGCGGTCCCCGCTTGCGGGACTAAGCTGCGGAAGGACAGGGAGGGGATCGACCCCTAACTGACTGACCGCTCTGAGGAGCGATTAACGATGTTCGAGAGGTTCACCGACCGCGCGCGGCGGGTTGTCGTCCTGGCTCAGGAAGAAGCCCGGATGCTCAACCACAACTACATCGGCACCGAGCACATCCTCCTGGGCCTTATCCATGAGGGTGAGGGTGTCGCCGCTAAGGCCCTGGAGAGCCTCGGGATTTCGCTCGAGGCGGTCCGGCAGCAGGTGGAGGAGATCATCGGTCAGGGCCAGCAGGCCCCGTCCGGGCACATCCCCTTCACCCCTCGTGCCAAGAAGGTCCTGGAGCTGTCGCTCCGGGAGGCCCTCCAGCTCGGCCACAACTACATCGGCACCGAGCACATCCTGCTCGGCCTGATCCGCGAGGGCGAGGGCGTCGCCGCCCAGGTCCTCGTGAAGCTGGGCGCCGATCTCAACCGGGTGCGGCAGCAGGTCATCCAGCTGCTCTCCGGCTACCAGGGCAAGGAAGCCGCCACCGCCGGCGGTCCTGCCGAGGGCACCCCCTCGACGTCCCTGGTCCTCGACCAGTTCGGCCGGAACCTCACCCAGGCCGCTCGTGAGTCCAAGCTCGACCCGGTCATCGGGCGCGAGAAGGAGATCGAGCGGGTCATGCAGGTGCTGTCCCGCCGTACGAAGAACAACCCGGTCCTCATCGGCGAGCCCGGCGTCGGCAAGACCGCCGTCGTCGAGGGCCTGGCGCAGGCCATCGTCAAGGGCGAGGTGCCCGAGACCCTCAAGGACAAGCACCTCTACACCCTCGACCTGGGTGCGCTGGTCGCCGGCTCCCGCTACCGCGGTGACTTCGAGGAGCGCCTGAAGAAGGTCCTCAAGGAGATCCGCACCCGCGGCGACATCATCCTGTTCATCGACGAGCTCCACACCCTCGTGGGTGCGGGCGCCGCCGAGGGCGCGATCGACGCCGCCAGCATCCTCAAGCCGATGCTGGCCCGCGGCGAACTCCAGACCATCGGTGCCACCACGCTCGACGAGTACCGCAAGTACCTGGAGAAGGACGCGGCCCTCGAGCGCCGCTTCCAGCCCATTCAGGTCGCCGAGCCGTCGCTGCCGCACACGATCGAGATCCTCAAGGGTCTGCGTGACCGGTACGAGGCCCACCACCGTGTCTCCATCACGGACGAGGCCCTCGTCCAGGCCGCGACCCTGGCCGACCGGTACATCTCGGACCGCTTCCTCCCGGACAAGGCGATCGACCTGATCGACGAGGCCGGCTCCCGGATGCGCATCCGCCGGATGACCGCGCCGCCGGACCTCCGCGAGTTCGACGAGAAGATCGCCGGTGTCCGCCGGGACAAGGAGTCCGCGATCGACTCCCAGGACTTCGAGAAGGCGGCTTCTCTCCGCGACAAGGAGAAGCAGCTGCTGGCGGCGAAGGCCAAGCGGGAGAAGGAGTGGAAGGCCGGCGACATGGACGTCGTCGCCGAGGTCGACGGCGAGCTCATCGCCGAGGTCCTCGCGACCGCCACCGGCATTCCGGTCTTCAAGCTGACCGAGGAGGAGTCCTCGCGTCTGCTCCGTATGGAGGACGAGCTCCACAAGCGCGTCATCGGCCAGGTCGACGCCGTCCGCGGTCTGTCGAAGGCGATCCGCCGTACGCGTGCCGGTCTGAAGGACCCGAAGCGCCCCGGTGGCTCGTTCATCTTCGCCGGCCCGTCCGGTGTCGGTAAGACCGAGCTGTCCAAGGCGCTCGCCGAATTCCTCTTCGGCGACGAGGACGCGATGATCTCCCTCGACATGTCGGAGTTCAGCGAGAAGCACACGGTCTCCCGGCTCTTCGGTTCTCCCCCCGGATACGTGGGCTACGAAGAGGGCGGCCAGCTCACCGAGAAGGTGCGCCGCAAGCCGTTCTCCGTCGTCCTCTTCGACGAGGTCGAGAAGGCCCACCCCGATATCTTCAATTCCCTTCTCCAGATCCTGGAGGACGGTCGCCTGACCGACTCCCAGGGCCGGGTCGTGGACTTCAAGAACACGGTCATCATCATGACGACCAACCTCGGGACCCGGGACATCTCGAAGGGCTTCAACCTCGGCTTCGCGGCCCAGGGCGACACGAAGTCCAACTACGAGCGGATGAAGGCGAAGGTCAGCGACGAGCTGAAGCAGCACTTCCGCCCGGAGTTCCTGAACCGTGTGGACGACGTCATCGTCTTCCCGCAGCTCACCCAGGACGACATCCTGCAGATCGTCGACCTGATGATCGGCCGGGTGGACGAGCGCCTGAAGGACCGGGACATGGGCATCGAGCTCTCCCAGTCCGCGAAGGACCTGCTCGCCAAGAAGGGTTACGACCCCGTTCTGGGCGCCCGGCCGCTGCGCCGGACGATCCAGCGCGAGATCGAGGACTCGCTCTCCGAGAAGATCCTCTTCGGCGAGCTGCGCCCCGGTCACATCGTGGTCGTGGACACCGAGGGCGAGGGTGAGGAGAAGAAGTTCACCTTCCGCGGCGAGGAGAAGTCGGCACTGCCGGACGTCCCGCCGATCGAGCAGGCCGCGGGCGGTTCCGGCCCGAACCTCTCGAAGGACGCGTGACGCCGCGCTGAGCGGTCGAAGGGGCGGCCCCGGACTCGGAAGAGTCCGGGGCCGCCCCTTCTGTCTGGGCAGGTCATGTCCGGACTCCGACGGTGGGGCGGAGGTGTTCGGTGCCGGTGAAGCGGAGACCGGGCCCGCTGACCAGCCGCAGGTGCCCGAGTCCGGCCAGCGGGGCCAGGTTCTGCTCCCCGTCCCCGGGCCCCTGCCGCAGGGACAGCCGCCGAAGCCCGGGAAAGACCTGGGCGACCTTGGTGAGGGGCGCGTCGGTGGGGGCCAGGTACAGCGTCAGCCGCTCGACCTGAGGCAGCCGGAGGGCGTCGGGGGCGTCGCGCAGCACGGCGGAGCGGACGTGGAGGGTACGCACGCTCCCGAGCCCCGCCATGTCGTGCCAGTCCCGGGTGGTCAGCGAGGCGGCCTGTCGGAGGACGAGCACCCTCAGGTCCGGCAGCCGGGCGAGCGAGCCGAAGCCCTCGGTCGGGGCGACGGAGGCGACGAGCATGTTCAGGCGGTCGGACCTCACGAAGGTCGCGGCGGCCCACGCATCCCATGCGGAGACGTTCAGGTCCCGGACCTCGGCGAGCAGGGGGGCCAGCGTCGCCGTTCCCCGGTCCGAGAGGCCCGGGCGGAGGTCCAGGGCCGCGGGCCTCAACCCCAGTCGGACGAGCGCGTCCGCCTGTTCGTCCGAGCCGAGGGTGAACTGGAGGCCCGTCTGGTCGATCCGGGCGATGATCTCGTCGGCGTACGCATGGGTGTCGTACCGGTGCCAGGCCCACATGAGTTGGGAGCGGATCAGGAGGTCAGGGTGGTCGGCGAACCGGGCCAGGTAGGGCAGGGCGGCGTCGGCTCCGACGTGGGAGGCGGTCACCACGGCCATCTGAGCCTCGTGGTCGCCGAGACCGTGTGGTTCGGGCAGCAAGTCCAGCACCGCCCGTCCCACCGACGCCAGCTCCCGCGCCTCCGCCGGGTGGCGCGGCGGGATCACCTCCGCCGTGCGCGCGAGGATCCGCTGCCGGATCTCCGGGGAGACCTCCGTGGCCTGTTCCAGGGCCGTCGCCGCCACCACAAGGACGCGGAGCCGGCCGCGGCGGTCCTCCGCCGCGTCAGCCGCCTTCAGCAACTCGGCGAGGATCTCCGCGCATTCGCGCGGGCGGGCGTGGCCGACCGCCATGCGGATGACGTCCTCCCACTGGTCGTCCGCCGCGTGCTGGACCAGGACGCCGATGTGCCACTCGTCGACGAGGGCCTTCGCGGCGAGGTGGTCCTGGAAGGTGCGGTGCACGAAGTCGACGGTGCCGGGGGTCGGTTCACGCAGCAGGCCGCTGCGGTGGAGCAGATGAGTGAAGACCGCGCCGGGGTCACCGAAGGCCGCCGCCTCCGGGACGGCGGGAACGGCGGACCGGACGATCGACTCGGCGTGAGAACGGTCCATCTGCGTGCGGCCGTTGAGCGTGAGCCAGTACGCGAGCCGCTGGATCAGTTGGATCTGCGGCGCCTCGCCCAGCTCGATCACGTACGGCGTCCCCATGTCCCGCTCGCGGTCCCGCCGCGAAAGAAGCATCGCCAGCGCGGCCTCGTACAGCGCCTTGCGGCCCCGGGGCAGAAAGCCGCGGCGGTCGCGGTGCAGGGCGCAGACGAGGCCGCACATCAGCGGGTTGGTGGCGAGCTGCGCGACGTGCTCGGTGGTGCGCAGGGCCTCCAGGAGGGGTCGCTCGTACGGGTGGGCGTCCGGTCCCGCCGCCTGGTGCCAGCGCTGGACGAAGGTGGTGACCTCGGCGCGGGACATGGGGGAGAGGGTCAGTTCCGTGAAGCCGTCGGTGGTCAGCCAGTCGTCGCGTACGGCGGTGGGGCGGGAGGTGACCAGCCAGCGGTTGCCGTCGTAGGCGGTGAGGAGATCGCGGAGCCAGCGGCGGGCGCGCTCGCGCTCGGCCTCGGGGATCTCGTCGATGCCGTCGACGAGGATCAGGCCGCGCCCGGCGGCGAGGACGCGGTCGGTCCAGCCCTCGGGCGGGGTGAGCGGGCAGCCGGCGGCGGAGAGGAAGCGGTCGGGGGAGGGGAGCCGTTCGCCGTGGCGGGTGAGGGTGCGCAGCGGGAGGACGAAGGGGATACGGCCCCGGAGGTACGCCATGCCCTCCGCCCGGCGCTCGGTCGCCGCCGAGACCGTCAGCCACTGGACGAGGGTCGTCTTGCCGGAGCCGGCCAGGCCGCGCAGGAGGACCCTGTCGTGGCGGGCGAGGGCGAGGTCGGCGCGGAGGGAGTCCGCCGCGCGGTGCACGGGGACGATCAGCTCAGGCGGCGCGTCCTCGTCAGGGACCGCGAACGCCGGGCCGCCGGGGCCGGCGTTCGTCGTGCCCATCGCTTCGGGTGCCGTGGACCAGGGGCCGCCCGTCGGCTCCGCCGTCGCCTCCAGTGACAGATACGCCATGTCCAGCGGCCACTCGTCCGGGGTGTGATGCAGGTCGACCCCGTAGATCGTCAGCCGGCCGTGCTTCTTCGCCAGGTGCGCCAGATAGCGCCGTTCGAACTCCGCGTCGCGCCCATCCGGCCTCGGCGTACGGGTGAGCAGCGCGTCGAGCTTGCCGATGAGCTCGCTCTGACCCCGGCTCTGCTCGACCAGCGTGCGGCCGACGAAGGTGGAGCGCTGGGTGAAGAACTCCAGGATGTGCAGGCAGGCCCACTCGGTGAGCGAGTCGAGGAAGAGGGCGGAGTCCGTCGACAGGCCGTCGGGGGGCGGGGCCGCGGCGCGAAGACGGCGGGCGAGGTCGCGGTGGCCGAGCCGGACCGCCTGCACGTCGTCCATGTCGAGGTCGCCGAGGGCGAGGAGCGTGGCGGCCAGGGTGTCGGTGACGGCCTCGGTCTCGTCGGCGGGGAACGGGGATTCCCCGGGGCCCGTCCGCGCGCGCCCGACCAGGGTGGCGGCCAGTGTGCGGACGTCCTTGTCGGTCAGGGTGCGCTGCTCGCCGCGGAAGGAGACGAGCCGGGAGAGCCGGATGCGGCGGCCTGCCCCGGTGAGGCCCGCTCCCGGGCCGTCCTTGACCAGGAGTTTTCTCAGCAGCGGGCCGATCGCGCCGGAGGCGAGGCGGGTGCCGATGAGTGCTGGATCCATAGGTGTCCCCCCGTACGTCCCCGGAGCCGTCAGCGTAGTGCGGGACGTGATCCGGAGGGCCGTGGTTGCGTGACCCAGGTCGCATTCCGGTGCGGCCCGCCGTGACAAGGCGCACAGGCGTTTCGGCCTGTACTAACCGGAATAGTGATGACCATTGGTGTCGATTCGGGACTTTCAGGGTGGCGGGCTCGGGACTTTCGTCCCGGAGTGCCCCGACCCGTACGGGATACGGCCTGTCGCTCCCTTCCCAAGGGGCCCGACGTGCGGATAAACCGAAGCGCTTGGGGTGGTTTGTCCGATTTCCGAGAGGGGGGTCCTGGGTCGTCAAGACCTGAACTTCCCTGGAGATCGCTACGACGAGATGTCGTAGATGGGGGGTTTGGGTGGTGATGGGGGTCCGGGTTACCAAGGGATGGCCAGCCCGGCGCGCCGTTCGCGTCGGGTCCCGTTCTGCCCGGAGGTTTTCCCCCGTATGTCGAAGCGCGTCATGAACCCCGCCGCCCGTGTCACCGCCGTCGCCCTCGCCGCCGCGGGTCTGGGAGCGTCGCTGGTGGCCGGAGCAGGGTCTGCCTTCGCCGTCGAGGGCAAGGCCACCATCGCGTCCGCCGCGACCGGTGCGTCCGCTGCCGTCGCCGCGCAGGCCGATGCCCAGGCGCAGGCCGCCGTCAAGGCCGCCGCCGTGAAGCAGGCAGCGGCCAAGGCCGTCGCCGCCAAGCAGGCCGCCGCGAAGGCCGCCGCCGTCAAGAAGGCCGCCCCGAAGGCCGTCAAGAAGAACCCCGCCTGGGTCAAGCCGGTCGTGTCCTACACGCTGACCGCCAGCTTCAACCAGGGCGGCGCCATGTGGTCCCACAAGCACTCCGGCCAGGACTTCGCCGTTCCGGTCGGCACCGCGGTCAAGGCCGCCGGCGCCGGCACCGTGGTGAAGGCGGGCCCGAACGGCGGCGGTGACGGTCCGGCGTACGGCAACGCCATCGTCGTCAAGCACGCCAACGGCAAGTACTCGCAGTACGCCCACCTGTCGAAGATCAACGTGGGCATCGGCCAGAAGGTCGCCGCCGGCCAGAAGATCGCCCTGTCCGGCAACACCGGCAACTCGTCCGGCCCGCACCTGCACTTCGAGATCCGTACGACCCCGAACTACGGCTCCGCGCTCAACCCGTCGGCCTTCCTGCGCTCCGTGGGCGTCACCATCTGACGCTGGGAACGAGCTCTCAGGCGTGGTGCGCCTGAGTGAGCAGATCGAGGGCGACCTCGAGGACGGCTTCGTGCTTCTCCTCGGGGTCGCCCTCGACGTTCTCCATGTGGAAGGTGCCGGCGTGCAGGGTGAAGATCGCGCTGATGCAGCGCACCCGGTCGACGATCGCGAAGTCCGGCTCCTGCACGAGGTCCGTCAGCTCCAGCATCCGCTCCTTGAAGGTCAGGCCGACGCTGAGCTCGCGCACGGTCGCCTGGTTCTCCTGCATGAAGCGGTACAGCGGCGTCGCGTCGCGCAGCGCCAGCTGGTAGCGGCGCAGGGTCTCCCGCCGGGTCTCCAGGGTCCGGGGCTGCGCGTGCGCCCAGGCGATCAGCTCGTCCATGGGGCGGGTGAGGTCCTGGAAGAGCCCGATCAGGATGTCTTCCTTGGTCTTGAAGTGGTAGTACAGCGCCGCCTTCGTGACGTCGAGCCGTTCGGCGATCTCGCGCAGTGAGGTCTTGTCGTACCCCTGCTCGGCGAAGAGTTCGAGAGCCACGTCCTGGATGCGCTGGCGGGTGTTGCCTCTGGCCATGGTCTGCTCGCTCCCACACACTTTTACTTACTTGACGCCCGGCTAGTTACGCGTCTACCGTCCCCAGTGTAGTAACTAGCCGGGCGGCAAGTAAGGACCCAGAAGGGTACGGGGAGTGGGAGACATGACGACGACACCAGCGCCGAAGAGAGCCGAAGGGACCGAGAAGGCGCGCAGCGTCCGCGTCGTCCTGCTCGCCCTGATGATCGCGATGCTGCTCGCGATGCTGGACAACATGATCATCGGCACCGCCATGCCGACGATCGTCGGTGAACTCGGCGGCTTGGAGCACCTCTCCTGGGTGGTCACCGCCTACACCCTGGCCACGGCCGCCTCCACGCCCATCTGGGGCAAGCTCGGCGACATGTTCGGCCGCAAGGGCATCTTCCTGATCTCGATCGTGATCTTCCTGATCGGTTCGGCGCTCAGCGGCATGGCCCAGGACATGGGCCAGCTCATCGGCTTCCGTACGATCCAGGGCCTGGGCGCCGGCGGTCTGATGGTCGGCGTCATGGCGATCATCGGCGACCTGATCCCGCCCCGTGAGCGCGGCAAGTACCAGGGCATGATGGCCGGCGTGATGGCCCTCGCCATGATCGGCGGACCGCTCGTCGGCGGCACCATCACCGACCACTGGGGCTGGCGCTGGTCCTTCTACATCAACCTGCCGCTGGGCGCCGTCGCCCTCGCGATGGTCACCGCCGTGCTGCACCTGCCCCGCAAGGAGCGGACCGCGGGCACCCGCATCGACTTCCTCGGCGCCGGACTCCTGACCGTCGGCATCACCTCGATCGTCCTCGTCACCACCTGGGGCGGTACGGAGTACGCCTGGGGCTCCGCGACCATCGTCGGACTCGCGGTCGCCGGTGTCGCCGCCCTGGCCGCGTTCCTGTGGGCCGAGACGCGCGCCGCCGACCCGATCATGCCGCTGCACATCTTCCGCAGCGGCAACTTCACCCTCATGTCGGTGATCGGTTTCCTCACCGGCTTCGTGATGTTCGGCGCGGTCCTCTTCCTGCCGCTGTTCCAGCAGTCCGTGCAGGGCGCCTCCGCCACCAACTCCGGTCTGCTGCTCCTGCCGATGCTCCTGGCGATGATGGTCGTCTCGCTCGTCTCCGGCCGGATCACCACCAACAGCGGCAAGTACAAGATCTTCCCGATCATCGGTACCGCGCTGATGGTCGTCGGCCTCTTCCTGCTCGCCCAGATGGACACCGGCACCTCGCGGCTCACGTCGGGCGTCTACATGGCCGTGCTCGGCGCGGGCATGGGCTTCCTGATGCAGATCACGATGCTCGTCGCGCAGAACAGCGTCGAGCTGAAGGACATGGGCGTCGCCTCCTCCGCGACCACCCTCTTCCGGACGCTCGGCTCCTCCTTCGGCGTCGCGATCATGGGTGCGCTCTTCACCGGCCGGGTCCAGGACGAGATGGCGGCGCGCGGCGGCGCCGAGCTGACCCAGCGCTCGGCCCAGCTCGACGCCGCCAGCCTGGCGAAGCTGCCGGCCGAGCTGCGCGAGGCGTACCAGTACGCGGTGGCCTCCGGCACCCACTCCGCCTTCCTGGTGGCCGCGGCGGTCGCGGTGATCGGCTTCGTCCTCGCCTTCTTCGTCAAGGAGGTGGCGCTGCGCGGGGCCGGTCCCGAGCGCAAGCCGGCCACGGCCACCGAGGGCGACGCCCCCAAGGTCGCCGAGACGGTCTGAGCATCACCGGTACGAGGACGGCCCCGGCGCGCGAGCGCCGGGGCCGTCCGCCGTGCGGGCGGACGCGCTCAGTCCGGGAACGTGATCATCGGGAAGCTGCCGGTGTTCGTCGGCGCGTGGTCCGGGAGCCAGAGCACCGCGATCGCGCCGCCCGCCCCCTCCGGGGTGCCCTCGGGCGCCGCGTTCCGGAAGGTCAGCCGCGCCCCCAGGACCCGGGCCTGCCCCGCCGCGATCGTCAGGCCGAGCCCGTGCCCCTGGCCCGCGCGGTCGCTCGTGCCCGTACGGAACCGGCTCGGGCCCTCGCGCAGCAGCGCCTCCGGGAAGCCGGGGCCGTGGTCCCGTACGCGGACCACCCGGCCCTCGACCGTGACCTCCACCGGCGGCTTGCCGTGCTTGGCCGCGTTCGCGAGCAGATTGCCCAGGATCCGCTCCAGGCGCCGCGGATCGGTGTTGACCCAGGACTCGTGCACCACTCGCACCACCGCCTCCGGGTCGAGCGCCCGCACCCGCCGCTCGACGAACTCGCCGAGCGCGATCTCCTGGAGCTCGGCCCGCTCCGACGCGCTGTCGAGCCGGGCGACCTCCAGCACGTCCTCGACCAGGGTCCGCATCGCCTGCGCCCGGTCCCGTACGAGCTCGGTCGGCCGCCCCGGGGGCAGCAGCTCGGCCGCCGTCAGCAGCCCGGTGACCGGGGTGCGCAGCTCGTGCGCGATGTCCGCGGTGACCCGGCGCTCGGCCTCGATCCGTTCCTGGAGCGCGTCGGTCAGGGCGTCGACCGCCCGGGCCAGCTCGTCCGTCTCGTCGCGTACGACTCCGCCGATCGCGTGCCGTACCCGTACGTTCGTGTTGCCCTGCGCGACCTTGCCCGCGGCCGCGGCCGCCTTGCGCAGCCGGCGCGAGAGCTGGCCGCCGATGAGGACGCCGAGGGCGCAGCCGCCGAAGACCACCGAGACGGAGCCGATGATCAGGGCCCGGTCGAGGTCCTTCATGATCGCCGTACTGCGGTCGGCGAACGGGATGTGCAGCGAGAGCACGTCCCCGTTGGCGAGCGGCACGGCCGCCCACACGTCGGGCGGCCCGCCGTGGCGGTGCTCCTGCACGAAGGTGCCCCGCCGCTTGTCCCGCATCAGCTGGTCCAGCTGCGGCGGCAGCATCGGGTCGTTGATCTTGGTGCCGAACCGCGGCTCCTTCGGCTTGGAGCTCTCGTACAGGCGCTGGGCGAAGAGCAGCCGCTCCATCTGCACCTCGCGCGCGTTGTCGAGCATCGAGACGCGGGCCGAGTTGTGGACGACCAGGCTGAGGGTGACGGCGATGAGCGCGCCCACCGCGGCGATGGCGACGGCGATCTTCCAGCGGACCCCCGTACGCAGTGCGACCCGCTTCATCCCTTGAGCTTCATCCCTTGAGTTTGTAGCCGAAGCCGCGGACCGTCTCGATCCGGTCCTGGCCGATCTTGCTGCGCAGCCGCTGGACATGGACGTCCACCACCCGGGTGTCGCCGCCCCAGCCGTAGTCCCAGACCCGCTCCAGGAGCTTGTCCCGGGACAGCACCGTGCCCGGCGCCGAGGAGAACTCCAGCAGCAGCCGCATCTCGGTCGGGGTGAGAGCCACCGGCGCACCGCCCCTGCGGACCTCCATGCCCTCGGTGTCGACCTCCAGGTCACCGAAGGCGAGCACCCCGCCCTCGGATGCCTCGGACCGTCCCGCCTCGCCGGCCGCCGGACCGCCCGCGTGCCCGAAGCGGCGCAGCACGGCACGGATCCGGGCGACGAGAACGGACCCGTCGAAGGGCTTGGTCACGTAGTCGTCGGCCCCGGCCTCCAGGCCCAGGACGACATCGATGGAGTCGGCCCGCGCGGACAGCATGATCACGGGGACGGTCGACTCGTCGCGGATCCGCCGGCACAGGCTGACGCCGTCCATCCCCGGCAGCATCACGTCGAGCAGCGCGATGTCGGGCCGGTCGGCCCGGAACGCCTCCAGACCGGAGAGCCCGTCGGGCATCGCGGTCACCGCGAAGCCGTCCCGCTCCAGTGCGAGCTGGGTCGCCTCGCGGATGACGTCGTCGTCCTCGACGAACAGCACATGGGTCTCGGCCATCGCGCGCCTCTCCGTTCCGGGTCGTTCTCGTGGGTCTCGTGATTCTCGTGGTTCTCGTCGGTCCCGGCCGCCGCGAGGGCCGGTGCCGGCCGTCCGGTCAGTCGCCGCCGGACGGGGCGGGCGCGGGGTCGATGCCACCGTCGCCCAGCGCGCGGCTGTAGTCGTTGTGCACCCAGTCGTGCTGGGTGAACCTGTTCCCCGACCAGCGGTACGTGATCACGTCCTCGCCCGACGGGTACGCCACCGGGTCGCCCTTGGCGTACACCTGCTTGGTCACCACCAGGTCGCCGCGGTCGATCGTGGCGTAGACCGCCGCGTCCTCGGCCATGAAGACGTTCTTGTACCGGTCGTTCTCCTCGCGATACACGTACGTGCCGATACCGACGGCGTCGCCGCAGGTCATGACGTTGACGACGACATCGGGCGAGGTTCCGCCGGTCAGGTTCCCGTAGGAGGTGTCCACCGGGTAGGCGTCCGCGACGCAGGGCTTCAGGTCCTCCTTCAGCCGCTCGCCGATCTTCGGATCGGACTTGATGAGCGCGATCGGGTCGACCCGCTTGGACGGCTGCTGCCCGGCGGAGGCCGAGGGAGAGGAGGCCGCGGGCGCCGAGGCCGGCTCGTCCGCGCGGGCCGCGCCCTCGTCGCGGGAGCCCGTACCGCCGGTCGAGCACGCGGTCACGAACAGACCGACGGCGACGAGCCCGGCCAGTGCCGTGGTGCTCGCCGCCCGGACCGAACGAAAGCCGCGGGCCCCGGGGTCTTCGTGGTCCTGGTCTTCGTGGTCCTTGTGGCCGAAGGGGCCGTCAGGGCCGCCGTAGCCGCTCGGGCCGCTGCGGCCGCCGTGATGCTCGTCGGTGCCGTGGTTCTCGTGGGTGTCGGATCTGGCGCCCAGGGCGTGTCTTTCGGATCTTGCCGGGCTCGCGGCGTCCGGTGCGCACGCTCGCCGCGTTGTCGTCGGTCGCCAACGCTCCGCGTTGTCTCCCTCCTCCGCCTTGCGATCGCACGCACCGGGCGCCGCTCCCTGATCCGGCCTGATCCCGAAGACACGCCCTAGGCCGCGCACCGCTCCCGCCCCCGTCCGTTGCCTCGTGCCGTGGTCCGCTCGGTCGTCCGCTCCAGAGCTCGGGCGTCGGCGACGCCGCGGCTCTCCAGTTCCTGACGAAGCCGGGCCAGTGCGCGGTGGAGCGTGCTCTTCACCGTACCCGTCGACATGCCGAGCGCCGCCGCGGTCTCCTCCGTGCTCATCTGTTCCCAGTGGCGCAGGACGACCACACTGCGCTGCTTCGGCGCGAGGATCTTGAGAATGTCCATCAGCAGGGCCCGGTCGGCGTGCTGCTCCGTGGCGTCGTCGACGCGGGCGTCGGGCAGCTGCTCGGTGGGGACCTCCTCCAGCTTGCGGGCGCGCCACCACTCCGTACGCGTGTTGATCATCACCCGGCGGAGGTAGGCGTCGGCGAGCGACTTGTCGGCGATCCCGTCCCAGCGTCCGTACGTACGGACGAGAGCGGTCTGCAGCAGGTCCTGCGCGTCGACGGGGTCGGGCACCAGCCGACGGGCGCTGCGCAGCAGCGCGTCCTGCCGAGTGCGTACGTACTCCTCGAAGTCGAGCACCTCGCCGTGCGACATCCCGAACCGCCTTCCGATCCCCGTGACCTGCTTGTCTCTGTGACGTCGACGACGCTACGGAGCGGTTGTCACGAGGCTGTGCGGAGAAGCCGTCGGCGGACGCACGGCTGCCCATCGGTTGTGTAACAGGGGGCCGGTGGCGGGGAGGGGCCGTCGGTCGGCGGCGGCCGTCTCGGGGCGGCCGGGACAGCGGTGGGGGACGGAGGGTCAGGAGAGCGGCAGGCGGTAGAAGCCGTTCTCCAGCGGTTCCACCAGACCGTCCGCGACCAGGCCGTCCAAGGCGCGGGCACGCTGGACCGGCTCGTCCCAGACCGCGTCCAGGGCGGCCTGCGGCACCGCGGCCACCGCCTCCCGCAGGACGGCCAGCAGCTTGCCGCGCACCTGGCGGTCCGTCCCGGCGTACGTCTGGCCGCGCCGCGGCGGGCCGTCGTGGGCCGGCTTCCCGGCGAGCCGCCAGACGCACCGCGCCGCGATCGGGCACCGCCCGCAGTCCTCGTTCTTCGCGGTGCACACCAGCGCGCCCAGCTCCATGGAGGCGGCCGCCCAGCGGGCCGCCGTCGCCTCGTCCCGCGGCAGAAGCTCCCGCGCGAGCCTGCGCTCGGCGGCCGTGGTGGCGTTCGGCGGGTACTGGACGCCGGTCGCCGCCCGGGCGAAGACCCGGCGGACGTTGGTGTCGAGGACCGCGTGCCGCTGCCCGTACGCGAACGAGGCCACCGCAGCGGCGGTGTACTCCCCGATCCCGGGCAGCGCGAGCAGCTGGCCGTGCTCGCTCGGTACGTCCCCGCCGTGCCGCTCCGTTATGGCGACGGCCGCCGCGTGCAGCCGCAGCGCCCGCCGCGGGTACCCGAGCCTGCCCCAGGCGCGGACGGCCTCGCCCGGCGCCTCGGCGGCCAGGTCGGCCGGGCGCGGCCAGCGCGCGAGCCACTGCTCGTACACCGGCAGCACCCGCACGACGGGCGTCTGCTGAAGCATGAACTCGCTCACCATCACGCCCCACGCCCCCGCCTCCGGGCGGCGCCAGGGCAGGTCGCGGGCGTGCCGGTCGAACCAGGCGAGGACGGGCCCGTGCAGATCGGCAGGGGCCGGAGGAGCGTCGGTGAAGGGCGCGTCGATGGAAGTCATGGCACCCACGATCCTGACACGTTCAGTACGCGCCGTGGCGCACGCCCTCGGGGCGCGTGGAGGTGTCCTGGCGCGGCCCGCGCCCCGCGCACCACACCACGACGCCGTTACGGCTCGCCCTGGACGTCTCGACCAGCGCCCGGACGGGCCGGTACGCCGCCTTGACGACCAGGAACGCCGTCGCGCCGCCGAGCAGCAGACCGACCGTCACGTCGTGCGGGTAGTGGACGCCGACGAACACCCGGGAGAAGGCCATCAGCAGCGCCATCGGCACGGTCAGCAGGGCGATGACGCGCCAGGACAGCGCGAGCGCGACCGCCGCGGCGCCCGCGATCGCCGCGTGGTTGCTGGGAAACGACCAGTCACCGGTCGCCGGGCAGGGCACGAGCGCGGCGGGCGCCCCCGCCACCGCCCGGCACGGACGCTCCTCGTCCACCACCGACTTGAGCGCCTCGCTCACCACGTACCCGAAGGCGGTCGCGAGCGGTGCGAGGAGCGCGAGCGCCATCGCGCCGCTCGATCCGGCTCTGGCCCGCCACCAGCCGGCCAGGAACAGCACGCCGAAGAGCAGCAGGCCCGCCTCCGTCCACGCCTCGGCGAGCCACTGGAACCAGTGCGGAGTGGCGTGGGCGAAGCCGGTGATGTCGAGATACAGGTCGGCGGAGAGATCGGAGAGGTAGTCCATGACCCGTGACGCTAACCGGAGGCGGACGGCGGGTGCCCGAGGCGAAGGGCGACGACGACCCCCGACGAAAGTGGGGGTGACCGGTGGCCGTGAACGGCGGAGGATGTGATCATCGGCAAAACTTGTGCCTGGGGCGGCGGGTGGGGCGGGAGTTGGCGCCGATCTCTCGTAAGGTTCGGGGCGTGGGATCTCTGCGCAATCCGGTCGGGCCGCTTCCCTCCTCCATCTACTGGCGACGGAGGGCGGTCGCGCTGTGCCTGATCGCGCTTGTCGCGGTGCTCGCGCTCTGGGCCGTCACCTCCGGTGGCGGTGGCGGGAAGAAGCCGAGTGACGGCGCCAACGGCTCTTCCCCCGCACCCTCGATCACCCCCGGACCCTCCGGCTCCGGTCCCGCGATCAGCGAACAGCCCGGTGGGCGCGACGAGTCCGGGAATTCCGGCTCCGGCGACAGCTCCGGCGGCGACGCCGAGGGCGGTACGAACACGGGCGCGGGTGCCGGTACGGAGGGCGCCGGCAAGAACGGCGACACGGACGGCGTGGGCGGCGACGGCGGCGGAGCGAGCGCGGGACAGCAGGTTCCGGCCGGTTCCCCGCTCCCGAACTGCGCGCCCGGCGCGCTTCAGTTGACGCTCAAGAGCGCCAAGGTCTCGTACGAGCCGGGCGAGAAGCCGCGTTTCCACCTGGTCGCCAAGAACACCTCGGCCGTCGACTGCAAGGCCGATTTCGGGCCCAGGAACGCCGTGTTGACCATCAGCGACGCCACGGACAACGACGTCTGGTCCTCCCGCGACTGCCCGCGCCCGGCCGCCGGCGTCCTGCTCCGGGTGCCGGCGCGCTCGACGATCACGCACACCGTGGAGTGGGACCGCGAGCGGAGCGCCCCGCAGTGCGCGACTCCTCCGGCGGCCCCGGTGGGGCCGGGGACGTATCTGGTGGAGGCGACGATGCCGGGCGCGAAGGTGCTTCCGGCGTCGTTCACGCTGGCTAAGGACTGACGGGTCGGCGGTTCGGCCGTGCCGCCGCACGGCGGACCGTACCGCCGCTACACGTACCGTTCGAGGATCGAGGACTCGGCGAGCCGGGAGAGGCCCTCGCGGACGCTGCGCGCCCGCGCCTCACCGACACCGTCCACGGTCTGGAGGTCGTCGACGCTCGCCGCGAGCAGCTTCTGCAGACCGCCGAAGTGCTCGACGAGGCGCTCGATGATCGCCCCGGGGAGCCGGGGGACCTTGGCCAGGAGCCGGTAGCCGCGCGGGGAGACCGCGGAGTCCAGGGTCTCGGGAGAGCCGCTGTAGCCCAGGGCCCTTGCCACTATGGGCAGTTCGAGGAGTTCGGCGTGGGTGAGCGCGTCCAGCTCGGTGAGCGCCTCGGAGACCGTACGGGAGCGCTTGGCCGTGGGCTCGGGGACGTAGTCGCGGATGACGAGCTCGCGCTCGGGCTCCACGCCGGCGATCAACTCGTCCAGCTGGAGCGAGAGGAGGCGGCCGTCGGTGCCCAGCTCGACGACGTACTCGGCGATCTCGGTGGCGATCCGGCGGACCATCTCCAGACGCTGGGCCACGGCCGTCACGTCCCGGACGGTCACCAGATCCTCGATCTCCAGGGCGGAGAGAGTGCCGGCGACCTCGTCGAGGCGGAGCTTGTACCGCTCCAGGGTCGCGAGCGCCTGGTTGGCGCGGGAGAGGATCGCGGCCGACTCCTCCAGGACCCGGCGCTCCCCGTCCACGTACAGCGCGATCAGGCGCATGGACTGGGAGACCGAGACGACCGGGAAGCCGCACTGCTTGGAGACCCGGTCCGCGGTGCGGTGGCGGGTGCCGGTCTCCTCGGTGGGGATGGAGGCGTCCGGGACGAGCTGGACGCCGGCCCGCAGGATCTTGGTGATGTCCTTGTCGAGGATGAGCGCGCCGTCGAGCTTGCACAGCTCGCGCAGCCGGGTCGCGGTGAACTCGACGTCCAGCACGAAGCCGCCGGTGCACATCGATTCGACCGTTTTGTCCATGCCGAGGACGAGGAGGCCGCCGGTGTTGCCCCGGAGGATGCGCTCCAGACCGTCGCGCAGGGCGGTGCCGGGGGCGACGGCGCTGAGCGAGGCGCGCATGAGCGCTTCGATGCCGGAGCCCGCGCCGGACTTTCCGGGAGCTGCTGCCCCGTCCTTGGCTGCCACTGCACTCCTCCGGCTCGTACGGATGGGCGAGACCAGGGCAAAGTCTAGCGACACGACCCGGCGGCCCTCCGCCGCGCGCCGCGCGACCCGTGCGGGGCTTGCCCCGCCCCGGGCCGGCGTACACCGAAGCCCGGGGGCCCGCAGCGCTCTCGGAGCCTGTCCGGCCCTGATCCGAACGGGCAGCCCCAGGTCGTGTCCGGCCCTGATCCGCCGGGCGGCCCCAGGGCCCGTCCGGCCCTGATCCGCCGGACAGGCCTAGCCGCCCTGGCCCTCCTCGCCTTTCGCGGAGGGGGCCCTCCGGCTCCGCGGAAGAACCCGCAGCGCGTCGCCCATGTCCGCCACCTCTGTCACCTTCATGCCCGCCGGAACCCGGCCCGGATCGGTCGGGACCAGGGCGTGGGTGAAGCCGAGCCGGTGGGCCTCGGCCAGCCGGCGCTGCACGCCCGTCACCCGGCGGACCTCGCCCGCGAGGCCCACCTCGCCGATCGCGACCAGGTTCTTCGGCAGCGGGGTGTCACTGGCCGCGGAGGCCAGCGCGAGGGCGATCGCCAGGTCGGCGGCCGGCTCGGAGAGCTTCACCCCGCCGACCGTCGCGGAGTAGATGTCCCGCTTGCCGAGCGCGGTGATCCGGCCGCGCTGTTCGAGCACGGCCAGCATCATCGAGACGCGGGAGGTCTCCAGGCCGGAGGTCGTACGGCGCGGCGAGGGGATCTGAGAGTCCACCGTCAGCGCCTGGACCTCGGCGACGAGCGGCCGGCGGCCCTCCAGGGTCACCGTCAGGCAGGTCCCGGGCACGGCCACGTCGCGGCGGGTCAGGAAGAGACCCGACGGGTCGGCCAGGCCCGTGATCCCCTCGTCGTGCAGCTCGAAGCAGCCGACCTCGTCCGTCGCCCCGTACCGGTTCTTCACGCCCCGGACCAGCCGCAGACGCGCGTGCCGGTCGCCCTCGAAGGAGAGCACGACGTCGACGAGGTGCTCCAGGAGCCTCGGTCCGGCGATGGCGCCGTCCTTCGTCACATGGCCGACGAGGAGCGTGGACATCCCGCGCTCCTTGGAGGCCCGGATCAGCGCCCCGGCGACCTCGCGGACCTGGGCCATGCCGCCCGGCGCGCCGTCGATCTCGGGGGAGGCCACCGTCTGCACCGAGTCCATGATCAGCAGCGACGGCTTGACGGCGTCGAGGTGGCCGAGGACGGCCGACAGATCGGTCTCGGCCGCCAGATACAGATGGTCGTTCAGGGCGTTGATCCGGTCCGCGCGCAGCCGGACCTGGCTGGCGGACTCCTCGCCCGTCACATACAGCGTGCGGTGCTCGTCGCTCGCCGCCTTGGCGGCGACGTCGAGCAGCAGCGTGGACTTGCCGACGCCCGGCTCGCCCGCGAGAAGCACGACCGCGCCGGGCACCAGCCCCCCGCCCAGGACCCGGTCCAGCTCGTCGACGCCGGTGGAGCGCGCGGTGGCCGTCCGGCCGTCGACCTGGCCGATGGGGAGCGCGGCGGTGGACACGCGCCCGGCGGCGGTGGTGCGGACGGCGGGCGCGCCGTACTCCTCGACCGTCCCCCAGGCTTGGCATTCGGGGCAACGGCCGAGCCATTTGGCGGTCGTCCAGCCGCATTCGGTGCAGCGGTAGGACGGCCTGTCCTTGGCGGATTTCGTACGGGCAGCCATGCACCGAACCGTAGCGGGCCGCTCTGACAACGCGTCCGGCGGCGGGTGCGACCCCCGCCCGCTCCCACCGTCATCCCCGGCCCGGCCACCTACGGGAGCCCGCACGTCAGCCCAGGGCGCGCTCTCACCCACCCCACGGAATGAAGGGTTCCTGTCCCCTTTCGAGGGATACCTTCACCCGTAAGGATTAAAAGTGTTGAAGGGGTGCGAAGAGGCCGCCCCGCCCTGCCTACGGTCGCCGAGTGACGAGCAGCAGGCTGGAATCCCCGACCCGAACCACCGGCGCACACCGGGCGCACCGCCGCGCGCCGTCCCACTCCGCCGCGGAACCCGGGACCCACACGCGCGCCCAGCATCCGCCGGCGCGCTACGAGGCGTATCTCGACGGCTTGTTCACGTACTGCCTCTCCGTGCTCTGCGACCACGACACCGCGACCGCCGTCCTCGGCGACGTCCTCGCCGTCGCCGAACGCCACCGCGGTCGCTGCCCCTCCGACGAGGAGGGGCGTACGGCCTGGCTGTACGCGCTGGCCCGCTGGGCCTGTCTGCGCAGCCTCGCCGAACAGCGCCGCCACCGGCGGGGCGCGCACACCGGCCGCCCCGCCGCCGCCCCCGAGGCGACCCGAGCCCTCCAGGAGACCTCCCGCGGTGCCGCATCCGGCAGGGACCCGCAGCAGCGCCGCGCCGAGCTGGCCCTGCTCGCCTGGCCGGAGGCCGCCGGCACCAGCCCCGAACAGCGCGAAGCCCTGGAGCTCGCCGTCCGCCACGGCCTCGGGCACCGCCAGGTGGCCGCCGTGCTCTCCCTCGACCCCCTCGCCGCGCGCGAGCTGCTCTCCTCCGCCGCCTGCGAGGTCGAGCGGACACGGGCCGCCCTCGCGGTCGTCGAGACCGGCGCCTGCCCCACGGTCGCCCGGCTCACCGGCGACCACCAGGTGTTGTTCTCCGCCGCCCTGCGCGCCGAACTCGTCCGCCATGTCGACGACTGCCCGCGCTGCCGGCGGGCCGCCGAACGCGCGGGCGCGGGCGGCCCGTGGCCCGGCGCGACGACGGTGTCCCCGGGAAGGCTCCCGCTGGTCGAGGCGGACCGGGCCGCGACGTACCTGGCGATGCGGCACGCCTCACGCGCGCGTGCCGCCGCCCCGCGCTTCGGCGCCGGCGGATTCCCGATGGACCCCAAGGACCACGCCGCCCGCCGCGACCGGATGCGGGCCCGCGCGGTGACGACGACGGTCGTCGCCGCCGTGGTCGCCGCCCCGGTCCTCGCCCTGTGGGCCTCGTACCGCGGCGCCCCGGCGACGGGGGAGGGCGGGACCGGAACCCCGGTCACCGCGCGCGAGGACGGCGGGCCGGTGAGCCTCGACGGGCATCCGAACGACCGTTACGAGCACACGGGCAACGCCCGCACCACGTCCGACCCGCGCTTCACCCAGGGGGCCCGGGGCCCCGACGTCTCGGTGGAGGTCCTCACCCCCGGCGGTCCGGCCGGTCCGACCCCGCCCGGCCGGCGGGGCCCTGGCCGGATCACGGTCGCCGCGCACGGCAACGGCGCCACGACGACGCTCACGCTCACCAACTCCGGCGACTCCACCGCCGACTGGTCGCTGTGGACGGACGGACCCTGGCTGTACGTGAGCCAGGCGTCCGGCACGCTGCGGCCGGGGCAGTCCGTGACGGTCCACATCTCCGTCGACCGCGCGCGCGAGCCCGCGGGCGCCTGGTCGGCGCGGGTCGGAGTGAACCCCTCGGGCGCGGTGCTGCGGATCACCGGCCGCGGCGCGACCACGCCTCCGCCGACGACCGAGGAGCCACCGCCCTCGACCGACCCGACCGGCCCGCCACCGACCACGGACCCGACCACGCCTCCGCCGACGACCGACCCGACGCCCACCACGGACCCGACCACACCGCCCCCGACCTCCGGGGAGCCGTCGACGGGCCCCGGAACCCCGAGCGACCCGGAGTCCCCACCGCCGGCGCCGTGACCGCCGGGGGCCGGATCGCCCGCGCCTCGGGTTGTCGCAGGTCCGCCGGGGGCCGGATCGCCCGCGCCTCGGGTTGTCGCAGGTCCGCCGGGGGCCGGATCGCCCGCGCCTCGGGTTGTCGCAGGTCCGCCGGGGCCCGGACCGCCGGCGCCTCGGTTGTCGCACCGGGTCCGCCGACGGCCGGATCGCCGGCGGCTATCGCACCGGGTCGGCCGGGTGCCGGGCCACCAGCGGCAGCCCGGAGGCGAGCCGGGCCTCGCACAGCTCCGTCAACACGTCGTACGCCGCCTTGCCCATCAGCTCGGTCAGCTCGGGCCGGTACGTCACGTACACCGGCTCGCCCGCGCCGTGCGCCGAGGTCGCCGACGTGCACCACCAGTGCAGGTCGTGCCCGCCAGGACCCCAGCCCCGGCGGTCGTACTCGCCGATCGACACCTGGAGGACGCGGGTGTCGTCCGGCCGGTCGATCCACTCGTAGGTGCGCCGCACCGGCAGCTGCCAGCAGACGTCCGGCTTGGTCTCCAGCGGCTCCTTGCCCTCCTTGAGGGCGAGGATGTGCAGCGAGCAGCCGGCGCCGCCCGCGAAGCCGGGACGGTTCTGGAAGATGCAGGACCCTTCCCAGCGGCGGGTCTGCCGGTCGCCGTCCTCGTCGAGCTGCGTCCAGCCCGTCGCCGTACCGACGTCGTGGAACTGCCACAGCTCCGGGGTGAGCCGGTCCACGTACGAGGCGACCCGCTTCTCGTCGTCCTCGTCGGAGAAGTGGGCGCCCAGCGTGCAGCACCCGTCGTCGGCCCGCCCGGCCTGGATGCCCTGACAGCCGCTGCCGAAGACGCAGCTCCAGCGCGAGGTGAGCCAGGTCAGGTCACAGCGGAAGACCTGCTCGTCGTCGGCCGGGTCCGGGAACTCGACCCAGGCACGGGGGAAGTCGAGGCCCTTCTCGTCCGGTTCGGGCGCCTTGCCCTGCTTCTTGGGGTGGAGGATCGTGAGCTCCTTGGGGGCCTTGCGAGCCTTGGGGGACGGGAGGCCGCTGTCGCCGCCACTGGCTTTGTCCGGCTTCGCCTTTTTCGTCTTTGGCACACGACAAGCGTATGCGCGCGGGCGCAGTAGCGTTCCGCCCATGAGACTCGGAGTCCTCGACGTCGGTTCGAACACGGTGCACCTGCTGGTGGTGGACGCCCACCCGGGCGCGCGGCCGCTGCCCGCCCACTCCCACAAGGCCGAGCTGCGTCTCGCCGAGCTCCTGGACGAGGGCGGGGCCATCGCCCCGGGCGGGATCGAGCGGCTCATCGCCACGGTCGCCGACGCGCTCCAGGCGGCCGAGGACAAGGGCTGCGAGGAGGTGCTGCCGTTCGCGACCTCGGCGGTGCGCGAGGCGACGAACGCCGACGCCGTCCTCGCCCTGATCAAGGCTGAGACCGGCGTCGACCTCCAGGTCCTCACCGGCGAGGAGGAGGCCCGCCTCACCTTCCTCGCCGCCCGCCGCTGGTTCGGCTGGTCCGCGGGCAAGCTGCTCCTGCTCGACATCGGCGGCGGCTCGCTGGAGATCGCGTACGGCATAGACGAGGAGCCGGACGCGGCGGTCTCGCTGCCCCTGGGCGCGGGGAGGCTGACGGCCGGCTGGCTGCCCGGCGATCCGGCCGAGGCGGCGGATGTGAAGGCGCTGCGTCGCCATGTACGCGCTCAGATCGCCCGTACGGTCGGGGAATTCACCCGCTTCGGCAAGCCGGACCACGTCGTGGCCACCTCCAAGACCTTCAAGCAGCTGGCCCGGATCGCCGGGGCGCCCGGCTCCAGCGAAGGGCTGTACGTCCAGCGCGACCTCACCCGCAAGTCCCTGGAGGAGTGGGTCCCCAAGCTCGCCGCCATGACGGCCCGGGAGCGCGCCGGCCTCCCCGGCGTCTCGGAGGGCCGCGCCCCTCAACTCCTGGCCGGAGCGCTCGTCGCCGAGGGCGCGATGGACCTCTTCGGCGTGGACGATCTCGAGATCTGCCCCTGGGCGCTCCGCGAGGGCGTGATCCTGCGCCGCCTGGACCACCTCCCGCCGGAGTAGGGCCTCCGGCGCACCTCGGCGCCGCGTGGGGACCTCCCACCATGGACGGTCGCCTCCCCCGTCACGGGCCGCGCGCCCCCCGAGTGACCGAGCCACCTCCACGGGGTCGCGGTCGGCCCCGTACCCTGTCCTTCGTGGCAGAACCAGTGGTGCGCATCCCGGATGCGAAGGTCGCCCTGTCGACGGCCTCGGTCTATCCGGAGTCGACGGCGACGGCTTTCGAGATCGCCGCGCGCCTCGGTTACGACGGTGTCGAGGTCATGGTGTGGACCGACCCCGTCAGCCAGGACATCGAGGCCCTGCGCCGGCTCTCGGACTACCACCGGGTCCCGATCCTCGCCGTCCACGCGCCGTGTCTCCTCATCACGCAGCGCGTCTGGTCCACCGACCCCTGGGTCAAGCTCCAGCGCGCCCAGGCGGCCGCCGAGAAGCTCGGCGCCTCCACCGTCGTCGTGCACCCGCCGTTCCGCTGGCAGCGCCAGTACGCCCGCGACTTCGTCACCGGCATCTGGCGGATGGCCGACGAGACCGACGTCCGGTTCGCCGTCGAGAACATGTACCCCTGGCGGTACAAGGACCGCGAGATGCTCGCGTACGCCCCCGATTGGGACGTCACCAAGGACGACTACCGCCACTTCACGGTCGACCTCTCCCACACCGCCACCGCCCGCACCGACGCCCTCGCCATGGTCGACCGCATGGGCGACCGCCTCGGTCACGTCCACCTCGCCGACGGCAGGGGCTCCGCCAAGGACGAGCACCTGGTCCCCGGCCGCGGCACCCAGCCCTGCGCCGAGGTCCTGGAGCGCCTCGCGCTCACCGGGTTCGACGGCCACGTCGTCATCGAGGTCAACACCCGCCGCGCGATGTCCGCCGCCGAACGCGAGGCCGACCTCGCCGAGGCCCTGGCGTTCACCCGGCTGCACCTCGCCTCGTCGACCGCGACGCCCCGGCGCCGGGTCCCCCGCTCATGACCGGACCGGCCCCGCGCCGGCGCGGCCGCCCGTCCCGTACCGCCGAGGACAGCGGCCCCGGCGCACGGCAGCGGATCCTGGAGGCGGCCCGGGCGCAGTTCGCCGAACGGGGCTACGACAAGACCTCCGTCCGCGGCATCGCCAAGGCGGCCGGCGTCGACCCGGCGCTGGTGCACCATTACTTCGGTACGAAGGACGAGGTCTTCGCCGCCGCCATCGAGGTCTCCTTCGAGCCCGCTCTCGTCATCCCCGCGGTCCTCGGAGGCCCGCTCGAGGGCATCGGCGAGCGCCTCGCCCGTTATTTCATCGGCGTCTGGGAGAACCCCACGACCCGTGCCCCGCTGCTGGCGATCATCCGCTCCGCCCTCACCCACGAGGCGGCGGCCAAGGTGCTGCGCGGCTTCGTCCTGCGCCGTCTGCTGGAGCGGGTGGCCGCCGACCTTCGCGTACCGGACCCGAAGTTCCGCGCGGAGCTCGCCGCCTCCCAGATGATCGGCGTCGTGATCCTGCGGTACGTCATCCAGGTGGAGCCGCTGGCCTCCGCGGACCCGGAGGAGATCGTGGCCCAGGTCGCTCCGACCCTCCAGCGGTACCTCACGGAAGCCTGAGCGCGGCCCGGCCGGGCCGACCGCTTGACCGAAAGCTGAACAACCGGTCCGGCATGCGGACAGCCTGTCCAGATCTTGGAGCGTCGGCGTACGCTCGAAAGCAAGCACCCCCATCACGAGGAGCGAGCGACGATGCCCGAGCTGAGGTCCCGCACTGTCACCCACGGCCGCAACATGGCGGGCGCACGCGCCCTTATGCGCGCCTCCGGTGTACCTGGCGCGGACATCGGCCGGAAGCCGATCATCGCCGTCGCCAACTCCTTCACCGAGTTCGTCCCCGGCCACACCCACCTCCAGCCGGTCGGCCGGATCGTCTCCGAGGCCATCACGGCCGCCGGAGCCATCCCGCGCGAGTTCAACACGATCGCCGTCGACGACGGCATCGCCATGGGCCACGGCGGCATGCTCTACTCCCTGCCCTCCCGCGACCTGATCGCGGACAGCGTGGAGTACATGGTCGAGGCGCACTGCGCCGACGCCCTGATCTGCATCTCCAACTGCGACAAGATCACCCCCGGCATGCTGATGGCGGCCCTGCGCCTCAACATCCCGACGGTCTTCGTCTCCGGCGGCCCGATGGAGGCCGGCAAGGCCACGCTGGTCGACGGCACGGTCCGTACGCTCGACCTGGTCGACGCGATGTCCGAGGCCGTCAACGACAAGATCTCCGACGCGGACATGCTCCGTATCGAGGAGAACGCCTGTCCGACCTGCGGGTCGTGTTCCGGCATGTTCACCGCCAACTCGATGAACTGCCTGACCGAGGCCATCGGCCTCTCCCTGCCCGGCAACGGCTCGCTCCTCGCCACCCACACCGCCCGCAAGGCGCTGTACGAGAACGCCGCCCGCACGGTCGTCGACATCACCCGGCGCTACTACGACGAGGACGACGCCTCCGTCCTGCCGCGCTCCATCGCCACCCGCGCGGCCTTCGACAACGCCATGGCCCTCGACATCGCCATGGGCGGCTCGACCAACACGATCCTGCACCTGCTCGCCGCCGCCCAGGAGGCCGAGCTGGACTACGGCCTGTCCGACATGGACGCGGTCTCGCGCCGGGTGCCGTGCCTGGCCAAGGTCGCCCCGAACGTGGCCCCCGGCGGCACGTACTACATGGAGGACGTCCACCGCGCCGGCGGCATCCCCGCCATCCTCGGCGAGCTGTACCGCGCGGGGCTCCTCAACGAGGACGTCCACGCCGTCCACGCCCCCTCCATCAAGGAGTGGCTGGAGGAGTGGGACGTGCGCGGCGGATCCCCGTCGCAGGAGGCCGTCGAACTGTGGCACGCGGCCCCCGGCTGCGTCCGCTCCGCGACCGCGTTCTCGCAGTCGGAGCGGTGGGAGAGCCTCGACACGGACGCGGCCGGCGGCTGCATCCGCGACGCCGCCCACGCGTACTCCAAGGACGGCGGGCTGGCGGTCCTGCGCGGCAACCTGGCCGTCGACGGCTGTGTGGTCAAGACGGCCGGCGTCGACGAGTCGATCTGGACCTTCGAGGGCCCGGCGGTCGTCTGTGAGTCGCAGGACGAGGCCGTCGAGAAGATCCTCAACAAGAAGGTCACGGACGGCGACGTGGTCGTCATCCGCTACGAGGGCCCGCGCGGCGGCCCCGGTATGCAGGAGATGCTCTACCCGACCTCCTTCCTCAAGGGCCGCGGTCTGGGCAAGACGTGCGCACTGGTCACGGACGGCCGCTTCTCGGGCGGCACGTCGGGCCTGTCCATCGGCCACGCCTCCCCGGAAGCGGCCTCGGGCGGCACCATCGCGCTGGTCGAGGACGGCGACCGGATCCGTATCGACATCCCGAGCCGCTCCATCGAGCTGCTGGTCTCCGACGAGGAGCTCGCCGCCCGCCGTGAGGCGATGGGCGGTGTCTACGCCCCGAAGAACCGCGAGCGCAAGGTCTCGGCGGCGCTGCGGGCGTACGCGGCGATGGCGACGAGCGCAGACAAGGGCGCGGTCCGGGACGTGACCCGCCTGGGCTGAGGCACACGACGGCGCACGGACGCGGGGAGTGAGGCAGGACGCTCACTCCCCGCGTCCGCGTCCGCGGTCCTTCACCAGGTTCCGGGGTCCCGCCCGTCCACGGCGAACACCGACCCGTCGGGCGCGGTCCCGAACACCCGGTCCCCGGACACGACCGGCGCCGGAACCGTGGTCGCGTACCCGAGCCTGCCGTCGCGCAGCCGCGGCTCGGTCTGCCCGAGCAGCGCGCCCCGCGCGGTGTCGACGGCGAGCAGCCGCCCGTCGGACGCGGACAGATAGAGCCGGTCACCGGCGCCGACGACGGGCGCGGAGACGTTTCCGGCGGCTGTCTCCAGCTCCCACAGGACACGACCGCCGGGAGCGGCGGTGTCGAGAGCGACCAGCTGACCGGTCGGGGTGAGGAGATGGACCGTGTCGCCCCGCACGCTGACCCTCGGTTCGTCCATCCGGTACGGCAGCGGGACACGGCGGGCGGACCCCCGCGCCGGGTCGTAACGGACCACGGCGTCGATCTGCGAGTCGCTGTTCGCGGAGCGCAGGAACAGCACACCGCCGCTGCCCGCGCCCACCGGCACCAGGTCTCCGTCCAGCCGCTTCCGCCAGACGACCTCGCCCGTCTCGGGCCGCAGCGCCCCGAGGAGCGTGTGCGTTCCGCCGGCCGCCGTCTCGAACACGGGCAGAAGGCCGGACGCGGCGTCGTAGGGCCCGAAGCGGGGTGCCGTGAACCCCGCCAGACCGCGCTGCCAGCGTTGCTTTCCCGTCGCGCCGTCGACGGCCCTGACGGCTGCCGAGTCCGTCGGGAACACGAGGGTGTCTCCGGCGGGCGTGGCGCCGCCCTGGCGGGGTGCGCCACCGGTGTCCCGCCCCGGAGCGCCCCGCTCCTTCTCGTACGTGCGCAGGGTGCCGTCGGCCGTGACGACGCCGACCAGGCCGCCGAACGCGACCGGCGCGGAGACGGGGTGACCGACGTCGGCCTGTCGCGACCAGAGGACCCGGCCGGTCGCGGGATCGAGGCGGGCCAGGCCGGTGCCGCGGGCCGAGCAGAACAGCGCGCCGCCGGTGGAGGCGCAGGCGGGGGCGGCGGATGCGCCCCCCTTCTGCAGCGGGGTCCGCCAGCCGGTGAAGGCCGTGGCCACCTCGGCCTTGTCCGGAGCGGGCGCGGGCGCGCTCTCCGATCGGAGCGCCACCACCAGGCCGCCGGCGGCCAGGGCCACGACGAGCGCGGTCGCGACGACCGGCAGACGGAGCCGGCGGCGCGGCCGGGCCGGCGCCGCGACCCGTACAGGGGTGTCCGCGTCCCAGGACGGCGCGGATCCGGGCTCCGGTTCGGGCAGCGTGAGCGGCCGCCGCTGCGCCGGTATGAACGCCGCCGCCTCGTACGACGGAGGCAGCAGCGCCGCCATGATCTCTGCGGGGGTCGGACGCTCGGCGGGCTCCTTCGCGAGGCAGCGCGCGACGAGCGGCGCGAGCTCGGCCGGAACGCCCGTCAGATCCGGCTCGTCGTGGACGACTTGGTACGCCACGATGTACGCGCTGTCGGAGTCGAACGGGCCGTGTCCGGTCGCCGCGTGCACCAGCACGGAGCCGAGCGCGAACACGTCCGCCGCCGGCCCGACCTCACGAGGTCGCTGGAACTGTTCGGGCGCCATGAAGGGCGGCGACCCGATCAACTTCCCCGTCTCCGTGCGCAGATCGCTGTCCAGGGGCCGGGAGATGCCGAAGTCGATCACCTTGGGCCCGGTGTCGGTGAGCAGCACGTTGCTCGGCTTGAGGTCCCGGTGCACGACCCCCGCCCGGTGGATGTCGCGCAGCGCCTCCGCGAGCCCCGCGGTCAGCCGGCGCAGCTCGGCGGGGGCGAGGGGCCCGTTCCGTTTGACCTGATCGGCGAGCGTGGGACCGGGGACGTACAGCGTCGCCATCCAGGGGCGCACGGCATCGGGGTCGGCGTCCACGACGGGCGCCGTGAAGGCACCGCTCACCCGGCGGGCGGCGGCCACTTCCTGCCGGAACCGGGCCCTGAACTCCGGATCCTCCGCGTACTGCCCGTGGACGACCTTGACCGCGAGCCGCAACCCGGAGGCGGAGGTGGCCAGATGCACCACTCCCATGCCGCCCGCGCCGAGACAGGCCTGGAGACGGTATTCGCCGGCGTACTCAGGTTCTTCCGCTTCCCGGTCGGCGCCGGTACTGCGCAACGGCGGCATAGCCAACCCCCGTGTGGTTCCCCGTTGTGTTCACGCGCGTGCGCGACGCACGGAGCCTAGTCCATGGTGCCCGTGGCACGGGTGGGGCTTGCTAGCCTGCGCGTCGCAGAGAGTGAATCGCAGCGCAGCGCTTTTGCGCCGACGGGGGAGGACGCCATGGGCGTGGACGAGAAGAGCGAATCGACGGTCGCCACCGAACCGGACGGAGTGGCCACCATGAGCGTGACCCGCTACCCGGTCGCCCCGGGCTACCGGGTCAACGTCCGATCCGGCCCGGGCACCCAGCACCGGATCGTGCGCACCCTCGCCCTCGACGTGCGGGTGGCCATCTACTGCCAGACACCGGGCGAATGGATCTCCGGCCCCTACGGCACCACGAACATCTGGGACAACATCGCCCCGGGTGAGTTCGTCTCCGACGCCTATGTGAAGACGGGCAGCGACGGCTACGTCGCCCGCCGCTGCGGCTGACCCCCTTCCGGGGCCGCCCGGGGATAATCGACCTCGTGAGCGACGACGACCGTACCGCCCGGCCCGAGGATCCCCGCACCCCCAGCGGCACCGACCGCGCCGCCGAGGAGGGCGCGGCCGGTGGCGCCCCCGCCGGGCCGCGGCCCGAGGCGATCCGCTTCTTCGGGACGACCTGGGTCGACCACGACGGGCACTACGGACTGCGCCGCGCCGGCCTCGCGGCCGGCGCGCTCGCCGCCGCCGCGGCCGGGTGCCTCGTCCTGCGCTTCGGCTACCAAGGGCTTGAGATCGCCGAGGTCGGCGGCTTCGTCAACACCCTCGTGATCGTCATGTTCGCGATCTGCAGCGCCATCGCCTTCCGCAAGACCTGGGAAGGCTTCGTCCGGCGCCCCGCCGACCCCGCGCGCGAGGAGTCGCTGCGCAGCCTCAAGGCGATCGGCTTCATCGGCTCCCTCCTCGCCTACGCCTTCCGCTGCTTCGTCGAGGCCCCCGGCGAGAAGCTGCTCCGTACCGAGTACGAGACCGCCCGCGCCCGGTACGAGAAGCGGCGCGGCTCCCGCACGGGCAACCCGGCGGCCCGCAAGAAGCCCAAGCGGAAGTAACTCCCACCGCACCCGAACCCGGCGCGACCAGGCCCCAGACGGGCAGGCGTCCGGGCGGGCAGCCACGCCCCCGTCCCCCGAGTGCTTGACGCCTCATCCCCCCGCGCGCATTATTCATCACATGGTGAATTACTCCGAGCGAGTCACGACGGGAGCGATCGTCGCGCGCGGCCTCACCGTCGTCCGCGGCGACCGCACCGTCCTGCGCGGCCTCGACTTCGTCGTCCCACCCGGACAGATCACCGGCCTCCTCGGCCCCTCCGGCTGCGGCAAATCCACCCTGATGCGCGCCGTCGTCGGCACCCAGGCCAAGGTCACCGGCACCCTCGACGTCCTCGGCCACCCCGCCGGCGACGCCGCCCTGCGCTCCCGCCTCGGCTACGTCACCCAGGCACCGTCCGTCTACGACGACCTCACCGTCGCCCAGAACCTCGACTACTTCGCCTCCGTCCTCCTCCCCGGCCGCGCCCTCCGCGAAGACCGCCGCACCGCCGTCGACCGGGCGATCCGCGACGTCGACCTCGCCTCGCACGCCGACGCACTCGCCGGCCGGCTCTCCGGGGGCCAACGCAGCCGCGTCTCCCTCGCCGTCGCCCTCCTCGGCACCCCGGAGCTCCTCGTCCTCGACGAACCGACCGTCGGCCTCGACCCCGTCCTCCGCCGCGACCTGTGGGACCTCTTCCACCGCATCGCCGACCGACGCGGCGCGACGATCCTCGTCTCCTCCCACGTCATGGACGAGGCCGAACGCTGCCACCGCCTCCTGCTCATGCGCGAGGGCGAGATCCTCGCCGACGACACCCCCGAAGCCCTGCGGCGCCGCAACGACACCGCCACCGTCGAAGACGCCTTCCTCCACCTCGTCGACGCCGCCGCCCGCGCGGCCCTCCCCCTCGAGGAGCCCCGGCGATGAACGGATCCCGCACCCTCGCCACCGCCGCCCGCGTCCTGCGTCAGCTGCGCCACGACCCCCGCTCGATCGCCCTGATGCTCCTCGTCCCGTGCCTGATGCTCCTGCTGCTCCGGTACGTCTTCGACGGAAGCCCCCGCACCTTCGACAACATCGGCGCCTCACTCCTCGGCATCTTCCCGATGATCACCATGTTCCTGGTGACCTCGATCGCCACCCTGCGCGAACGCACCTCCGGCACCCTGGAACGCCTCCTCGCCATGCCCCTCGGCAAAGGCGACCTCATCGCCGGCTACGCCCTCGCCTTCGGCCTCCTCGCCATCGTCCAATCGGCCCTCGCCACCGGCCTCGCCCTCTGGCTCCTCGGCCTCGACGTCGTCGGCTCGCCCTGGCTGCTCCTCCTGGTCGCCCTCCTCGACGCCCTCCTCGGCACCGCCCTCGGCCTCTTCGTCTCCGCCTTCGCCGCCTCCGAATTCCAGGCCGTCCAGTTCATGCCGGCCGTGGTCTTCCCCCAGCTGCTCCTCTGCGGACTGTTCACCCCACGCGACCGGATGCAGCCCGTCCTCGAAGCGATCTCCGACGCGCTGCCCATGTCGTACGCCGTCGACGGCATGAACCAAGTCCTCCGCCACCCCGACGTCACCGGCGACTTCGTCCGCGACGCCCTCGTCGTCGCGGGCTGCGCCCTCCTCGTCCTCACCCTCGGCGCCGCCACCCTCCGACGCCGCACCGCCTGACTCCACCGCGTGACCGCCCCTCGGACACCCGCACCGCCCGAGCCCGCACGGTGCGAGGATGGCGACACGTACCCCCTCCGGCGAGGTGAACAGAGCCATGACCCAGACCGTCGCAGTCCTCGGCACCGGCAAGATCGGTGAAGCGCTCCTCAGCGGCATGATCCGAGCCGGCTGGCGCCCCGCCAACCTCCTGGTCACCGCCCGCCGCACCGAACGCGCCGAGGAACTGCGCGCCCGCTACGGCGTCGAGCCCGTCACCAACGCCGAAGCCGCCAAGCGCGCCGACACCCTCATCCTCGCCGTGAAGCCGCAGGACATGGGGCGCCTCCTCGACGAACTCGCCCCCCACGTCACCGCCGACCGCCTCGTCATCAGCGCCGCCGCCGGTATCCCCACCTCCTTCATCGAGGACCGCCTCGCCGCCGGCACCCCCGTCGTCCGTGTCATGCCCAACACCCCCGTCCTCGTCGACGAGGGCATGTCCGTGATCTCGGCCGGCAGCCACGCCACCCTCGAGCACCTCGCCCACGCCGAAGAGATCTTCGGCGGCGTGGGCAAGACGCTGCGCGTCCCCGAGTCCCAGCAGGACGCCGCCACCGCCCTCTCCGGCTCCGGCCCGGCCTACTTCTACTTCCTCGTCGAAGCCATGACCGACGCCGGCATCCTCCTCGGCCTCCCCCGCGCCCAGGCGCACGACCTGATCGTCCAGGCCGCCATCGGCGCCGCCGTGATGCTCCGTGACAGCGGAGAGCACCCGGTCAAACTCCGCGAGGCCGTGACCTCCCCGGCCGGCACCACCATCAGCGCCATCCGCGAGCTCGAGAACCACGGAGTACGCGCCGCACTGATCGCCGCCCTGGAGGCCGCCCGCGACCGCAGCCGCGAACTCGCCTCCGGCAACGGCTGACCGGCCACGACCCGCCGGGGTCCCCGCACCCCGGCGCCCACTCCCTTCCCCCGCTCGTCATGTCACCCGGCCGGCAACAAGCCGACCGCCCGATAGGCGCTGTCCACCACCGGTCGCGCCATTCCCCGGGCCCGCTCGGCCCCCTCCCTCAGCACCTGATCCACATGCCCCGGATCGGCCGCCAGCTCCGCGTGCCGCTCCCGCACCGGCCTCAGCAGCTCGACCACCGCGTCCGCCGTGTCCTTCTTCAAGGATCCGTACGACTCGTATACACCGGCCAGCGCTTCCGGGTTCCCACCCGTCGAAGCGGCCAGCAGATCGAGCAGATTCGCGACGCCCGGCCTGGCCTCCCTGTCGTACTCGACCTCGCGCCCGCTGTCGGTCACCGCCCGCATGATCTTCCGCCGGACCGTGTCCGCGTCGTCCAGCAGATAGACGATCCCCGCCGCGTTCTCGTGCGACTTCCCCATCTTCGAGCGCGGGTCCTGCAGATCCATGACGCGCGCCGCCACCTCGGGAGACGTCGCCTTCGGCACGGTGAACACATGCCCGTACCGCTGGTTGAACCGCACGGCCAGGTCCCGCGTCAGCTCCACATGCTGCCTCTGGTCCTCACCGACCGGAACCTCGTCCGTCCGGTACGCGAGGATGTCCGCCGCCATCAGCACCGGATACGTCAGCAACGACAGCCGCACACTCTGTCCGGTGTCCCGAGCCCGCTCGCCCTTCTCCCTGTACTGGATCATCCGCCGCAGCTCTCCGTCCGTGGCCGTGCACTCCAGCAGGTACGACAGCCTGGTGTGCTCATCCACATGACTCTGTACGAACACGGTGCACAGCTTCGGATCGAGCCCCGCCGCCAGCAGCAGCGTGGCCGCCTGCCGACTGAGCCGCCGCACCCGCGCCGGATCGTGCTCCACCGTCAGAGCGTGCAGATCGACGACGCTGAAGAGCGCGTCCGCCGCGTACTGGTCGGCCTCCACCCACTGCCGTACGGCTCCGAGGTAGTTGCCCAGCGTCAGATGCCCGGTCGGCTTGACCCCACTGAAGATCCGCTTCCTCATGCGTTCTCTCCCTCACTCCTGGTTCGGTGCTGTTCCTGGTCGGAGCGACCGCCGACCCGACGGCCGGCACCCGGAGGGGGATACGCGAACGGCCGCCGAGGCGGCGGCCGCTGAGTGCATGCGTGTGCGCGGCCGCCGTCAGGCGGCCCACCACTGAAGGGTGCGCGCATGCGTAGTCATGCGAGGAGAGTACGCCTCAGGACCCGGGTTGACATGGGATTGACCGATCCGTAGTGTTCTCCGAGTTGTCCGACGTGAGCACCGACCCCGGTCGGCCCCGGACAACCATTCCGCAAGACCCACTCAAGCTGACGGCACTTCTTCGTGCCGTTCTGCTTTCGTGTGTTTCTGCGAAATGTGGAATCCGTGTTCGAAGGTTTGAACGCGAGCCCCGATTAGCGTCGGCGGCAAGGAATCCGCTAAAGTCTCACTCGTCGGAACGGCCCAACAGCCGGGAAGACAAACCCCGCTGACTGGGAATCAGGCCCGAAAGGATCTGATAGAGTCGGAACCGCCGGAAAGGGAAA